>NZ_JBHXIC010000047.1:0-14127 GCF_042723955.1 Cellulosimicrobium cellulans | reverse complement strand
GTCGCCCCCCCCCCCCCCGGGCCCGCTTCGTTCTCGACCGCCGCGGCTAGCCGCCGAGCCAGAACGGGACGGAACGCTCGCGCGTCACCGGCTCGCCGTCGACATCTGCCGTGAAGGAGACGTCCACCTGGCCCTCGACCGGCTCGGTCGTCCGCACCGCGAACGCCTGGTACGCGCTCGCCCCCGCCGCGACGCGCGGGAAGTGCTTGCGGCCGAACGGCGTCACGACGCTCACGTCCGCGGTGCTGTCATCCTCGTTGAGCACGCGCACCGCGAGGTAGTTCTTGCCCGCGAGCGAGCGCTCGCTCACGTCGACGGAGAAGCGCGGGCCGGGGTCGTCGGCGCAGGGGTCAGCCGTCGGCGCGTCCTCGACGGTCGCGCTGTACCCGACCGAGTAGGCGCCGCCCTCGGCGGCGACGGTCGCGTACAGGACGAGGTCGACGTCGTCGAGCCGCCACGTCGGGTCGTACGTCGGCGAGACGGTCCCGTCGTCATGGGTGATGAACCCCGGCCACGGCTGGCGCGTCGTCCACGGGTGCCCGAACCCCGCGTCGCCGTACACCACCTCGTAGCCTCCGCCGGGTCCCTCCCACTCGATGTAGAAGGTCGAGTTGTCGTCGGTCGCGCCAGCCGGCGGCGTCACGGAGATGTCCACGTACGGCACCCCGGCGTCGCACACCGGGGTCACCGAGACGACCTCGAGGTCGCAACGAGGGCGGACGACCGAGTACCAGCCGAGAAGGAGCCGGCCGCCGTCGTGCGGCCCCCACTGGTCGGACGAGGGCGGGAGCACGTACCCCAGGGAGGCCGTCGCGACGATCCCGTCGACCGTGCGCTCGTACGTGATCTCGGCGGTGTCGTCCGGCAGCACGACGTCGGCGGGCGTCGCGGAACAGTCCGTCACCGTCACCGGGGTCACCGGCTCCACCGTGTTCGGCTCCACCCAGCAGGGCTCCGAGACTCCCGTCTCGGTCCGGTCGAGCGCGTCGTCTGCGGCGTCGAGCACGACCACCCACTCCTGGGCGCGCGAACCGTCGATGGTCCACCCACCCGAGAAGTACCCGCTCTCGTCGACCGACCCTTCCGCGAGCGCCTCGCCGTCGAGCCGGACGGTGATGGCGGTCCCTGCCGGGTACCCCGCGACGTTGACCCACAGGGACTCGCAGTACGCACTGACGTCGACGCGCAGGCTCGGGTCGAAGCGGCACGGCTCGGTCGTCCCGGACCACGTCCGGTCGAGCGCGTCGTCTGCGGCGTCGAGCACGACCGACCAGTCGTGCGCGACCTGCCAGTCCAGCGACCAGCTGTTCGCGCTGGAGCCGGTGAACGTCTCGTCCGCGACGACCTCGCCGTCCAGGTTCACGACGATGCGCGAACCCTCCGGGTAGCCGCTCACGGAGGTGGAGAGCTCGCCGCACGAGGCCCAGGCGTCGGACCACGCGTTCGGGTCGGTGTCGCACGGACTCGTGGTGCCGCTGTCGACGAAGTCACCCTCCACACCGTCCGGGGCGTCGACCTCGACGCTCCAGTCGTGCGGGGTCGAGAAGTCGACGTCGCGCCAGAAGGAGTACGACGTGTCGAACGTCGTGCTCTCGACCGTCTCCCCGTCGAGGGTCACGACGACGGAGGTGCCCTCCGGGTAGTCCTCGAGGCTGACGTAGAGAGAGTTGCAGGACGGCTGCACGTACTGGGTAGCGGCGGCTGCGGGGGTCGCGGTGGCGACGCCCAGCCCGCCGAGGGCCAGCACCGTCCCCACGGTGCCGGCAAGGAGCTTCTTCACTCGGTGTCGTGGTCCTTCACGAGAGGACGGCCAGTGCCGTCGGCGGAGATGACGAGCGCATTCAACCAGACCTGGGCGCGGTCTGGACATCCCCGGCGGACCACCTGTGCCGCTCCGGCCGAGGCCTGTCGTCAGGTCAGCCGTCGAAGGCCGCCCGCAGCGGTCCCAGGTCGAGCTTGGCCTGCGTCATCATCACGTCGACGACGCGCTGGACGCGGGCGGGGTCCGGGTCCTGGAGCATCGCGAGGAACTCGACGGGGACCACCTGCCACGACAGGCCGAACCGGTCCTTGAGCCAGCCGCACTGCGACTCCTGGCCACCGTCGGTGAGCGCGGCCCAGTACTCGTCGACCTCGTCCTGCGACTCGCACTCGACGACGAACGACACCGCCTCGGTGAACGGGAACTGCGGGCCGCCGTTGATGGCCGCGAACCGGTGACCGGCGAGCTCGAAGTCGGCCGACACCGCCGTGCCGTCGGGCTGGCGGAACACGTCGCCGACCTTCACGTCGGGGAAGACGCTCGCGTAGAAGGTGATGGCCTCCTCGAGGTTGCCGTCGAACCACAGGCTCGGCACGATCGCGCGCATCGTCGTCTCCGTTCGTCACAGGCCTCACGGGCGGCCGGCCGGCCGTCCTCACCGTTCCGACGCGCGCCGGGCACCGAACTCATCGCGCGGCGCGGAGTGGCGCCGAGGAGCGAGGTCGCGACCCTACGCGGACGCCTTCTTCCGCGTCGTCCTCGCCGTCGTCTTCGCCGCCGTCTTCTCCTTCGAGGACGACGAGCGGCTCGAGGTCTTCTTGGCGGCGGGCTTCGCGCCCTCGTCCTTGGCCCCCGTGCTCTTCGTCCGGGAGCCCGAGGAGCTCTTGCCCGACGACGAGGCGGCCTTGCGGCCCGAGCCGCCCTTCGCCGTCGACCCGCCGGACGACCCCGACCCGCTCGCCCGGCTGCTCTTCGACGACGCGACGGACTTGCGCAGGGCCTCCATGAGGTCGATGACCTCGGCGCCCTCGCCCTCCTCGGGCTGCTCGCCGAAGGTCTCGGCGGTGTCGAGCGCGTCGCCCTGCTCGAGCTTGGCCTCGATGAGCTGGCGGAGCTGCGCCTGGTAGTCGTCCTCGTACTCCTCGGGCGTGAAGTCGGCCTCGAAGCTCGCGACGAGCTGCGCCGACATGGCGAGCTCCTTGTCGGTCACCTTCGCCTCGTCGTCGAGCGAGGGGAACGCGGCCTCGCGCACCTCGTCGGCCCAGAGCAGCGTCTGGAGCACGAGCACGTCGTCGCGCACGCGCATCGCCGCGAGCCGGGTGCGCTGGCGCAGCGCGAACTTCACGATCGCCGTGCGGTCGGTCTCCTCGAGCGTGCGCCGCATGAGCACGTACGCCTTGTTGGACTTCGAGTCCGGCTCCAGGTAGTAGCTGCGGTCGAGCAGCAGCGGGTCGATCTGCTCGCTCGGCACGAACTCCACGACCTCGATCTCCCGGCTGCGCTCGGCGGGGAGCGCGGAGAAGTCCTCGCTCGTCAGCACGACCGTGCGCTCGCCGTCGTCGTACGCCTTGTCGATGTGCTCGTAGGGCACGACCTCGCCGTCGATCTCGCACACGCGCCGGTAGCGGATGCGCCCGCCGTCCTTGTCGTGGACCTGGTGCAGCGGCACGTCGTGGTCCTCCGTCGCGGAGTACACCTTGACGGGGACGTTGACGAGACCGAACGTGATGGCGCCCTTCCAGATGGCCCTCATCCGTCCATGGTGGCGCCCCGCGCGCCCGCCCGCGAGGGGTGGCGGCGCTGGGTCGCGTGCGGGCGACGTCCGCGGCCCGCCCGACGACGCCGCGCGTGTGGGTGGCCCGCGGCACCATGGTCGGGTGGCGGGGACGAGGTTCGAGTTCGAGGCAGAGCTGTGGCGGTGGGAGGCACGCACCGACAGCTGGGTGTTCGCCGCGCTGCCGGAGGACGTGAGCGACGAGATCGCGGAGCTGCCGCTGCCACCCGCGGGGTTCGGCTCCGTCAAGGTCCAGGTGACGCTCGGGGCGCAGCGCTGGTCGACGTCGGTGTTCCCCGACGCGCAGCGCAAGACGTTCGTGGTGCCCATCAAGGCCGCGGTGCGTCGCGCCGAGGGCGTCGACGTCGGCGACCGCGTGACGATCGGCGTCGAGACGCTGCTCTGACCGGCGTCAGCCGAGCAGGCCGACGTGCAGCGCGCGCAGCACGGCGCGCGTGCGGTCGCGCGTCCCCAGCTTGAGCAGCACGGTCGACACGTGGTTCTTCACGGTCCCCTCGGCCAGGAAGAGGGCGTGCGCGATCTCGCGGTTGGAGAACCCCGCCGCGACGAGGCGGAGCACCTCGAGCTCGCGGTCGGTCAGCTCCTGCACCGGACCAGCGCCGTCGTCCAGGTCGTCGGCGGGGACGGTCCCGGCCCGCACCGCGCGCAGGAGGCGGTCGGTGATCGACGGCTGCACGAGCGTGCCGCCGGAGGCGAGCGTGCGGACGGCGCCCGTGAGCTGCTCGAGCGTCACGTCCTTGAGCAGGTACCCCCGGGCTCCGGCGCGCAGGGCGCGAAACACGAGCGCGTCGTCGTCGAACGTCGTGAGCACGAGCACGGGGACGTCGTACCCGCTCTCGCTCATCGCCTCGAGCGCCCAGATCCCGTCGTGGCGCGGCATGCGCAGGTCGAGCAGCACCACGTCGGGCTCGTGCTCGCGCACGGCCGCGAGCGCCGCCAACCCGTCCTCGGCCTCGGCGACGACGTCGACGTCGGGCGCGAGCTCGAGGAGGCTGCGGATCCCTTGCCGCACGAGCGTCTGGTCGTCGACGAGCAGGACGCGCACCGCGGCGTCGCTCATGCGCCCGCCACCGTCGGGCGCACCGGGGCGGTGTCGCGCGGGATCGCCCGACCGTCTCCCCCGGCACGGCGGTGCTCGACGAGGGCCGCGTGTCGCTCGGGGGCGAGCTCGACCTCGACGCGGAACCCGCTGCGCCCGTCGAGGCGGACGGTGCCGCCGGCGGCCCGGACCCGTTCCTCGATCCCCCGCAGCCCGTTGCCCGGCTCCACGCGGGCGGCGCCCCGTCCGTCGTCCTGCGCGACGAGCCGCACGCGGCCGTCCTCGGCGGTGACGGTCACGTCGAGCACGGTGGCCTCGGCGTGCCGGATGGCGTTGGTCAGCGCCTCCTGGACCACGCGCACGAGCACGACCGTCTGCTCCTCGTCGACCGTGACGTCGTCGTCGACGGCGACGCGCACGCGCGGCACGCTCACCCGCTCGACGAGCGAGCCGAGCGACTCCTCCAGGCTCGGCGCGTGCCGCCGGAGCTCGCCGACGGTGGCCCGCACGTCGCCGAGCAACTCGCGGGCGACGTCCTTGGCCCGCACCACGTGCTTGCGGGCCCGCTCGCCGTCCTGGTGGCTCGCCGTCTCGAGCTCGAGCGCGAGCACGGTGAGCTGGTGGCCGAGCACGTCGTGCAGCTCGCGCGCGATCCGCAGGCGTTCCTCGGAGCGCGTCGACTCGTCCCGCAGGACGGCCGCGGCGCGCAGCTCGACGTGCGCGACGGCGAGCTGCTCGCGCATGCGCCGCTCGCGCTGGAGCGCGAGGGTCGAGCCGACGCTCGCGACCTGGAGCAGCAGGTAGATCGTCGCGGTGAGCAGGGCGTCGGTGACGGAGCCGTGCAGGCCGGACGCGACTCCCACGACGACGACGTTCACGGCGACGACCACGGCCGCGACGGGCACGGGGACGACGTACACGCTCAGCGCCGCGACGACGACGAGCAGGATGGGGAGCCAGCCCGCGCCGGGAGCCGTGAGCACGAGCGTCGCGACGAGCACGACCTGCGCGCCGAGCAGCGTGTGCACGCGGGACGTCGCGAAGCCGGACCCGAGGACAATCCCCACGGTGACCAGGACGAACGCGGCGAACACCGCGAGCCAGGCCGCGACGGGGACGGTCAGGGCATCGGGTGCGGCGATCGGGACGAGCGCCCCGATGCCGAGGATGACGACGAGCATCGCGATGCCCGCCCACACCTCCGGGTCGGTCCGTCGCATCCCTCCACCCTACGGACCGGGCGCCCGCGCGCGACGTGCCGGAAGTCATGGGCGGGGTCGGTGACGACCGGCACGCGCGGCCCGCTCCCCCCGCTCCCTAGCGTCGAGGGAGCACCCGGGCGGGACCTCCCCGCCCGTCACCGGCACACCGCGGACGAGCAGGAGGACGACATGGACGCCGTCGACGCACGGAACCTCACCAAGCGCTACCGCCGCAAGGGCGGGACGACCACGGCGGTCGACGACGTCAGCCTCGTCGCCGTGGAGGGCGAGGTCCTGGGCGTCCTCGGCCCCAACGGCGCGGGCAAGACGACCACGGTCGAGATGGTCGCGGGCGTACGCCGGCCCGACCACGGGTCCGTACGCGTGCTCGGCCTCGACCCGTTCACGGACCGCGCCGCGGTGCGTCAGATGCTGGGGGTGCAGCTCCAGTCGGGGTTCCTGCACGGCGCGCTGACGGTGCGCGAGCTCGCGCACCTCTACCGCACGTTCTACGGGGCAGGCCGCGACCCCGACGAGCTGGTCGCGACCCTGGGTCTCGAGGAGCAGCGCGACGTGCGCTACGAGCGGCTCTCGGGCGGCCAGCAGCAGCGGGTCGCGATCGTCCTCGCGCTCGTCGGGGACCCGCGCGTCGTGATCCTCGACGAGCTCACGACGGGGCTCGACCCGCAGGCGCGCCGGCAGGTCTGGGGCGTCGTCGAGGACCTGCGCGACGGCGGCACGACCGTGCTCCTCGTCTCGCACCTCATGGAGGAGGTCGAGCGGCTGTGCGACCGCGTGACGCTGCTCGAGAGCGGTCGCGTCGTCGCGCACGACACCCCGGCCGGTCTGGTCGCGGGTGCCGGGCTCGACCAGCGCGTGCGCTTCCGCGTCGCGCAGCCGTTGCCGCCCGCGCTCCTGGACCGCGTTCCTGGCGTGGACGACGTCGCGGTCCGCGGGGACCAGGTCGTGGTGACCGGGCACGGCGACCTGCTCCAGGAGGTGAGCACCGCGCTCGTGCGAGCCGGCGTCGTCGCGACGGAGACCCGCCTCGAGCGCGCCACGCTCGACGACGCGTTCCTCGCCCTGACGGGACGCACGCTCACCGACGACCCGCCAGGCAATCCCCGTGCGACGACCGCCCCGACCGAGGAGGCCGCATGACCACCACCGTCCCCGCCGTGACGACGCCGTCCGGGCGGCGCACCCCGAGCAGGCCCGGACCGCGCGCGTGGGCCGCCCTGGTCGGCGCCGAGGCACGCATGGTCGCGCGCGACACCGCCGGGCTCGTCATGCCGTTCGGCATGCCCGTGCTGATCCTCGTCATGTACGGCGTCAGCGACGCCACGACGACGGTCCTCCCGGGCTCGGGGGGAAGGACGGCGTTCGACGTCTTCGTGATCCCGGTCGTGCTCGCGATCGTCGTCGGCATCATCGGCGTCATCAACATGCCGAGCTTTCTCGCCTACTACCGGCGGTCCGGCGTCCTCAAGCGCCTGTCCGTCACGCCCGCGTCGCCCGCGATGGTGCTCGTCGCGCAGGTCGTGGTGAGCATCGCCCAGACCGCCGGGGGCGTCGCGCTCGCCCTCGTCGTCGCGACGCTCGCGTTCGACGCGCGACTTCCCGCGTCCCCGGGGGTCGCGCTCGGCGTGCTCGTCCTGGCGTCGGCGGCGATGTACGCGGTGGGGATGCTCGTGGCCGCCGTCGCGCCGACCCCGAACGCCGCGCTCGCGCTCGGCCTCGTCGCGTTCTTCGCGTTCGGGGCGACCGGCGGCATGTTCGGCGCCGTGTCGAACCTCCCCGAGCCGGTCGCGCGCGTCGGCGAGATGCTGCCCTTCGGCGCCGCCGTGCAGGCGCTCGGCGACGCGTGGGCGGGGCAACCCGTGGAGATGGCGCACCTCGTCGCGCTCGGTGGTGCGGTCGTCGTCGGCACCGTCGGCGCGGCGCGCTGGTTCCGCTGGACCTGAGCCCGCTCCGCCGAGCGGCGGCGCCGCCGACCCGCAGGGTAGGCGGCGTCAGCCGTCGTGGCGGCGCTCGTGGAACGCCTCGTCGGCGACCTGCGCCGTCCGCATGAAGCTCTCCATCACCTCGCGCGGCGTGGCGAGCTCGTCCGTGTTCTCCGTGGGCTCGGGCACGCCGTCGAGACCGCGGACCTCGTCGTGGATGCGCTCCATGGTCGTGTCGAGGGTCGCGGCGACGTCGGCCGCGAGCTTGAGCGCGTCGGTGAGGTGCTGCGGCACGTCCCGCTGGTACTTGTAGTAGATCTTGTGCTCGAGGCTCGCCCAGAAGTCCATGGCGATCGTGCGGAGCTGGATCTCCACCACGACGTCCTCGACGCGGTCGGACAGGAACACGGGCACCTGCACGATGAGGTGCAGGCTCTTGTACCCGTTGCCCTTGGGGTGGGCGATGTAGTCGCGCTCCTCCAGCACCGTGAGGTCGCGCTGACCGACGAGCAGGTCCCGCACGCGGTAGATGTCCGAGACGAACGCGCACGTCACGCGCACGCCCGCGACGTCGAACATGTTCTCCCGCACGCCCTCCGGCGTGAGCGGGATCCCCTTGCGCCGTGCCTTGGCCACGATCGACTCGAGCGACTTCAGGCGCGAGCCGAGGTGCTCGATCGGGTTGTCGTCGTGGACGTGCCGGAACTCGTCGCGCAGGACCGTGATCTTGGTCATCACCTCGTCGATGCCGAACTTGTAGTTCATCATCAGGCGCCGGAACTCGCGGACGCGCGGACCGATCTCCGCGGGGAGCGGTACGTCGTCGGTCGTCAGGTGCGTCACGGTGTTCCTCTCGGTGCTTGCATCGTCCCGGCGGCCTCCCCGGGAGGGTCCGGCCGCCTCTTCCAGTGTGCACGGTCGGGGACGCCGGGAAGTTCCCGCGACGGCCCGTGGACAGGGCCCTTGGTCCCTCGTCGGGTCCCTCCCGCGGGCGGCGCCGCCCCGTGCGGGCCACCATGGGCCCATGGCCACCACATCGAGCCGCGGCGCGGGCGAGACGGTGAACGTCGGTGGCCACCGCCTGCGGCTCACGAACCTCGACAAGGTCCTCTACCCCGCGACCGGGACGACCAAGGCGGACGTCCTCGCCTACCTCGCAGCCGTCGCCGACGTCATGCTCCCCCACTGCGCCCACCGGCCCGCGACGCGCAAGCGCTGGCCCGACGGCGTCGAGGGTCAGGTCTTCTTCCAGAAGAACGCGGGCCAGGGCGTGCCGTCGTGGGTCCGCACGCGCCGGATCCAGCACAAGAGCAGCGCGAACGACTACGTGCTCGTCGACGACCTGGCGACGCTCACGTGGCTCGGCCAGACGGCGTCGCTCGAGCTGCACGTCCCGCAGTGGCAGTTCGGCCGCACCGGGGCCCACCTCAACCCCGACCGGCTCGTCCTCGACCTCGACCCCGGCCCGGGGGCCGGGCTGGCCGAGTGCGCGGAGGTCGCGCGCCTGGCCCGGCAGATCCTGCAGGGCATGGGGCTCGAGCCCCTGCCCGTGACGAGCGGGTCCAAGGGCATCCACCTGTACGCCGCGCTCGACGGCAAGCAGGACGCCGCGGCCGTGTCCGACGTCGCGCACGAGCTCGCGCGCTACCTCGAGGCCGAGCACCCCGACCTCGTCGTGAGCGACATGAAGAAGTCGCTGCGCGGCGGCAAGGTGCTCGTCGACTGGAGCCAGAACAACGGCAACAAGACGACCATCGCGCCGTACTCGCTGCGCGGGCGCGAGCACCCGACCGTCGCCGCGCCCCGCACGTGGGAGGAGCTCGACGACCCGGACCTGCGCCACCTCGACGCCGACGAGGTCGTCGAGCGCGTGCGGACGATCGGTGACCCGCTGGCCGCGCTCACGCTGGGCCACCTCTCCGCGCTCGAGCCCACGCCCGAGCGCATGGCGACGTTCGAGCGCAAGGGCGCCGCGACGTCGGGCGACGACGGCGCGGACGACCCCGGGGCCGGGGACGACGAGCGGCCCGACCGCCTGCACCGCTACCGCTCGATGCGCGACGCCGCGCGGACGCCCGAGCCCGTCCCGGACGAGGCACCACCGGCGAGCGAGGGCAACAGCTTCGTCATCCAGGAGCACCACGCCCGGCGCCTGCACTGGGACTTCCGGCTCGAGCACGACGGCGTCCTCGTGAGCTGGGCGCTGCCCCGCGGCGAGCCGACCGACCCGAAGAAGAACCACCTCGCCGTCCAGACCGAGGACCACCCGCTCGCGTACGGGGCGTTCGAGGGCACGATCCCGAAGGGCGAGTACGGCGCGGGCGAGGTGAGCATCTGGGACGCCGGCACGTACGAGCTGGAGAAGTGGCGGGACGGCAAGGAGGTCATCGTCACCCTCCGTGGCGAGCAGCACGGCACGCGCCGCCTCGCGCTCATCCACACGGGCGGCCGCGACGGGCGTGACGGCCGCGACACAGCCAACTGGCTCATCCACCTCATGGCCCCGCGCGGCGGCACCCCGGGGGCGGCGACCGCGGAGGGCCGCGACCAGGGCGAGACGAAGAAGACGAGCGCCCCACCCGCCACCCAACCCGACCACGACCACGCCGAGCCGGCCCCGGCGCGGACGGACTGGCGGCCCATGCTCGCGTCGCCCGCGTCGGCGGGCGACCTGCACGACGACGACTCGTGGGCGTTCGAGATGAAGTGGGACGGGTTCCGGGCGCTCGCGCACGTCTCGCACGGCCAGGTGCGGCTCGTGAGCCGCTCGGGCAAGGACATGACGGTGACGTACCCGGAGCTGCAGGCGCTCGCCGAGCAGGTCCCGGCCGAGGCGCTGCCCGTCGTGCTGGACGGCGAGATCGTCGCGCTCGACGCGCGGGGTCGGCCGAGCTTCCGGCGCCTCCAGCAGCGCGCGAACATCGCGAAACCCGGGGACGTGGCGGCGGCACGGCGGAAGGTCGCCGTCGACCTCATGGTGTTCGACGTCCTGGAGACCGCGGGCCGTTCGCTCGCCAAGCGCCCCTACGACGAGCGGCGTGAGGTGCTCGAGGACGTGCTGGGCGACGCGCGCGCGCCGGTCCACGTGCCGCCCGCGTTCGACGGCGACCTCGACGCGGCGGTGGAGACGTCGAAGCGGCTCGGCCTGGAGGGCGTCGTCGCCAAGCGGCGCGACGGCACCTACTCGTCGGGCCGCCGCTCGGCGCTGTGGCTCAAGCTCAAGCACGCGCAGTCGCAGGAGGTCGTCGTCGTGGGGTGGCGCCCGGGGCACGGAGAGCGGACCCACCTCGTCGGGTCGCTCCTGCTCGCGGTGCCCGACGACGACCGGCTGGTCTACGTGGGCCGCGTCGGGTCGGGCTTCACGGACGCGGAGCGACGCGACCTCGTCACCGAGCTCGGCCGGATCGAGCGCACCACGGCGCCCGCGACGGGCGTCCCCCGCGAGGACGCGCGCGACGCGCGCTGGGTGTCGCCACGGCGGGTCGCCGAGGTCGTCTACGCCGAGTGGACGGGGCCCGGCGAGGGCGAGGGCGACGACATCCCGTTCGGCAAGCTGCGGCACCCCGTGTGGAAGGGGTGGCGGCGCGACAAGTCGCCGGCCGACGTCGTGCGGGAGGAGCCCGCGACCCTCGACCGGTGACGGACCGTTGACGCGCGCCCCGACCCGCGGGACCGTTGCTGCGTCGAGGTTCCTCGGCTCCCCTCCGACGCAGGACGGTGACCATGACCGACACGTCCTCCGCACCTCCCGCCCCCGAGCGCCCACCCCGGCTCCCGCCTCGGTGGTTCATCCGCACGGCCTGGGTCGTGCACCGCGCGTACTACAGGGTCACCGGGCACCGGCGCGGCCTGTGGCGCCCGCAGCCCGCGAAGTGGGGCACGCTCCTGCTCCGCACGGTCGGGCGACGAACGGGCCGTGAGCACGACGTGATCGTCGGGTACTTCGAGGACGGCCCGAACCTCGTCACCCTCGCGATGAACGGCTGGGCCGCGCCCGAGCCGGCGTGGTGGCTCAACCTCCAGGCGCACCCGGACACGACCGTCGAGCTGGACGGCGAGACGCGCGCCGTCCACGGTCGCGCGGCCGAGGGGGCGGAGCGCGCCCGGCTCTGGGAGCGGTGGCGCACGTTCGACCACGCGCTCGACGGGTTCGCCGCGCGGCGCCCGACCGAGACGGCGGTCGTCGTGCTGGAGCCGCGGGCCGCCGAGGCGTCGGCCCACGACCGCGCGTAGGGCGGGGTCGCGCTGCCGACGCGTCCGCCCGGTCGTCGCCCGGTCCTCGGCGCGGTTCTCGGCCCGGTCCGGGAGCGGCTCGGGGCGTCGAGAACTCGTTCCGGCGATTGGTATACCATTCTTCGATGCCTTTCCTCTCCCGTCCCGGTGGCACCGCGCCCGTGCGGCGCCGCACCCGGCACGCCGTCGCGGCATGGGCCACGACCGCTGTGGTCGCAGTGATCGCCGCCTGCTCACCCGGCGCCGCGGGCGACGCCGCCCCGTCCGCCCCGGCTCCGGACGTCGCGCCGTCTTCGCCCACGGAACCCGTGCCGGCCCCGACCACCGAGCCGTCAGCCCCCGAGGAACCGGCCGCGACGCCTCCGCGCTACCTGCTCGCCACGGAGGCCGAGTCCGACGGGCTCGCCGTCGTCGACCCGATGATCCGCGAGGGCAGCGCCGTCGTCGACCGCATCGAGGTCGGGGCAGCGCCGTGGGGCGTCGCCGTGCACGCTCCGACGATGCGCGCGTACGTCTCGACGGCGCAGGGGGTCGCGGTCGTCGACCTCGCCACGCGCGAGCGCGTCGACCTGATCCCGTACCGGGACACGCCGTCCCGGGTCGGGTTCGGCGAGTACCGCCGCGGCGGCATGGGCATCGCCGTGTCGCCCGACGGGACCCGGGTCTACGTGGCCGTCCACCGGGGCGACTCGTCGACGCTCGAGACGATCGACCTCGCGTCGCGCGACGTCCTCGCGAGCACGCCCGTGGGCCTGCGTCCGTTCGACGTGCTCGTCGCGGCCGACGGCGGCGAGGTCTACACCGTCGACCACGACGAGTTCTCCGTGCACGTGGTCGACGCCACGACGTTCGAGGCGCGGCGCATCGAGGTCGCGCCGTTCGGCACCGAGGGCGGGCTCGCGTCGTTCGAGAAGCCGCACTACGCCGTGCTCGACGACGACGGCTCCCTCCTGCTCCCCTACCAGGGCCGCGTGCTGGTCCGCCTCGACCCGGCCACCGGCACGACGACGAGCGTGCCCTCCGCCGCCGACAGCCACCAGCACGGCATGGCGCGCGCCCCCGACGGTCGTGTCGTCGTCGTGGGCAACGGTCCGTTCGGCAACGCCGCGGGCGGGCCGAACGTGACGGTGCTCGACCCCGCGACCGGCGCGGAGCAGGTCGCACCGCTGACGCGCCGGCACGAGACCGCGACCACGTGGACCGACCCCGCGACCGGAAGCCTGAGCGCGGTGCTCGCCGGCGGCTACACGCAGGCCGAGGCGTGGGACGGCGCGACCGTCGTCGACCTCGGCACGCTCGACACCTACGAGATCCAGATCCCCGGACGGCCCCAGGTCGTCGTCCCGCTCCCGGAAGGACCCGCCGCATGACCAGCCCGAACGCCCCTGAGACCGTCACCGTCCTGCGCGACGTCCGCCCCTGGGGCGGCGAGCGGGTCGACCTGCACGTCGCCGAGGGGCGCATCGCCGCGGTGGCACCGCACGACCCGGCCGCTCCAGCGCCGTCGGGCCTGCCGACGGGCACGACGGCGAGCGACGCGACCGGTGTCGTCGACGGACGCGGGCTGCTCGCGCTGCCCGGCCTCGTCAACGCGCACGCGCACGTCGACAAGAGCTGGTGGGGCAAGCCGTGGGTCAGCTACGGCGGCGAGGCGACCACGCAGGGCCGCATCGCGCACGAGCGCGCGCACCGCGACGAGCTCGGCATCCCCGGCGTCGACGTCACCCTCGCCGTGCTGCGCGAGCTCGTGCGCCACGGCACGACGGCGATCCGCACCCACGTGGACGTCGACCTCGGCCTGGGGCTGCGCGGCATCGAGGTCGTGCGCGAGGCGCTCGCCGCGCTCGGCGGCGCCGTGCACGCCGAGATCGTCGCGTTCCCGCAGGACGGTGTGCTGCGCCGGCCCGGCGTGCTCGACCTGCTCGACGCGGCCGCCGCCGCGGGGGCCGAGCACATCGGCGGGGGGGACCCCGCGGCGCTACGGCGCGGCCCCGGGGGCCCCCGGGCGCGGGGGGGGGCGGGCGGGGTCTCCCGCAGACGGGTGGGCGCGCCCCCGGGGGGAGCTGCCCTGGAGGCACGGGACCTAACCCTATCGGGGCCGGACCGGCTCCGATCGGGGACGGTGGCGAGGTGTCCTGCGGGGGAGCGGGGTA
>NZ_JBHXIC010000046.1:20287-36959 GCF_042723955.1 Cellulosimicrobium cellulans | reverse complement strand
CCGCGCTCCCGGACGCCGGCCACAGGTCGTCGCGGCCGTCACGACGCTCGCCGTGCTGGCCACCGGCCTCGCCGGTGCCGCGGCCGCACAGGCCGCGACCCCCGTCGCCGCCGCCGCGACGACGGTGTGCGCGGACCCCTGGTCCCCGACCCCGGCCTACGGGGGCGGCGCGACCGTCTCGCACGACGGCCAGAACTACCGGGCGAAGTGGTGGACGCAGAACAACGTCCCGGGCGCGGAGCAGTACGGCCCCTGGGAGTCGCTCGGTGCGTGCGGCGACACCCCGACCGAGGAGCCCACGACCGACCCGACGACGGACCCCACGACCGACCCGACGACGGACCCCACGACCGACCCGACGACGGACCCCACGACCGACCCGACGACCGACCCGACGACGGACCCCGCCGCGAACCCGGACGAGAAGTGCCGTCCTGACGGCATGGCGCAGACGGCGGGCGTCCTGACGCCCTACTGCGACGTCTACGACGAGAGCGGGCGCGAGAAGCTGCCGAACGGCCTCGACCGCCGCGTCATCGGCTACTTCTCGAGCTGGCGGACGGGCTCGAACGGCCAGCCGCGCTACCTCGCGAGCGACATCCCGTGGGACAAGCTCTCCCACATCAACTACGCGTTCGCGCACATCGACGGGAACGACAAGGTCTCGGTGAACGACGGCGCGGCGGGCAACGCGGCGACGGACATGACCTGGCCGGGCGTCGCGGGCGCGGAGATGGACCCGACGCTCGACTACACGGGCCACTTCAACCTGCTGGCGAAGTACAAGAAGGCCCACCCGGGCGTCAAGGTCATCCCCGCCGTGGGCGGCTGGGCCGAGACGGGCGGCTACTTCGACGCGAGCGGCAAGCGCGTCGCGTCCGGCGGCTTCTACACGATGACGGAGTCGCAGGCCCGGATCGACACCTTCGCCGACTCGGTCGTCGACTTCGTCCGCGAGTACGGGTTCGACGGCATCGACATCGACTACGAGTACCCGACCTCGAACAACCAGGCCGGCAACCCGGACGACTTCCAGATCTCCGACAAGCGCCGCGGGCAGCTCTTCCAGGGCTACGTGAACCTCATGAGGACGCTGCGCGAGAAGCTCGACGCGGCGGGCGCGCAGGACGGCGAGTACTACATGCTCACCACCGCGACGCCGTCGTCGGGCTGGCTGCTCCGCGGCATGGAGGTCTACCAGGTCACGCAGTACACGGACTACGTCAACATGATGACGTACGACCTGCACGGTGCCTGGAACGAGTACGTGGGCGGCAACGGCGCCCTGTTCGACGACGGCAAGGACCCCGAGCTCGCGGCCGGCGGCGTGTACAGCGCGTACAAGGGCATCGGCTACCTCAACGGCGACTGGGCCTCGCACTACTTCCGGGGCGCCATGCAGTCGGGTCGCATCAACCTGGGCGTGCCGTTCTACACGCGCGGCTTCCAGGGAGTGCAGGGCGGCACCTACGGCATGGGCGGCACCGCCAAGGCGCCGGCCGGGTTCCTCTGCCCGGCGGGCACCAACAACAAGTGCGGCCACGGCGCGGAGGGCATCGACAACCTCTGGTACGACAGCGACCCGCAGGGCAACGCGGTCCCGGCCGGTGTCAACCCGATGTGGCACGTGCTGAACCTCGAGAAGGGCGTGACGGGCGACTACGTCTCCGCGTACGGCGTCACGGACACGATCCAGGGCTCGTACGAGCGCCACTTCGACCCGGTCACCAAGAACGAGTGGTGGTGGAACGCGCAGACGAAGACCTTCCTCTCCGGTGACTCGACCGAGGCGATCGCCGCCAAGGCGGACTACGTCGCGGACACCGGCCTCGGTGGCCTGATGATCTGGGAGCTCGCGGGTGACTTCGGCTACGACCAGGCGAAGGGCCAGTACGAGATCGGCAGCACGCTCGTCGACCTCATGCACAGCAAGCTCTCGGCCACGACGCCCTACGGCGCGTCGAAGGCGAACGCCGACCGGACGATGCCGACGCAGGCGCTCGACGTCGACATCCGGTACACGGAGTTCGCGCTCGGCGACAACAACTACCCGATCTCGCCGAAGGTCGTCTTCACCAACGACGGTGCGAAGGACATCCCGGCCGGCGCGACGATCTCGTTCCAGTACGGCACGACCGACCCGGGCGAGATGAGCGACTGGAGCGGCTTCAAGACCACCGTCACCGTGAAGGGCCACACGGGCGACAACGTCGGTGGCCTCGACGGCGACTTCCACACCGTGCAGTTCACGGTCCCGGCCGGGGGCATCCCGGCCGGCGGCTCGATCACGAACCAGCTCAAGTGGTCGATGCCGGTCGCCCAGTTCTCCAACGTGATCGTCACGGTCGACGGGGTGGACTACGCGACGACGTACGACCACCCGCGCGGCGTGACCGTCGTCGACCTCCCGGGCTCCGGGGGCGGCGAGGGACCGGGCGGGCCGGGCACCGGCACCGGTCCGTGCACCGCACCGGCCTGGGCCGCGGGCACGGTCTACACGGGGGGTGCGGCCGTGAGCCACGGCGGCCACGTGTGGACGGCGCGCTACTGGACCCAGAACGACACGCCCGGTGCCTCGGCGTGGGGTCCGTGGGCCGACGGCGGCGCGTGCTGACGCACCACCGACGTCCCTGACGAGGTCCCGCCTCGGTGGCCCGCGGGTACGGGGAATCCCGTACCCGCGAGCCGCCATCGTGTGGGTCTCACGCATCTCCACCCGCGTTCGCGCTCGCTAGCGTGACAAGAACCGACGAGGTCTCCGCAGCTCCCCCCAGTGGGCTGCGGGGACCTCCGACCGTGAAAGGCGACCATCGTGCACGTGCACCATCGAACGACCCGTATCTCCCGCTCCCTGGCGGTCGTCGCGCTCGGCGGCGTGCTCCTGGCCGGGTGCTCGGGGGCCTCCGAGCCCGACGCGACCGCCGACGGGGGCTCGGGCCCGGCCACGGCCGAGGACCACGGCGCGCACGGCGCCCACGTCGACGAGGGCAAGGTCCCGGTCGGCCCCCTGCAGCTCCCGGCCGCCGAGTACTGGTCCGTGCTCCAGCCCGCCGACGGCGTCACGCAGGTCCGTTCGGGCGGGTGCCCCGAGGACGCGGCCTGCCCCAGCTTCGAGATCCTCACCGGCGCGGGCCTCGACGGCGTCGACCCGGCCGCGGCCCACGTGCCCGACGGCGCCACGTGCCCGGGCACCGACGAGCTCGCCGCCCGCGCGGTCGGGGAGGCGTCGGAGTCGGAGGTCGAGGTCGCCGGCACGCCCGCCACCCTGGCGCGCTGGACGCTCTCGTGCGTCGACGCCTCCGGCGCGGAGGTACGCACCGTCGAGCAGCTCCAGTGGTACGTCCCGGACGCCCCCGGCGGCGCGGTGCTCGTCGTCGACCGCTGGGCCTTCGAGGGCCTGGAGTCGCGCCTGGCGGCCGGCGGCTGGGCGGCCGCCTGACGGACCATCCGTCCTCGTCCGGTCGCCCGGGCGGAGACCCCGACGGACGAAGGCCTCGCACCCTTGCGGGTGCGAGGCCTTCGTCGTGCGTGCGGTGCGGCGGTCAGCCCTTGCGGGTCCGGCGCGTCAGCAGGACGATCGCCGCGCCGACCACGGCGAGCCCCGCCGCGATCGCGGCGTACAGGCCGACCGTCGCGCCGGTCTCCGCGAGCGTCGGGTTCTGGCTGCCCGCGACGGGGTTGTCGACCGTCGTCACGCCGGGGAAGCAGTTGCTCGTGTCCTGCGGGTACGTCACGGGGACCGTCACCTCGGGGTTCACGGCGAACGTCACGTCCACGGTGCCCGTGGCCCAGCCGTGGGTCGCGGTGTTGATCCACATGTTGTTCACGAGCTCCCAGCCCTCGTCGGCCGGCAGGTCGACGAATCGCTCGGGATACGCACCGGGCCACAGGACCCGTCCGCTGAGGGGCAGGTCGGCCATGACCTCGTCCTCGCCGTCCGGGTTGTGCCACGTCAGCGTCGCCGTCGTGTTCGGCGTGCCGGTGACCGAGACGCCGTAGTCGAGGTAGGAGACGCCCTCGACGCAGACGGGCGTGAGCACGTCGACCTTGATCGTCGGCTCGGGCGTCCCGGGCGGGTTCGTCGCGCACTCGGGGGTCGACGGCGGGTAGGCCACGACGGTCTCGGCCGTCGGGTTGACCTCGAAGACCACCGTCACGCCGGCGCGGACCCAGTCGAACTCGTCGCCGACGACCCACTCGCCGTCCACGAGGCTCCAGCCGGGCCAGTCGACCGGGTTGCCCGCGCCGTCGACCTCGGCACCGGGCCACAGGACGCGTCCCGAGAGCGGCAGCCCGGTCTGGACGACGTCCTCGCCGTCGGGGTTGACCCAGGTGATCGAGAGCGGGTTCGCCTCGTCGTTCTCGTAGTCCTCGGGGAGCTCGAAGACGTACTCGAGGTAGGGGACGTCGCCGTCACAGACCGGCGAGGCCACCGTGATCTCCGGGACGTAGGTCTCGGGGTCGGTCGTGGCCGCGCTCGCGGACGTCGCGACGACGGGGACGGTCAGGAGCGCGGCGACCGCGGAGAGCGCTCCGACGAGCACCGCCCGTCCCGTGCTGCGCAGACCCTTCGAGGTACGCATGGCTTCTTCACCCGTCTCGGTTCAGGGATTGTGGAGTTCCGGTACACAGAGAGCCCCGGAGTGCGGTCCGTGATGCACGAGGCGTCACGGGCCGGTGGCACGGGTCGAGCGACAGGCGCCCAGAATAGCGAGGATCCGACCTCGAACTGGACGGTCGTCCGGGTGAATTGTGGTCCGCCGGGGCCATCGTTATCCCGCCGTGATCGCGCTCTTCGCGTCGACCTCTCGTGGCGGTTCGGCGAGGCTCAGCCGCACGCGGCGACGGGCACGACCGCGAGCCCGGGCTCCGAGACGGTCGGCGTGGTCCACAGGTCGATCGTGCCGTCCGGTCCCACGGTCCCCGGGCCCTCGGCGGGCGCCGTCACGGTGAACGTCACGGTGGCGCTCTGGCCGGGCGCGAGCTCCACCGGGAACGAGGCCGCGCGCCGCCCGGCCACGTCGGCGACGAGCGCGCCGCTCGGCTCCTCGCCCACCCGGACCGTGCCGACGACCCCGTCGCGAGGCGGGTAGAGCACGACGATCGTGCGGACGTTACCGGGCGTGACACCCGAGATCCCGCCGCCCGTGACGTACCACGGCAGGCTCGTCCCGGCGTCGGCGGGTGCGGTGGACGCGAGCACGGCGCGGAACGTGTCGACCCGTCCGCCGTCCGTGCACGCGCTGCCGGAGAGGCGGACGTCCGAGGCGAGGTAGTAGCTCATCTTGCCGCCCGTGGCGTCGTTGAGGAACACACCGACCGAGCTCGCCGCGCGGTCGGCCGTGTCGAGGTCTCCCGCGACGACGGTCCCCGCCAGCCGCTCCTGCTCGTCCGGGTGCGCGGACCACAGGAGCACGCGGTGCTCGGCCGCGCCCCGGGCGAGGGCGTCGCGCGCGACGCCGGGGTCCGCGGCGCCGCCGAGGAACGTCTCGAGGACGGTCGACGCGACGGAGGCGAAGAAGGCGTCCGTCTGCTCCCCGGGCTCGAGCCGGGCGTAGGCGTCCGACAGGAGGACCTGGACGAGGTTGCCCGCGTCGAGCGCGACGGAACCCTCGCCGAACGGCACGTCGATCCCCCCGGTGGCCTCCAGGAGGTAGGACAGCGCGACGGGGTCGATCGCGGCCACACCGTCGAGGGTCTCGCCCTGGGACTGCTCCCACATGGCCGCCGTGAGCTCCGCGGTGGTCGGGAAGTCGGGCGTGAGCGGGGTGTCCTGCACGTACCGGCCCACGCGGTCGGTGAAGAGCTGCTCGACCCCGGGGTCCAAGGGAAGGACGGGCTCGGCGAACGGCGGGACGTCGGCCGTCGAGGCCTGGCGCTCCAGCGAGACGGCGCCACCGTCGACCGTGAGGACGGCGAGCGCCCCGGGGATGCCGCCGCCCGCGCGCAGCTCGGCGTTGTTCGACGAGACCACGAGGTATCGGCGCGGCCCGTCGGCACCGAGCATGGCCGGGCCGAGCGTGGTGAGACGGTCGGCGGTGCGCACGACGGGGCGCAGGTCGTCCGTCCGGGCGACGAGCGTCGCGTACGGCTCCGCGATCTCCTGGTGCAGCGCGTCGGGGTCGACGCGGGCGAGCCGGGCGTCGATGTCGTCGAACACGTCCGCGGCGCGCGCGACGGCCGG
The DNA here is from genome assembly GCF_042723955.1 of Cellulosimicrobium cellulans. Classification (GTDB taxonomy): domain Bacteria; phylum Actinomycetota; class Actinomycetes; order Actinomycetales; family Cellulomonadaceae; genus Cellulosimicrobium; species Cellulosimicrobium cellulans_H. Next base: position 30,775 of record NZ_JBHXIC010000046.1, on the reverse strand, counting down.
CGCGGCGTCGACGAGCGGCGCGAGGTCGACGCCGCCGTCCGCGATCGTCAGGCTGTCGCCCTCGACCGCAGCGAGCGCCTGCGTGAGCGACGGCAGCACCACGGCTGCGAGGTCGTCCACGGTCGCGGCCGCGGCGGAGAACGCCCGGACGTCCTGGCCGTACACGGGGAGGTGCGCGGCGAGGGACCACAGCGGGCCGTCGGTGCTCGCGCGCGCCGTCGCGGTGAACGGCTGGACCCGCTCCAGGACGGCGTCAGCGGTGTCCACGTCCCCGGCCCGCAGCGCCTCCTCTGCCGCGGGGACCTCGTCGAGCGCGCGGGTCAGCGCGTCGCGCGCGGCGAGGGCGTCGCGGGCGAGCAGCGCGACGCACGCCACGAGCAGCACGGCCAGCAGGATCAGGCCCCAGCCCAGCCAGGACGCCCAGTGCCGACGTCGTCGACCGCCCGCGTGGTGAGGCGGCGGGTCGGCCGGCTCCGTGGTCGTCATGCCCCACAGCGTAGGTGCTGGGCGATGGCAGGATCGGTGCCGTCGCGGGTGAGGTTCGGGTGAAGGACGCGCCGTGCAAGGAACGGTCCACCCGGGACACAGAGCGGTTGACAGCCCGCCCCGCCGACGAGGAGCCGCCGTGACGACCGACGAGGGCAGTGACGAGACCGTCGAGGCCGCCGTCCACGACGAGGCCTGGTTCGCCGCGCTCTTCGCCGCGCACGCGACGCCGCTCTACCGCTACTTCCGCCGCAGGCTGCCGAGCGCCGCCGGGTCCGTGGGGCCCGACGCCGACGACCTCACGGCCGAGGTCCTCGCGACGGCCTGGCGGCGCCGCGAGGACGTGCCCGACGGCGCCGAGCTCCCCTGGCTGTACCGCACCGCGGGCTTCGTCCTCGCCAACCATCGGCGCAAGGCGCGGGCGGTGCCGGTCGCGGAGGTGCCGGACCGTGGTGACGAGGGCGCGGACGTCGAGCACGTCGTCGTGCAGGACGACGAGGTCCGGCGCGCGCTGGGCGCGCTGTCGGTCCGCGACCGGCGCATCCTCCTCCTGCACGCCTGGGAGGGCCTGGGCGGCGACGACCTGGCGGCGGTCCTCGGCACGTCGCGCGGGGGTGCCGACGCCGCGCTCTCGCGGGCGCGGGCGCGGCTGCGCGCCGCCTGGGCGGAGCAGTCGGCCCTCGCGCAAGAGTCGGGCGCCTGAGCACACATCACGGGTAGACCCGACCGGCCGCGGCCCCCCCGCGGCACGGCCCCGCAGTACCTGGAGGGCGACATGACCACCCGAACCCCCGACCAGCCCGACGACGCCGACCTCGAGCGCCTCCGCGCCGCGGACCCGGCAGCGAGCGCCGCGCCGGACACCGACGCCCTGGAGGCCGCGGTCCGCGACCGCGTCCCCGAGGCGTTCGCGGGCGGAGCGGCGGCCGGTTCGCCCGACAGGACCCCGCTCTCCGGGTCCGCGGGCCCGACGGCGACGCTCGTCGACGAGCTCGCCGAGCGTCGCGCCCGCCGCCTGCGCCGACGGGCCCCGCTCCAGGTCGCCGCCGCGGTGGCGGGGGTGCTCGTCATCGGGGCGGGCGGCTACGCGCTCGGCGCCGGAGCGGTGGGGGCGTCTCCTGCGGGGGACTCGGCGGCGGAGTCCACCGCGCTCGCGCCGATCCAGCTCGGAGCCGCCGACGCGCCCGCCGCGGGAGACGCCGCCGGCGGGGCGGTCGCCCCGGAGAGCCTCGCCGCCGGGTCGCGCGCGACGGCAGACATGGCGTTCCCCGGGCTCTGGGGCGGGCGCACGGTGTTCCACCAGGAGGGGCTCCCCACGCAGGGTGCGAGCGCCGACGCGTGGGCCTACGACGCGGCGGGCGTGTTCTCGCAGGAGACGGCGAGCCGGATCGCGGAGGTGCTCGGCGTCACCGGCGAGGTCCGCGAGGACTACGGGTCGTACGTCGTGGGGTCGGCCGACTGGACCGGCCCGACGGTCTCGCTCCAGCCCGACGGGCTCGCGAGCGTGAGCTTCAACGACCCGACGAAGGACCCGTGGGGGTGCGTCGTCGTGACGCCGATGCCGGCCGAGGGCGACGAGGGCTCGGGGAGCTCCGGCGCCGAGCCGGGGGCGTGCGAGGAGTCCGACCACGGCGCGCCCCCGAGCGGTGCGGACGCCGTCGACGCGCTCCGTGACGTGCTCGGGTCTCTCGGTCTGGACCCTGCCGGGTACGAGGTGGTGGCGGAGGAGCAGCCGGCCGACCAGGGCGCGCCGCGGGCGACGACCGTGACCGCGTACGAGGTGGTCGAGGGGCAGCGCACCGGGACGCAGTGGAGCGCCACGTACTCCGGCTCAGGACTCGCGTCGCTGTACGGGGGCCTCGCTCCGCGCGTCGCGATCGGCTCCTACGACGTCGTGAGCCCCGCCGAGGCGGTGGACCGCCTGGGCGACCCGCGGTTCGGCGGGGGCGGCATGATCGCCCTGGCTCGCGAGGGAGCGGCCGCCGAGCTCGTGCCCGAGATCGCGCCCGCCGAGCCGGAGGCGCCGACCGTGCCGCCGACGGTCGGCGAGGGCGCGCGGTTCGCGTGGCCCGTCACGGACGTGACGATCACGGACGCCCGCCTCGGCCTCGCGGTGCAGTACCAGCCCGACGGCGCGGCGGTGCTCCTGCCCGCGTACGAGCTGTCCGACGCCGACGGCAACGTGTGGTCGGTCGTGGCCGTGGTCGACGACCAGCTCGACTTCGCGCCCGCCGGCTGACCGGATCCACCGAACGCGGCCGGGCGGTCGTCATCCGAGCGATGGCGACCGCCCGGTCGTGTTTGACGTACGCTTTTGCACGCTGCAAGCGTCGCGCCTCGCGAAAGTCGCCACGCTTTTGATTGACCCTCGACAAAAGTGTGACTAGGGTCGCAGCAGACCGGGCGTCCACCGGGTCGGAGAGCGTCCACACGCCCTCGTCCGGGCGCGCGGTCCGACGATGGCAGGGAGGCCATCGTCGTCGTGCTCGGCGGCGCTCCGGCGCCCGCCGACGGGAACGGGAGCAACGATGCACCACTTCGCTTCTGACAGCTCGTCAGACCGCCCGGCTCCGGACGCGCGCACGGGGCTCTGGCTCGTCGGCGCCCGCGGCTCCGTCGCGACCACCGCGACCCTCGGCCTCGCCGCCATCGCGGACGGGCGTGCCGCGCCGACGGGGTGCGTCACGGTCTCCGAGCCCTTCGCGTCGGCCCCGCTCCCGGCGTTCGGCGACCTCGTCGTGGGCGGCCACGACATCTCCGACGTCTCGATGGTCAAGCACGCCGAGCAGCTCGTCGAGGCCGGGATGATCGCCCCGCGCCTGCTCACCGCCGCGCACGCCGCGCTGGAGCGGGCCGACGCCGAGGTCCGGCCCGGCTACACCGCCCACCCTGCCGAGGGGGCGCCGCGCGAGTCGCAGCAGGCCGCCGCGGAGCGCCTGGCCGCGGACATCGTCGACTTCCGCGAGCGGCACGGGCTCGCACGCGTCGTCGTGGTCGACCTCGTGTCGACGGAGCCCCTGCCCGAGCCGGGCCCCGAGCTCTCCGACCGGGAGCTCCTGCGCGCCGCGCTCGCGGACCCGGAGCGCGCCGTGCTCCCGCCGAGCTCGGTGACCGCGTACGCCGCCCTGCTCGCGGGCGCCCCCTTCGCGGAGTTCACGCCGTCGGCGAGCATGCACCTGCCGGTGCTCCTCGAGCTCGCCGCCGAGCGTGGCGTCCCTGTCGCGGGCCAGGACGGCAAGACCGGCCAGACGTGGCTGCGCACGATCCTCGCGCCCGCCTTCGCGGCGCGCGGCCTGCGCGTCCTGTCCTGGGCCGGGGCCAACCTGCTCGGCGGCGGCGACGGCGCGACCCTCGCCGACCCGGAGGCCGTGCAGAGCAAGCTCGTGTCCAAGTCCCGAGGCCTCCAGGACCTCACGGGCAGCCAGGTCACCCCGCTGCACATCGACAACGTGCCGGACCTCGGCGACATCAAGGTCGCGTGGGACCACGTGCACGTCGAGGGCTTCCTCGGCTCGCGCCTCACGCTCCAGACCACGTGGTCGGCCTACGACTCGATGCTCGCGGCGCCGCTCGTGCTCGACCTCGCGCGCCTGCTCGCGCTCGCCGACGCCGCCGGGTACGGGGGTCCGGTCCCCGAGCTCGGGTTCTTCTTCAAGGACCCGTGGGGGAGCGACGTGCACGACTTCGCGGCGCAGACCGTCGCGCTCGCGGACTGGGTCCGCGAGGCGGCGACCCGCGTCGGTGCCGCACCGGCCGACCGGCCGTGACCGGCTCCCTCCACGACCACCTGGACCTCGTCCGCGCCCCCGCGGTCCTCTCGGTGGTCGGTGACACCCTTGCGGGCGCTGCCGCCGCCGGTCACGCGCTCACACCGCGCCGTGCGCTGCTCCCGCTCGCGTCCGCGTGCCTGTACGCGGGCGGCATGGCGCTCAACGACTACGCCGACCGGGACCTCGACGCCGTCGAGCGGCCCGAGCGGCCGATCCCGTCCGGTCGCATCTCCGAGGGCCGCGCGCTGCGGGTCGCTGTGGGGCTCACGGCCGCGGGCGTCGGTCTGGCCGCCGCAGGCGGGGGAGCGCGCGCGCTCGCCGTCGCCGTCCCGCTCGCCGCGAGCGTCTGGACGTACGACACGGTCGCCAAGGAGCACGCGGTCGGTCCCGTCGTCATGGCCGCGTGCCGCGGGCTCGACGTCCTGCTGGGCGCGGGCGTGGGGCACCTGCGCGCCGCGCTGCCCGCCGCGGCGGGGATGGCGGTGCACACCGCGGGCGTGACGTTCGTGTCGCGCGGCGAGGTGCACGGCACGACGTCGTCCCTCGCCGCCGGCGTGGCGGCCGCCACCGCGGTCGGCGGGGCGGTCGTGGGCGTCGGGGCGCTGAGCCGTGGTCGTGGGGCCGGCCCGGGCCGCGCGACCCGCGTGGCGACAGCCGTCGCCGGGGTCGTCGCGGCCGGTGCGTACCTCGCGACAGCGCTGCCTCGTCAGGTGGACGCCGCGATCACGCCGTCCGCGGGCAACGCCTTCGCGGCGACGAAGTCCGGGATCCGCGCGATGCTGCCGCTCCAGGCGGCGTGGGCGGCGCGCGGCGGGAGCCTCGCGTCGGTGGGCGTGCTCGCGGGCGTCGAGGTCGCGGGCCGGCTCCTGCGTCGGGGTGGTCGCGGGCGCGCCGAGATGAGCGAGACGTGAGCGCGCACGAGTTCCGGCAGGGGATGCCCTTCACGCTCGGGTACGGCACCAACGGCTTCACGGACCACCCGCTCGACGTCACGCTCGACGTGCTGGAGCACGAGGGGTACGGCGCGGTCGCGCTCACGCTCGGCTTCCCGCACCTGGACCCGTTCGCGGACGGGTGGCGGGCGGAGGTCGACGCGCTGCGCGCGCGCCTCGCCGCGCTGCACGGCGGCGCGGGGATGCGCGTCGTCGTCGAGACGGGCACGCGGTTCCTGCTCGACCCGTACCGCAAGCACCGGCCGACGCTCGTGGACGCCGAGGCCGACGCCCGGCTGCGCTTCCTGCGCCGCGCGGTCGAGATCGCGGCCGCGCTCGACGCCGAGTGCGTGTCCTTCTTCTCCGGCGTCCTGCCCGACGGCGCGTCCCCGGCCGAGGGCTGGTCGCTCCTGCGCGACCGCCTGCCCGGCCTCGTCGAGCACGCCCGCGACCACGGCGTGCGGCTCTCGCTCGAGCCCGAGCCGGGGATGCTCGTCGAGACCGTCGGCGACGCGCTGCGGCTGCGCGACGAGCTCGGCGGTGGCGCGGGGGACCTGGCCGACCTGGGCGTGACCGTCGACGTGGGCCACTGCCTCGTCGTGGAGCCCGACGGCGTCGTGGGTGCGCTGCGCGCCGCCGCCCCGTACCTCGCGAACGTGCAGCTCGACGACATGCCGCGCACGCACCACGAGCACCGCCCGTTCGGCGAGGGCGAGATCGACCTGCCGCTCGTGCTCGCGACCCTCGCCGACGTCGGGTACACGGGCGTCGCCGCGGTCGAGCTGCCCCGCCACTCGTACGACGCCCCCGGCCTCGCGCACCGCAGCATGACAGCGCTGAAGCACGCCTGGGACCGACGCTCCGCGGTGCCCGCGCCCGACCAGGAACCACCCGTCTCCGACCACCCCCAGGAGGTGCCATGACCGAGCCAGCCCCCGCCGCCCCCGCGGCCCAGGACGGCGCGACCACCGAGGGCGAGCGCTGGCTCGCCGAGGCGCGCGCCGCCGTCGAGCAGGACCCCGCGGCCGTCTCGCGCGCGTTCGCGCTCGCCGGTCGCAAGGTCGGCCGCACACCCGTCCACCCCGAGACCGACCCCGCCGGCATCGTCCACGGCACGGTCGACGACGGCGCGCGCGCCGCCCTCGTGGTCGCCCTCGCCGAGGCCGTCGGACGCCGCGGTTCCGACGCCGCGCTGGCCGCGCGCCTCGCCGACCTGTACCAGCACGGCGACACCGCCGAGCGGCGCGGCGTCCTGCGCGGGCTCGACGCGCTCACCGAGCGCGGGGCGCTCACGGGCGACTCCGCGGCCTCGGTCGTCGCCGTCGGGCGCGACCTCGCCGCCGACGCGCTGCGCACCAACGACCAGAGCCTCGTCGCCGCGGCGGTCGGGCCGTTCGCGGCCGCGCACCTCGACCAGCACGCGTGGCGGCACGCCGTCCTCAAGCTCGTGTTCATGGGCGTGAGCCTCGACGCCGTCGCCGGCCTCGACGACCGCGGGGACGACGAGCTCGCCCGCATGGCGCGCGACTTCGCCGCCGAGCGCCGCGCCGCGGGCCGTGTCGTGCCCGACGACGTCGCCCGCCTCGCACCTGACGTCACCACCGGGAGGACCGCCTGATGCGCATCTTCGACCCCCACATCCACATGACCAGCCGCACGACGGACGACTACGAGGCGCTGTACGCCGCAGGTGTGCGCGCGCTCGTCGAGCCGGCGTTCTGGCTCGGTCAGCCGCGCACGAACGTGGGGTCGTTCCTCGACTACTTCGACGCCCTCCTGGGCTGGGAGCGGTTCCGGGCGGCGCAGTTCGGCATCCGGCACCACGCGACGATCGCCCTCAACCCCAAGGAGGCGAACGACGCGCGCTGCCGCGAGGTGCTCGACGAGATCCCGCGCTACCTGCTCAAGGACGGCGTCGTGGCCGTCGGCGAGGTCGGGTACGACTCGATGACGCCCGAGGAGGACGAGGTGTTCTCCCGCCAGCTCCAGATGGCGCGCGACGTCGAGCTGCCGGTCCTCGTGCACACGCCGCACCGCGACAAGCTCGCGGGCACGCGCCGGACGCTCGACGTCGTGCGCGAGTCCGGGGTGCCGTCCGAGCACGTGCTCGTCGACCACCTCAACGAGACGAACGTGGCGCTCGTGCTCGACGCCGGGGCGTGGGCCGGGTTCTCCATCTACCCGGACACCAAGATGGACGAGGACCGCATGGTCGCGATCCTCCAGGAGCACGGCACCGACCGGATGATCGTCAACTCCGCGGCGGACTGGGGGCGCTCCGACCCGCTCAAGACGCTCAAGACCGGTCGCGCGATGCTCGCCGCCGGGTTCACCGAGGACGACGTGGACATGGTGCTGTGGCGCAACCCGGTCGAGTTCTACGGGCAGTCCGGCAACCTCGTGCTCGACCCGGTGCCCGGCTTCGTCGAGGGCGACCTGCCGACGCCCGGCGTCGAGTTCGAGGGCTCGTCCGTGCTGCGCGGCGTGCGGGCGTAGCGGGCCGTCTCGGAAGGGCACCACCACCATGCTGTTGTCGTACTGCACCAACGTCCACCCCGCCGAGGACCTCGACGGGGTCGTCGAGCAGCTCGTGACCTACGCGGGCCCCGTCCGCGCGGCCGCGGGGCTCGACGTCCTCGGGGTCGGGCTCTGGATGCCCGCGACGCTCGCGCACCGGCTCGCCGGGTCGCCCGCGGACCGGGCGTGGCTGCGCGCCGTCCTCGACGAGCAGGGTCTCCAGGTCCACACGCTCAACGCGTTCCCGTACGGCGGGTTCCACGCGGACGTCGTCAAGCTCGACGTCTACACGCCCACGTGGGCGCAGCCCGAGCGGCTCGCGTACACGCTCGAGTGCGCCGAGGTCCTGGCCGACCTCCTGCCCGACCGCGCGGCGGGCTCGATCTCGACCCTCCCGCTCGCGTGGCGCGAGCCGTGGTCCGCGGCCGACGACGAGGCGGCGACCCGCGCGTTCGTCGCCCTGGGCGCGGGGCTGCGCGACCTGCGCGAGCGGACGGGGAAGGTCGTGCGCGTCGCGGTCGAGCCGGAGCCCGGCTGCGTGCTGGACACGGTGGACGACGTCGTCGCCTGGCTCGCGGCACGCACGGTGCCCGAGGTCCCGGACGAGCGGCGGATCGACCCCGAGCACGTCGGCGTCTGCCTCGACACGTGCCACCTCGCGGTGTCCTTCGCGGACCGGCGTGCGGGGACGTCCGCCACGGTGCGGGGCATCACCGACGCCGGGCTGCGCGTCGTCAAGGTGCAGGCCTCGGCCGCGCTGCACGTCGACGACCCGTCCGACCCGGCAGCGCGCGCGGCCGTCGGCGCGTTCGCCGAGAAGCGCTATATCCACCAGGTGCGCGAGCTCACGGCGTCGGGTGACGTGCTCGCCGCCGACGACCTGCCCGACGCCCTGGGCGACGGGCCGGCGCCCGGGCCGGGGGACGCCGTCGGGCACCGGCTGCCGGGGGAGGGGCCGTGGCGCGTGCACTTCCACGTGCCGCTGCACCACGAGCCCGCCGCGCCGCTGGCCGCGACGACCGACGTCCTGCGCGACGCCGTCGACGCCGTCCGCTCGGCCCCGCACGGCGACGAGGCGCACCTCGACGTCGAGACGTACACGTGGGCGGTGCTCCCGGAGGGCGCGGCGACCGACTCGCTCGTCGCTGGCATCGCGGCCGAGCTCCGCTGGGCCACCACCCACCTCACCGCCGACACCGACCTCACCACCAGGAGGACCGCATGAAGCCCGTGCTGCTGCTCGACGTCGTCGGGCTCACCTCGACCGCGCTCGCGCACATGCCGCGCCTGCGCCAGCTCGCCGCGAACGGCTGGCAGTCCGAGCTCGCGACGGTCCTGCCCGCGGTGACGTGCAGCGTCCAGGCCACGATGACGACGGGGCTCAGCCCGTCGCAGCACGGGATCGTCGGGAACGGCTGGTACTTCCGCGAGCTCGGCGACGTGTTCCTCTGGCGCCAGCACAACCGGCTCGTCGAGGGCGAGAACATCTGGGAGGCGGCGCGCGGCGCGCACCGCGACTACTCGTCGGCGAACGTCTGCTGGTGGTACGCGATGGGCATGTCGACGGACGTCACCGTCACGCCGCGCCCGATCTACCACGCCGACGGCCGCAAGTCCCCCGACGCGTACGTGCGCCCCCCGGCGCTGCACGACGACCTCGTGGGCCGGTTCGGCGAGTTCCCGCTGTTCACCTACTGGGGCCCGACGGCCGACATCTCGTCCTCGCGGTGGATCGTCGACGCGACGCGGCACGTGCTGCGCACGCACGCCCCGGACCTCACGATGGCGTACGTCCCGCACCTCGACTACGACCTCCAGCGGTTCGGGCCGACGTCCCCGCAGGCCGACGCCGCCGCGGCGGAGTTGGACGCGACCCTCGCGCCGCTGCTCGACGACGCCGCGAACCAGGGCGTGACCGTCCTCGTGGTCTCCGAGTACGGGATCGCGGACGCCGATCGGCCCGTGCACCTCAACCGCATCCTGCGCCGCGAGGGCCTGCTCGAGGTCTACGTGCAGGACGGCAAGGAGCAGCTCGACCCGTGGACGTCGCGCGCGTTCGCGGTCGCCGACCACCAGGTCGCGCACGTCTACCTGGGCGAACAGCACGACCCCGCGCTCCAGCGGCGCGTCACCGACCTGCTGCGGGGGATCCCCGGGGTCGACGAGGTGCTCGACCGCGAGGCGCAGGCGCGGTACGGGCTCGACCACGAGCGCTCCGGCGACCTCGTCGTCGTCGCGGAGCCCGGGGCCTGGTTCACGTACTACTTCTGGCTCGACGACGCGCGCGCGCCGGAGTACGCGCGCGGCGTCGACATCCACCGCAAGCCCGGCTACGACCCCGCCGAGCTGTTCTTCGACCCGGCGGACAAGCTCGCCAAGGCGAAGGCGGGGCTCAACCTCGTGAAGAAGAAGGTCGGCCTGCGGTACGCCATGAGCACCGTCCCGCTCGACGCGTCGTACGTGAAGGGCTCGCACGGCCGGCTGCCGACCTCCTCGGCGGACACCCCGCTCGTGCTGTGCTCCGATGCCGAGGTACCGGCGTCGGTCGCGTCGCTCGTCGAGTCCGACGCCGGGCAGGTGCCGGCCGCGGCGATCAAGGGCCTGGTCCTGGAGCTCCAGGGCCTCGGCGTCCGGGTCTGACCCGCAGCCCGCGAGGCTGCCGCCCCCCGGCCACGACGCCGAACCCGGGACCCCTCCTCAGCGACGGCCGCCGCGGAGGGGCGGTCGCTGAGACACCACGGACGCGGCCGACGAGAGTGGGGGTGTTGTTCGCGGTGGGGGGC
>NZ_JBHXIC010000046.1:5214-20277 GCF_042723955.1 Cellulosimicrobium cellulans | reverse complement strand
GGGCCGGGGCCTCGGGGTCTCCCCCGCAGCCCGCGCGGCGGCCCCCCCCGCCCCCCCCCCCCTACCCCGGCACCCACACACAGCCCCCCCCGCCGATCCGCAGCGGTCCCGGGCTCGGCGCGACCGTCAGTCCTCGTCGTCGTCCGGGAGGGCGACGAGGAGGTCGAGGTGCAGGCCGAGCACCGTGCCGTCGGCGGCGACGGTGCGGACGAGCGGGTAGAAGCCGTCGCCCCAGCCCGAGTGGGAGAGCACGACGTTCTCGCCGGCCCGGGCGCCCGGGAGAAGGATGTTCGCCGACCCCTCGCGCAGGTGGTCGGGCGAGTCCGTGAGCGCGAACCAGCTCGTGTCCGTGCCGTCGTCGAACACCTCGTCGTACCAGTCGCCGTCCGGCATGAGCCGCGCGACGGCGTCCGCGTCCGCGAACGCGACGGTCCCCGCGTCGACGGGCACGCCGAACGCGGCACCGGCCTCGGGCGGCCCGTCGGCGCCCTCGGGGACGACCGGCTCGACGGCGGCGACCTCGCCCTCGGCGAGCACGACGCTCAGGTACGCCTCGCGCAGGTGGGAGCCGTCCTGCTCGTCGGAGACGTCGGCGACGGTGACGCGCACGGGGTACCGGCCCGGCTCGACCTGCACGACGAGGCCCTCGCCGAGCAGCGTGAACGGGTCGGACGCCTCGAGCCGGCCGCTGGGCAGGACCAGCTCGCCCAGGTCGTGCACGGTCAGGCGCAGGCCGGGGCCCCCGGCGGGACCCGTCCCCGCGGCGGGGCCGGGGCGCAGGGCGAAGAACGTGTCAGGGGTGGGGAAGTCGCTCACGTCGCGAGCGTATCCGGCGGCGCCCGTCGCGGCCGCACGACCCCGGACGCGGCGAGGGCCGCCACCCGGACGCGGCGAGGGCCGCCACCCGGACGGGTGACGGCCCTCGCGGTGCGGTGAGCGGCTCAGGAGCAGCTCAGCGCCTCGTAGTCGGCGTCGTAGGTCGTCGTGACGTCCTCGCCGTCGATCTCGGCGGTCAGGGTCGCCGTCACGGAGCCGGCGTCGAACGACGCGGAGCGCGACGAGAACGACTGGTAGGCGTTCTTGCCGTCCTTGACGTTCGGGAACGTCTTCTCGCCGTGCGGCGTGGTCACCACGACGTCAGCCTTCGCGCCCGACTCGTTGAGCACGCGGACCGCGACGTGCGCCTTGCCGCCGAGGCAGCGCGCCTCGGCGGTGACCGTCGCGTCGACGACGGCGGACGTCGTGACGTCCACGGTCTGCCAGCGCTTGGTCGGCGTCGCGTTGTGCAGGTGGAGCAGCAGGAGCTTGCCGCTGCCGGCCTCGACCGCGGCCTCCGAGCGGTGCACGGGGATCGACGTGTCGTCGGCCCCGATGTACAGGAGCTGGTCGCCGCCGTCGAACCAGTAGGCCGGGTCGTACGGGTCGCCCGTGAACGTCTCGGTCGCGTCGACGAGCTGGTCGGCGGCCTGCGAGTACGGCGAGTACGTGAGGACCTGGAAGGTCGGCACGTCACCCTCCTCGATGCCGAGCGACCCGATGCCCACCGGGATCACGACGACGTTGTTGTCGAACACCGAGGTGTCGACGTCGCCCCACAGCGAGTTGATCGGCTGGAGGTCGACGTTGTCCCCGGCCTCGTAGTCGGTGCCGTCCGGCGCGGTCCAGTCCTTGAGCGTGAACGTCGCCGCGAGGGTGAGGTCCGTCTCGCTGTTGTACTTGATCGCCGCGACCTCGAAGTCGGCCGACCCGTCGGAGTCGACGTCCACCTCGACCGCCGGGATCGAGACCGAGCCGAGGCTCGCCCACTCGCCGTCGACCGCGACGCCGACGCCGATGACGCCGTCGGCGGGGTCGCCGCCGTCCGCGGCGACCTGGGGCGCCGTCGACGTGAAGCCGACCGCGCGCACGTCGGCCGCCGCGATGGCCGACGCCGAGGCACCGACCGCCGCGTCCGCCTCGAGGCGCGGGCTCGTCGTCTTGAGCTCGAACGGCGCGACGAGCGAGTACCAGCCGCCCGAGGCCACGCCGCGGCCGTCGAGGTCGAGGTCGGCGGTGGTCGCCGAGCCGGGGAAGGCGACGGCGTTGCCGGAGAGGTCGCTCACGAGCTTCGGCGACGCCTGGACGGGGACTCGCAGCGCGGCGCCGCCATCCGTCGGGGTGAGGACGACGCGACCGCTGACCGACGACACGAAGTCGCGCGGCACGCCCACGCCCGAGTCGGCCGACGACGTCGGGTCGAGCTCCTTGGCGAGCGTCGCCGGGTCCGCGGTGAGCGTGACGGTCACGACCGTGCGCTGCCCCGCGGGGACGGTGACCGACGCCGGGGCGACCGACACGGACGCGCCGCCGGCGGTGCTCGACTGCGCGAAGCTCGTCGCGTACGTCTTCGGGGCGTCACCCGTGTTCTGCACGGTCACGGTCTTGCGCACGGTCACGGTGTCCTTGCCGACCGGCACCACGCCGAACGCCACGGACACCTGGTCGGAGTCCTGCGACGCGTACGCGAGCGTCGTGTTCGCGACCGCGTCGACGGCGTCGACGCGCCCGGAGCCCACGCGCTCTGGGCCGTAGGCGGTCCCCGTGCCCGACGGCCCGGTGAAGACGTCGTGCGTCGCGGTGTTCATGACCGACGCCTTGACCTCGGCCGGCGCCCAGCCCGGGTGGGCCTCCTTGACGAGCGCCGCGATGCCCGCGACGTGCGGGGTGGCCATCGAGGTGCCGGACTTGATGCTCGCGCCGTCCAGGCGACCGGACGCGACGGAGGCGATCCCCGTGCCGGGGGCCGCGACGTCGGGCTTGGCGACGCCGAGCGAGCCGTGCACGCCGCGCGACGAGCCGCTGTTGAGCGTGTCGCCGATCTCCGGGATCGAGACGAACGACGACAGCGCGAACGACGGGCCGATGGTCATGGTGACCTCGCCGGCCTCGATCGCCGGGCGCAGCGCGTCGTGGCTCGCGGCGGTGAGCTGGGCCCCGGGGATGCCGGCGTTGCCCGCGATGCCCGCGACGAACGACGGGAGCTCGGACGACAGCAGCACGCCGACCGCGCCCGCGGCCTCCGCGTTGTTGAACCGCGCGGCGCTGCCGCACGCGCGCGTCGCGTCGTTGTCGTCCCAGTAGAGGAACGCGATCTTGCCGTCGACGGCCGCCGCCTGCTCGGGCGTGAACGGATCGCAGCCGGAGAAGTCGTCCGCGACGAACGCGACCGGGGCGGTCACGTCCGCGCCGCCCGCGTAGTCCTGGGAGTTCTGGGCCGGGTACTCGCCCGCGAGCGACTCCGGCGCGTCGACGCGCACGGCGTCGAACGTCTGGGTGTCGCCCACCGAGTTCGCGACCGTGAGCGCGGTGCGCGCGTTGCCGGGCGAGCCGCCGACGTCGGTCACGTCGCCCGCGTTGCCCGAGGCGATGACGGACAGCGTGCCGAGGCGCGAGAGCTGGTCGATGAAGAGGTTCTCCGGGTCGTCCGCGGGGGAGCCGTCGGAGCCCAGGGAGAGGTTGACGATGTCGAGGCGGTCGGACAGGTCGCCGTCGCCGTTCGGGTCGGCCGCCCACTCGAGCGCGTCGACGACGACGCCCGTCGAGCCGCCGAGGTCGCCGAACACCTTGAGCGCGTACAGGCCCGCCTCGGGCGCCGAGCCCGGGCCGACCTGCCAGTCGGAGATGTCGGTGAGCGTGGAGTAGTCGCCGTCGAACGTCTCGCCGTCGGCCGTGACGCCGTACGCCGCGGTCGTGCCGGCCACGTGGGAGCCGTGCCCGGAGCCGACCGAGTCGAGCGAGTCGATCGGGTTCTCGTCCGGCGTCGGCACGAGCGTCGTGCCGGGGACGGTGCCGCTCGCGTCGTAGTCGTAGCCCGCGAAGTCGTGCCCGCCGAGGTACTTCAGCTCGTCGAACGTTCCGTCGGGGACCGGGCCGGTGCCGCGGTCGCCGTAGGCCTCGTCGAACGCTTCCTGCGTGCCGGGGCCGCCGAACGCCTTGTGCGTGTAGTCGATGCCCGTGTCGATGATCCCGATGCGCACGCCCTCGCCGGTGAGGCCCGTGCTCTGCCACGTCTCGAGCGCCCGCGTGAACACGTCCGTGCCCTTGTTCGCCGGCTTCTTGGGGATGATCCGGTAGACCGTGACGACGGAGGCGTCGCGCGCGAGGTCGCGCACCCGGGCCGCGTCGCCCGTGACGACGACGCCCGCGACGAGCGTGCTCGTCACCGACACCTGCTGCGGGTCGCGCGCGCCGGCGCTGCGGGCGGTCGCCTGCTGCGGGACGACGTCGTCCGCGAGCTGTGCGACGTCCTGCGCGTTGGCCTCGACCTCGTCGGGGCTCGCGCCCTGCGCAGCGAGGTCGACCGCCGACGGCGCGTCGAGCTCGACGAACGCAGTGACGGTGCCGGTCGCCTTCGCGAGGGACGGGGCGACCTTGTCGGTCGGGGCGAGGGACGCGCCCGACTGCACGCCGAGGGAGTCCCCGGGGTCGGGCGGCGGGTCCGCGACAGCAGGCGCGGCGGCCGCGGCGACGACGGCGAGGCTCGCGGCCGCAGCGGTCAGTGACACGGGTAGAGAACGGTGCTTCATCGACACTCATCTCCCCGGCAGGGCCGGTTCGGCGAAGGGTTCGTGGATGGGTCCTTCCCAGCGGTCTCGCCCTGGTGGGACACAGACCACCCGAGCACGGTAACCAACGACCGCCCGACCTGCCCAGCGGCGAGTGCCGGAACCGGCCCGGAGCCGGAGACAACAGGGGCAGCACGCTCTACGATGCGGGCGGGGTCACAGGACGTGGCCGTCCTGTGGGAGTCCCCTTCCCGCGGCAGGTCCACGGGGTGCGAACCCGGGGGCGTGGCCCACGCAGAAGGAGAAACCATGACCAGATCCTCGCTCCGCGTCCTGTCCGCCGCGCTCGTCGCCGGACTCGCCCTCAGCGCCGCCGCGGCGCCCGCCCTCGCGTCGGAGCCGGACCTGCGGGTCGTGACCTGGGACCGCGGTGCCGACCCCGCCGCCGACGCCCAGGTCTCGACCGGCGAGAGCTGTGCGGTCGAGGCGCAGCCGCTCCTGCCCGGCCAGGACCCCGACACGCTCCCGCCCGCGCCCGAGGTGTGCTTCGGCTCGCTCGAGGAGGCGCTCGAGTTCGTCTCGGGCGGCGACGTCGCCTCGTCGCGGCTCGCCGACGCGACGCCCGCGCAGGTCGAGGGTCTCGTCTCGGAGCTCAACGCCTCGGCCTCGGTCGCACCCCGCCTCGCCGGGACGGAGCGTGTGACGGCCGCCGCGGCGAGCTCGCTCGTCCTGGGCGTGCTGTGGCGCGACGCCAACTACAAGGGCGCCTCCAAGGTGCTCTACGGGTCGGGCACCAACGGGTGCTACACCGGCTCGACCTACGGCTTCCCGAACCTCGCGAACCTGCTCATGAACAACGTCGTCACCTCCGCGACGACCTACGCGGGCTGCTGGGTGACCCTGTACGACTCCTACAACTACGCGGGAGCCAAGAAGAACTGCACGCCGCACTGCTCGACGCTGGGCACGTTCGACAACCGGGCCTCCTCGGTCGTCTACCGCCCCGCGGGCCAGCTCGGCTGAGCCGTCACGCGGCGCCGCCGGGCACGTCGCTGGACCAGCGGCGGGCGCGGCCGGCGCCGAGCCGGGCCGGGCTCACCTCCCGCACGACGACGCCGCGGCCCAGCAGGTGCCCGACGGCGTCGCCCGCGGCCCGCGCGGCCCGGGCCCCGGCGTCGCCCGGGGCATCGGGGACGACGTCGAGCGCGACGCTCCCGTCGGCGGACTGGTGGAGCTGCCACGCGGCCATGCCGTGGGCCTGGAGGTGCTGGGCGGCGTCGACGGACGGCACCCACGCGCCGTCGGGCCGCAGGTAGCGCACGGGGGAGCGGCCCTCGAGGTCGTGCAGCTCGACCCGCTCCCCGCGCCGCACGATCCGCGCACGGTCGCCGGTGCGGTAGCGCAGGAGCGGCAGGTACGGGTTCTCGTCGACGGTCACGACGACCTCGCCGAGATCGCCGTCGGGGACCGGGCCCCCGTGGTCGTCGAGGACCTCGACCCAGACGCGCCGGCCCGCGACGACGACGAACGGCCCCGCGTCGGTGCGAGCCGCGACGGCTCCGGTCTCCCGGAGCCCGTAGAGGTCGACCACCGGGACGTCCCAGGTGGCGCGCAGGCGCGTGCGGGCGACGTCGGACAGGTGCGCGGCCCCGCTGACGAGCGCGACCGGGTGCAGGGCGAGGCCCTGCTCCTCCACGAGGCGCGCGAGCGCGAGGAGCGGCAGCGGCGAGCTCGACACCACCTGCGGGTCCTGCGCCGCGAGGAACGCCGCGCGGTCGCCGGGGTGCGTCCAGGCGCCGGGGTCGAGGTTCACGCGCGCCATGCTCGGGGCGGCGACGCCGGGTCCGCGCCGGAACCCGGTCATCGCCGACGCGTACGTGAACGCCTCGCGCTGGTCGACGAGGTTCATCAGGCCCAGGCGGCCGGGGACGGGCTCCCACGTCGCGCCGGCGCCTGCTGCCGTGTCGGTGACGAGGTGCTGCAGCAGCACGAGGTCCGCCGCGACGGCCACGGGGTGCAGCGGGACGCGGACCGCCGCGCCCGTGCTGCCGGAGCTCGTGCCCTCGAGCACGCGGCCGAGCGGCACGTCCACCGGGACGAACGACGCCACGTCGTGCCGCAAGTCGTCGCGCGTGACGGGGCGCACCGCGGTGAGCGGCCACCCGGCCCGGCTCTCGCCGCGGTCGCGCGCCCGGCGGTACCGCGGCACCACGGCGTGCGCCCGGTCGACGAGCGCGCGCACCCACGCGGGCGGTGCGAGGGGTGGCCCGTCCGCGGCGGCGGGCGGCGCGCCCCGGTCCTCGGCGCGGGTGTCGGCCACAGCGTCGGGGCGGCCGGCGGCGAGGCGAGCCGCGACCTCGTCGAGCACGGGCAGGTCGTCGGGGCGCAGCCGGTCGCCGGTGACGTGGACCCAGGTGGGTGCGGCGGGGTGGTCCCGCACCGCGTCGAGCGCTGTGCGGCCGGCGTCGTCGAGCATGGGCCAGCGCTCGGCGTCGGTGAGCGCGACCGCCGAACCGGGGGCGTACTCGTCGAGCGTGAGATCGGGGGCGTCGTCGGGTGTCGTCATGGAGTCCTCGTCAGGAGCTTCGTCAGTAGTTCGCGTACTGCGCGGCGGCCTCCTTGGCGCGTCTCTCCGCGAGCTCGCGCGCGAGCTGCTCGGCCCGCCGCGCCTCCTGCGCCATCTCGCGCGCGATCCGGCGCTGCTCCGCCGTGCTCACGGCGGTCCACCGGTCCTGGGCCACCTCGGGGCTCTCGCCCGCCGGACGCAGCCCGAGGTCGCGCAGCACGGCGCGGGCCAGCTCCTCGCGCGCCGTGGGCGCGTGCAGCCAGTCGTCCGGCGTCCGCAGCAGCGCGAGGGCGGGCACGGCCTGCTCGACGACCCGGACGAGCGCGCCCGGCGTCGCGGCGGCCCGGAACGCGGGCGCGGCGCGCAGGTGCTCGTCGCGCAGGAGCCAGCAGACCGTCCCGGCGAGCGCGGCGTACGGGGCGTGGGTGCACAGCGCCTCGACGGCGGCACGCTGCGGACCGCGCAGCACGCCGACCGCGCCGTCGCCGGCGAGGAGGTCCGCGGTGTCGCCGACGAGCGCGGCGGCCACGACCACGGGGTGGTCCAGCACGTCCGGGGGCGTGTCGGCCAGGCGGTGCACGACGTCGGCGAGCGCGGGGCCCTCCACCGTGGGGCGGGTGGGTTCATCGGCCACGGCGGGCTCCTTCCGGTCGGCTGCTCGCGGTCGGTGCACCTGCCGGAGCACCGGTCGAGGCGCCCCACAGCTCGCGTGCGAAGGCGCGGGCGAACGCGACGAGATCCTCCTGGGTCTGCACGGCGTGGACCTGGTAGCCCACCGCGTGCTCCCGCACCGTCTCGGCGCCCTGGGCCGAGACGTCCAGCACGAGCGTGCCCCCGCCCCCGGCGGCCGCGACGGCGCGCGCCGCGGTGCCCTCGTGCGGCGCGACCAGCTCGGTGTCGGGGCGAGCGCCCCACCGGATCCGGACGACGTCGTCGAACATCGAGACGACGCCGTCGTCGGAGATGACGGCGACGTGGCACGGGCGCGTGCGGGCCGGCGGGGCGCCCGTGGCCGGGTCGCCGAGGTGCGTGCGCTCCAGGAGCGGGACGGGGAACGACGTCGAGCCGCCGAAGTGCGCGACGACCGCGTCCAGCACGCGGTCCTCGTCGCGCACGAACCCGTCGGTCCCGGCGACCTGCTGCGGCCCGCTCCACGTCGTCGCCTGCACGCGGGCACCGGCGCGCAGGGCCGAGAGCGCGAGCACGGCCCCGGCGAGCGCGATCGGTGCGACCCGCCGCGTGGGGTCCGGCATGGAGCCGGACGAGTCGAGGTAGAGGTCGAGGTCGACGGGGACGCGGTCGGGCTCGTCGCCCGTGTCGTCGTCGACCGACCGGCGCACGGTCGTGAACCCCGGCACGACGACGGGCGAGCGCAGCAGCGTCCCCGTCCAGTCCACCTCGCCGAGCTCGTCGCCCACGTCCCACTGCTCGTGCGCGCCGAGCAGCGGCTCCGTGGCGCGCACGTGCTCGCGCACGGGGAACGGGACGAGGAGGGGCGCGGCGTGCTCGCGGTACCAGCGCCGGGCCGACGCGGCGGCGTCTGTCGTGAGCCCGAGCAGCCGGAGCGTCGCGTCGTAGTCCGCCGGCGCGAGGGCCTGGCCGGTCGTGTCGTGCGCGCCCTCGCCGCCCGTCCCGGTGGTGTGCTGCGTGGTGTCCGGTCGCGCCGGGGGGTCGTCGTCGGCGCCCAGGCCGAGGTCCCCGACGACGCGCGGGTCGAGCGCGGGGTGGCGCACGGGCTCGACGGCGCGCGGGTCGGTCGCGAGCCCGCCGGGGACGGCCCCGGCCACCTCGTCCTGGCCGCAGACCACCTGGGGCAGCGTGGACCGCCGACGCTGGAGGTGGCGCCGGCGGGCCTCGCGGTCTCCGTGCTCGGGTCGGGCCTGGCGCCGGGCGTCCTTCGCGGTCGCCAGCGACCCCGCCTCCGACGCGAGCAGCGTGCGCAGCAGCGCGGCGAACCCCGCGGCGCCGCCGACCGGGTCGTCCGCGTAGGCGCGCACGAGCCGCGCCACGAGCGTCGCCTCGCGCTCGGCCACCGGGACGTCGGACGAGGTGAGGTCGCCGCGCGGCAGGCCCCAGAGGATCTCGTCCGCGCGCAGCACGGTCTGCATGACCGTGCTCGTCCCCGGCCCCAGCGCGCGCCACAGCCCGGCGAGGTCGATCCCGGCCCGGCGCTGGAGGCGGTCGTTGATGAGCAGGTCGCTCCACAGGTTGGCGGTGAGCGGCGCGAGCTGGTCCTGGTCCACGAGCCCGGCGCGCGTGCGCGCGACGAGGAGCGCGCTCGTCGTGAGGTCGCCCGGGGAGAGCACGTGGTGCCCCACCTCGTGCGCGAGGACCGCGACCGCGTGGTCCTCGATGCCCAGCTCGACGACCTCGGCGAGGTCCACGTGCACGCTCACGCGCGTCGTCGAGAACCACGCGAACGACCCGACCCCCTCCGGGGCGGTGCCGGGGCCGTGCAGCGTCGGGGCGCCCAGGCGCGTGAACCGCCCCCAGGCCGCGAGCGCCTCGGGCCACGCGGCGTGCCACCGCTCGCGCAGCGCCCCGAGGTCGGGCGTCGCGCCGGGACGGTCCGGCGCCGGCGCGCTCACCGGGGCCACCGCACGAGGAGGACGTCGTACGAGCCGGTCCGGCTCACCAGCGCGAGCCGACCCGACGGCGTCTCGACCACCGCGGCGCCGCTCACGTCGCTCAGGACGTCCTCGGGGACCGGTGCGGCCGGACGCCCGCCGGCGGGACCGTGGTCCGACCCGTGGAGGCCCTGGTCGGCGGCGTCGGGCCCCGGCGGGGCGACCGTGCCCGTGGCGTGGTCGCCGGCACCGGGGGCGCGCGCGACGAACGCGCCGTGGACGTCGGCGACGAGCGTCCACTCGACCGTCTCGTCGCCCGTCGCGGCGGCGTCGTCGGCCGGCGGGCCGTCGCCGGTCGAGAGCAGCACCCAGCGCAGGCCCGGGTGGCGCGCGTCGGCACCCACGACCAGAGCGGGCGACCGCCACGGGCCCCCGAACCCGCGGAAGCCGCCGAACCGCCCCAGGACCTGGGCGGGCCCGGGAGCACCCGGCAGGCGGACCCACCTCGCGCCGGCGGGCTGGTCGCCCGTCGGGGCGGCGGGCCACCACCACGGGTCCGCGGCGTGGCGGTCGAGCACGGCCCGCAGGCCGGCGGGACCGGTCCGCGCGTCGGCGCCGGTCGTCGGGAGCGAGAGCGCGGCCTGCGCTACCGGCGCCGGGAGCGAGCGCGCGGCGTCGAGCGCCGCGTCCCGGTAGCGCACGAGCCCGCTGCGCCACGCGGCGACGAGCACCGCGCCCCGGACGGTGCCGGCCACCGGAGCACCCGGCCCCGCCGCGGGCGACGCCTCGGCCGCGGCTACGACGCGCGCCGCCCAGCCGGCGACGTCCCCCCGCGACCCCGGCCCGCCGCCGACGGCACGCGCGCCGTCGACGACGGCCGCGACCGTGACCGCGGGCGCCGCCGCGAGCCACGGCCCCAGGCGCGGCACCAGGTCGACGACGGCGTGCCGCTCCGGCCCGCCGACGCGCCAGCGCCGCGCCGCGACGAGCCGCGCGACCGCGTCGAGCAGCGCGTCGCACGTCGCCGCGAAGGCGTCGGCCCCGAGCGGACCGGTGAGGGGGTCCGCCGCGACGGCCGCCTCGCGCACCGC
Organism: Cellulosimicrobium cellulans; assembly: GCF_042723955.1. Lineage (GTDB taxonomy): Bacteria > Actinomycetota > Actinomycetes > Actinomycetales > Cellulomonadaceae > Cellulosimicrobium > Cellulosimicrobium cellulans_H. The sequence continues at coordinate 9,509 of NZ_JBHXIC010000046.1, read as the reverse complement.
CTCGGCGAGCACGTCCCGGTCCGCGCCGAGCGCCAGGGCGCGGGCGAGCGCCGCGTCGTAGCGCTCGCGCGCGGCGAGCGCGCGGGACGAGAACGCGGCCGGCACGACCGCGCGCGGCCCCGGGGCTGGTCCGGTGGCGACCCCGGTCACGAGCCGCTCCAGCGCAGCCACGCGAGGTAGTTCGTGTACCGCTGGTGGGCGTACTTGAGCGCGAGCGCGTCCTCGTACACGTGGCCGTGGAGCTTGGCGTGCTTCTCCCACGACGCGAGGACCTGCTCGATCCGGGCGAGCCGGCGCAGCACGTCCGCCTCGGGCAGCCCTTCGAACCCGGCCGCGACGTCCGCGAGGATCGCCCCGACGTCGTCCTGGTCGTCGAGGCCGGCGGCGTCGTACTGCCGGCACGCCGTGTCGAACAGGTCGCGGATCCAGGACACGCGGTCCGAGCGCAGCGGCTCGCGCTCGCGGTCGTCGAACGGGGCCGACCGGAGGTCGGGGAGCAGCTTGTCGTGCAGGACGAACGGGAGCACCGCGCGCAGGTCGGCGAGCTCCACCTCGGCGTCCCCGCGGAAGTACGCCATCGCCTTCGCGTACGCGACGAGCGACTGGAGCGCGCGTACTGACAGGCCGTTGAGCGTCTGCGCCCCCACGTCCCCCAGGCGGTCGCGGCCCGTGTCCGCCGTCGCCACGAGGTGCGGGTCCACGCCCGCGACGCGCGCCGTGTCCTTGGTGCGGTACTCGAACTGCCAGCCTGCGCGCTCCAGCACCTCGAGCTGGCTCGCGAAGAACTCGAGGCGACGGCGCACCGGCTCGGGGAACGGCACGGCGAGGATCGCGGCGTGCAGCGCGTCGTGCTCGGCGGCGTCGAACACGATCTCCGGCGGCACGTTCTCCTCCGGGCGCACGCGCCGCTCCGCGCGGGCGACGAGGTCGCCGAGGAAGCGGTTGTTGAACGGCATCGCGTGCACGACGACGTCGATGCGGTCCCGCAGCGCGTCGACCACCTGGTAGGTGCCGCCGCCCGCGTCGTCGTTCGCCGTGAGGTACCAGGCGGCGTCGCCCGTCTCGTACACCTGGTCGTAGACCTCGACGTACCCGTCCGCGAGCACGGTGAGCAGCGCCGACTGCGTGCGCGTCGGGATGCGGTTGTACTCGTCGACGATCTTCACGCGCATGCCCAGCCACGACCGCCACGCGACGTCCACGTCCGCGAGGCTGTCCGCCTGCACCAGGTCCTTGGGCAGCGGCGTGCCGAACAGGTCCGACACCGTGAGCTGCGGGTGCCCGTGCTGCATCGCGCGGCGCACGTCGCGCACGGGGTAGCCCGCGAGGACGCCCATGAGCACGGCGCTCGCGGTCTTCCCGCGGCCCGGCCCGCCGATCATCAGGCACCGCCCGCGCACGGCGAAGGTCAGGAGCGGCAGCAGCACGAAGCTCGAGTACGACTGGTCGCTCGGCAGGGTGAGCAGCGCCTTCGAGTCGCCGAGGCGAAAGCTCGTCTCCCGCGCGCCGGGCGCCGCGAACTCGACGTCGTAGTGCGGGCTGATGATCGCGTGGTTGACGACCCAGAAGTACGCCTGGCGCAGCTTCTCGTCGAGCGGCAGACCGCTCGGGGTCGCGCCGTCGCCGGGGCCCCCCTCGGCGACGGGCGTGCCGAACAGGTCGTCGACGCCCAGGGCGAACGGGTCGCGCCCGCCGGCCTGCCCCGCGGGCTGCGGCCGGGTCGGCGCGGAGGACACGTGCTCGAGATCGGTCACGGGCCGATCCTGCCACCGACGTGCGCGGGGCGCGGGGAGGTCCGTGGCCGGAACTCCGACCCAGCCCGGCGCGACAGGACGTACGAGGTCAGAAGGCGTCGGTGCCGGCCTGGGGGAGCGGGTCGGCGACGTGGCGCGGGGTCGCGAGCAGCGGCCCGACGGCGGCCAGGGCCCGGGCGAGCCGGCTCGCCCGGTCGCCGCGCACCTCGAACCAGGGGACGCCGGGGTGCTGCCCGTCCGGCGTCGGCAGCTCGGCGGGGCCGAGGTGCTGCACGACGTCGGCCGGGTCGTCGAGGCGCGGGCCGGTCGCGGCGAGGACCTCGCGGAACCGGTCCTGCATCGCGTGGCGCATGTGCTCGCCGTCGCGCAGGCCGTCCTGGACGAACGGGATCTCGTCACCGGTGAGGACGTAGAGGTCGGGGCGGCGGGCGGCGGCGAGCGCCTCGACGCTCGGGGAGCGGTGGCCCACGTAGCGCTCGTGCCACAGCGTCGTGGCGAGCACGTCGGTGTCGCACACGAGGAGCGGGACGGGTGCCGTCGCGGCGGCGGCGTCCTCGCGGCGGGCCTGCTCGCGCGCGACGAGGTCGAACTCGGCGGTGTGCCACGGTGCGACGAGGCCGCCGGGCCGGACCTCGGACCACTCGCGCCCGAACTCGAGCACGGGATCGAGTCCGAGGTGGGCGGCGAGGTCGGTCGCGAGGGTCGTCGAGCCCGTGGACTCGGCCCCGAGCACGACGACGCGCCGCACGTACCAGGACCGGACCGGGGCGGGCAGCGCCCACCAGTGCGCGGCGGGGTCGGCGCGCACGGCCGACCCGGAGACGGGCAGGTGCCGCCGGTCGGGGTCCACCTGGACCCACGTCGCGTCGAAGCGACGGGCGAGCTCGACGCCGTACCGGTCGGACGTGAGCACCGCGTCGACCGGCGGGTCGTCCGGGTCGAGGAGGGAGCGCATGACCTTGACGTGCTCGTCCCACGCGTGCGGGTCCGCGTAGTCGACGGGGGCGTCGTCGAGCCCGTGCACGACGCGCGCCCTGGGCGCCTCGGCCCGCAGCCACTCGGCGCGCAGCGCGGCGGGGATCGACTCGCTCGTCGAGGCGAGCACCTGGACGGTGACGCGCTCGCAGCGCGCGAGCGCGGTGCGGACGAGGTGCACGTGGCCGGCGTGCGGCGGGTAGAACTTGCCGATGACGAGGCCGTGGGCGAACCCGCTCACCGGGCCCGCTCCGCGTCGTCGGGCACGGGGGCCAGGGCCGGGCCGACGGCCCCCGGCTCGGCGGTGCCGGCGGGCGCCTCGGTGGCGGGGTCGCGGCGGGCCGCCGACCACTCGCGCAGGCCCTGCACGCACAGCGCCACGAACCCGACGTAGAGCGCGGCGGTAAGCCACAGCCCCTGGCTCGCGTAGAGCCCGACGAGCACGACGTCCGTCGCGATCCACACCCACCAGTTGCCGATCCACTTGCGCCCGAGCATCGTCTGCGCGAGCAGGCTCGACGACGTCGTGAGGGCGTCCCAGAACGGCACCGCGGAGTCGGTCCAGGTGGTGAGGACGGCGACGAGCGCCGCCGTGGTCGCCGCGGCGGCGACCAGCCCGACCACCCACGCCGCGCGCGGCGTGCGGTGCACGACGAGCCGTCCCCGGTCCGCGCCGCCCCGGAGCCACCAGTACCAGCCGAGCGCGCCGAGCACGAGGTACACGACCTGCAGGCCCGCGTTCGCGTACAGCCCCGTACCGGTGAACAGCACGAGGAACACCACGTTGTTGGCCAGCCCGACGGGGAACGTCCACACGTTCTGCCGCACCGCGAGCCACACGCACGCGGCGCCCGTGACGAACCCCAGGATCTCCTCGACGCTCACGGGCGCTCACTCTACGGGCGGTCCCAGGTCGGGCGGCGTGCTCGCCCGCACGGTCGAGACGGCGTTGTGACGTGCGCCGCGCTCGGGGGCAGGCGGGCCCGCGGCGCGTTACGGTCGGGACGAGCCCGGTCCCTCCCGGGCACCCCGACGTCGAAGGAGATCTCGTATGCCCACGCGTATCGCTCGTACCGCCTGGAACGGTGGACTGCAGGACGGTCAGGGTCAGGTCGAGCTGTCGAGCTCCAAGGTCGGCACGTACGACGTCTCGTTCCCGCGCCGCGCCGCGGACGACGCGGGCGGCGTGACGAGCCCCGAGGAGCTCATCGCCGCCGCGCACTCGTCCTGCTACGCCATGCAGTTCTCGGCGGTGCTCGCCGAGGCCGGCGCGACGCCCGTCTCGCTCGAGGTGACCGCCGAGGTCACGCTCGCGCCGGACCCCGCCGGTGGCTTCCAGATCCCGACGATCGCGCTCACCGTCCGTGGCGAGGTCGAGGGCATCGACGAGGCCGGGTTCCAGCAGGCCGCCGAGACGGCCAAGGCGACGTGCCCCGTGTCGAAGGCGCTCGCGGGCGTCCCGACGATCACGCTGGACGCCGCGCTCGAGAGCTGACGCGCGCACACCCGCGCGGGGGGGCGGGGGGCGGGGGCGCGGGGCCGCGGCGGGGGGGGGCGGGCGCTCGG
>NZ_JBHXIC010000046.1:0-5204 GCF_042723955.1 Cellulosimicrobium cellulans | reverse complement strand
AGAGACAGCGACACGAGGGTCGTCATCCGTGGGATAGCGACCCTCATGTCGTGCTCGGCGACGCCCGGGGCGGGTCAGCGGGGGAGGAGTGGGGGCGTCGACGTGCCCGCGCCGTCACGGATCCCGTCGACGAGCTCGGCGAGCGTGTCCTTCGCGCCGTGCGCGGGGTGCCACCGCAGGAGCTCCCCGGCGAGGCTCGTGTCCAGCACGGGGACGCGCATCGCCATGTCGAGCCAGCCCTCGCCGACCGGCACCAGGCGGGCCCGCCACGCGGCCGCGACGGCCGTCCGCGCCGTCCCGTAGGGGACCGTGCGCAGCGAGCCGCCCGCGACGACGTCCGCCACGTCCTGCGTCGTGAGCACCGTGGGGTGGGCGACGTTGAACGGCCCGGGGTGGCGCCCGACCACGATGCGCGCGTACGCCTCGGCGACGTCCTCGGCGTGCACCACCTGGAGCCGCAGGCCGTCGGGGAGCGGGACCGTGGGCAGGGGGGCGCGGCGGAGCACGCGCGTGCCGAACGGGCCGAGGAAGTACCGCGTGATCTCGGAGGCCGCGTCGCGCTGGAACACGAGCGCCGAGCGCACGCGCGAGACGACGATCCCGCTGTGGCGGTCGACCTCGTCCAGGAGCGACTCGACGGCCGCCTTGTCCTCGGAGTACGACGAGCCCGGCACGCCCTCGACGGGCCAGCCCTCGTTGACCGGGGTGTCGCGTGCGTCGCCCGCGTACGGGGCGGGCGAGTAGGCGCCGACCGACGACGCGGCGACGAGGTGCGAGACCCCGGCGCGCTGCGCGGCCTCGACCACGCGCCGCGTGCCGTCGACGTTGACCCGGCGCAGGCGCTTGCGGTCGTGGCTCGGCTGGATCGCCCACGCGAGGTGCACGACGACGTCCGCCCCGGCGAACGCGGCGTCGAGCCGTTCGTCCGCGTCGGCCGCGGCGACGTCCGCGTACCGCCACGTCGCCGCGTCGTGCGGGGCGCGCACGGTGCTCGAGCCGTCGGCGCGCGGAACGCGCCGCGCGACCGCCACGAGGGACGTCACGACGGGTTCCGCCGCGAACCGGCGCAGCACCGCCGTGCCGACGTTCCCGCTCGCCCCGACGACCACCACGCGCATGTGCTGCCTCCCGACCTCGTCCGCGCCGCCCTGTTCCCGTGTGTGGCGGGCGCTCTCCCGACGCTAGCCCGCCGCGCCCGAGTTCGCCCGGGCGATGGCGAGGACGGCGCCGCGTGCGGGCTCGGGGAGCTCGGGCACGAGGACGACGGTGCTCGCGAGGACGAGCCGCTCGATCTCCGCGCGCGACAGGTCGCCGCCGCCGAGCCACGCGGCGGTGACGTTCTCGACGAGCGCGACCCAGCCCGCCGCGATGAGCCGCAGGCGCGGCGACGCGAGCGGCGAGCCGGACGTCGTCGCGGAGACCGTCGAGGTGAGGCGGGCGACGAGGCCCTCGCGGACGCGCGCGAGCGCCTCCTGCGTCGCGTCGTCCTCGCCGAGCGCGCCTCGCCAGAGGTCCTGCCAGACGAGGCGCCGGGCCTCGACGGCGTCGAGGAACGACGCGACGGCGAGCGCCGGGCGCTCCACGAGGGGACGATCGTCCGGTGCGACGGTCGCCGCCTCGAGCCCCGCCACGGCCTCGAGCGCGACGGCTCGGCGCAGTCCCGCGGTGGACCCGAAGTAGTGGAAGACGAGCGCCTTGGACGCCCCGGCGCGCGCGGCGACGGCCGCGGGTGTCAGCGAGTCCAGGCCGTGCTCGTCGGCCTCCTGCGCGGCGGCGTCGAGCAGCTCGCGACGGCGGTCGGCGGGCTCGCGACGGCGGCGCGCGCCGTGGTGCGGGCTGGCCGCGTCGGCGGGAGCCGCGGGATCGACGGAGGGGGCGGGCGTGCGGGGCATGACATCCGTTGTACGCCGTTGTTGACCACGAGTCAACAAGAGGCGTAGCGTTGTTGACCGTGAGTCAACGGCGTCCTCGGTGAGGACCGGGGGCCCACGAGAGGGAAGAGCAGGGATGCAGATCACGCTGACGGACGTCCGCGTCGACGGGCGGCGCGAGCCGATGCTCGAGCCGATGGACCTCGCCTGGTCCACGGGGGAGTGCGTGCTCGTCGCGGGCGAGCCCGGGCACGGGCACACCGCGCTCGCGCTCGTCGCCACGGGACGGTTCGACCCGTCCGCGGGCGAGGTCCGGCTCCTGCCGGCGAGCACGCCGTCGCGGCGCGCCGGGCGCACGTCCCGCGGCGCCGCCGCGACCCTGCGCGACGTGACCGCCGTCGTCGACGTCCCCGGCATCAGCGAGCCCGACGACGCGCTCACCGTGTCCGACGTCGTCGCCGAGGGCCTCGCGCTCGCCGGACGACGGTCCCTGCCCTCCGACGTGACGCGCTGGCTCGCCGACCACTCGCTCGCCGCCGACCGCGCGCGGCGCCTCGACCAGGTCCCCGGGGTCGTGCGCACGGCGCTGCTCGCGGCGCTCGCGGCCGAGGACCCGGACGTCCGCTTCCTCGTGCTCACCCTCCCCGACCGCCACGGGGGCGAGCCGTCGGGGTGGTGGGAGGTCGCGCAGTCGCTCGCCGGTGCGGGCTACGGCGTCCTCGTGCAGTGCACGCGCGCCTCGGCCCGCGACCTCGGTGTCGACCTCCCCCCGGCCCGCGGCGCCTCGATCCACGAGCCGCCCGTCGTCGTCCTCCGCACGCGCCCCACCCCACTCGCCCCGGCCCCGGACCCGGCCCCGGACCCGGACCCGGCCCCGGACCCGGACCCGGTCCCGGCCCCGGACGCTGCCGAACCCGGGGTTGCGGTCGCCTCTCCCGCCGAGCCCGGCGACATCCCCGGGTTCGGCGCCGTTCCTGACGACAGGCCCGGGTTCGACGAGCGGCCCGACAGCCGCGACCACTCCGAGGAGGGCCGATGACCGCGATCCGCCTCGGGTTGTCCGAGCTGCGCCGCCTCGCCGCGGGCACGCTGCCGCGCCTCGCGATCCTCGCGATGGCGCTCATCCCCACGCTCTACGCCGGGCTGTACCTGTTCGCGAACCACGACCCGTACGACAAGCTCGACCAGATCCCCGCCGCGCTCGTCGTCCTCGACGAGGGGACCACGACCACCGACGCCCAGACGGGGGCGACGACGGAGCGCCACTTCGGCCGCGACGTCGCCGACCAGCTCCTCGACGACGGCGGGTTCGGCTGGGTCGAGACGAGCCAGGTCGACGCCGAGTACGGCGTGCGGTCGGGGCGGTACGACGCCGCGCTCGTCATCGGCCCGACGTTCTCCGCCGACCTCGCGTCCGCGGGCGAGTTCGAGCCCCAGCAGGCGAGCCTCACGCTCATCACCAACGACGCGAACAACTACCTCGCACGCACCATCGCCGACCAGATCGTCGGCAAGGTGCGCGACTCGATCGCCGAGCAGGTCGGCACCGAGGCCGCGGACACGTTCCTGCGCGGCTTCGCGTCCATCCACACCAACCTCGCCGACGCCGTCGACGGCGCGGACCGGCTCCTCGACGGGTCGACGCAGCTGCGCGACGGCCTCGTGACCGCGGACGACGGCGCGCACACGCTCGCGACCGGCGCGGGCCAGGCCGCCGACGGCGCCGAGCGGCTCGACGCGAGCACCGGGACGCTCGCGGACGCCGTCGGGCAGCTCGACGACGGCGCCGAGTCCCTGGCCTCCGGGCTCGGGACGCTCCGCGGTGCGACGTCCTCGCTGCCCGACCAGACGCGGCAGCTCGCCGACGGCGCCGCTCAGGTCGCGGACGGGAACGCGCAGGTCGCGCAGTACGGGCAGCAGGCCGCCGACGCGGCGGGCCAGGTGCTCCCGACGCTCGACGCGATCCGCGGCGACGTCGACGCACAGCTCGACCAGCTCGTCGCCGACGGCGTCCTCGACCAGGCGACGGCCGACCAGGTGCGGTCGCAGGTCGCGCCCGTGCTCGACCAGCAGCGCGAGCAGGTCCAGGGCGCCGTCGATCAGGTGACCGCGGCGTCCGGGAAGCTCGACCAGCTCGCCGACGGGTCGCGCCAGGTGTCCGACGGGGCGGCACGGCTCGCGGCCGCGACGCCCCGGCTGACCTCCGGGATCGCGAGCGCCGCCGACGGCGCGGACCGCCTCGCCGACGGCACCGGACAGCTCGCCGCCGCGACCCCGCAGCTCGTGGACGGCGTCGCGCAGCTCGCCGACGGCACGCGCCAGGTGTCCGACGGCGCGACCTCGCTCGCGGACGGGACGTCCCAGCTCCGTGACGGGTCGGGTGACCTCGTCGACGGTGTCACGCAGCTCCGCGACGGGCTCGCCGAGGGCCTCGGGCAGGTGCCGGACCTCGACGAGCAGACGCGCCAGGACACCGCCGAGACCATCGGCAACCCCGTCTCCGTCGAGAACGAGGCGCTGTCGTCCGCCGGGACGTACGGCGGTGGCCTCGCGCCGTTCTTCCTGTCGCTCGCGACGTGGATCGGCGCCTACGTGCTCTTCCTGCTCGTGCGCCCGCTGTCGTCGCGGGCCCTCGCCGCGGGGCGGTCCGGCCTGGCCACCGCCCTGGGCGGGTGGCTCACCCCGGCCGCGATCGGCGTCGTGCAGGTCGCGGCGATGTTCACGGTGACCAAGTTCGCGCTCGACATCGACCCGGTGCACGGCGTCGGGACCGCGCTGTTCCTCGTGCTCGTGTCCGCGACGTTCGTCGCGATCCTCCAGGCGCTCAACGTCTGGCTCGGCGCGGCCGGGCAGTTCCTCGGGCTCGTGCTCATGCTCGTCCAGCTCGTCACGGCGGGCGGCACGTTCCCGTGGCAGACCATCCCGCAGCCGCTGCGCTCGATGCACCAGTTCCTGCCCATGACGTACGCCGTCGAGGGTCTGCGGCAGCTCCTCTACGGCGGCAACATGGCGACGGTGACGCGCGACGTCACAGTCCTCGTCGTCGTGCTGGTCGGCGCCCTCGCCCTCACGACCCTCGCGGCCCGCAAGCAGCGCGTCTGGACGATCAAGAAGCTCCAACCGGAACTCGTCCTCTGACGCCGAGGTACAACCCCGGTCACGCGAGGTAGAACCCCGGTCACGCGAGGTAGAACCGTGGCTGCGCGAGGTAGAACCGAGGTTCTTGTGCTCGACGGCGGTCTGGTCACCTTGGGTGGGCGGGGTGGGTGGTGGTGCCGCGTCGACCATCCGCCGCTCGTTCCTCGCGGCTCCCGCCAGGCCCGCCACGACGCG
>NZ_JBHXIC010000045.1:28052-37048 GCF_042723955.1 Cellulosimicrobium cellulans | reverse complement strand
GAGCCCGCGAGCACGAGCGGGGCCAGCCCCGCGCGCGCCGCGTAGATCGCCGCGGTGTACCCCGCGGGACCGGACCCGACGACGATCAGGTTCTGGACGGCAGACTGCTCGGTCACGTGCTCTCCTCGATGCTCGGTGCGTGGCGGCCGACCACGCGAGAGTGTGAACGCCGCCGGGGCGGCTTCTGTTCCACGGTACGGGTGTTCGCCACGCTACGGGGACCCGGCGCACGGCGCGCGTGCCGTCCACGCACCGCGGATCGGCGACGGTCGAGCCGGACCGGATCGGGCATCGCCGGTCCCGGGAGCGTCAGGAGACGAGGATCTCGTTGATCTCCGCGCGGAACTCACCGGCCGGGTTCTGCGGCAGCTCGGTGAACCACAGCACGATCGACTCCGCCTCGACCGGCTGGTCGAACGTGAACTCCGCACCGGGCGACAGCGGTCCCTTCGCGAGCACGGTGCCCTCGGTGGGGGCGTCTGGGCTCGTCGCCCGGATCTCGACGTTGCCGCCGGTCACCGCCGTGTCGAGCACGACCGTCGAGACGGGCGCCTTCTCCTCGAGCGTGACGGCGAACCCGATCCCCGAGCGGAGGCCCGCGAAGTCCGCCGCGTTGTATCGGCGCGAGATCCAGGTCGTGTCGGGCTGCTGGTCGTAGGCGAGCGGCGCGAGCTCGGGGTGCTCGCCTACGTTGTTGCCCGACGCGTCACCCTCGGGGTCCAGGGCCTGGCCCGAGGCGATCACGGGGCGGACCTCCGTCTGCGGAGGGGCCTGCTCGCCCTCCGCGGTGCCCTCTCCGCCCTCGGACGGAGCCTCCGACCCCTCGCCCGTCGGCTCCTCGCTCGTCTGGAGCGCAGGACCGAACCCGTCGAACGCGGTGTTCACCGCCCACACGACGCCCCACACCACGAGGCCCAGGACGAGCACGAGGACGATCGGGGTGGCGTTGAACCGGCGGGGGCCGCGCCGTCGTGGCGCAGGCTCGCTCCACGCCTGCGGCGCGTCCGTGGTCGGGGGTACGGGCGGCGGTGCGGTCGCGTACTGGACGGGCGCGGTCCCGGTGTCGTAGCCCGCGGGGGGCGGGGGGACCGCGTACGCCGCGGTCGCCGGGTCCGGCGCGGGCGGCGGGACCGCTGCCGTGGCGCCCGTGGCGACCCCGGCGGCGTAGGCGACGCCCGGACCGGCGGAGCCCGGCACGTCCCCCACGCGGTGGATGCGTCCCGTCGTCGGGCGTCGGACCGGCGGTGCGGGAGGCGGCGTCCCCGGGGGCGCGCTCGTCGCGCCGTCGAACGCCGTGCGGACGGACTGCCGGCTCACGCCCGCGGTCGCGGGCTGCACGAACGAGGGCAGAGCCGCGACGACCGAGACCTCGCCCCAGGGCTCGACCGCGCTGACGACGTCGGCGGGGGAGCGGGGCGCGTCGCCGGCGGGCGGCGCCGTCCACTCCTCGACCGTGCCGTGGGTGCCCGCGAAAGCCTGGGCGCAGAGCGCGTCCAGCTCCGCGGGGACGTCCGGGCGGACGGCGGAGAGCGGGAGGACCCCGTCGCCCGCGCGCTGTGCGGGAAGGGGGTGGATGGCGTCGGGGGCGATCCAGGGGACGTCCAACGACGGTCCGGCCCAGCGGGCCGTCATCGCGTAGTAGAGGAGTGCGACGAGCCCGACGGCGTCCGTGCGCGACGTCTGGTCGGCGTCGTGCTGGTCGTGGCCCGCGACGCCGGCGTCGATCCCGAGGCCCGTGAGGAGGACGCGGCTGCCGTCGACGCGGAGCGCGTCGGGCCGGAGCGCGAGGTGGTGGACCCCGCGGCGTCGGGCGACCTCCAGCGCGGCCGCGGCCTCGCCGACGATCGCGCGTGCCTGCTGCGGGTCGACGATGCCGCCCGCGACGACCTCGCTCAGCGTGATGCCCGTGTACCGCTCGGTGACGACGTACGCGACGCCGTCCTCCGTCCCGACGTCGAGGACGCGCGTCAGGCGCGGGTCGACGACGAGCGCGGCGCGCCGCGCGGAGTCGAGGGCGTCGGCGACGTGCGGACCGGAGACCAACGAGATCCGGACCGGCCGGTCGAGGATCTGGTCGTGCGCCGACCATGCGGTGACGTCCGACAGGTCGGACGTGAGCTGCTCGTCGAGCCGGTAGCGCGCGACGAGCAGTGTTCCTGGGGCCACGCCGTTCACCGGACCTCCTCCGTGGGACTCGTGGTCGACACACCATGGTACGCGGGCCCTGATTGCCCTCGTATCACCCGATTGAGGCCCGCGGGCCGCGCGCCGCTCACCGCCGCACGAGCCGACGGACGCGGCCCACGATCGGACGGGCGAGCTGGTCGAGCTCGCGCACGCGCATGAGCTTGAGCCCGCCCGCGTAGACGGCCGTCATCACGGCCCCGGCGACGGACACCACGACGACGGCCTGCCACCACGAGAGCCCGTAGATGCCGTCTTGCCCGTCGCCGGTGAGGACGACGAACCCTCGCAGGACGCCCCAGCCCGCGACGCCGCTGACGAGCGCGGCGAGCCCGGCCTTGACGTGCAGGCGCAGGATCCGGGCGCCGTCGAGCCCGCGGAGCGTGCGTCGTAGCCCGACGGTGCGCAGCGCGACGGCCACCAGGTTGGACACGCTCATCGCGAGGCCGATGCCCACGACCCAGAGCTGGGGTGCCAGCACCTGCGTCGCGAGCCACGACACGCCGACGAGCACGAGCGTCCCCGGCACCTGGATCCAGAAGACGGTCCGGCCGTCCTCGAACGCGTAGTACACCCACTTCATGAGCACCATGCCGCCCAGGGGGACGAGCCCGAGCGCCATGGCGCGCAGCACCTCGGAGACCGCGGCGCCCGAGGCGGCGTCCACCGAGGGGACGAGCAGCTTGGTGATCGGCAGGGCGAGGACGACGAGCACCACGGTCGCGAAGACGGTGAACACCCCGACCGTCCGCACGCCGCGCGAGAGGTCGTGCCGGACGCGCGCGAGGTCGCCCGCGTGGGCCGCGGCGCTCATGCCCGTGAAGAGCGCCGTCGCGATCGAGACGGTCACGAGCGAGTGGGGCAGCAGGTAGATCATGAGCGCCTGTGTGTAGGCGGCGTTGCCCGCCACCGCGAGGGCTCCCGAGAACGCGTCGGGTGCGCCCGTGATCAGCCCGGTGACGGCGCCGAGGGTCCCGGGGTCGTCACGGTAGGGCCCGAACGTCTGCGCGAGCGCCGCGCGGGGCGCCTCGCTCGCGAAGCGTGTGGTGAACAGGACCCCGACCTGCTCGAGGAGGACGGCGGCGAACGTCCACAGCGCCACCTGGCCCGCGGACCGCAGGCCGATGCCGTGCAGGCCGAACCGCAGGTGCCAGCGGAAGCCGGCCCGCCACAGCGGGACCACGAGGATGAGCGCCTGCGCCGCGACCCCGAGCGTCGCGGTGCCGGCCAGCAGCGCGATCTTGGGCCCGTCCCACTGCGTGAGGTCGTCGACGTTCCCCGTGGCCGCGGGACCGTAGATCGCGATGAACGCCGCGAACCCGGCGATCGACACGACGTTGTTGAGCACCGGTGCCCACATGAAGGGACCGAACTGGCCCCGCGCGTTGAGCACCTGACCGAGCAGCGTGTACAGCCCGTAGAAGAAGAGCTGCGGCGTGCACCAGAAGGCGAAGGCGACGGCGAGCGACGTCTGCGGCGCCGTCCAACCCGGTCCGGTGTAGAGCGCGACGAGGATGCTCGACCCCGCCGTGAGCAGCGCCGAGAGCGCGATCAGCACGACGCCGGAGAGCGTGAGCAGCTTGTCGAGCCGCTCCTGGGTGTTGCGCGCACGGTAGGCGCGGACGATCTGCGGGACGAGGACGGCGTTGAGGACGCCGCCCGCGAGGATCGCGAAGAGGACGTTGGGGATCTTGTTCGCGACGTCGAACGCGTCCGCGACCAGGCCCGTGGTCCCGATCGCGGCGACGAGGAGGACGTTGCGGACGAGCCCGAGACCGCGCGAGACGAACGTGCCCGACGCCATGAGCGCCGACGAGCGGCCGAGCCCGCCCGTGCGGGGGGCGGGCGCCTCCGCGGCCCCGGCCTCGGCGGTCTCGTCCGGGGTGCCCGACGCCGCCGGGTCGCCGGGGAGCGCCCCGGACGGGACGACGTCGCGCGTCGTGCCGGGACGCGTGCCGTGCCCGGCGCCCGGGGGCCGGACGTGCCGGGGCTGCTCGGGGCTCACTCGACGCGCTCCTCGTCCCGACGGGCAGGCTGCGCGGGCGGCGTCGGGTCCTGCGCGGGGGGTGCCGGCTGGTCCACCGTGGCGCCTGCCAGACGGCGGGGCGAGCGGCCGCGGCGCACCGTGCGCCAGATCCCCGCCACCAGGGCGAGGGCCAGGAGCACCGCCACGACCACGGTGCCGACCGACTCCCAGTCGGCGCGCACGCGCACGACGAACTCCTGCGGCTCCGCGACGCGGACCTGGGGCTGCGCCGCGCTGACGAGCTCGACCTCCACCGTGACGTTCCCGCTCCCGAACCCCTCGACGGGCACCCCGACGCTCGTCTCGGCCGCGACCAGGTCGCCGTCGGCGTCCCGGGTGGCGGCCGGGATCGTCACGGTCCGGCGCTCCGGCGCGCGCAGTCGCGGGTCGTCCGGCCGGAGCACGACCTCGACCGTGGCCTCCTGCTCCAGGGTGCTGCGCACCCGGACGGGGAGGTCCTCCTGCTCGGCCACGAAGAGGAACGGAGCGCGCGTCTCCACCGAGAGCGTGCCCCGGACGGCGGCGGACCGTTGCTCGGCGTACTGGACGGCGAGCACGCGCGACGGCTGCGCGGCACGGAACGCGACGGCGGTCGGGGTGACGAAGCCGGGCTCGAGCGGGCGCGTGATCGTCGTGGGGTCGGCGCCGACGGTCGCGAACGCGGCGAGGTCCGCGCGCGACCGGTCGAGGGCACGGAGCTGGGCGACGGTGATCTCCCCCTCGCCGACGACGTTGTCCGGCAGCGTCGTGCGCTCGACGGCGGGCGGCGCGGACGCCAGGAGGTCATCCACCGGGGCCAGGTCGACCCAGGGAGCCGCGCGGAGGGCGTCGAGCCGTGCGGTGAAGAGCGTCGGCTCGGCCTCCCAGCTCCGGGGCAGGGCGACGACGACATGGCGCTGCTCGGCCGGGCGCTCGCGGGCGATCACGGCCGTCTCGGCGAGGATCCGCTGCGTCGCGGTGACGCCCGAGCCGTCGCCGGTCGACAGGAGGGCGGTGAGCACCGCGTCCGCGACGATCGCCTTCACGGGCCCGCCGGCCGTCGCGACCTCGGCGACGCCGGACGGCGTGTAGGTCAGCGACTCGTCCGGGACGAGCCCACCGGGACCGACGACGGTCGCGGTCGCGCCCGACGCCGCCGCGAGCGTCGTCGTGGACAGGTCGGGGACGGCGTCACCCGGCCAGGCGAGGTCGGTCCGCCACGACGCCGTCGGGTCGGCCGCGGCGTCGATGCCGGGCGTCTCGTCCGCGGCGGCCGCGTCGTCCTCCGTCGTGTCGCCGTCGGTCGTGTCGCTGTCGGTCGGGTCGCTGTCGGTCGGGTCGCCGGCGGTCTCGTCGTCGGACGGCGGGTCCTCGGTCGTCGGTCCGGGCGCGGCCGGGAGCGGGGTGCCCTCCGGCAGCGCGAGACCGGCGTGCGCGAACGCCGCGACGTCCGGGTCGTAGGCGCGCAGCGCGAACGCCGACCGGCCCGCGGCGGCGGTGCTCACGGCGTCGGCCCAGGCGTTCACGGCGGGGTCCTCGGCTCCCGTCGCCGCGGCGAGCAGGGCCGGGTCGGCGACCCACGCGACCTCCGGAGCGCCACCGGTCGCCGCGAGCAGACGCCCGAGGCGACCGTCCGTCGCCACCGCGGCCGAGAGCGCGTCGTCGTACGCCTGGGGGTCGGGGTCCACCGGCGGGCCGGTCATGGCGGCGACCACGCTCAGGCGCAGCGGGGTCACCTCGCCCGACGGCTCCCACAGGACGAAGGTGCGTTGGACGGCTCGGCGTGCGCCGCCGTCGGACACCGCGAGGGAGATGCCGCGCGGGCCCCAGTCGCTGCCCGCGTGCAGGCCGAGCTCGGCGACCGGGACGGTGAGCGTCGTCTCCACCGTCGCACCCGGCGCGAGGGCCCCGAGGTCCTCGCCGGTGACGCGGACCCCGACGCGACCGTCGAGCCCGATCGTCGTCCAGCTCTCGAGCGCCGACCGGGTGCTCAGCACCCGCCGGTCGATGCCGAGCGCCACCATGGGCGCCCCGAGCGTCTCCGTGGTCCCGTTGGTCACGCGCGCGGTCACGGTGAGCGTGTCGCCCGGGCCGAGGACGGTCGGCTGGAGCGACGAGACCTCGAGCGTCACCGCGTCCTCGGTCTCGGTCGCCGTGCTCGTCGAGGTGCTCGTCGTCGTGCTCGCCGTCGCCCCCGCCGCCGCGACGGCACCGCCGAGGACGACGCCGACGGCGAGGACCAGCAGGGCGACCAGTGCGACGAGGAGGCGAGCGGACCTGCCGACGAGCGGGGCCGACGCGGCGCCGCCGGGGCGCGCGCCGCTGCTGGGGGAGGGCGTCATGAGTGGTCGGTCGAGCTCCGTGGGGCGGGCGGTGCCGGGCCGCCGCGACCGTCGTGCGGACGGCCGGGCGAGCGGACGATCGTCCTGGTCACCCTACTCTCGACCACCCCGTGGAACCGCGCCGGCCTGCCCTCGAGGACGCTCTGCGCGACGGCGGCGATCCGGCGCTCGTTCGGGTAGGCGAGCCGGTCGGGCAGGTCCGCCACGGGGATCCACGCGACGTCCTCGGCCTCGCCGTCCGGGTCGCCCTCGACCGTGAGGTAACCGCCCGTCGCGCGCAGGAGGAAGTGGTGGACGACCTTGTGCACGCGGCGGTCGTCGCCGGTGAACCAGTAGTCGATGACGCCCAGCGGCTCCTGCACCGCCCCGTGGATGCCCGTCTCCTCCGCGATCTCGCGGACCGCGGCCTGCTCCGGCGTCTCGTCGCCCTCGAGGTGGCCCTTGGGCAGGCACCACTCGAGGCGTCCTCCCCGGTTGCGCCGGGCGATGATCGCCGCGCAGAGGTCGCCGCCCGCGAGCGTGACGACGAGCCCGCCGGCCGAGACCTCGTCGACCACGGGCAGCGGAGGCGGCGCGGGGGCCGGGCGCGAGCGCGGGTCGATGCGCAGCGCGTGCCCGCCGGGCGGGGCGGGGACCGGGAGGGGCTGCCCGCGACCGCTGTCACGCCCGCCCGCCGGATCCCTCCGGGGCTCGTCGGCGTGCGCAGGGGTGGACATGTCCCAACTTTACCGAGTGGACGTCGGCTCCCCGGGACCGGCTCCCCGGTGCGGGCGTCGCATCTGGCAGGCTTGGGTGTCGTGCCCCAGCCTTCGTCGCCCCAGCCGTCGCCCCAGCCGGCATCGCAGTCGACGCCGCAGTCGCTCGAGCTCCAGCGTCGCGCCCTCGCCGTGCTCACCGAGATGGCACCCGCGGCGATCGAGCTCGGTGAGGCGTTCCGCGCCGCCGGTCACGAGCTCGCGCTCGTGGGCGGGCCCGTCCGCGACGCGTTCCTCGGGCGAGCGAGCAACGACCTCGACTTCGCCACGTCCGCGTCGCCCGACGAGACCGAGGCGCTCCTCGCGCGCTGGGGCGACGCGCACTGGGACATCGGCAAGGAGTTCGGCACGATCGGTGCGAAGCGCTTCGGCCGTGGGGGGCCCGGGGACGAGCTCGTCGTCGAGGTGACGACGTACCGCACCGACGAGTACGACCCGACGTCGCGCAAGCCCGTCGTCGCGTTCGGCGACACGCTCGAGGGCGACCTGTCGCGCCGGGACTTCACCGTGAACGCGATGGCGGTGCGCGTCCCGGAGATGACGTTCGTCGACCCGTTCGACGGCCTCGACGACCTCGCACGCCGCGTGCTGCGCACGCCGATCGCCCCGGAGCGCTCGTTCGACGACGACCCGCTGCGCATGATGCGTGCCGCTCGGTTCGCGGCCCAGCTCGGGTTCGACGTCGACGGCGGGACGCTGGCCGCCCTCGTCCTCATGACCGAGCGCATCGAGATCGTGTCCGCAGAGCGGGTGCGGGACGAGCTGTCGAAGCTGCTGTGCGCGACGTCCCCGCGTCGCGGGCTCGAGGTGCTCGTCGACACGGGCCTCGCCGACCACGTGCTGCCCGAGCTCCCCGCGCTCAAGCTCGAGATCGACGAGCACCACCGGCACAAGGACGTCTACGAGCACTCGCTCACGGTCCTGGACCAGGCGATCGCCCAGGAGACCGGTCCCGACGGCGCGGTCCCGGCCCCCGACCTCGTGCTCCGCCTGGCGGCGCTGCTGCACGACGTCGGCAAGCCGCCGACGCGGCGCTTCGAGTCGGGGGGCGGCGTGAGCTTTCACCACCACGAGGTCGTCGGCGCCAAGATGGTCGCCAAGCGCCTCAAGGCGCTGCGGTACGACAAGCAGGTCGTCAAGGACGTCGCGCGCCTCGTCGAGCTGCACCTGCGGTTCCACGGCTACGGCGACGGCGCCTGGACCGACTCCGCGGTGCGCCGGTACGTGACCGACGCCGGTCCGTTGCTCGAGCGGCTGCACCGCCTCACGCGCGCCGACTGCACGACGCGGAACCGGCGCAAGGCGCAGCGGTTGCGCGAGTCGTACGACGACCTCGAGCGCCGCATCGCGGACCTCCAGGAGAAGGAGGAGCTCGACGCCGTCCGGCCGGACCTCGACGGCCAGCAGATCATGGCGATCCTCGGGATCCGGCCCGGACCGGTGGTGGGCAAGGCGTACAAGCACCTGCTCGAGCTGCGCCTGGACCGCGGGCCGGTCGACGAGGAGACCGCACGCGCGGAGCTCCTGGCCTGGTGGGCCGACCAGCCGGAGTCGTCCACCTCCTGAGTGGGCGCGCGGCGGAGGACGCCGAACACGACATGGGTGCCGTTATCGGGGCGATAAAGGCACCCAAGTGGTGTTTGCTGGCGCGGGTCCGGGTTCTAGACGCCGGGTGGGGGCGGCTCAGAAGGGGTCGGTGGGCCGGGGGGC
>NZ_JBHXIC010000045.1:26163-28042 GCF_042723955.1 Cellulosimicrobium cellulans | reverse complement strand
TTGTGAAACCCCCCCCCCGAGGGTGGGGGCGCGGGGGCGCTCCCCCCCCCACACGAGTGTGGGGGCGTTACGGGGGGCTAACCGGCCCCCCATGTCGTGTTCGAGGGCGCGTGACGTCGTGCTCGACGCCGGGTGGGGACGGCTCAGACGTCGTCGGTGGCCAGGGCGGCCTCGACCTTCACGTCGTCGGCGCGGGAGTCCTCGACCGGGGCGTCCTGCGTGCCAGGACGGGTCGGACCGTGGCCGTGGGCGGGCTGTGCCGGGCGGCGCAGGAGGAACGACAGGCCGACCGCGACCAGCATGACGGCGGTGCCCCAGACGAACGCGTCGCCGACGCCGTCGGCGAGCGCGACCTGCGGCGACGCGCCGGCCTCTCCGTAGGCGATGGAACGGGTCGTCATGACGGCGACGAACATGGCCGTGCCGGCGGCGCCCGCGAGCTGCTGCGCGGTGCCGATCGACGCGGACCCGTGCGAGTACTGGTGCGGCTCGAGCGCCGAGAGCGCGGTGGTGAACAGCGGCGTGAACATGAACGCGAGGCCCAGGCTCAGCGTGACGTGCAGCGCGAGGACGAACCACGGCGACGAGTCCGCGTGGATCGTCGTGAACGCCGCGAGAGCGACCGCGACGACGCTCACGCCGGGGATGACGAGCGGGCGCGGGCCGACCCGGTCGTAGAGCCGGCCGACGGTCGGGCCGAGCAGACCCATGAGGAGCCCGCCGGGGAGCACGATGAGCCCGGTCGCGAGCGGCTCGAGGCCCATCGCGTCCTGGAGGAACAGCGGCAGGAGGATGAGGGACCCGAACATCGCGACCATGCCGACGGCCATGATGCCGAGCGGCACGCTGAACCCGCGGTGCGTGAAGACGCGCAGGTCGAGCAGCGCGCGGTCCTCCCGCTGGAGCACGAGCTGGCGCCACACGAACGCGCCGAGCGCGAGCGCACCGAAGGCGATGGGCACGGCCGGCGGGACGACGGGCGTGTGGCGCGCGGCCTCGCCGATGCTCGAGAGCCCGTAGACGAGCCCGCCGAACGCGAACGCGGCGAGGACGAGCGAGAGCGGGTCGAGGCGCGAGTGCGTACGGTCGGCCACGTCCCGGATGTACAGGAAGCCGAGGACGAGCGCGACGAGCGCGATCGGGAGCACGATCCCGAACACCCACCGCCAGCTGAGCGAGTTGAGGATGAGGCCGGAGAGCGACGGGCCCAGCGCGGGCGCCGCGGCCATGACGATCGAGATGTTCCCCATGACCTTGCCGCGGATCGTGGGCGGGACGAGGGTCATGATCGTCGTCATGAGCAGCGGCATCATGATCGCCGTGCCCGAGGCCTGCACGACGCGCCCGGTGAGCAGCCACGCGAACCCGGGGGAGACTGCGGCAAGGAGCGTGCCCGCGCTGAACAAGGACATCGCGAGCAGGTAGGCCCCCCGCGTGCCGAGGCGCTGGAGCAGGAACCCGGTCGCCGGGATGACGACCGCCATCGTCAGCATGAACGCGGTCGTCAGCCACTGCCCGGTGCTGGCCGTGATGCCGAGGTCCTCCATGAGGGGCGCCAGCGCGACGCTCATGGTCGTCTCGTTGAGGATCACGACGAACGCGGAGCCGAGCAGCAGCGCGATGACGAGGAAGTCCGCCCGGGGGAGCCGGTCGACGGGCGCCGAGGTGTCGTGGGTGGGGGAGGCTGTCACGGGGGTCTCCGCTCGCGTCGGTGGCGGCCCGGGCTCAGGTTCTGACCCGGTCGGGGAAGGGCGGGCTGCGTGGGGGCAGCACGGGAGTGGCGGGGGGGGGGGGCCCGCGGGGGGCGGGGTGTGGGGGGGCGCGGGCCCGCGCGGGGCGGGGTCTCGCGCGCGTTGGGGCGGGCCCCCCCCCGCCGGAC
>NZ_JBHXIC010000045.1:21070-26155 GCF_042723955.1 Cellulosimicrobium cellulans | reverse complement strand
CGCGGGGGGGGGGGGGCGGGGGGCGCGGGGGGGGGGGGGGGCGCCCCCGCGGGGGGGGGGGGGGGGGGGGGGGGGGGGGGGGGGGGGGGGGGGGGGGGGGGGGGGGGGGGGGGCGGCGGGGGGGGCGGGGGGGGGGCCCCCCCCACGGCGGTGTCGGTTCTCGGTCGGCGGGCCACGGGGAGGGTGGGTGACCCGGGACGATCGGCGCGGCCCAGCCACGTCGATCCGTACCCTGTACGACCATCCACCATCCTGCGTTATTCCCGCCCGACGTGACGACCTCTTTTCGCCCGCGGACTCATCGGCGCTGCCGACAGCAGAACGCGGTCGCGACGGGGAGGGGCTGAGAGAGCGACGAGAAGAGGACCGCGGCTGACCGCTACCCCGCCTAGCGTCGAGGACGGACCCACCACCGAGACACCGGAGGCCCTGATGGAGTTCCGACCGTTCCTGATCGACGTCCCCCAGGCCGAGCTCGACGACCTGCACGAGCGCCTCTCCCGCACCCGTTGGCCCGCCGAGCTCCAGGAGCGCGGCTGGGAGCGCGGTACCGAGGTGGCGACGATGCGCCGCCTCGTCGTGCACTGGCTCGACGGCTACGACTGGCGCGCGCAGGAGAAGCGCCTCAACCGCTTCCACCACGTCGTGGCCGCGATCGACGGTCGCGATCTCCACGCGATCCACGAGCGTGCGGTGCGCCCGGGCGCCCCGGCGATCCTGCTGCTGCACGGCTGGGCGGACTCGTTCTACCGGTTCGCGCACGTCGTCGACCGCCTCACGGGCCGCGATCCGGCGGTCGGCCCCGACGAGCCGGTGTTCGACGTCGTCGTCCCCTCGCTGCCAGGCTTCGACTTCTCGGAGCAGCCCGAGGCCGGGACCGTGAGCGGGGCGCAGAGCGCCGAGGTCGTCGCGAGCCTCATGGAGGGCCTCGGCTACGACCGCTACCTCGTGCACGGCGGCGACTGGGGCGGTGTCGTCGCGCAGGAGGTCGCGCGCGCCCACCCCGACCGCGTCGTCGGCCTCCACCTCACCGACGTCCCGTTTCCCAACCTGTTCCTCGTCGACCGAGAGACCGCGAGCGAGGGGGAGCGCGCGATGCTCGCCGCCGTCGACGCGTGGGGCGAGACGCACGGCGGGTACGTCGGGATCCAGTCGTCGCGCCCGCTCACGCTGTCCTACGGCCTGAGCGACTCGCCCGTCGGCCTCGCCGCGTGGCTCGTCGACCACTTCGGCTACCTCTCCGACACCTTGCCGTCGGACGACGACCTGCTCACCAACGTGATGCTCTACTGGCTCGGCAACTCGATCCGCTCCTCGATGCGCCTCTACAACGAGGGGCTCGACGGCGACTGGGGCAGCGAGGCAGGGGGCGACGCAGGGGACGACGCCGCATGGTCGGACGGAGAGGGCGCCGACGACGGCTGGTCGGGTGGGGAGGGTGGCGACGCTGGCTCGTCGCCGCGCATCGACGTGCCGACGGCGGTCGCCATCTTCCCGCGCGACATCTCGCAGCCTCCGCGCGAGTACGCGGAGCGGTTCTTCGACGTCCGGCGGTTCACGACGATGCCGCGCGGCGGGCACTTCGCCGCCCTGGAGGAACCACAGCTCGTCGTCGACGACCTCCGGGCCTTCGCCTCGGAGCTCGGCTGAGCCCGGTCGAGCGGCTGCGCCCCGTCAGGTTCCCGGTCGCGCGGCCGGGACGTCGTCGCCGGTGGCCGAGACCTCGCCGGGCGCGGCAGCCTCGGAGGCCGGCCGTGCGCCGTCGTGCCCGACGGCGTCCCCCACCCCGGCCGGGGTCCGTGCCCCGCGCGTCCACATCACGAGGGCGGCGAGCGCGTAGGCGACCGCGAGGGCGACGAACACACCGCGCGACCAGCCCGTGTCCGGGAGCGTGAACGCCGCCAGGGCGGCGGCGCCGACGAACGCCGCGTTGTACAGGACGTCGTAGAACGCGAAGGCCCGGCCGCGGTACTCGTCGTCGGTGTCGCGCTGGACGATCGTGTCCACCGCGATCTTGGTGCCCTGCGCGGCCAGCCCGAGCAGGGCGGCGCCCGTGTACACGACCGCGCGCGACGGCGTCGTCACGAGCAGGAGCTGGCTCGCCGCGGCGAGCAGCAGCATGATCGCGATCCACACCTGCGGGCCCGTGTACCGGGAGAGCGTCGGCGTGAGCACCATGGCCCCGGCACCGCCCAGGCCCGTCAGACCGACGACGATCGCGAACGTCGCCATGCCCGCCGTCTGGCTCCCCGCGTCGAGGAGGTTCCGGGCGATGAGGATCGAGGCGATGAAGACCACGCCGTAGAGGAAGCGGTGCGTCGCCATCGCGAGCAGCGCCTGGCCCGGGGTGCGGCGCGCGACGAGGTAGCGGGCGCCGTCGGCCAGGCCGCGTGCGACCTTGACGATCTCCGACCGGATCGCCGACTCGGCGGGGCGCTCCGGGCCGAGCTGCGTCCGGCCGAGGCGCAGCGCGAGCAGCGACGCGACCCCGAAGACGAGCGCCGCGCACACGAGGGCGGACGAGTCCTTGACGCGGCCCGGCTCGAACGCGAGCCCCAGGACGAAACCGATACCGCCCCCGACGAACGCCGCGCCCGCGCCCAGCGTCGGCGTCAGGGAGTTCGCGGTGAGCAGCAGCGGGCCGTCGACGACGCGCGGCAGACCCGCGGAAAGGCCCGCGAGGAGGAAGCGGTTCACCGAGAGCGCCGCGAGACCGAGCGCGTAGATCCACCCGCTCACGCCGCCCGAGAGCATGAGCGCCGCCATCCCCAGCGTGATGACCACGCGCACCGCGTTGCCCCACGCGAGCACCTGCCGGCGCTGCCAGCGGTCGAGGAACACGCCCGCGAACGGGCCCACGATCGTGAACGGCGCGAGCATCACCGCGAACGCGCCGGCGATCGCCGCGGCGGTGCCCTGCGACTCGGGGGAGAAGAACAGCAGCGACGCCAGGCCGACCTGGAACATGCCGTCCCCGGCCTGCGAGACGAGGCGCACGGCGAACAGCCTGCGGAACCCGCGCAGCCGCAGCAGCGCTCGCAGCTCGGCGACGACACTCACCCCCCAACCCTAGGCGGTCGCCGCCGCGCCCCGGACCGTCGGCGGCCGAGCCCGTGCGAGACGCGCCGTTCTCGCATCCTGGGAACCCTCTGGGCAAGAATGATTAGGAAGGTTACCTTTGCATTTTCGTCACGACCCGCCGCAGTGGCCGGGCCCGGAGAAGCAGCGAGGCATTCTCGAATGACACGAACCCCCAGGACGGCAGCCGCAGGGCTCGCCTTCGCAGCGACGGCGGCGCTCGTCGCCGGCACGGTCGGGGCGGCGCACGCCGCACCCGCGACGGCCGGCGGAGACGGCGCCAACGGCTACAAGACCGTCGGCTACTACCCCGCGTGGGACGCCGGCAACGAGGACGGCTACCAGGTCGCCGACCTCCAGACCACCGGGGCGGCGTCCGACCTGACGCACCTCAACTACGCGTTCGGCAACGTCACGACCGACCTGGTCTGCGACATCACCGACCGGGAGGACCCCGTCGACGGCGGGCTCGAGGGCGACCCCCTCAACGACTACGTGCAGCTCAAGCCGGCCGGGCAGACCGTCGACGGCGTCGCGGACACCGCCGACCAGGCGCTCGCGGGCAACTTCCACCAGCTCAAGAAGCTCAAGGAGGCCAACCCGGGCCTGAAGGTCCTCATCTCGCTCGGCGGCTGGACCTGGTCGGACAACTTCTCCGACGCCGTGTCCACGCCCGAGAACCGCGAGCGGCTCGTCGAGTCCTGCCTCGACCTGTACTTCCGCGGGAACCTGCCCGTCGTCCAGGACGCGGAGAACGGCACCAAGGGTGGCGACGGCGTCGCCGCCGGGATCTTCGACGGCGTCGACCTCGACTGGGAATGGCCCGGCGCGACCGGCGAGCACCCCACGCCGCGACCCGAGGAGGACGCGGAGAACTTCGTACAGTTCGCGCAGCTCCTGCGTGCCGAGCTCGACGAGCTCGGCGCGGAGACGGGCGAGGACTACCAGATCACCGGCTTCGCACCGGCGGGCTGGGCCCCGCGCACCTACGGCGGCTGGCTCGACCCGCGCTTCGTCGAGGCGCTCGACTTCATCAACGTCCAGGGCTACGACTACCACGGCGACTGGAACACCACCCGGACCGGTCACCAGGGCAACCTGCACGTCTACGACGACCCGACGACGGGCGAGCCCGCCAACTGGGGGCTCGCCGCCGACGGTGTCCTCGGCGCGTACCACGCCGCCGGGTGGCCCAAGGAGAAGCTCGTGCTCGGCATGGCCGCGTACGGCTACGGCTGGAAGAACGTCACCGACCCGACACCCGGTGCCGCGGCCGACGGCGCCCTCCCGTTCACCTACTACTCCGACATCAAGGCCAAGGGCCTCCCGGAGTACTACGACGAGGTCGCCGGGCAGGGCTACTTCTACGGCGACGGCGAGTGGTGGAGCGCGGACACCCCGCGCTCCGTGACGGCCAAGGCCGAGTACCTCGCCACGAGCGGCTACGGCGGCGGCTACTTCTGGGACCTCGCCGGTGACGACGACAACGAGCTCCTCGGGACCCTCCGGGGCACGTTCGAGACCGCCACCCCCGGCCCGCTCGTCCCCGCCGACGCGGCGGCCCCCTGGTACGCGTCGGGCGTGTACACCCAGGGCGACGTCGTCTACCACGACGGCGTCGAGTACCGCGCCGCCTGGTGGACCCGGAACCAGGAGCCCGGACAGCCGAACGGCCCCTGGCGCGCCATCGGCGGTGCCGGCACCGCCCCAGGGGGAGAAGCACCCGCCTGCGGCGACGCCTGGGACGCCGGCCGCACCTACACCGCGGGCGACGTCGTCACCCGCGCGGGCGTGAGCTACACCGCGCAGTGGTGGACCACCGGGTCCCAACCCGGCACCGACGTGCACGGCGCCTGGGACGCGGGCAGCCCCTGCGCCTGACGCACCGCACGACGAGCACACGGGCGAGGGGGGGGGCGGGGCGCGCGGGGGGGGCGGGGCGCGGGGCGCAGTCGGTGTCTGGTGTCACGTCCAGCCGGCAGCGCGGACGCGCGGGGGGCGAGCGAG
>NZ_JBHXIC010000045.1:0-21060 GCF_042723955.1 Cellulosimicrobium cellulans | reverse complement strand
CCGCGGGCTCCCCCCCCCCCCCCCCCGCCACCCGGGGCCCCCCCCCTTCCCTTGTTGGGCTGGGGGCCTCGCCCGTATTCTCAGACCTGCGACGTACTCCAGGTCAGCGCTCGACTCTCTCGGTCAGCGCTCGACCCTTACGGTCGCGCTGACCTTGCGCTCCGTTCCGGGTCAGCGCTCGACCTCACCGGCGATGAAGGCCTCGAGCTGCGCACGCCCCTTCGTGTCCTCCATCTGGACCGGCGGGGACTTCATGAAGTAGGTCGAGGCCGAGAGGATCGGGCCGCCGACGCCGCGGTCCTTGGCGATCTTCGCGGCGCGCACGGCGTCGATGATGATGCCGGCGGAGTTGGGGGAGTCCCAGACCTCGAGCTTGTACTCCAGGTTCAGCGGGACCTCGCCGAACGCGCGACCCTCGAGGCGCACGTACGCCCACTTGCGGTCGTCGAGCCACGCGACGTAGTCCGACGGGCCGATGTGGACGTTGCGGTCCTCCTTCTTGCCGCCGAGCGGGCCCTCGAGGTTCGAGGTCACGGCCTGCGTCTTGGAGATCTTCTTGGACTCCAGGCGCTCGCGCTCGAGCATGTTCTTGAAGTCCATGTTGCCGCCGACGTTGAGCTGGTACGTGCGGTCCAGCACGACGCCGCGGTCCTCGAAGAGCTTGGCGAGCACGCGGTGCGTGATCGTCGCGCCGACCTGCGACTTGATGTCGTCGCCGACGATCGGGACACCGGCCTCCTCGAACTTCGCGGCCCACTCCGGGTCGGACGCGATGAAGACGGGCAGCGCGTTGACGAACGCCACGCCCGCGTCGATCGCGGCCTGCGCGTAGAACTTCGCGGCCTGCTCCGAGCCGACGGGGAGGTAGCAGACGAGCACGTCGACCTGGGCCTCGCGCAGCGCGGCGACGACGTCGACCGCCTCGGCGTCCGACTCCTCGATCGTCTGCGCGTAGTACTTGCCGATGCCGTCGAGGGTCGGGCCGCGCTGGACGGTCACGCCGAGCGGCGGGACGTCCGCGATCTTGATCGTGTTGTTCTCCGAGGCGTTGATGGCCTCGGAGAGGTCGAACCCGACCTTCTTCGCGTCGACGTCGAACGCCGCCACGAAGTCCAGGCTCGAGACGTGGTAGTCGCCGAACTGCACGTGCATGAGGCCCGGGACGGTGCTGCTCGGGTCGGCGTCACGGTAGAAGTGCACGCCCTGGACGAGGGACGATGCGCAGTTGCCTACGCCGACGATGGCGACGCGGATGGAGGTCATCCTCGCTCCTTGGTGTTCGTTGTTCCAGGGTCCTCGGGACGCCTCGCGCCGTCGGGCTCCTGCTCGGATGGTTCCGCAGGATGCGGGGTGCTGCTGGTCCGCGCACGGGTGGTGCTCCGGGAGTGCCCGGAGCTCCGGTCGCGTTCGGTGGTGATGAGACCGTCGAGCCAGCGCACCTCGCGCTCGACCTGCTCGAGTCCGTGACGTTGCAGCTCGAGCGTGTACTCGTCGAGCCGCTCGCGGGTGCGAGCCGCGGACTCCCTGACCGCCTCCAGCCTCTCCGTGAGCCGGGTGCGCCGGCCCTCGAGGATGCGGATGCGGGTCTCGGCGTCGGTCTGCGCGAAGAACGCGAACCGGACGTCGAAGCTCTCGTCCTCCCACGCGGCCGGCCCCGACGAGGCCAGCACGCTCTGGAGGTGCTCCTTGCCCTCGGCCGTCAGCTCGTAGACGATCCGCGCGCGCTTGCCCGAGAGGGCGGGCGCGAGCGTCGACTGCGCCGCTGTCTGCTCCGTGCCGGTGATGAGCCCGCGGGCCACCAGCGACTTGAGGGCGGGGTACAGCGAGCCGTAGGACAGCACGCGGAACGACCCGAGCATGAGGTTGAGACGCTTGCGCAGCTCGTACCCGTGCAGGGGCGACTCCTTGAGGAGGCCGAGGATCGCGGTCTCGAGCACCGGCGTCTTGCTGCGCACGAACCCACCTCCTGACGCTCGCCCGGCGTGCCCGGCGGGCTCGCTGTGAGGCTCGATGTATCGAGTCGATACATCGACAGGTTAGGTCGTCTCGATGTGTCGTGCAATCTTCGAGGAGTGTGGCGCGTCGCGCCACAGATGTGAAGGAGCCGCGGAGGCGGCGGGACGCCGCGGCGAATCAATGGCGCACGATCGCGTCGCCAGTGCCGTGGACCCTTGTCCCGACAGGGCGACGCCCTATTGTTCAGTGTGGTCCGGCGTGTGCCGACCCCGTGCCCGACGACGTCCCGCGCCCGAGGCGGGGACGCGCCGTCGGGCAGGCGGTCCGCTCGCGGCGGGCCACGAGCAGGTCCGCGGACGACGTGGAACCGGCTTCCCGTTGCCCCCCAGAGGAAGGTAGACCGTGGCGCGATCCACGAGGACGAACGGACGGACGACCCCCCGCGGGCGCCGTCGGTTCTTCAACTACCCCCGCTCGCACGTCAAGAGCTTCCGCCGCTGGCTGCCGTCCTGGCGCGTCGTCGTCGGGACCATGCTGACCGGCGTCGCGCTCGTCGCGGGCGTGCTCGTCGCCGCGTGGGTCACGACCGACGTCCCCACGAAGCTCCCGAGCGTGGGTGCCCAGACCTCGACGGTCTACTGGGGCGACGGCACGACGGAGATGGGCACGTACGCGGTCGAGAACCGCGAGATCGTCGACTACGCGTCGCTGCCCGACTACGTGGGCAACGCCGTCGTTGCCTCGGAGGACAGCACCTTCTGGACGAACTCCGGCGTGGACTTCCGGGGCATCGCGCGTGCCTTCTACAACAACCTCAAGGGCGGGGGTCGCCAGGGCGCCTCGACGCTCACGCAGCAGTACGTCGAGCGGTACTACACGGACACCGTCACGGACTACGCGGGCAAGGCCCGCGAGGCCATCCTCGCGCTGAAGATCACGCAGCAGCAGGAGAAGGAAGACATCCTCGGCAACTACCTCAACACGATCTACTTCGGTCGTGGCGCGTACGGAATCCAGGCGGCGGCCCAGAAGTACTACGGCGTGAACGCGGCGGACCTCACGATCTCCCAGGCGGCGATGATCTCGGGCATCATCCCCAACCCGACGAACTGGGACCCCGCGAACAACCCCGAGCAGGCGCAGCATCGCTGGGGCCGGTCGCTCAAGAACATGCGGGACGACGGTCACATCGACAAGGCCCAGTACGACGAGGCGATCGCGGCCGGGTTCCCGGAGACGATCCCGTACGTGAAGTCGGACAAGTACGCCGGGCCGAGCGGGTACCTGCTCGCCATGGTGGAGAAGGAGCTGGCGAGCGAGGGCATCGACATCTCCGAGGCCGACCTCACGAGCAAGGGCTACAAGATCACCACGACGATCGACCCGGCGATGCAGCAGGCCGCGATCGACACCATCGACACGCTGCCCCAGGAGAGCCGCGGCGACGACAACCCCGTCTCCCCGAACCTCCGCGCGGCGCTCGTCTCGATCGACCCGAACGACGGGTCGATCCGCGCGCTGTACGGGGGTGCCGACTTCCTCAAGAACCAGTACAACAACGCGACGCTCGGTGCCGCCCAGGGCGGCTCGACCTTCAAGCCCTTCACGCTCGTGGCGGCTCTCGAGGACGGGCACACCCTCGACGAGCGCTATGACGGCAACTCCCCGCTCACGTTCGAGGGGGCGAACGACGGTGGCGACTGGAAGGTTCGCAACTTCGGCGACGTGCCGTACGGGAACATCGACCTGGTCAAGGCCACGGCGAACTCCGTGAACACCGTCTACGCCGCGCTCAACATCGAGACGGGGCCGGAGAAGACGGCCGAGGTGGCACACCGGCTCGGCATCTCCGAGAAGACCGAGGTGCTGGGGAACGCGGCGAACGTGCTCGGTACCGCGACCGTGACGCCGCTCGAGCTCACCAACGCTTACGCGACGATCGCGGCCGGAGGGATGCGGTCGACACCGCACATCGTGTCGGAGGTCGTCGACTCACGAGGAAACCTCGTCTACCAGGCGCCTGGCGCGGACAAGCGCACTCAGGAGTTCGAGACCGACACCATGGCGGCGACGCAGTACGCGCTGTCCCAGGTGGTCGAGCAGGGCTCGGGCGAGCCCGCCCAGGCGATCGGCCGTCCGGCCGCCGGCAAGACCGGCACCTCGAACGAGAACAAGTCCGCCTGGTTCGCCGGGTTCACGCCGGGCCTCGCCACCGTCGTCGGTCTCTACCAGACCGGGCCGGAGAACGAGCAGGAGCAGATCACACCGTTCGGCAAGTGGGCCGACATGCGCAACCCCGAGATCACGGGTGGTTCCTGGCCGGTCGAGGCGTGGACGTCGTACATGCAGTCCGCGACGGCCAACCTGCCCGTCGGCGAGTTCCTGCCGTACACGCCGCCCAAGCCGAAGCCGACGGAGACTCCGACCGAGACGCCGACGGAAGAGCCCACCGAGGAGACGCCGACCGAGGAGCCCGAAGAGCCGCAGCAGCCGGAGAACGTCACGGTGCCCTCTGACCTCCAGGGAAGGACCGTCGACGACGCCAAGGCAGCCCTCCGGGCGCTCGGCCTCAAGTGGGCGGTCACCGAGGAGTTCTCGAACGAGCCTCGCGGCATCGTCATCAAGGCTGGCTCGGCCGGTGCCGAGGTCCCGCCGGGCTCGACGATCGCGCTCGTGGTCTCGAAGGGCGTCGACCCGGGAGAGCAGCCGACGGAGGAGCCGACCGAGGAACCGACGGAGACGCCTGACCCCGGCGACGGGGGCGGCGGGGGGCCCGGTGGCGGGCCCGGTGGCGGCGGGAACGGCAACAACCCCTGACCTCGGTCGATCCGCAGATTTCCAGGGGCCCGCGCCGAGCGGGTACCCTGGGGAGCTGCCGTCCGCGCGTCGGGCGGCAGCAGCACGAATGCATGAACCCTCCTGTCACGGAGAGACCGTGACCGCGAAGACCAGAGGAGGTGGGTTATCCGCATGCGTCAGTACGAACTGATGATCATCCTCGACCCCGAGATCGAGGAGCGCACCGTCGCCCCGTCGCTCGACAAGTACCTGTCGGTCATCAAGACCGACGGCGGCTCCGTCGACAAGGTGGACATCTGGGGTCGTCGCCGCCTGGCGTACGACATCAAGAAGAAGTCCGAGGGCATCTACGCGGTCGTCGACTTCACGTCGACCTCCGACACCGCCAAGGAGCTGGACCGTCAGCTCGGCCTCAACGAGGTCGTCCTGCGGACCAAGATCCTGCGCACGGACGCTCGCTGATCCTCCCCGCGTCCCCCGTTCGACCGTCCCGCACCGGGATGCTGCACGCCGTAGCGCGTGTGGGCGCCGCGTGATGGGATGAGCGACGCGAGACCCGTTACGAGCACGAACGCGACGATGCTGACGACACACGAAGGAGCTGGCCATGGCAGGTGACACCGTCATCACGGTGATCGGGAACCTCACGGGAGACCCGGAGCTGCGTTTCACCCCCTCGGGTGCGGCGGTGGCCAACTTCACGGTGGCGTCGACGCCGCGGACCTTCGACCGCCAGTCGAACGAGTGGAAGGACGGGGACACCCTGTTCATGCGCTGCTCGATCTGGCGCGAGGCCGCGGAGAACGTCGCGGAGTCGCTGACGAAGGGCATGCGCGTCATCGTGCAGGGCCGCCTCGTCCAGCGCTCGTACGAGACTCGCGAGGGGGAGAAGCGCACCGTCGTCGAGCTGCAGGTGGACGAGATCGGTCCCTCCCTGCGCTACGCCTCCGCGAAGGTCACCCGGGCCCAGCGCTCGGGTGGCGGTGGCGGCGGCTTCGGCGGCGGTGGCGGCTACGGAGGTGGCGCCAACTCCGGCGGTGCCTCCGGCGGCGGATTCAGCTCCGGCGGCGGTCAGCAGCAGAGCGACGACCCGTGGGCCTCGGCTGGCCCCGCGTCGTCCGGTGGTTCGTTCTCCGACGAGCCCCCGTTCTGATCGCCCGCCACTCCCAGAACACACACCCGTCCCCGCGGGTGCTGCGCCGCTCGTCGGCGCGGTCCGCGCGCGGGGATCGCACCTTGTAGAGGAGCAACACCATGGCGAAGCCTGTGGTGCGCAAGCCCAAGAAGAAGTCCAACCCGCTGAAGTCGGCCAAGATCGAGTCGGTCGACTACAAGGACACCGCGCTGCTGCGCAAGTTCATCTCCGACCGCGGCAAGATCCGCGCGCGTCGCGTGACCGGCGTCTCCGTCCAGGAGCAGCGCCAGATCGCCCGTGCGGTGAAGAACGCGCGCGAGATGGCGCTGCTGCCGTACACGTCGACGGCTCGCTGAGCGGGAAGGGAGAGAACTCATGGCCAAGCTGATCCTGACCCACGAGGTCACCGGTCTCGGTGAGCCCGGCGACGTCGTCGAGGTGAAGGACGGGTACGCCCGTAACTTCCTCGTCCCGCGCAAGCTCGCCACGCCGTGGTCCAAGGGCGCCGAGTCGCAGGTGACTGCGATCCGCAAGGCGCGCAAGGCCCGCGAGATCGCGTCGCTCGACGACGCGAAGGCGATCCGCGACTCGCTGCAGTCGAAGCCGGTCGTCGTCGAGGCGAAGGCCGGCGCCGCCGGTCGCCTCTTCGGTGCCGTGACGACGGCGGACATCGCGTCCGCCGTGACCGCCGCGGGCGCGTCGGTCGACAAGCGCAAGATCGAGATCGGCCAGCCGATCAAGGCGACGGGGGACTACACGGTCTCCGTCCGCCTCCACCCGGAGGTCTCCGCGACCCTCGCGGTGAAGGTAGTCGCTGCCTGATCTGCTGCTGAGCAGTCCGCGAAGGCCCGGTCCCTCCTCGGAGGGGCCGGGTCTTCGTCGCGCGTGCGGCTGAGACGCCGAAGGTTCAGGCGGTGCCGGTGACCATCCAGGCGCTGCCGCGGGCGCGGAGACCGGTGGTGACGGCGCGGGCGGCCATGAAGACCCCCGCGAAGGCGAGCCACAGCCACGCGAGGCCCGCTGCGCCGTCGGGCGCCCAGTGCCGGACGGCTAGCGCGAACGGCACGTAGACCACGAGCGTGAGCATGCCCGCCCAGGCGAGGAAGCGACCGTCGCCGGCGCCGATGAGGACGCCGTCGAGGACGAACACCCACCCCGCCATGGGCATCAGGAGCCCGCACACCGCCATGCCGACCGCCACGGCGGTGCGGACGTCCGGGTCCGACGTGAACAGCAGCGCGAACCACCAGCCGCCCGCGGCCATGACGACGCCGATCACCGCCCCGGCCGCGACGCCCCACTGCAGGGTGCGCCGCAGGACGGCGCGGACGCGCGGGACGTCGTCGGCCCCGAGCCCGTAGCCGACGAGCGCCTGCGCGGCGATGGCGAGCGCGTCGAGGGCGAAGGCGGCGAGCCCCCAGACGGAGTTCACGACCTGGTAGCCGGCGAGCGTGACCTCGCCGAGCCCGGTCGCGACGAAGACGGTGAGGAGGATCGCGAGGCGTAGCGAGAGGGTGCGGACGAAGAGCGGGGCACCGGCGCGCGCGTTGGACCAGATGCCGCCTGCTGCGGGGCGCAGCGACGCGCCGTGGCGGCGGGCGCCGCGCACGACCACGACGACGAGCACCGCGCCCATGGTGAGCTGCGCGACGGCCGTCCCGATGCCCGAGCCGGCGATCCCGAGGCCCGCGCCGTAGACGAGGACGACGTTGAGGACCGCGTTGAACGTCGCGCCGCCCGCCGCGACCCACAGGGGCGTTCTCGTGTCTTGCATGCCGCGCAGGACGCCTGTGGAGGCGAGGACGAGGAGCATCCCGGGGAGGCCGAGCGCGGACCAGCGCAGGTAGACGACGGCGTGCTCGGCGACCTCGCCGGTCCCGCCCATCGCGCCGACGGCCCAGGGTGCGGTCGCCCACAGCGCGGCAGTAAGGAGCACTCCGAGCCCGACGGCGAGCCACAGGCCGTCCACGCCTGACTGGAGCGCCTCGCGCGTGTGCCCGGCGCCGATGCGGCGGGCGACGGCGGCCGTGGTCGCGTAGGCGAGGAAGACGCACAGCCCGACGAGCGTGACCAGGAGCGTCGAGGCGAGGGAGAGCCCGGCGAGCTGCGCGGTGCCGAGGTGGCCGACCACCGCGCTGTCGACGAGGACGAAGAGCGGCTCCGCGACGAGCGCACCGAGCGCGGGGACGGCGAGCGCGAGGATCTCGCGGTCGAGCAGGGAGCGGGTGCGGCGACCTGTGGACGACGACGCGGGGTCGGGTGGCGTCCGGGTGTCGCCGGGGTGGCCGGGCGGTGTCCGGCGTGTCGTCGGCGTGTCGTCGGACTTTCTTTCTTCCACACCCCTGAGGGTAGTGACGAGGCAGGTCAGGGGCCGCTCTGGCTGATGTACACAGGGAGATCGTGAGGTTGTCCACACCGTTTTCCACCGGGTGTGCACAGCGACGGGGACTGTGTCCACAGGTTCGGGGGTCCCTGTCCACCGGGCGTGCACAGGGCCGTTTGCAGGGTGTGGAACCGCGATCTAGTGTCGCGGGGTCGTGCCTGTCGGAGGCGGGAGGCGCGGCCACCGGGACAGTCGTGTGGGTGGCCCGCTGTAGAACACGTGTACGACGAAGGTTTGTCCCGGTCGCGCGGTCCCTCGGTGGGTCGTGACGGGCTCGGGGGAGCGAGGGGCGCATGTCGATCGAGGAGCTCGAGGAGAGCTACGGGGGACCGGGGCCGTCAGGTTTCGACCGGACGCCACCCCAGGACGTCGCAGCGGAGATGAGCGTGCTCGGCGGCATGCTGCTGTCCAAGGACGCCATCGCCGACGTCATCGAGCAGATCCGTGGCTCCGACTTCTACCGCCCCGCGCACGAGGTCGTCTACGAGTCGATCATCGACCTCTACGGCCGCGGCGAGCCCGCCGACGCCATCACCGTCGTCGCGGAGCTGACCAAGCGCGGCGAGCTCCAGCGCATCGGCGGCGCCCCGTACATCCACGACCTCATGGCCGGCGTCCCGACCGCCGCGAACGCCGGGTACTACGCGCGCATCGTGCGCGAGCGCGCGGTGCTGCGCCGCCTCGTCGAGGCCGGCACGCGCATCGTGCAGCTCGGCTACGCGACCGACGGCGGCGACGTCGACGAGATCGTCAACAACGCCCAGGCCGAGGTCTACGCCGTCACCGAACGCCGAACGACCGAGGACTACCTCCCGCTCTCGGAGATCCTCGGCCCGACGTTCGACGAGATCGAGGCCGCCCAGGGCCGCGGCGAGGGCATGACCGGAGTCCCGACCGGCTACTCCGACTTCGACCGGCTCACCAACGGTCTGCACCCCGGCCAGATGATCGTCGTCGCGGCGCGACCGGCCATCGGCAAGGCCCTCGCCCTCGACACGCCCCTCGTCACGCCGTCGGGCTGGACGACGATGGGCGACGTCGTGGTCGGCGACCTGCTCGTCTCCGCGGACGGCACACCCACGCGGGTCGTCGCGGCGACCGAGGTCATGGTCGACCGCCCGTGCTACGAGGTCGAGCTCGACGACGGCACGGTGATCGTCGCGGACGCGCAGCACCAGTGGGTGACCTCGACCCCCGCCCAGCGGGGCGCGGCGCGCGCCGGCGAGACGCCTGAGTCGTCCGTGCGCACGACCGAGGAGCTCGCCGCCACGGTCCGGACCGCGACGGCCGACCGGCGCGCGAACCACTCGATCGCCACCGCAGCGCCGCTCGACCTTCCCGAGGCCGACCTCCCGATCCATCCCTACGCACTCGGCGTCTGGCTGGGCGACGGCAGCTCCCGCCGTGCCGAGTCGACCTCGACCGACCCCGAGGTCGCGATGCGGGTCGAGGGGCTGGGCTACGTCGCGCAACCGGAGGTGAAGGATCTGCTCGCGCTCGGTGTGCCGACGACCGGCGGGATCCCGGCCGCCTACCTGCGCGCGAGTGAGGCCCAGCGTCGAGACCTTCTGGCGGGTCTGCTCGACACCGACGGCACCGTCATGCCGCAGGGCAGCGTTCAGATCAGCCTGACGAGCGAGCGCCTCGCGCGCGAGACGCGTGAGCTCATCCTGTCGCTCGGGTACCGCACAGGTTGGTCGACGAAGACCGTGAAGGGGCGGACCGAGGCGTCGTCGACGGCGTACACGATCACCTTCACGACCGAGGACGACGTCTTCTGGCTGGAGCGTAAGCGCCTCGTCCACAAGGAGCGTCGTCGCCCAGGCACCGCGCGGCTCACGTCGCGGTTCGTCGTCGACGTCCGCCGGGTCGAGTCCGTGCCGGTGCGCTGCGTCGAGGTCGACCATCCCTCGCACCTGTACCTGGCAGGACGATCGATGGTGCCCACGCACAACTCGGTTCTCGGCATCAATGTCGCGACCCATGCCGCGGTGCATCACCAGATGTCGTCCGTCATCTTCTCGCTGGAGATGAGCCGCAACGAGATCACCATGCGTCTTCTCGCCGCGGAGGCGCGGGTGCCGCTGACGCGGATGCGGTCCGGGAAGATGGACGAGCAGGACTGGCAGAAGCTCGCGTCGACGATGGGCAAGGTCGCGGAGGCGCCTTTGTTCATCGACGACTCGCCCAACATGTCGCTCATGGAAATCCGGGCGAAGTGCCGACGCCTCAAGCAGCGGCACGACCTGAAGCTCGTCGTGATCGACTACCTCCAGCTCATGAGCTCGGGCAAGCGCGTCGAGTCACGACAGCAGGAGGTCTCGGAGTTCTCGCGTGCGCTCAAGCTCCTCGCGAAGGAGCTCGAGGTTCCGGTCATCGCGATCTCGCAGCTGAACCGTGGCCCTGAGCAGCGTGGCGACAAGAAGCCGCAGATGAGCGACCTGCGTGAGTCGGGCTGCCTCACGGAGGGCACGAAGATCCTGCGCGCCGACACCGGCGCGGAGACCAGCCTGGGCGAGCTGTTCGCGCTCAATGCCAAGGACGTCCCGGTGTGGGCGCTCAACGACCGGCTCCAGTACGTGCGCCGCCACCTGACGCACGTGTTCCCCACGGGTGTGAAGCCCGTGTTCCGGATGCGCCTTGCGTCGGGCAAGGAGATCGAGGCGACGGCGAACCACCCGTTCCTCACGTACGACGGCTGGACGGCGCTCGGCGACCTTGAGGTCGGGTCGCGCATCGGGGTGCCGCGTCACGTCCCCGGCCCGGAGCGGAACCTCGAGTGGGACGACCGCAAGGTCGTCATGCTGGCGCACCTCCTGGGCGACGGGTCGTTCGTGAAGCGACAGCCGATCCGCTATGCCTCCATCGACGAGCGGAACCTCGCCACCGTCTCCGAGGCGGCAGGTGCCTTCGGTATCACCCCGATCCGCGACGACTACGCCGCGGCCCGAGTCACGACCCTGCGCCTCCCCGCGCCCTACCGCCTTGCCAGGGGCCGCCGGAACCCCATCGCCGAGTGGCTCGACGACATGGGGCTGTTCGGCGCACGCAGCCACGAGAAGTTCATCCCGACGAGCGTCTTCCACCTGCCGAAGCGCCAGATCGCGCTCTTCATCAAGCACATCTGGGCCACGGACGGCTCGGTCACGATCAACAAGAACGGGCGCAGCGGGCGGATTTACTACGCCTCGACGTCGCGCGAGATCATCGACGGGCTGTCGCGCCTCCTGCTCCGCTTCGGCATCTCGACGCGTGTGCGGACGGCGACCCCCAAGGGGTCGTACCGTCCCGGGTACACGCTGGACGTGAGCGGGGTGGACGACCAGCGCCGCTTCCTCCAGGAGATCGGTGTGCACGGTGACCGAGGCGATATCGCCGAGAAGCTGCTGACGATCATCCGCGAGACGCGCGCCAACACGAACGTCGACACCGTTCCGCGTCGGGTCTGGGACGACGTCCGCGAGATCCTCGTCGAGCGCGGCATGACGCACCGCGAGTTCGCGGCAGCGATCGGCACCGAGTTCTGCGGCAGCGCGCTGTGGAAGAACTCTCCGTCGAGGCACCGCCTCGGCAAGATCGCGGCCGTGCTCGAGAGCGAGGAGCTCGAGATCATGGCGGTCAACGACCTCTTGTGGGACGAGGTCGTCTCGATCGAGCCGATGGGGGAGAAGCAGGTCTACGACGCCACCGTCCTCGACGGGCACAACTTCGTGGCCAACGGCATCGCCGCACACAACAGTATCGAGCAGGACGCTGACGTGGTGATCCTGCTCCACCGCGAGGACGCCTATGAGAAGGAGTCACCCCGCGCGGGCGAGGCCGACCTGATCGTGGCCAAGCACCGTAACGGTCCTACGGACACGATCACCGTCGCGTTCCAGGGCCACTACCAACGGTTCGCCGACATGCAGATGTAGTGGTTCTGCTGCTCGACGATCTTGGTGTCGATATGCAGCCTACTTGCACAATCCTCCCGCTATGTAACGTGGCTGCTTCTTTGCCTTTGGTCTGCGGGTGGGTGGTCTGGTGCCGAAGTGGGTGTCTGTTGGGGGTCAGTGGGTGGTGCGTTCGCGTGGGGTAAGCGTTCTGTCGTCGGAGCGCTTGCTACTTCATCGCGCGGGAGAGGACGTCTCGCGCCCGAGGCTGAGATCGGGGATCGATGAGTGACGCGAATCGGGTTCGTCGGCAACGGTGAACGGCCTCCCACGAGGAGGTTGATGATGCTGACGTCGAGATTGAGATCTCGCCGAGTTGACTGTGGTCCCCACGCTCGAGAGTCCGAGGCCTGCTCGTCGTCGATGGCTTCGCGCAGTACCTCGATGAAGTCGGTCCAGGACTGTTCGCCCGACAAGACCTGGCACGAACTATCGCCCGTGTCTGCCACCCGCCTCCGCTCGAAATTGGGAGACACGGCCTAGCCGCGCCGACGGTTCCCCAGCCGGTGGCCACCGTCCCGGTCGGGCGCACGTCGTGACCGTCGCACGTCTCACCGTCATGGGCCAGAAGACCGCTCGCCTCGGGGACAGCGGTCGTTCACGGTTGACGCGCACCACTGGCCGAATGCCCGTCCGTGGCTTCGTGCGACGTGATGACCTCGAGGGCCTCGGGGAGGGACGTGACGCCGTCAGAGGCAAGGAAGTGGCCCGCACCAGGAACCACGCGCGCCGAGGCCCCGAGGAGCTCTGCGAGACGGTCGGTATGACCGCCCGGGACGTAAAGGTCGTTGTCCGAGCGGAGAACCGAGAGATCACGGATCCTCTCTGCCACACCGGAGACGTCAACCCCGCCGTCGATGAAGCCGTCGAGCTCAGGCAGCGCAGGCAGCGGGTCGACAAAACCGGCAACGAGCACGAGCCTTCCCAGCGACCAAGGTCCCGCCAGGGACGCGAGATGTCTCAGCACGGCGAGGCAGCCCAGGCTGTGAGCCACCAAGATCGACCCTGGCCCAGGCCGTCCTATCGCGTGTGAGGTTGCATCGGACCACGCCCGTGGATCAGGCGAGCTGGGCTCTGGCAGCGCAGGGATCTGGGTAGGGGTCCCGTCGCGCCTGAGGCAGTCGGCAAGCCAGTCGAACCAATGGTCTCTGGGGGTCGCGCCGTAGCCGTGGATGATCACGGCTGGTCCGGTGGTTACGCGTCTCATGGTGGTGGACGGTAGAGGTTCACGTCAGCGAGAAGGCAAGTTCGGGGGTCGACGTGTTGATCAGTGAGCTTGCCGCTCGCGTGGGTGTCTCTGCCCGCGCCCTTCGCCACTACGAGGATCGTGGGGTGCTGGTCGCTGGCCGCGACGCCAAGGGGTACCGGATCTACTCTGAATCCGATGTCGGCCGGGCGGTGCAGATAAAAGCCATGATCGACGCAGGTCTTTCGACCACGACCATCCGCCGCTATCTCGACTGCGCAAGAGAGGGCGATGACGGTTTGACCCTTGACATGTGCCCTGAGTTGCGGGCTGAGATAGATGCGGTCGCGGCGCGTCTGAACGAGGAGCAAGCAGTGATCCAACGAACTCGTGCCCGCCTGTGCTCCTTGACACGAACGATCTGAGTGAGGTCTGAGCCTCCCAGAGTCTCAGCAGAGCGCGCACGTTCGTCGGGAGCGTCGAAGGGCCCTGCGCTTGCCTGTCTCGGCGGTATTGCGGGCGGTAGAACCAGGTCGCGACGATGTGGCCGAGTCATCGGGCCGTGGAAACCCCTGACGGGGATCAGGACGATGCGACTTCCTCCACTTGGCGCTTAGGGCAAGGAAGGAGGGATCCGCATGCACCGGTCGACCGCGTTGCATCTTAGCCACGGTGGGACCCGACGGTTTTCTCCCTGAACCGAGCAGCTATCGGGTTCAGCACTTTGACCGGGTCCCGCAAAGGCAGGACTCCGGTCAAGGTAGGACGCGTCGGGTTTGGCAATGTGTCGCGCATCTCGACAGTTGTGGCACGACGGTCGGCCCGGTGTCGAAAAGCAAGTCATTCGCCCGAGCCTTCTTCTCGGCGACCCGCGATCGAGACGCCAGCCCATTCGGCTTCGTCGGTGAACCGGCCCGGTGTCGGCTCGTCGTCGACGCCGACGCGAGTGCTGGTGCCTGACCGTCGGGGCTACGAAACCCGATGCTCGGTCTGGCGTCATGATCGCGAAGTTCGATGTCTCTAAGAGGGAGGCGGAGCGCGAGGTCGAGCCCGCCCGTGGGAGTCGAACACGGAGAGAGTCGAGATGGTGACGACACGCAACAGCTTGCCCAGATCCCGACGCAAGGGGCGGTGGCTCGCCGCAGCGACGTTCGCGCTGGGTGCGGTCCTCGTCCCGGGGGCGGTCGCAGGGGCGGCTGACGTCGAGCCGGGCGACATGGTCTATGTCGGTGGCAGGGAGGGGTATGGCGGTACCGGCTTGTTCCCGATCCGGTCCGACGGCTCCCCGACAGGGGAGATCGACTACTGGGCGTACTGCCTCGAGCACGACGTCCCCGCCCGGACCGGGCTCGTGGGCGAGGTGGGTGATCTCGACGGCTACCTGGGGCAGAACTACTTCACCGACCCGGATGTCCAGGGCAAGGTCCTGTGGGTGCTGGCGCACAGCTACCCCGCGCTGAGCCTCGAGGAGTTCGGCGCGGCCGCAGGGGTTCCCGGCATCTCCAGGAACGACGCGATCGAGGCGACGCAGTACGCGATCTGGCGATACACCGACCTCACGTGGGACGCGGCGTGGAACTTCGAGACGCCAGACTCCGAGACGGCCTACTGGTATCTCGTCGAGGGTGCCAATGCGAACCCGGGGCTCAGCCCGGAAGAGCTCGAGGTGACCGCGACGATCACCGCGCCGCCCGCGCCCCAGAGCGCGGGATCCCTCGTCGGCCCCTTCGTCGTGGACACGAACCAGCCCACCGTCACCGTGTCCGTCGAACCGACGCTCGCCGTGACGGACGGAAGCGGAGGCGCGGTCGACCTGAGCGCCGTCGTCGACGGCCAGGAGCTGTACCTGGATCTGCGCGACTCGACCACGGCGGGCGAAGCCGTCGTCCAGGTGTCGGCCGCCGGCTCCAGCAGCACCGGACGGATCGTCTCCGTCCCGACGGCCACCGGAGGGGCTCCCACCGCCGGTGATCACGCGCAGACGATCGTCCTCGTCGCCCCGAGCACCACGAGGACGACGGCGCTGGCCTCGGTGTCGTGGTCCGCCCAGCCGACCGATGCCGATCCGGTGATCGGCACCTCGTTGGTCGACTCGGCCGATGGCGACCGGGTGCTGCCGTGGAACGGCGGCACCGTCGTCGACACGATCGACTACCAGAATCTGACACCGGGCATCGAGTACACCGTGAGCGGTGAGCTCGTGCGCAAGTCGGACTCCGTCGGCACGGGGATCACGGGGTCGACGGCGTTCACCCCGGCCGAGGCGGACGGCTCCGTCGACGTCATGTTCGTCGTCCCCGACGGCTACGCGGGCGAGGACCTCGTCGCCTTCGAGCGGCTTCACGTCGGTACACAGACGGCCACCGACCCGGTCGCCGTGCACGAGGACATCGATGATGCGGCGCAGACGGTGACGATCGAGGCGCTGCCCCAGACGCCGGCCCCGGTGATCGGGACGTCGCTCGTCGACTCCGCGGACGGTGACCGAGCGCTGGACTGGAGGGGCGGCACCGTCATCGACACGGTCTCCTACCAGAACCTCGTGCCCGGGACCGAGTACACCGTGACCGGTGAGCTCGTGCGCAAGTCCGATGGCACGAGCACCGGGATCACGGGGTCGACGACGTTCACCCCGGCCGAGACGGACGGCTCCGTCGACGTCACGTTCGTCGTTCCCGCGGGCCGTGCCGGCGAGACGCTGGTGGCCTTCGAGGAGCTCCACGTCGGTACCGACACCACCAGCAGCCCGGTCGCTGAGCACACGGACATCAACGACGCGGCGCAGACAGTCACCGTCGCTGCCGCGCCGGTGACCTCGGCGAGCCCGACGGAGGGCAACCTGCCCGCCACCGGGGCCGGCGTGACCGGCCTCGCCGTCGGGGCAGCCTCGCTGCTCCTCCTCGGCACTGTGTTCCTGCTCGTCAGGCGCGCGCGAGCACGAGCCTGACCCTCCGCGAGCACGCCGGCTCGGGACCTGCCCGCACAGGCGACTGCGGGCGGGCCCCGAGCTGTCGTGACGCACGGGTATCACCGCCGAGGGCGACCGAGACCGCACGAGGTGCGCTCTCGGATCTTCCTCCCCGGAGTGTTGCAGTTCATCCATTTCCTCCCAACGGCAAGGGACACATCGGCGTGGAGCGCTCTCAGGGGAGGGGCGCGCGCACCGGCTCTGCCTGGGAGCGGAACTAGGGCCCATGTATCAGATAGCTGTTATCGAAGACCACCTGCTCCAGCGTAGATATGCGACCGCACTGATCGACGCGCAGTCAGACATGGACGTCGTGTACGACGGCGAGGATCTGCCGACATTCATGTCGTGGCTCGAAGAGACAGAGCCAGGCTCGCGGCCACATCTCGTGCTGCTTGATCTCATGGTCGAGCGAGGCCCACACGCTCAACCTGAGACCGTGCGACAGCTGTTGGCGACCGGTGTGCGCGTCGTGCTCTTCTCCGCGCTGACATCGCCGCCTCTCGCACGACGGATGATTCAGATCGGAGTGCACGGCCTGATCGGTAAGCGGGACAGCGAGGTGAGGATCCTCGGTGCGCTGCGCGAGGTCCTGACCGGTGAGACGTGGATCTCGCCGGAGCTTGCCTCCTTGATCGCCCAGGACCCGAACCAGCCACAGCTCAGCGATCAAGAAGAGCGCGCGCTGGTGCTCTACGCCTCCGGACTGCCGATCAATGCGGTGGCGTCGTCGATCGGAGTCAAGCCGGACACCGCGAAAAAGTACTTACAACGCATCCGTGACAAGTACACTGCGGCTGATCGTCCGTTGACGTCCCGAGCGCAGTGGAGCCGAACGGCGGTCCTCGACGGCTATCTCACACTCGAGGACCTCGCCGGGGCTGAGGACCGTTCGGGCCAGTGACCCCCGCGAGGGGTCTTTTCTGCAGATCGCGACCCCGTGTGGGGGTCATTCTCCCTTCTGTCACCGCAGACCCGAGTCGGTCGAGCTTGACTCGAAGGAGAGGGAGGCCGCGTGGTATCCCCCCGGCCGGCGGCGGGGGAGTGGTTCATGCGTCGTCGGCGCTTCATCGCCTGTTGCGATGGAGCACCCCGTGCTGTCATGCCCGTGATGTGTGCGTGTCCCTCGTGTCGATCTTGCGAGAGGAATCACGTGCACGACCAGAATCGAGGGAGTCTTCCAGACTCCGTTGCGTCCAAGGTGGTGACGACCGGTCGGAGCCGGCCCTGGAGGAGCCGAAGGGGGGCGAAGTCCCTCGCCGTGGCACTCGTCGCGTCGCTGATGGCAGTGAGCGGGGCGGGCGTTGCTCAGGCCGTGGAGTCGTCGACTCCGCCGGCGCCGAACCCGTCGATGCCCGAGAGATGCGAGCTCGACCTGGCGATGAGCCTTGATCTGTCGAACTCGGTCGACGACACGCAGCTGGAGCAGATGCGCGACCGTGTGGCAGTGCTCGCCGACAGGCTGAGCGACTACCCCGTGCGGTTGTCGCTGCACAACTTCGCGTCCAACGCACCAGCGACCAGCGCTGGCAGCAACACCCCGCTGCCGCTGACCGCTCTCGACGACGCTGGCGTCGCATCGGTCACCAGCTGGGTACGGGGTATCCAGCGGCCTGCCTCCGCCCAGGGAGGGACGAACTGGGACCGTGCGTTCGCAGCGGTCGACGGTTCGCCGGAGACCTACGACGCGCTGCTGTTCGTCACGGACGGGAACCCGACGCAGTACGGCAGCCCGGCTCAGGGCCCGGGTAGCTCGACGAACACGGCCACGATCACGGCGGCTGTGAGCTCCGCGAACGCTCTGAAGGCTTCCGGCACACGCATCGTCGGCGTCGGTCTCACCGACAACATCACGAACATGGACGAGTTCCGTGAGCACATGGCGCAGATCTCAGGCCCGACCGAGGGCAGCGACTACTTCGCGACCAGCTTCGACGGTCTCTCGGACGTTCTCCTTGCGCTCATCGCCGGCAACTGCGCGGCAGCGCCGGCACCAGCGATCGAGCTCGTGAAGGACGCGGTGCTCGAGGACGGCGGCACCGGCGCCGTCGGCGACACGGTGGAGTACGCCTTCACCGCGACGAACACGGGCGACCAGAGGCTGACCGGTGTCGAGATCGCCGACCCGAAGCCGGGCCTGTCCGACCTGATCTACACCTGGCCGGGCGAGCCCGGCGTGCTCGAGCCCGGTCAGTCCGTCACGGCGACCGCCACCTACCAGGTGACCGAGTCCGATCGCGACAACCGGATCATCCAGAACTCGGCAACCGTGTCGGGGAACCCACCGACCGGCCCTCCGGTCACGGACGAGGACGACGCGGAGATCGTGCTCCCCGACAACCCGGCTCTTGAGCTGGTCAAGACCGGTGCTCTCGCCGACGGCGACACCGGCGCAGCGGGCGACACGATCGAGTACACCTTCACCGTCACCAACACCGGTGACGTCACCCTCATCGACGTCTCGATCACCGACGCGCTGGAGGGCCTGTCCGACCTGTCCTACAGCTGGCCCGGTGAGGCAGGCGTGCTTGCCCCGGGCGACCACGTCACGGCGACGGCAACGTACGCGCTGACGCAGACCGACATCGACACGGGCCTGGTTCACAACGCGGCGACCGCCGTCGGCACCCCCCCGAGCGGCGAGGACGTCACCGACACGGACGAGCACGACGTGCCGCTGGACGCGAACCCGGCGATCGAGCTGGTGAAGACCGGCGCGATCGAGGACGGCGCCACGGGACGGGTCGGCGACGTGGTGACCTACACG
Source organism: Cellulosimicrobium cellulans (assembly GCF_042723955.1). GTDB lineage: Bacteria > Actinomycetota > Actinomycetes > Actinomycetales > Cellulomonadaceae > Cellulosimicrobium > Cellulosimicrobium cellulans_H. Next base: position 1,931 of record NZ_JBHXIC010000045.1, on the reverse strand, counting down.
TTCACCGCGACGAACACCGGCAACGTCACACTGACCGACGTCGCCATCGCCGATGAGCTCGACGGCCTCTCCGACGTCGCCTACGACGCATGGCCGGGCGAGCGCGGCGTCCTCGAGCCGGGCGAGACCGTCACCGCGACCGCGACCTACGTGCTGGCCCAGGCCGACGTGGACAACGGCCGCGTCGAGAACACCGCGACCACGACCGGTACCCCGCCCTCGGGCGAGCCGGTCGACGACGAGGACCTCGAGATCATCCCCGTCGACCCGACCCCGGGCATCGAGCTGGTGAAGACGGGAGGCCTCGAGGACGGTGCCACCGTCGTTCCTGGCGACCTCGTCGAGTACGAGCTCACCGCCACGAACACCGGCAACGTCACGCTGACCGGCGTCTCGATGACCGACGAGCTGGAAGGTCTCTCGGACCTCTCCTACTCCTGGCCTGCTGAGGCCGGGGTGCTCAGCCCGGGGGAGCAGGTCACTGCGACGGCGACCTACGCGCTGACGCAGGCCGACATCGACGCCGGCACCGTGCACAACGCCGCGACCGCGACGGGCAACCCCCCATCGGGCGACCTGGTCGAAGACGGTGATGAGCACGACGTGCCGCTGCCGCAGCTGCCCGTGATCGACCTGGTGAAGACCGGGAACCTCGTCGAGGGCGCGACCGGGCACGTCGGCGACACGGTGGAGTACACCTTCGTCGCGACGAACACCGGCAACGTCACCCTCACCGACGTGACGATCAGCGACGAGCTGGACGGCCTGTCGGAGATCACCTACGGCCCGTGGCCGGGCGAGGCCGGAGCCCTTGCTCCGGGCCGGTCCGTCACCGCGACGGCCACGTACACGCTGACGCAGGCCGACGTCGACGCGGGTCAGGTGAACAACTCCGCGACCGCGAGCGGCACACCGCCCCAGGGCGAGAACGTCTCCGACGAGGACGACGTGACCGTTCCGGTGACGCCGGGTCCGGCGATCGAGCTGCGCAAGTCGAGCAGCCTCGATCAGGGCGCGGGATCGGTGGCCGGTGACGAGATCACCTACACCTTCGCCGCCACGAACACGGGGAACGTCACCCTCACCGATGTGTCGATCCTCGACGAGCTGGCAGGGCTGTCCGACCTCTCCTTCACGTGGCCGACGGGTCAGGCCGGGGTTCTGGCTCCGGGCGAGCAGGTCGTCGCGACGGCGACCTACACGCTCACGCAGGCAGACATCGACGCGGGCACCGTGCACAACGTCGCGACCACGACCGGTACCCCGCCCACCGGCGACCCGGTCGACGACGTCGACGAAGTGACCACGCCGCTGCCGCAGCTGGGCGTCGTCGACCTGGTGAAGACCGGCACACTCGCCGGTGACCAGGTCACCTACACCTTCGTCGCGACGAACACCGGCAACGTCACCCTCACCGAGGTGACGATCAGCGACGAGCTGGACGGTCTGTCGGAGATCACCTACGGCCAGTGGCCGGGCGAGGCCGGAGTACTTGCTCCGGGTCAGTCCGTCACGGCGACCGCGACCTACACGGTCACCGGCGCCGACCGGAACCGCGGGTTCGTGGACAACCACGCCTCCGTAGCCGGCAACCCGCCCGCCGGGGACCCGGTTCAGGCCGAAGACGACGCGCGGGTCGCTGTGAGCACGCTCGCAGCCACCGGTGTCGGAATCGGGTGGGGGATTCCCGCACTCGCCGTGCTGCTGCTTGCGGCGGGTGGCCTCCTGCTGCTCATCCGTCAGCGACGCAACTCGATGAGCTGAGGGCGCCGGCTCCGGAGCACCCCGCCGCCCCTTTCAGGGGAGCCCCCGGAGATGCCCCGGCACAGGCCGAGGTCTTCCGCCGTATGCACGCCAACCTGCCGGTCTTCCTGGAGCACGTCCTCTGCACCTTCAGCGGGTACGCGCCCGACCTCGCGGCCCTCAAGGCC
>NZ_JBHXIC010000044.1:8671-37273 GCF_042723955.1 Cellulosimicrobium cellulans | reverse complement strand
GATTGTGTGCGGCCCAGGGTCGGGGCGAGCCCCCCGCCCCCCCGCCGCAGCCGGGCGTCGGGGGCCCCCCCCCGGGGGGGGGGTGCGGCCCTCGTCGCGTCGGTACGGGTCGCGGGTACGGGTCGGGCGTCCGGGCCGTGGGTCCCGGACCGCCGGGACCTGGACCGGCAGAGCCCGCGTGTCGCGCGACGTACGCTCGATCCATGACGGACGCCTCCACGACCCCGGTCCCCTCCGTGCCAGACGACGCGCCGTCGGCGAGCCTCGCCGTCCCGCCGGAGCGCGAGGTGCTCACGTGGGAGACGTTCGGCGTCGCCGCGCGCGAGCTCGCCGAGCAGGTCGTGGCGAGCGGATTCCGGCCCGAGGTCGTCGTCGCCGTCGCGCGCGGCGGCCTCCTGCCCGGCGGCGCGGTCGCGTACGCGCTCGGGACCAAGGGCGTCGGGACGCTCAACGTCGAGTTCTACACCGACATCGGCCAGACCCTCACCGACCCGCGCGTGCTCCCGCCGCTCATGGACACGTCCGACCTGCCGGGCGCGCACGTGCTCGTGGTCGACGACGTCGCGGACTCGGGCCGCACGCTCGCCCTGGTCATGGAGATGCTGAGCACCCACGGCGCCGAGGCGCGGTCCGCGGTGCTGTACACCAAGCCGCGCACGATCATCCAGCCGGACTACTCGTGGAAGGACACCGACCTCTGGATCACGTTCCCGTGGTCGGCCGACCCGCCCGTCGAGGGCGCACAGTCCCGCCCGAACGACTGACCGCGGCTCGACGAGGTGGGGCTAGCGCGGCGGCGGCGCGCGCGGGCGCGGGGCCCGCCGGGGGGGCGGACCCCTGGTAGCCCGCCCGCCCCCGCCCCCCCCCCCCGCCGCGCTCGCCCCCGCCCCCCCCCCCACCCCGCTCGCCGCCGCCGCGCCCGCTCGCCCCCCCCCCCCCCAGACCGCGCCCGCCCCCGCGCGCCCCCCCCGCAGGAGGACGGCCGTTCGTCGGCATTCAGGGTCGTGCGGGGATCAGAAGTCCCAGTCGTCGTCCTCGGTGTTCACGGCCTTGCCGATGACGTACGACGAGCCGGACCCGGAGAAGAAGTCGTGGTTCTCGTCGGCGTTGGGCGACAGCGCCGAGAGGATCGCCGGGTTGACGTCGGTCTCGTCCTTGGGGAAGAGCGCCTCGTAGCCGAGGTTCATGAGCGCCTTGTTGGCGTTGTACCGCAGGAACTTCTTGACGTCCTCGGTGAGCCCGACGCCGTCGTAGAGGTCCTCCGTGTACTGCACCTCGTTGTCGTACAGCTCGAAGAGCAGCTCGAACGTGTACGCCTTGAGCTCGTCGCGCTCCTCCGGGGAGAGCTTCTCGAGGCCCTTCTGGAACTTGTAGCCGATGTAGTACCCGTGCACGGCCTCGTCGCGGATGATGAGGCGGATGAGGTCGGCCGTGTTCGTCAGCTTGGCGCGCGACGACCAGTACATCGGGAGGTAGAAGCCGGAGTAGAAGAGGAACGACTCGAGCAGCGTGCTCGCGACCTTGCGCTTGAGCGGCGAGTCGCCCTTGTAGTACTCCATGACGATCTCGGCCTTGCGCTGGAGGTTCGGGTTCTCCTCCGACCAGCGGAACGCGTCGTCGATCTCGCGCGTCGAGCACAGCGTCGAGAAGATCGACGAGTAGCTCTTGGCGTGCACCGACTCCATGAACGCGATGTTGGTGTACACCGCCTCCTCGTGCGGCGTGATCGCGTCGGGGATGAGCGACACCGCGCCGACCGTGCCCTGGATCGTGTCCAGGAGCGTCAGGCCGGTGAACACGCGCATCGTGAGCTGCTGCTCCTGCTCGGTGAGCGTGTGCCACGACTGGATGTCGTTCGACACCGGCACCTTCTCGGGCAGCCAGAAGTTCCCGACGAGGCGGTCCCACACCTCGAGGTCCTTCTCGTCCTCGAGACGGTTCCAGTTGATCGCGCTCACGCGATCGATGAGCTTGAGCTTCCCCGTGGGCGACATCTGCCTTCTTCTCTCCTGCTGACCCCGGACCGACCGGGACGACTTCGTGGGACCGGACCCGGCGCCGTCGGCCACGCCTCCGCGGGAGAATGGCCGACGGCGTCGGGCAACGAGGCAACCGATAGCTGCCTCAGGCGACTACAGCATGCAGCTGACGCAACCCTCGACCTCCGTGCCCTCCAGGGCCATCTGGCGGAGGCGGATGTAGTAGAGCGTCTTGATGCCCTTGCGCCACGCGTAGATCTGCGCGCGGTTGACGTCGCGCGTCGTGACCGTGTCCTTGAAGAACAGCGTGAGGCTCAGACCCTGGTCGACGTGCTGCGTCGCGGCGGCGTACGTGTCGATGATCTTCTCGTAGCCGATCTCGTACGCGTCCTCGTAGTACTCGAGGTTGTCGTTCGTCAGGTAGGGCGCCGGGTAGTACACGCGCCCGATCTTGCCCTCCTTGCGGATCTCGATCTTCGACGGCACCGGGTGGATGGAGGACGTCGAGTTGTTGATGTAGGAGATCGAGCCGGTCGGCGGGACGGCCTGGAGGTTCTGGTTGTAGATCCCGTGCTCCATGACCGAGGCCTTGAGCGCCTTCCAGTCGTCCTGCGTCGGCACGTGCACGCCGGCGTCGGCGAAGAGCTGGCGGACGCGCTCGGTCTCCGGCTCCCACACCTGGTCCGTGTACTTGTCGAAGTACTCGCCGCTCGCGTACTTCGAGTCCTCGAAGCCGCCGAACGCGCGACCGCGCTCGATCGCGAGGCGGTTCGACGCCGCGATCGCGTGGTAGGCGACCGTGTAGAAGTAGATGTTGGTGAAGTCCACGCCCTCGGTGGACCCGTAGTGGATCCGCTCGCGCGCGAGGTAGCCGTGGAGGTTCATCTGGCCGAGGCCGATCGCGTGGCCCGCCTCGTTCGCGCGCTTGATCGACGGGACCGACTCGATGCTCGTCTGGTCCGAGACCGCGGTGAGCGCGCGGATCGCGGTGTCGATCGTCTTGGCGAAGTCGGGCGAGTCCATCGTCTTGGCGATGTTCAGCGAGCCGAGGTTGCAGGAGATGTCGCGGCCGACGTGGTCGTAGGAGAGGTCCTCGTTGAACGTCGACGGCGTCGAGACCTGGAGGATCTCCGAGCAGAGGTTCGAGTGGGTGATGCGGCCCTTGATCGGGTTCGCCTTGTTCACCGTGTCCTCGAACATGATGTACGGGTAGCCCGACTCGAACTGCAGCTCGGCGATCGTCTGGAAGAAGTCGCGCGCCTTGATCTTCGTCTTGCGGATGCGCGAGTCGTCGACCATCTCGTCGTACTTCTCGGTGACCGAGATGTCGGCGAACGGCTTGCCGTAGACGCGCTCGACGTCGTACGGCGAGAACAGGTACATGTCCTCGTTCTTCTTCGCGAGCTCGAACGTGATGTCCGGGATCACGACGCCCAGCGAGAGCGTCTTGATGCGGATCTTCTCGTCCGCGTTCTCGCGCTTGGTGTCGAGGAACCGCAGGATGTCCGGGTGGTGCGCGTGCAGGTACACGGCGCCGGCACCCTGGCGCGCCCCGAGCTGGTTCGCGTAGGAGAACGAGTCCTCGAGGAGCTTCATCACGGGGATGACGCCCGACGACTGGTTCTCGATGTGCTTGATGGGCGCGCCGTGCTCGCGGATGTTCGAGAGCAGGAGCGCCACGCCGCCGCCGCGCTTGGAGAGCTGGAGCGCGGAGTTGATGCCGCGCGCGATGGACTCCATGTTGTCCTCGATGCGCAGCAGAAAGCAGGACACGGGCTCGCCGCGCTGCGCCTTGCCGACGTTGAGGAACGTCGGGGTCGCGGGCTGGAAGCGGCCCGAGATGACCTCCTCGACGATGTCGAGCGCGGCCTGCTCGTTGCCGTCCGCGAGGCCGAGCGCGACCATGCAGACGCGGTCCTCGAAGCGCTCGAGGTACCGCTTCCCGTCGAACGTCTTGAGCGTGTACGACGTGTAGTACTTGAACGCGCCGAGGAACGTCTCGAACCGGAACTTCTTGGCGTACGCGAACTCGAAGAGGGACTTCACGAACGCGCGGTCGTACTTCGCCAGCACGGCCGGGTCGTAGTACTTGTTCTCGACCAGGTAGTCGAGCTTCTCCTGCAGGTCGTGGAAGAACACCGTGTTCTGGTTGACGTGCTGGAGGAAGTACGCGCGCGCGGCCTCGCGGTCCTTGTCGAACTGGATCTCGCCGTTCGGGCCGTAGAGGTTCAGCATCGCGTTGAGCGCGTGGAAGTCGAGCTGCGCGCTCGCCAGGGGTACCTGGGCGACCGTGCCGCCCCCCGCGACGCTCACGCCGGAATCCGTGACTGTCGTTGCCAAAATCGTCCCAATCCGTCGCGGACGCGCGCGGCGTCCTCGGCTGTTCCCAGGAGTTCGAAGGCGTACAGGTAGGGCACCTGGCACTTCGCGGAGATGATGTCGCCGGCGATGCAGTAGGCCTCGCCGAAGTTGGTGTTGCCCGCGGCGATCACGCCGCGGATCAACGACCGGTTGTGCACGTCGTTGAGGAACTTCACGACCTGGCGCGGGACGGCACCGCCCTCGTTGCCGCCCCCGTAGGTCGGGACCATGAGCACGTACGGCTCCTCGACGCGCAGGAAGCCCTCGGTCGGACGCAGCGGGATGCGCTGCACGTCCATGCCGAGGGCCGGCAGGTCGAGCCGCTGGACGAACCGGTGCGTGTTCTCGCTGACGCTGGAGAAGTACACGAGCGACCCCACGGGGACGCACCTCCGTCCTGCCCTGCTCCGCCTGCTTCCGTACGTGGTCGGGGCGCCTCGCGGTGCCCCGGGAGGCCGGTCAGGCGACGACCGGCGAGACCTTCTGCGCGAGGGCGTTGATCTGGTCCGGGCGGAACCCGGACCAGTGCTCGTCACCGGCGACGACCACGGGCGCCTGCAGGTAGCCGAGCCCGCGCACCAGCTCGAGCGCCTCGGCGTCCTGGCTGATGTCCACGACGGTGTACTCGATGCCCTTCTTGTCGAGGGCGCGGTACGTCGCGTCGCACTGAACGCAAGCCGGCTTGCTGTAGACCGTGACGCTCATGGGGTGACTCCTCGTCTCTCGCGCTCTGTCCGGGATCGGTCCTCGGGGAGGGAGAAACGTCTCTGACCTCGAAGGACACCGGTGGAACTACGTCTGTGTGATTCGCCAGAAGGCCTCCGGCCCCCTGGGTGTGCAACCACTATACCTAGTGGTCGACACCGCGCCACCGCACTAGATGTCGTGGTCCAACTTCACCCTGCGGGGTGTGCTAGGCGCCATGGATCCATGGTCCCAGGCACCTCTGACACTCCCCCGGGACGCTCGTCCACAGCCCGTCGTCCACCGCCCGGACGACCCGGAAACGGCGTCTTCGCGCCGACCGCGAGACGCCGTCCACAGGGTGGGGACGACGTCGGTCCACACCCTGTGCGGACCGTCGCGCGCCTCGTGAGGGCGAGCCACGAGCGTCGGGAACTGCTCCCAGACGACCGGGCGAACCGGCCCAATCCGGGCACGGTGCTCGCCGAACTCGTCGGCGTGTCGCGTTCCCTCGGCGTGTCGCGCCACGCACCGCGCACGTGCGACGAACGTCACCTCGGTCTCGGAGGGACCGAGGGCTGACTCGCGGGCCGACCACGGGCCGCCCCGGACGGCGCGCACGCACGACGACGCCCGCCCGGAACGACCTCCGGACGGGCGTCGGGGGCGGAACGGCTCAGGCGGTCTCGTCGACCCCGGGCAGGACGTTCGACGTCGCGAGACGGCGGTACCAGTGCGCGGAGTCCTTCCACGTGCGCTCGAGCGTGTCGTAGTCGACGCGGATGATGCCGAACCGGCGGTCGTAGCCGTAGCCCCACTCGAAGTTGTCGAGCAGGGACCACGCGAAGTACCCGCGCACGTCGGCGCCCGCGTCGATCGCGGCACCGACGGCGTCGACGTGGTCGTGCAGGTACGCCACGCGGCGGTCGTCGTGCACACGGGGGGTCCCGTCGGCGTCGACCGTGACCTCGTCGGCGAACGCGGCGCCGTTCTCGGTCACCATCATCGGCTGGTGCGGGTAGGTCTTCGCGACGGACACGAGCAGCTCGGTCATGCCGGCGGGCTCGATGTTCCAGCCCATCGCGGTGTACGGACCGGGCTGCTGGACGAACTCGACGTCGTGCACGCCGATCCACGGGCTGTGCGTCGACGCGCCGTGACCGTCGTTCTCCGACCGTTCGCCGTCGCCGGAGAAGTGGCGTACACGCACGGTCGAGTAGTAGTTGACGCCGAGGATCGACAGCGGCTGGCGCACCGCCTCGAGGTCGCCCTCCTGCACGAACGACCAGTCGCTCACGTGGGCGGTGTCGGCGAGCAGGTCGGCGGGGTACTCGCCGTCGAGCATGGGCGCGAGGAACGCGCGGTTGGCGAGCGCGTCGATCTTCCGCACCGCGTCGAGGTCCGCGGCCGACGACGGGTCGTCGGGCCGGATGACGTGGAGGTTGAGCGTGACGGACGTCCTCGCGTCCTCGCCGAGCTCGTCGCGGATCGCCTGGACGGCGAGCCCGTGCGCGAGGTTGAGGTGGTGCACGGCCGCGAGCGCCGCCGCCGGCTCGGTGCGGCCGGGCGCGTGCACGCCGGAGCCGTAGCCGAGGTAGGCCGAGCACCACGGCTCGTTGAGCGTCGTCCACGTGTCGATCCGGTCGCCGAGCTCGCGCGCCATGTGGCGGGCGTACTCGGCGAACGCGTACGCCGTCTCGCGGTTGGCCCAGCCCCCGGCGTCCTCGAGCTCCTGCGGGAGGTCCCAGTGGTAGAGCGTGACGACGGGCTTGACGCCCTTCTCGAGCAGCGCGTCGACGAGGCGCGAGTAGAACGCGACGCCCTCGGGGTTGAGCGGGCCGGTGCCGCCGGGCTGCACGCGGGACCAGGAGATCGAGAAGCGGTACGCGCCGAGGCCGAGGTCGGCGATGTGCTGCACGTCCTCCTCCCACCGGTGGTAGTGGTCGTCGGCGACGTCGCCCGTGTCGCCGTTGAGGGTGCGGCCCGGCGTGTGCGAGTAGGTGTCCCAGATGGACGGCGTGCGGCCGTCCTCGGCGGCGGCGCCCTCGATCTGGTACGCGGCGGTGGCGGAGCCCCAGAGGAAGTCGGTCGGGAACGCCCGGCGGCCCGACGGCGCGGGCGCGGCCTGCGTGTCGACGGCGTCGGGGGCGGTGGTGTCGGTGGTCACGAGGGTCCTCGCTGCTCGGTCGGCGGACGGCGCGGTCCGCGACGGGTGGTCGGTGGGTGCTCGTGCGGTCTCGATGGGTGCGAGCGGGGCACGCGCGGGAAGTGCAAGGGCGAGCATGTCATGGGAGCGCTTCCATGACATGCTCGCCCAGGATACGTCGTCAGCCGAGGTCGATCGTCACGCTCGTCGCGCCGTGCGCCTCGGCCGTCGCGGAGCCGGCCCGCACGGACCAGCCCGTCACGGCGTCGTCGGACAAGACCGTGAGCGTCGCGCCCGACCGGCGCACGCGGAACGTCGCCCCCAGCGCGCCGTCCGCCGGCGGGACGACCACGAGCTCGTCGTAGCCGTCGGGCAGCTCGAACGCGTGCAGCGTGACGCCGTCGGCCCAGTCGTAGTCGGGACGGTCGGTGCGGGCGCCCACCGGGAGGACGGTGCCCGGGCGCACGAGCACCGGGAGCGAGTCGAACCCGTGGGTCTCGGTGACCCAGCGCGGGCCCGTCACGGTCTCGCTCAGGGCGGGGCCGTCGTCGGGCTGGACGAGGCGCGTCCACGTGCCCTCGGGCACGTAGTACTCGACGCGGCCGTCGGCGCGGAACACGGGGGCGACGAGGAGCGCGTCACCGAGCAGGTACTGCGTGTCGGCCGTGTACCCCGCGCGGTCGTGCGGCAGCTCGAGCGCGAGCGGGCGCATCATCGGCACACCGTCGGTGTGCGCCTCCTCGGCCACGCGGCCGAGGTAGGGCATGAGCGAGAGCTTGAGGTGCGTGAACTTGCGCGTGACGTCGACGGCCTCGTCGTCGAACGCCCACGGCACGCGGACCGAGCCCGAGCCGTGCAGGCGCGAGTGCGACGACAGCAGGCCGAACGCCGTCCAGCGCTTGAAGACGCCCGGGTCGGGCGTGCCCTCGAAGCCGCCCATGTCGTGGCTCCAGTAGCCGAACCCGGACATCGACATCGAGAGGCCGCCGTGCAGCGACTCGGCCATCGACGCATACGTCGAGTCGCAGTCGCCGCCCCAGTGCACGGGGAACTGCTGGCCCCCCGCGGTCGCGGACCGCGCGAACAGCACCGCGTCGCCCTCGCCACGCTTGCGCTCCAGCAGGCGGAAGACCGCCTCGTTGTAGAGCTGGGCGTAGTAGTTGTGCATCTTGCGCGGGTCCGAGCCGTCGTGCCACGCGATGCCGTCGACCGGGATCCGCTCGCCGAAGTCGGTCTTGAAGCAGTCGACGCCCTGGTCCAGCAGGCCCTCGAGCTTGCCCACGTACCACGCGGTCGCGTCGGGGTTGGTGAAATCCACCAGCCCCATGCCCGCCTGCCAGAGGTCCCACTGCCACACGGACCCGTCCTCGCGCTTGACGAGGAAGCCCTGCTCCGCGGCCTCCGCGAAGAGCGGCGAGCGCTGCGCGACGTACGGGTTGATCCACACGCACACCTTGAGCCCGCGGTCGTGCAGACGCCGGAGCATGCCCTCGGGGTCGGGGAAAGTGCGCGGGTCCCACTCGAAGTCGACCCACTGGTACTCGCGCATCCAGAAGCAGTCGAAGTGGAACACCGACAGCGGCAGGTCGCGCTCGGCCATGCCGTCGATGAAGCCGTTCACCGTCTGCTCGTCGTAGCTCGTCGTGAACGACGTCGTGAGCCACAGCCCGAACGACCACGCCGGGACGCGCGCGGGGCGGCCGGTGAGCGCGGTGTACCGGCGCAGCACGTCCTTGGGCGTCGGGCCCTGGATGACCAGGTACTCGAGCGCCTGACCCTCGACGGAGAACTGGACGCGCGTGTTCACCTCGGACGCGACCTCGAACGACACCTTCTCCGGGTGCTCGACGAACACGCCGTAGCCCTTGGTCGTCAGGTAGAGCGGCACGGACTTGTACGCCTGCTCGCTCGACGTGCCGCCGTCCTCGTTCCAGATGTCGACGACCTGGCCGTTCTTGACGAACGGGCCGAACCGCTCCCCCAGGCCGTAGACGAGCTCGCCCGGCTCGAGCGCGAGCTGCTCGTGCGTCCACGCCCGGCCGTCGTCCGCCGTGACGTGGCCGACCGACTTGGGCAGCGAGGACGTGAGCACCTCGCCGTCCGCCTCGAAGTCGACGCGCCACCGGTCGCCCCGGTGCACGCGCACGGCGAGGTCCTTGGACCGCAGGACCGCGACGTCGTCGTGCACCTCGACCTCGGGCCGGAACCCGGGCTCGCCGGTCACCTGGAACGCCGGGCCCCGGCGCACCGCGCCCTGGTGGTGCTCGACGCGCACGCGGATCACGCCGGGCGCGGGCGAGGAGTACGTCGTCGTGAGCATCGGGCGGTTGAGCGTGTCGCCCCGGCCGCGGATCTTCGCCGTCGGCGCGTACACGGTGAGCGTGCCGGCCGCCTCGTCCGCGCGGACGTCGTCGACCTCGACCGCGTAGAGCGGGTGCATGCCGGGCCGGACCTGCCAGTACCCGTCGGTGAACTTCATGGGTGGTGCTTCCTTCGTCGGTGCGTTCAGGAGTCTCGGTGACCGCCGGGGCCGGGCCCGGGGCGGCGTGGCGTCACGCGGGAGGCGTCACTTCACGGCGCCGGCCGTGACGCCCCGGGTGAGCGTGCGCTGGAAGATGAGGAAGAAGATCAGCGCCGGGACGAGCGAGACGAGCGCGCCCGCGTTCGTCGTCGGGGCGTCCATCATCCGGTCGCCCTGGAGCGACGCGAGGGCGATGGGGATCGTCTGGGTGTCGTTGGTCGTCAGCATGACCAGCGGGATGAAGAACTCGTTCCACGTCCAGATGAAGAAGAAGATCATGAGGACGCCCAGCGTGGGCTTGACGATCGGGTAGACGACCTGCCACAGGATGCGCCAGCGGCCGGCGCCGTCGAGCTGGGCCGCCTCGAGCAGCGCGGGCGGGAACGTGCCGAGCACGGACGCGAGCAGGTACGTGCCGAACGCCGCCTGGATGACGGTGAAGATGATGATGATCGACCACTGCGAGTTCGACAGGCCGACCTTCTGCGCCATGTCGAACAGCGGGTAGATGAGCGCCTCCTGCGGCAGCATGTTGGCCACCAGGAAGATCGTGACGATCCACAGGCGGCCCTTGATGCGGCCGACGCCGATCGCGTACGCGCTGAGCAGCGACAGGAGCGTCCCGAACACGGCGACGAGCGCCGAGATGAAGACGGAGTTCCAGAGCTTCTGCGGGAAGTTGGTCCGCGTCCAGAAGTTCTGCACGCCCTCGAGGTACAGCTCCTTCGGGATGCTCAGCGGGCCGTCCTGGGAGTACTCCGCCGGGGACTTGAACGCATTGAGCACCATGATGACGAACGGCGACAGCATGAGCAGGGCGACCAGGATCGCCGCGGCGAGCACGAACCAGCGGCCGGCTCCGTGACGGTAGCGCTCGTCCTGGCGCGTGGCGCGCACGGTGCGCCGCTTGCCGGACGGCGTCGCGGACCCCGCGGGCGTGCCCGCGGTCGGGGTGGTGGTGACGGTGGACATCAGCGGCCCTCCTGCTCACGACGCTCGGCGCGGCTCTGCAGCGCGAGGATCACGACGGCGACGACGATGATGACGAGGGTGAGCACGGTCGCCACCGCGGCGCCGTAGCCGACCTTCGACTTGTCGAAGAAGTTCAGGTACGAGTAGTAGCTCGGGACGAGCGTCGAGCTCTCGGGCCCGCCGCGCGTGAGCACGTAGATGGGGCCGAAGACCTTGAGCGCGGCGACGGTGCACGTGAGCGTCACGACGAACGTCTCCGGGCGGATCTGCGGGATCGTGATGGCCCGGAAGCGGCGCCACCAGCCCGCGCCGTCGAGCTCGGCCGCCTCGTACAGCTCGGGGTCCACGCGCTGGAGCGCGGACATGAAGATGACGACCGGGTAGCCGATCTGCACCCAGATGAGCACGAGCATGACGCTCGGCAGCGCGGTCGTCGTGTCGCCGAGCCAGTTGGGCGGGTTCTCGATGCCGATCCCGCGCAGGATCACGTTGAGCGCACCGGTCTGGGCGTTGAGGATCCAGTTCCACAGCACGCCGGCGACGGCGACGGGCAGGATCTGCGGGAGGTAGTACGTCGCCCGCAGGAACGCCGCGACGCGCGGCCCGAACCGGCGGCCGAGGTAGTCGAACAGCACGGCCGCGAGGACGAGGCCGATGACGGTCGGCGCGACGACCATCGCGAGGATCATCGCGATCGAGTTCTGGAACGAGGTCCAGAACGCCGAGTCGTTCATCAGGTCGGCGTAGTTGCCCAACCCGTTCCAGCGCATCGGCGCCATGCCGCCGCGCCACTTGAACAGGCTGTAGTAGACGTTCATCGCGAACGGGTAGCCGATCACGACGACGAACGCCACCGCGCCGGGCAGGAGGTAGGGCAGGTAGGGCACCCAGGCGGGACGGCGACGACGTCGCGGCGCCGCGTTCGCGCGGGTGGCCTCGCGCGCGGGGCCGGGCTCGGCCTCGGGCACGGTGTCGGTGCGGGTGGTCATGACGGTCTCTTTCGCGGGAGGTCCTCGGGTGGGGGGCCGGCCGGCCGGGGCGATCGTGGGATCGGCCCCGGCCGACCGGGCGTGCGTCCGCTCAGCTGTCGAGCAGGTCCGCCTTGCCGTCCACGTACGCGGACTCGAGGCCGTCGAGCACCTCGGTCGGCGACTTCGACTGGTTGATGAGCGACTGCAGCTCGCTGACGATCACGTCGTAGTAGCCGGGCACGGGCCAGTCGGGGTAGAACGCGAGGCCGTCGTCGTCGAGGATCGCCTGGAAGTTCTCGGTGAGCTGCTGCGTGCGCTCGTCCGTGATGACGGACGCGTCACCGGCGACGGGCAGGCCGCCCTTCTCGGCGAGGATGTTCTGCACCTCGGGGCGCAGCGTGATGTCGATGAACTCCTCGGCGAGGTCGGGCGAGTCCGCGTTCGCGGGGACGACCCAGAGGTTGCCGGACGAGCCGACCTGCAGCGTGTTGCCGGGGAAGTTGAACTGGCCCCAGTCGGCGTCCATCTCCTCGACGATGCGGCCGAACCACCACGAGCCGGAGACCATCATCGGGTAGGTGCCGTTGATGAACGACACGCCCATGTCCTCGGCGGTCAGCGCGGCGGAGTCGGACGCGACGTACCCGTCCTTGATCCAGGAGTCCAGCTTCTCGGTCGCCTGCGTCATCTCCGGGCCGTGGAAGTCCGGGTCGCCGTCGAAGAGCTGGTACTGGTCGATGAAGTCGCGCTCGGAGTTCGCGAGCACGAGCTCGTACCAGAGCTGGCCCATCGGGTACTCGGCGCCTGCCTCGGCCAGCGGGGTCACGCCCTGGTCCTTGAAAGCCTGCATGACGGACTCGAGCTCCTCGAGCGTCGTCGGCACCTCGAGGCCGTACTGGGCGAACATGTCCTTGTTGTAGTAGACCTGCACGAACTCGCCGTAGTTCGGGACGCCGTACCACTCGCCCGAGCCCATGAGGCCCTGGTCGTCGTAGGTCGCGGTCGTCTGGAGCGAGCCGCTGAGCTTCTCGTCCCAGCCGCGCTCGGTCGCCGCGTCGGTGAGCGGGGTGAGCAGGCCCTGCGCCGCGAGCTGGCCGGCGGTCGCGTTGCCCTTGTTGTACTCCATGACGTCGGGCACGTCGTTGCCGGTGAGCACGATCTTGGCGTTCTTCTGGATCTGCTCGAACGTCTGCTTCTCGACGACGACGTCGACGTCCGGGTTCTCCTCCTCGAAGATCTCGATCGCCTTGGCCCAGGCCTGGCCCATGGCGGAGTCCTCGTTCTCGTAGTGCCAGATCGTCAGGGTCTGGTCGTCGGACCCCCCGCTGCCGCCGGAGCCCCCGCACGCCGCCAGGGCGAGTGGGAGCGCTGCCACGGCAGCGACGAGCGAGATCTTCCGGGATCGCAGCATGTGCGTGTCCTCCTCATCGAGTTCCGGCGCTGGAGCCGGAGGGTGACCGGGCCTGGGCCCGGCCGGTCGGTTCAGCGAGCCTCGGGCTCGCGGTCGTCGTCGTCCGGGGACCGGCCGGCCGCGGGGGCGACGCTGCTGCCGGGTTCGAGGACGCACGGGATGAGCACGTTCGGCGTGCTCGGACGGGAGCCGTCCACGAGGGACAGCAGCTTCTGCACGCCCAGGCGGCCGAGCTCGGCCCCGGGCGCGTGCATGGTGGTCAGCGGCGGGTTGCTCATCTCCCCGACGCCGGGCGACGTGACGATCGACAGGATCGACATGTCGGTGGGGATCGCGACGCCGCGCTGCTGCAGCTCGGCGACGACGCCGAACGTCGCGATCTCGTTCATGGTGACGAACGCCGTCAGGCGGGGCTCCTGCTCGAGCAGCGTCGCGACGGCGTCGCGGCCCGCGCGCGGGGACTCGTCGACGCGCAGCGCGATCGGCTCGAGCCCGCGGCGACGCATGGCCGCCTCGAAGCCCTCCTCGGCACGGAACGTCGGCGCGTAACCGTCGTCGGCCGTCGCCTGCGAGTGGTTCACGAGGGCGACGTGCCGGTGCCCGAGGTCGACGAGGTGCTGGACCGCGTCGTCCGTGGTGCGCTCGAAGTCGATGTCCACGGACGGCCGGTCCGTGACGTCGCGCGTCCGGCCGATCATCGTGTACGGCACCTCGGCCTCGTCGAGCACGTCGACGCGGTCGTCGTCGAGCGCGACCTCCATGAGCAGGACGCCGTCCGCCATCCCCTGCCGCACGAGGTCGCGGACCTCCGGGGCCTGGGTCGTGCGGAAGGGCCACAGGACGAGGTGGTAGCCGTTCTCGCGCGCCGTCTCCGCGGCGGACGAGACGAACTCGGCGACCGTGCCGCCGAGGCCCTTCTCCATCGCCGGGTAGATGAGGGCGAGCACGTGGCTGCGGCGCGACGCGAGCCCGCGGGCCATCGCGTTGGGCTGGTAGCCGAGGTCGGCCATCGCGTCCTCGATGCGACGTCGCGTGGCGTCGGAGACGGGACGGGTCCCGGACAGCGCGTAGGAGACCGTGCTCAACGAGACCTGCGCGCGTCGCGCCACGTCCTGCATCGTCGCCATCGTCACCACTCCCCTGTGGTCCGGTCCGTCGCCTCGTCCGTCGAAGCGCTTCGTCGAAACGCGTCGTCGAAGCGCTTCGCTGTTACGAGTATTGGATGAACAAAAGACGAGAGTCAAGCCCGTGGAGCGAGAACGCGCTCTCCGGTTGGCGGCACCGATGCCGACCTGCGCCGATGCGGGGAGACGATCCGCCAGCCCTGCGAAGCGCCGAACCCGGGCATATCGGTGGGATCGACCCGCAGGCCGCCCGCAACCCCGGGCTCGCCGCGCTCCCCGACGGACGAAACAGGGATCGCTCCTCACGGGACGGGCTGGGTGAGGAGCGACCCCGGGTTCGGTGGTGCAGTCGGCGGCGCGACGGCGCGGGGCGTCAGGACGTGAGGTCGACCGGGTCGCCCGCGCGCAGGACCTCGCGCACGCGCAGGTCGGCTTCCGTGACGACGACGTCGGCGCGGCGGCCCGCGACGAGGCCGCCACGGTCGTCGAGGCCGAGCACGGCCGCCGGGGTCCACGACGCGGCACGGACGGCGTCCACCAGCGGCACGCCGGCCTCGACCGTCTCGCGCACGACGTCGAGCAGGTGGTACGTGCCGCCCGCGATCGCGCCACCCTCGGTCAGCCGCGCGACGCCGTGCGCGACGGTGACGCGCATCGGCCCGAGCTCGTACGCGCCGTCGGCCATGCCCGCCGCGGCCATCGCGTCGGTGACGAGCGCGACGGCGTCCGGCCCGGCGACGGCGCCGTCGGCACCGACGTGCGACCCTACGAGCTCGACGACGCTGCGGATCGTGCCGTGCGCGAGGTGCGTGCCGTCGGCCACGAGCTCGACGACCAGCTCGCCGCGCGCGGCCGCCGCGAGGCACGCCGCGATCGGGCCGGGCTCACGGTGGTGCAGGGGCCGCATGCCGTTGAACAGGTGCGTCGCGGTCATGCGCGCGCCGGGCCGACCGGCCGCCGCAAGCGCCGCGACGCCTGCCGCGATCGCCGCCTCGGTCTGCTCGGTGCTCGCGTCGGTGTGCCCGATCGACGGGAGCGCCCCGACCTCGACGAGGGTCTCGATCACTCCCCCGGTGCCGACGACGCCCGGCACCTCGGGCGCGACGGTCATGGTCCGCAGGTAGCCGCGCGCCGCGGCCGCGATCGCGCGCACGAGCTCCGGGTCGCCCTCGAGCATGTCGTGCGGGTTCTGCGCGCCGCACCGCACCTCGGAGAGGAACGGCCCCTCGAGGTGGATGCCGACGACCTCGCCCGCGTCGGCGAGGTCCGCAAGGTTCGCCGTCCGCGCGAGCAGCACGTCGCGCGGGGCGGTGACGAGCGAGGCGACGAGGCTCGTCGTGCCGTGGCGCAGGTGCTCGCGCGCGGCGACGCGCGCCTCGTCCAGGGTCGCCGCGTCGGGGAAGCTCGCCCCGCCGCCGCCGTGGTCGTGGACGTCGACGAGGCCGGGGAGCAGCGTCGCCCCGTCGCCGGCCGGCACGTCGGCGTACCCGGCGGCGGCGGCGTCCGCCCGGGCGCCCACCCACGCCACGCGCCCGTCCTGCACGGCCACGACACCGTCGTCGAGCACTGCCGTCGGGGTGACGACGCGGCCCACGAGGACTCGCGCGGTACCGGGCTGCTGGTCGGGACGAGGGCTGGCGGCGTCGGTCATGGGCTCATTCTGGCGCACTTCGTACACCCGGCGTGCAAACTCGTGCGACCGTGGACGCGCGGGGGCCGGGAGGCGAGACGTCAGCGGTCGTGCGACGCGAGCAGCCGCTTCGCGCCGCGGCCGAGGTGCAGGGCGAAGAGCCGCTGGAACGTCGGCACGGCGAACGCGAACGGGCGCACCCACCACAGCACCGGACGGCTGAACACGTCGATGCTCCACCACAGGTCGCCCGCGTCGTCGCGTTCGACCGCGAAGCGCTCCTCCCCCACGAACGCGTGCCCGGGGAGGGTGCCGTACGCGAACGCGACACGGTGCGCGGACCGCTCGACCCACACGACCTCGCACGGCTCGTGCAGCCGCAGGCGCCCGACGCCGAGCAGGGTCGTGACGCGAGCCCCCGCCGCCGCGACCGGGGCGTCGGTCTCGAGGCGCACGCGCGCGGCCGCGTGCACGCGCCACGTGAGGAGCTGCTCGCCGAGCCACGCGAGGTCGTCGGGCGTGCTGGGCCGGTCGGTGAGCCGACGGCGCACGTGCAGGTGGCGATATCCCGCAGGCCAGGTGTCCGTCCGGGTCGCGCCGACCTCCGGGTACGTGAACGTCATGCCGCACTCCCTTCCCGGGCCCGTCCGGGCCCGCGTCTCATGTGCTGTCCTGCGCCGTCCGGCCCCGCGTCCCCCGCCTCGCCCGAGGCTGCCGGCCGGTCCGCGAGGACCCGCAGCCCGAGGAGGGTGCAGAGCACGAACCCGAGCGCGTTCGCGACGCCGTGCGTCGCGGCCATGGCGTCGAGGCTCGGGTGCGCGAACCCGAGCGCCTCGCCCCCCGCCCACCAGAGCGCGAGCAGCATCGACAGCCCGACGACGACGGCGCCCGTCCCGACCAGCGCGCGGGAGCCCGCGCTGCTCCCCGGGCTCCCGGGGTCGACCGTGGCCCGGCCGTGGACGGAGGGGGCACCGTGCGGGTACGGGGTGCCGGTCGGGTGCGCGAGCGACCGGACCGCCGCGACCGCCGTCGCCCACAGCGCGAGCGTGAGCACTCCCGCCCCGACGAGCTCGGCGACGTCGCCGACGAAGTAGCCGACCAGCACGAGCACCGTCCCGAGCGGCACGCCCCACGCTCCGGCGACCGCGAGCCCGTCGGTGGCGGCGAGGCGCGCGACCGTGCCCGCGATCAGTGCCGCGCCGAACCCGGCGTAGAGCATGTGCGGGACCGTGAGCGCGAGGTACGTCCCGGAGAACCCGAGGAGCCCCCACCCGGCGCGCTCGGCGACCAGCGCGCTCGCGCCCACGGCCGGCGCGACCAGCGCGGTCACGGTCGCCGCGCGCGCGGCGAGGACCGCCGCGCCGACCGGTCCGGCGCGGACATCGCGCACCGTGCGCACAGCCAGACGTGCGCCGGCGAGGGCGAGCACCGCGGTCGCCACGGCGAAGACGAGCGCGAGGAGGGCGGAGGCCGTACCGCGCGGGACGACGAGGCTCGCCGCCCCGGCGAGCCCGGCGAGGGGCCACGCGGCGCGGCGCGGCGCGGGGACGACGTCGGACCCGAGGAGGCGGAGGCCGAGCGGCAGGACCACGACCATGCCGAGGACCACGAGCCCCGAGACGAGGGCCGCGCCCGCGGGGCTCACGCGTCCCCCCGAGCTGCTGCCTCGCGCTCGCGCGGGCCCTCGTCCGACGCCGCCGTCGCGGGGTGGACCGCGCGCACGAGGCGCAGGACGTCGTCGACCACGCCGCGCGCGACGGGCAGCCGGGCAAGCCGGACGAGGCTGCCGGCGAGCGCCGCCCCGCCGTCGACGAGCAGGCGGGTGCGCGCGAACCCGGGCGAGGTGTCGTGGACCCAGTAGAGCGTGATGCCGAGCTGGGCGAGCCACAGCAGCTCGGGCAGCTGGGCGCGCAGGTGCGCGGGGACGCGCGTCGACGTCCCGGCGACGACGTCGTCGAAGAGGGCACGGGAGAGGTCGCGCGACGCGGTGGAGGCCGCGGAGAAGGGGCTCGCGTCCGAGCCGGGGCGGATCGCGACCGAGACGAACTCGCCGCCGAACGCGTGGAAGGGGGCGAACGCGTCGACCGACGCACCCCAGACGCCGCGCAGCCGGTCCGCGAGCGAGCCGCCCGCGGCGAGCACGGGCGCCGCGCGCTCGGCGTGCTCGCGCTGCACCTCGAGGTAGAGCTCCTGGACGAGCGCGTCCTTGGACGGGAAGTGGTAGTACGCGTTCCCCGTGCTCACGCCGGCCTCGGCCGCCACCGCGCGCATGGTCGTCCGCTCGTACCCGACGTCGCGCAGCATCCGGACCGCGACGTCACGCAGGTGCGCGCGCGTGCGCTCGGACTTGGGCGTCGCGCTCATGCGACGGCACTGATTTTGAACATGTTCAAAAACTACCATGCGATCAGTCCGACAGGGCTGCCCGAGGGAGGTCGCGGGCCACGCCTGTTGTTTTCTGTTTGCTCTTGTGGGAATCTGTGGCGCGACAGCGCAGTCACGTCCCCGTGCCCTGGCCACGTGGACCCCGCTCTTCGACGACGAAGGACACGCATGCGACGACCACGCTCGACGGGCGCCCTGGCGCTCGCCTCCGGCCTCCTGTCTCTCGCTCTCGCGGCGCCCGCGGTCGCGGCTCCGCCGACTTCTACGGCTGGCCCGGCCCCGGCCCGGGTCGCCACGACCGTCGAACCGACGACGCCCCTCGACCGGCCCGAGGTCGGGCCGGGGACCTCGTTCGTCGACGTCCGCGAGAAGCTCGACGGCTACGCCGACCCCGGCTGGTACGCGGCCAACGTCCCGGTCGTGGACCTCCCCGACGCGGACGCCGAGGCGGTCTACTACTACCGCTGGCGCGTGCTCAAGGAGCACCTGCGCTACACCGAGCCCGGCACGGGCTGGGTGCTCACGGAGTTCCTCGACTGCTGCGGCTACGCCGCGCCCTACCAGGCGATCAACGCCGCGGCGGGCCACCAGCTCGCCGAGGGCCGCTGGCTGCGCGACCAGCGCTACCTCGACGACTACGAGGACTACTGGCTCACCGGCCCCGGCCAGATCGAGCCCGCGCAGAACCCCGAGGCCGCCGACTGGGCGCACCAGTACTCGTTCTGGGCGGTCACCGCGATCGTCGAGCGCGCGAAGGTCACCGGGAACCTCGACCGCCTGCGCTCGCTCCAGCCCGAGCTCGAGACCTTCGTCGAGGACTGGGCGAACCAGTTCGACGCCGACCTCGGGCTCTACTGGCAGACGCCCGAGTACGACGCCAAGGAGAGCTCGCCCGCGTCGTACGTGACCGACCGCGACTACGCGGGCCGCCACACGTTCCGGCCGTCGATCAACGCCTACCTCTACGGCGACATGCTCGCGCTCGCCGAGGTCGCGACGCTCGACGGCGACGAGGCGACCGCGACGGAGTACCGCGACCGCGCCGCCGCGCTGCGCGAGGCCGTGGACGCCTACCTCTGGGACGACGAGCGCGACTTCTTCTACGACGTCGTGGACTGGGAGAACCCCGACCACGAGCGGCTGCGCGACCGGCTCGACGTCGGGTTCGTCCCGTGGAAGTTCGGCCTCGCCACGCCCGAGCAGGCCGCCGCCCTCGACCAGCTCCTCGACCCGCAGGGGTTCGCGGCACCGTACGGCCCGACGGTGACCGAGCGCCGCTCCCCCGACTTCTGGCGCTCGTCCGACCAGGGCTGCTGCAAGTGGGACGGGCCGTCGTGGCCGTTCTCGACGTCGCTCACGCTCGACGGCGTCGCGACGGCGCTGCGCGACGACGCCGCGGGCGACCTCACGCGCGCGGACTACCTCGACCTGTTCGACACCTACGTCCGCACCCAGTTCCGCGACGGCGAGCCGTACGTCGCCGAGGCGCACCACCCCGACGAGGACCGCTGGATCTACGACGGGAACAACCACTCCGAGGACTACCTGCACTCCAGCTACGTGGACCTCGTGCTCCAGGACCTCCTCGGCCTCCAGCCGCAGTCCGACGACTCGCTCGTGCTCGACCCGCTCGTGCCCGCCGCCTGGGACTGGTTCGCCGCGGAGAACGTGCCCTACCACGGGCGCAACGTCACGGTCCTGTTCGACCGCGACGGCTCGCGCTACGGGGCGGGCGCGGGCCTGCGCGTCTACGTCGACGGAGAGCAGGTGCTGCACGCCGACGCCGACGCGCTCGCCGAGGGCGCCGACCCGCTCGAGGTACCGGTGCCGAGCGGCGACCCGCAGCGTCTCCCCCACGCGGTCAACACGTCGGCGAACCCGCTCAAGAACGCCTACCCGCGACCCGTCGCGTCGTACACGTGGCGCTACGACGACGCGTGGCGGGTCCTCGACGGCAAGGTCTGGTACGACGAGGTGCCGCAGAACACGCGCTGGTCCAACTACTCCTCACCCCACGCGCGCGACTGGCTCGGAGTCGAGTTCGCCGGACCGACGACGATCGGCGACGTCCGCTTCCACGGTTACCAGGACGCCGACGCCGTCCAGCCCGCCGTCGGCTACGAGCTCGAGTACTGGGACGGCGCGGCCTGGCAGGTCGTCCCCGACCAGACGCGCGTGCCCGTGCAGCCCGTCGGCAACGGCCTGAACCGCATCACGTTCCCGCCGCTCGAGACGACGAGCTACCGCATCACGTTCGACGCCGCGCCCGGGAAGTCCGTCGGCGTGACCGAGCTCGAGTCCTGGAGTCCCCTGTCCCGCGCCGTCTCGGCACGCGTCGAGGCCGCGGAGCCCGCAGTCGGGCGCGCCTCGCGCGTCGACGTCACGATCTCGACGCGCGACGACGCCGTCACCGGCGCCGAGGTCGCACCCGACCTCCCGGCCGGCTGGACGGCCGTCGCCGTGGGCGAGGCGGGCCCGCTCGACCTCGGGCCGTGGGACCGCGCGACCCGTTCGTGGGACGTCACGCCCGGGCCCGACGCCGTCCCTGGCAGCGAGGCGCGGATCGGCGCCGTCGCGCGCTGGGGCGACGCGGGGAGCGCCGAGGAGGCGCGCGCGACGACGACCGCCCGGCTCACGTTCGACCCCTCCTGGTACGACGACGTCGTGCTGCACGACGACTTCGACGCCGACACGACCGCGGACTGGACGACGCTGCGTCCCTCCGGCGAGGCGCTGCCCACCGTCGCGGCCGGGGACGGGGTGCTTGCCGCCTCCGGCGACGCGCGCTACTGGGGGCTGTACGGGCACCGCGCGGCCCGCGCGACGCGGTCGTCCGTGCTGGTCGCGGAGATCGGCGCGTTCTCCGGCGCCGGCACGCAGGAGGACTCGGTGTTCCTCGGCCTCGCCGCGGCGGACCGCACCTACGCGCTCGCGTGGTTCAACCACGCGAACGTCGCCTCGGGCCTCGACTACGTCGGGGGCACGGACGGGTCGTCACCCTACTTCGGCCTGCGGGGCTACGGCCCCGGCGACCGGATCGCCCTCCAGGTGAACGGCGCGCGCGTCGACGTGTTCGCCGAGGAGGACGGCGAGTGGACCTGGTACGGCGGCACGACGACCGGCGGCGCGCTCGACACGTCCGACCCGGACGTGCTCGCCGGGCTCCTGCCGACGATCGGCTTCCGGGCCGACCGCGGCACGGTGAGCGTCGCGTCGTTCGAGGTGCGCTCCCGCTCCACCGACGTGCCCGCGCCCCAGGTCGACGTCACCGCGGTGCCGCGGTGCCTCGCCGGCACGGCGTACGTCGCGGTCCGGGCGTCGTACGTCGGGACGGGCGGCGCCGGAGCGGGCGACCCGTTGGACGTCGAGCTCGTGACGCCGTTCGGGTCGCGCACGGTCACGGGCGTCGCCCCGGGCGCCCACGCCTACCAGTCGTTCTCCGCGCGCGCCGCGTCGCTCGCGGCGGGCACGGCGTCCGTCCGGGTGACCGACGCGGCGGGGCGGGTCATCGAGCACGCGGCACCGTTCGCGGCCCTCACCTGCTGATCGTTCGGCACGTCCCACGAACGTGACTGCCCGAGCAGGCGGTCGAGGCACGTCCCCGCTGCGAGGACGGGTCACGACCGCCTGCTCGTGGGGGTGGGCGGCTCCCGCGGCAGAGGGCCGGCGCGTCAGAAGAGCCGGGAGTCCACGTCGTCGACGCCGCGCATCGCGTCGTAGTCGAGCACGAGGCAGCCGATGCCCCGGTCCGTCGCGAGCACGCGCGCCTGCGGCTTGATCTCCTGCGCGGCGAACACGCCGCGCACCGGGGCCAGGAGCGGGTCACGGTTGAGCAGCTCGAGGTAGCGCGTGAGCTGCTCGACGCCGTCGATGTCGCCCCGGCGCTTGATCTCGACGGCGACGGTCGCGCCGCTCGCGTCCCTGGCGAGGATGTCCACGGGGCCGATCGCGGTCGGGTACTCACGGCGCACGAGCGTGTGCCCCGAGCCGAGGAGCTCGATCTGCGCGGCGAGCATCTCCTGGAGGTGCGCCTCGACGCCGTCCTTCACGAGGCCCGGGTCGATGCCCAGCTCGTGCGAGCTGTCGTGCTGGACGTCGTGGAGCTCGATCTCGAGGCGGTCGTCGCTCTTGGCGTGCTGCACGGCCCAGACCTCGGTCACGCCGCGCTCGCGCGCCTCCTCGGACGGCTCACGGACCGCGAGCGAGCACGGAGGGCTCATCCAGTTGAGGGGCTTGTACGAGCCGCCGTCGGAGTGCAGCAGCACGCTCCCGTCGGCCTTGACGATGAGCACGCGCGTCGCGAGCGGCAGGTGGGCCGAGAGACGGCCGGTGTAGCGGGCGGAGCAGCGGGCGACGACGAGACGCATGAGGCAGGTCCTCCGGGTCGGTGGTGGGCGGTCCGGGACGCGGCGTCAGCCCACGGGCGACGCCTCAGACGACGACGTCGCGCCGACCGGGCGGCGCGGCCTCCAGCCAGGAGGCGAGCCCCTCGTACGCGGCGCGCGACATCGTGAGCTCGAAGTCCTGGCCGTGGTAGCGGCACCGGACGAGGTAGGTGTCGGGGCCGTCGCCGACGAACGGCTCGCGACCCGCGATGACGAGGTCGTAGCGGGACCACGTCCGGGCGGGGCGGATCGACACCGACCACAGCCGCCACCAGTCGATACGGCCGACGCCGTAGTGCGCGATGCCCGCGACCCAGGGCGCACCGGCCGCGCCCGCACGCCGTGCACCGCACTCGAACGAGCCGACGCGGTGGGACAGGGCGCGCAGACGCCACGCCCCCAGCCCGATCGCGAGAAGGACGAGGACGAGCAGTCCGATCGCGAGCCAGGCCAGGGGCGTCATGGTCGTGCGAGGGTCAGCGGGCCGGTACGGACTCGACCGAGTCCGCGACGATCGTGACCTGGTTGGAGTCGACGGAGAGGAACCCTCCGCTGACGCGCACGTCGAGGGTCTCACCCTCGGCCACGATGCGCACCGAGCCCTCGCGCAGCACGGAGAGCAGGGGCGAGTGGTCCGCGAGGATGCCGATCTCGCCGTCCGCCGCAGGGGCCGTGACCCGCTGCGCGCGGCCCGACCAGATCTTGCGGTCCGCCGCCACGAGGTCGACGTTCAGCTGTGCCACGGGAACTCCTTCATGGGCGGTTCATGCCCGGCGTGGTGTCCGGGTCCGGGTGCGACGCCCGCGGGGCCGGGCCGAGCGGCCCGGCCCCGCGTGTGCGTCGGATCAGGCGCCGTACTCCTGCTGGATGCGCGCCCAGTTGCGCTCGAGGTCCTCGAGGCCTCCGATGTTGAAGAACGCCTGCTCGGCGACGTGGTCGAACTCGCCGTCCGCGATCTTCTTGAACGCCTCGATGGTCTCGCTCAGCGGCACCGTCGAGCCGACGACGCCCGTGAACTTCTCGGCCATGTAGGTGTTCTGGGAGAGGAACTGCTGGATGCGGCGCGCACGCGCGACGACCGTCTTGTCCTCCTCCGAGAGCTCGTCCACACCGAGGATCGCGATGATGTCCTGGAGCTCCTTGTTGCGCTGCAGGATCGACTTCACGCGCGTCGCGACGTCGTAGTGCTCCTGGCCCACGTAGCGCGGGTCGAGGATGCGGCTCGTCGACGCGAGCGGGTCCACCGCGGGGTACAGGCCGCGCGAGGCGATCTCACGGGAGAGCTCGGTCGTCGCGTCGAGGTGCGCGAACGTCGTCGCCGGCGCCGGGTCGGTGTAGTCGTCCGCCGGCACGTAGATCGCCTGGAGCGACGTGATCGAGTGACCACGCGTCGAGGTGATGCGCTCCTGGAGCAGACCCATCTCGTCCGCGAGGTTCGGCTGGTAGCCCACCGCGGACGGCATGCGGCCGAGCAGGGTCGACACCTCGGAGCCCGCCTGCGTGAAGCGGAAGATGTTGTCGATGAACAGGAGGACGTCCTGCTTCTTCACGTCGCGGAAGTACTCCGCCATGGTCAGCGCGGAGAGCGCGACGCGAAGACGCGTGCCCGGGGGCTCGTCCATCTGGCCGAAGACGAGGGCGGTCTTGTCGAAGACGCCGGCCTCCTCCATCTCGACGATGAGGTCGTTGCCCTCACGCGTGCGCTCGCCGACGCCGGCGAACACGGACACGCCACCGTGGTCCTGCGCCACGCGCTGGATCATCTCCTGGATGAGGACGGTCTTGCCGACGCCCGCACCACCGAAGAGGCCGATCTTCCCACCCTGGACGTACGGGGTGAGGAGGTCGATGACCTTGATGCCCGTCTCGAACATCGTGGTCTTCGACTCGAGCTGGTCGAACGCCGGGGGCTTGCGGTGGATCGGCCAGCGCTCGGTGACCTCGACCTTCTCGCCCGGAGCGCCGTTGAGCACGTCACCCGTGACGTTGAAGACCTTGCCCTTGGTGACGTCGCCGACGGGCACGCTGATCGGCGCGCCGGTGTCGGTGACCTGGGCGCCGCGGACGAGGCCGTCCGTCGGCTTGAGGGCGATGGCGCGCACGAGCGAGTCACCCAGGTGCTGGGCGACCTCGAGCGTGAGCGTGAACGACTTCTCGCCCTCGCCCTGCGACGAGAGGTCGATCTCGACGGTCAGCGCGTTGTAGATGTCGGGGATGGCGTCCGCGGGGAACTCGATGTCCACGACGGGGCCGATCACACGAGCGACCCGGCCCACGCCGGGACCGCTGGAGTGCTCGACCTGTGCTTCCACGGTGGTGGCGGTCATTGCTGGCCTCGCTTCGCAGTGCCGGAGTGGTCCCCGGCGGTGTCGGTCAGGATGTCGGTGATGGTGCTGGCCGCGCGGGCCGTGCGGCCCGTCATGACGCCGCCAGGGCGTCGGCACCCGAGACGATCTCGCTGATCTCCTGGGTGATGTCCGCCTGACGCGCCTGGTTCGCCAGCCGCGTGTAGTTGCGGATGAGGTCCTCCGCGTTGTCCGTCGCCGTGTGCATCGCCCGCTGACGCGCCGCGAGCTCGGACGCCGCCGCCTCGAGGAGGCAGCTGAAGATCCGGCTGCGCACGTAGCGCGGGAGCAGCTCGTCGAGCACGGCCTCGGGCGAGGGCTCGAAGTCGTACAGCGGGAGCACGTCGTGCTTGCCCGCCGGCGCGACGCCCTCGACGACCTCGAGCGGGAGCATCCGCACGACGCGCGGGCGCTGCGTGACCATGTTGACGAACTGCGTGTACACGATGTGCAGCTCGCTCACGCCACCCTCGGCCGCCGGCGCGAGGAACGCACCGAGCAGGGCGTCCGCGATCTCGCCCGCGACCTCGGAGTTGGGCGCGTCCGACCCGTACGACCACGACCCGGCGAGCTCGCGCCCACGGAAGGTGTAGTACGTGATCGCACGGCGGCCGGCGGCGTAGAGCGCGACCTCCTTGCCCTCGGCCACGAGACGCTCGACGAGGCGCTCCGTCTCACGGATGATCGACGCCGAGTAGGCGCCCGCCATGCCGCGGTCGGAGGCGACGACGAGCACCGCCACGCGGTTGGTGTCCGTGCGCTCGCTCGTCAGCGGGTGCTTCGTCGACGTGTGGGTCGCGACGGCCGACACGGCCCGGGTGATCGCCCGGGCGTACGGCGACGCGGCGGCCGTGCGGTCGCGCGCCTTGCCGATCCGCGACGCGGCGATGAGCTCCTGCGCGCGGAACATCTTCTTGAGCGACTGCGTCGACTTGATCCGCTGCTTGTAGACGCGCTGGGATCCGGCCATCGTCAGGCCCTCTTCTGCCGGACGATCTGCTCCTGCTCGATCTCCGTCTCGGCCTCGTCCTCGGTGTCCCCACCGACGAGCGGCGTGCCGTCACCCGTGAGGAAGCCGGACCGGAACGCGTCGACCGCCGAGGAGAGCTGGGCCTCGGTCTCGTCCGACAGCTTGCCGGTCTCCGCGATCGTCGACAGGACGTCCGTGTTGCGGCGCAGGTGGTCGAGCAGCTCGGACTCGAAGCGACGCACGTCCTCGACCGGGACGTCGTCGATCTTGCCCTTGGTGCCGGCCCAGATCGACGCGACCTGGTCCTCGACCGGGTACGGCGAGTACTGGCCCTGCTTGAGCAGCTCCATGAGGGCCGCGCCGCGCTTCAGCTGGCCGCGCGACGCCGCGTCGAGGTCGGACGCGAACATCGCGAACGCCTCGAGCGAGCGGAACTGCGCGAGCTCGAGCTTCAGCGTGCCGGAGACCTGCTTCATCGCCTTGACCTGCGCGGCACCACCGACGCGGGACACCGAGATGCCGACGTCGACGGCCGGGCGCTGGTCGGCGTTGAACAGGTCCGACTGGAGGAAGATCTGGCCGTCGGTGATGGAGATGACGTTCGTCGGGATGTACGCCGAGACGTCGTTCCCCTTGGTCTCGATGACCGGCAGGCCCGTCATCGAGCCGGCGCCGAGCTCGTCCGAGAGCTTCGCGCAACGCTCGAGCAGGCGGGAGTGCAGGTAGAAGACGTCACCGGGGTACGCCTCGCGGCCCGGCGGGCGGCGCAGCAGGAGCGACACCGCACGGTAGGCCTCGGCCTGCTTCGACAGGTCGTCGAACACGACGAGGACGTGCTTGCCGCCGTACATCCAGTGCTGGCCGATGGCCGAGCCGGTGTACGGGGCGAGGTACTTGAAGCCCGCCGGGTCGGACGCGGGAGCCGCGACGATCGTCGTGTACTCGAGCGCGCCGGCCTCCTCGAGCGCGCCGCGCACCGACGCGATCGTGGAGCCCTTCTGGCCGATGGCGACGTAGATGCAGCGGACCTGCTTCTCGGGGTCGCCCGACTCCCAGTTGGCCTTCTGGTTGATGATCGTGTCGATCGCGATCGCCGTCTTGCCCGTCTGGCGGTCACCGATGATCAGCTGGCGCTGGCCGCGGCCGATCGGGATCATCGAGTCGATCGCCTTGAGACCGGTCTGGAGCGGCTCGTGGACCGACTTGCGGTCCATGACGCCGGGCGCCTGGAGCTCGAGGGCGCGGCGGCCCTCCGTCGCGACCTCGCCGAGGCCGTCGATCGGGTTGCCCAGCGGGTCGACGACGCGACCGAGGTACCCGTCGCCGACGGGGACCGAGAGGACCTCGCCGGTCCGGCGGACCTCCTGGCCCTCCTCGATGCCGGTGAACTCGCCGAGGACGACGACACCGATCTCGCGGACGTCGAGGGTGAGGGCGAGACCCAGGGTCCCGTCCTCGAAGCGCAGCAGCTCGTTGGCCATCGCGCCCGGCAGACCCTCGACCTGGGCGATGCCGTCGGCGGCCAGGGTGACCCGGCCCACCTCCTCGGACACGGCGCCCTCGGGCTCGTAGGACTTCACGAAGCTGTCCAGAGCGGCCCGGATCTCCTCCGGCCGGATCGTCAGCTCAGCCATTGCTCTTCTCCTGTCGTGGCCGCACCTCGTGGTTCGGGTGCGGTCGAACGTTTGTCGGTTGTGCGGCCGGTGGCCGGCAGGACGGTCGTCGGTCGGAAGGGTCGGCTCGTCAGCTCACGAGGCGACGGCGCGCGTCGGCGAGCCGGGAGAGCACGGTGGAGTCCACGACGTCGGCACCCACCTGGACGCGCAGCCCGCCGAGCACCGTGGGGTCCACGGTCACGTTGAGCTGCACGGCGCGCCCGTAGGCCCGTTCGAGCAGTCCCGCGAGACGGTCGAGCTGCGCCTGCGTGAGCACCGCGGCCGACGTGACCGAGGCGACGAGGCGCTGGCGACGCTCGGCCGCGATCTCCCCGATCCACCCCAGCGTCGGGACGAACCGGCGACCGCGCAGCGCGCGCGTCGCGTGGACCGCGAGCACCTCGGTGACGCGGTCGACCTTGCCGTCGAGCAGCGCGTGCACGAACGCGGCGCGACGCTCGGGGTCGGTCGTGTCGTCGGAGAGGACCTGCCGCGCCTCGCGCTGCCCGACGAGCGCGCGCGAGGTCCGGAACAGCTCGTCCTCGACCTTCTCCAGCGCGCCGCGGGCCTCGGCCGACGCGAGGACCGCGTCCAGGCCCAGGCGCTCGGTCGCGTCCGCGAGGTCGCCCTCGCGGGTCCAGCGGGACCGGACCAGGCCGGACACGAGGTCCACGACCCGCTCGTCGAAGCCCGACGCGAGGACGGCGGACACGAGGGCCGCCTTGTCCGCGCCGGACCGCGACGGGTCCGCGAGCGAGCGCCGCAGCGGCGCCGACCCGTCGAACGCCGCGGTGACCGCGAAGAGCTGCTCGCCCAGCGCGAGCGCGCCCTCGCCCGCCGAGCGCAGGACCGGCTCGAACCGGTCCCGCGCCTGCGTCAGGGACTCGCCGCTCGTTCCGCGCATCAGCGCTCCTCGGATGCCGTGCCCGCCGCGCTCGCCGCCGCGGGACCCGCGGCCTCGAGCTCGTCGAGGAAGCGGTCGACGACGCGGCTCTGGCGCGCCGAGTCGGCGAGCGCCGCGCCCGCGATAGTCGAGGCGAGCTCCGGCGCGCGCAGACCGAGG
>NZ_JBHXIC010000044.1:0-8661 GCF_042723955.1 Cellulosimicrobium cellulans | reverse complement strand
GACGCGCGGGTGGTGGCCCGCCCCCCGCCCCCGGGCCCCCGCCGGCCCCGCGATGTACCGCCACGGGACCGAGGCCGCGTCTGTGGCGCGCCTAGTCGGCGAGCGACTCGCCCACGATCTTCGAGGCGAGCTCCGTCGCGAGCAGACCGACGTCGTTGCGCAGCGAGACCGCGGCCTGCTGGCGCTCGGCCTCGATCTGGCGGTGCGCCGTCTCGACGATGCGCGCGGCGTCGTCCGACGCCTTCGCCCGCAGGTCCGAGACGATGGCCGAGCCCTCGGCCCGTGCCTCCTCGCGGATCTTCGCCGCCTCCGTGCGCGCCTCCTGGAGCTGCTGGTGGTACTCCGCCAGCGCCGCCGCGGCCTCCGCCTGGGCGGACTCCGCCTTGGCGAGGCCACCCTCGATCTTCGCGGTGCGCTCGTCGAGCACCGCCTGGAACTTGGGCAGGATGGCCTTGTAGAAGACGATCGCGATGACGACGAGGACGACCGCCGACCAGAGCAGGTCGTAGCCGGCCGGAAGGAAGAGGTCGATCCCCTCCGGCTCCTCCGTCTGCGCCACCAGCGAACCGGCGGCGCTCGTCAGCGCCGACATCACGCCGCGGGGAAGAGGAAGCCGGCGACGAGACCCAGCAGGGCGAGGAGCTCGACGAACGCGACACCGAGGAACATGGTGGCGCGGAGCTGGCCGGCGACCTCGGGCTGGCGGGCGATGCCCTCGATGGTCTTGCCGATGAGGATACCGAGGCCGATGCCCGGGCCGATCGCGGCGAGGCCGTAGCCGACCGAGTTGAGGTTACCGGTGACCTCGGCGAGGGTGGTGACGTCCACGATGGGTGTTCCTTCCGTTGGGCGCCGGCCCTGGGTGGTCCGGCGTCGCGTGGGTTGATGCGTCTGGAGCGAGCTGGTGGTGCGAGCGGCGCGGTGCGCCGACCGTCAGGTCAGTGCTCTTCCTCGAGCGACATGTTGATGTAGACCGCCGCGAGCAGGGCGAAGATGTACGCCTGGAGCGCCGCGACCAGGATCTCGAAGAGCGTGAAGGCGAAGCCGCCAGCAAGGCTGAGGACGCCGAGCGCCTTCATCGCGGGGGCCGCCTCGAAGAAGAAGTACTGCGTCGCCGCGAAGCACAGGACGAGCATGATGTGCCCGGCGACCATGTTGGCGACGAGACGGATGGCCAGCGAGGCCGGCCGGATGATGAGGATCTGGAGCAGCTCGATCGGCGTGACGATCAGGTAGATCGGCGCCGGGATCCCCGGGGGGAACAGGTTGCTCTTGAGGTAGCCGCCGAGGCCGTGCTTCTTGATGCCGACGTACCAGTAGGTCACGAAGACCCACAGGGCGAGGAGCAGCGGGATGCCGATCCGGGCGGTGCCGGCCATGTTGAGGCCGGTGATGATGCCCGTGATGTTGAACGCGAGGATCGCGCAGAAGATCGTCGTGATCATCGGCACGAAACGCTTGGCGTTCTCCTTGCCCATGATCTCCTCGACGACCTGCACGCGCACGAAGTCGAGGATCATCTCGATGGCGTTCTGGAACCGGCCGGGGACGAGCTTCGCGCGGCGCGCCGCGATGACGAAGATCGCCAGCAGGGCGATCGTCGCGACGACGCGGACGATCCAGATGCGGTCGATCTGGAAGATCGTGCCCTCGAAGAGGATGGCCGGCGGGAAGAAGTCGGCGATCGACGGCGCGTGGAAGCCACCTTCGCTCTCGGAAGCAGCGAGGAGCACGGGGGTCGCAAGCGTGGACAGGGTGGACTCCCAATGGTCGTGTGGTCCGGGCAGCCGTCACTCGTTGGTGGGCACGCCGTCGGACCTGGCCGTCATGGATTCGCCAGTAGCCTAACGTATGGATCGGCGTGCTCACGCCGATCTGGCGGTGCTTGTGACATTTTGCTCATGCGCTCCGGGCAACTGGTCCCTGGCCCGGGCGCCGCCCGCCTGATAGAGGCGTGGTCGGTCAGCGGGCGTCGGGCTCGACGTAGGGGATGCGCCCCCTGCTCACGGCCCGGTAGTCGAGCACCGCGGAGCCGATGACGCCGACGAGCAGGACGCCCGCGAAGACCCAGCGGTCGTAGAAGTCCATGCCGCGCAGGACCACGAGGATCACGATGAGCACGACCATCTTCGCGAGCCAGCTCCCCATGACGACCGCGGCGGTCGTCGTCGGGCTCGCGTCCACCGTGCGCAGCATCGCCCAGACGGTCGTCGCCGAGAAGAGCAGCGCGACGCCGACGCCCAGGAGCGCGCCCCAGACGCCGGACAGCCCGGCGACGAGCGCCCCGATCGCGACACCGAGGACGGTGAGCGCGCCGAGCAGGACGAGCACGTCCCGCAGCGCGGTCCGGAAGACCGCGCGCACGGCCTGCCCGTGCGGGCCGATCGTCTGCTCGGCAGGCTCCTGGACGGGCTGCCCGCCGTCCGGCTGGGCGGGTTCGGGCTGGCTCGTGGTCATCTCAGGGCTTCCTTCGGCGGGGTCGTGACGGCGGGCGAGGCAGGCGGGGCGGCTTCACCCGGGTGGTCGTCGGAGGTGGGGGTCGTGACCGGCACGGACGAGGTCGTGGCCGCGGCGTCGTCGTCGAGGAACCGGCCGCGCGTGCGCAGCGGGCCGAGCGTGAGGACCGCGGACACCAGGACGGCGACCGCGAGGCCCACGGCCACGCCGTGCCAGTGCCACTGGACGAGCGCGACCGCGGTGAACGCGAACACGGCCGTCCAGACGTAGAGGATGAGCACCGCGCGGCGGTGCGAGTGCCCGATCGCGAGCATCCGGTGGTGCAGGTGCATGCGGTCCGGGTGGAACGGCGACTTCCCACGTGCGACACGGCGCACCACCGCCATGCCCATGTCGAGCAGCGGCAGGAGGATCACCGCGAGCGGCAGCAGGAGCGGGATGAACGCCGGGATCTGCTGGGCTCCGGAGAGCGCGTCGGTCTCGATCTTGCCCGTCACGACGATCGCGGCCGCGGAGAAGACGAGCCCCAGGACCATGGAGCCCGAGTCCCCCATGAAGATGCGCGCCGGATGGAAGTTGTGCGGCAGGAAGCCGGCGCAGATGCCGACGAGCGCGGCGATCACGAGCGTCGCGAGGCTCGAGTAGTCGTCGGCGCTCGCCTTCTGCGTGAGCACGTAGGAGTAGACGAAGAACGCGGCACCGCCGATCGCGACGAGCCCGGCCGCGAGGCCGTCGAGGCCGTCGACGAAGTTCACGGCGTTCATCGCGACGACGACCACGAGGATCGTCGCGGCGAGCTGGAGGCGCGAGGACCAGATGAGCTGCTGCTCGCCGATCCCGAGCGGGAGCGTGAAGAGGACGACTCCCTGGGCCGCCATGAACCCCGCGGCGAGCACCTGCCCCGCGAGCTTCGTCATCCAGTCGAGGTCCCAGATGTCGTCGGCGATCCCGAGCAGGCAGACGATCGCGGCCGCGCCGACGATCCCCCACGCCCGCGAGTCCGCCACGAGCCGGCCCGCGACCTCGCTGACGAACACGCTCTCGAGGAACGGCATCTGCGACGCGAAGACCACCGCCACCACGAGGCCCAGCAGCATGGCGAGCCCGCCGAGGCGAGGGGTCGGGATCGTGTGGACGTCGCGGTCGCGCACCGCGGTGATCGCGCCGGTGCGCAGCGCGACCCAGCGCGCGAAGGGCGTCGCGAGGAACGTCACCACCGCGGCGACGAGCATCACGAGCAGGTAGACCCTCACCCGCCGTTCGCCTCCGGCTCCCCGGCGTCGTCGGTGGTGGGAGCGTCGGCAGGCGCGGCGGTGGGCGCGTCGGAGGGGGCGTCGGCGGGCGGGTCGTCCGGGCCCGCGACATCCGCGACCTCGCGGAGCCGGTCGAGCGTGACCGCGCCCTGGCGCACGACGCGCAGCGTGCCCGACGTCGCGTCGACGATGGTCGACGCCACCCCGCCGGGCGCCGTGCCGCCGTCGAGATAGACCGTCACGGCGTCGCCGAGCTGTGCCTGCGCGTCGTCGACGTCGAGGGCCGCGGGACGGCCGGTCGCGTTCGCCGACGACACCGCGAGCGGCCCGGTGCGGCGCAGGAGCGCGAGCGCGGCCGGGTGGTCGGGCATGCGCAGCGCGACGGTCCCGTGCGTCTCCCCCAGGTCCCACGCGAGCGAGGGCTGGGCGCGCAGGATGATCGTGAAGCCGCCGGGCCAGAAGGCCTCGACGAGGCGGCGCGCGTCGTCGGGCACGTCCGTGGCGAGGCCGTCGAGCGTGCGCGCGTCCGGCACGAGCACGGGCGGGGGCATCTGCCGGCCCCGGCCCTTGGCCGCGAGGAGCGCGGCGACGGCCTCGGCGTCGAACGCGTCGGCGCCGATGCCGTAGACGGTGTCGGTGGGCAGCACGACGAGGCCACCGCGGGAGATCGCGTTGACCGCCTCGTCGATGCCGGCGCCCCAGGTGTTCGGGTCGGTCACGGGGTGGACGGAGCTCACGGGTCCATCCTTCCACGCCCACGGGCGGGCTCCGGGTCACCGGCGTGCTCGGGTCCCGAGCGCCGGGCCACGACCATGCGGTCGCGTCCCGTGAGGTCGACGACGGTGCGGACGTCGACGAACGCGCCGGTCGCCGCGACCATGTCGCGCGCGGCCGCGGCCTGGACCTCGGCGTGCTCCATGACGTAGAGACCTCCGGGGCGCAGGAGCCGCGCGGCCGCGGCCGTGATCCCCCGCGGCACCTCGAGACCGTCCGGCCCGAGGCCGTAGAGCGCCACGCCGGGATCGTGGTCGGCCACCTCGGGGTCGCGCGGGACGGCACCGGGGGGCACGTACGGCGGGTTGGACACGACGACGTCGACCGTGCCGTCGAGACCGCCGTCGGCGACAGGCCCGGCGAGCGCCGTGCGGGCGTCGCCCCGCACCAGGTGGACGACGACGCCGCCAGCCTCGCGCACCGCCGTCACGTTCCGCTCGGCCCAGGCGTGGGCGGCGGCGTCGAGCTCGACCGCGTGCACGTCGGTCCCGGCGACCTCCGTCGCGACGGCGAGCGCGATCGCCCCCGAGCCGGTGCACAGGTCGACGACGGTCGCGCGCCCCGCTCCGGCCACGACCGCGCGGGCCTCGTCGACGGCGACCTGCGCGACCCGCTCGGTCTCGGGCCGCGGGACGAAGACGCCCGGCCCGACGGCCAGCTCGAGGTGCCGGAACGGCGCGGTGCCCACGAGGTGCTGGAGCGGCACGCGCTGCGCGCGCCGGGCGACGAGCCCCGCGAGGGCGGGCGCGACGTCGTCCGGGACGGGCGTGCCGAGGATCGCGCGACGCGCCACGTCGCTCCGGGGCACCGCGAGCGCGTGGGCCAGCAGGAGCTCGGCGTCCGCACGCGCCGAGGGCACCCCCGCGGCGTCGAGGACGGCCGTCGCCCAGCGCAGCCAGGCAGAGGTGCGGGCGTCCGACGGCGGGTTCGGAGCGACCGGCTCAGGCATCGCCGGCGCTCGCGAGGCGGGCCGCCTCGTCGGCCTCGACCGCCGAGCGCACGACCGGGTCGAGGTCGCCGTCGAGCACCTGGTCGAGGTTGTAGGCCTTGTACCCGGTGCGGTGGTCCGCGATGCGGTTCTCCGGGAAGTTGTACGTGCGGATCCGCTCGGAGCGGTCCACGGTCCGGACCTGCGAACGGCGCAGGTCCGCGGCCTCCGCGGCGGCGGCCTCCTGCTGCGCGGCGAGCAGGCGCGCGCGCAGCACGCGCATGGCCTGCTCGCGGTTCTGGAGCTGCGACTTCTCGTTCTGCATCGACACGACGATGCCCGTCGGCAGGTGCGTGATGCGCACGGCGGAGTCGGTCGTGTTGACGGACTGCCCGCCCGGGCCGGAGGAGCGGTAAACGTCGATGCGCAGGTCGTTCGGGTCGATCTCGACCTCGCCCGCGTCCTCCACCTCGGGGAACACGAGCACGCCGGCCGCGGAGGTGTGGATCCGGCCCTGCGACTCGGTCACGGGCACGCGCTGGACGCGGTGCACGCCGCCCTCGTACTTGAGGTTGGCCCAGACGCCGTCGGCGGGGTCGGTCGGCGTGCTGCGCGCCTTGACCGCGACCTGGACGTCCTTGTAGCCGCCGAGGTCGGACTCGGTGGACTCGAGGACCTCGGTCTTCCAGCCCCGGCGCTCCGCGTACCGCAGGTACATGCGCAGCAGGTCGCCCGCGAACAGGGCGGACTCCTCGCCGCCCTCCCCCGCCTTGATCTCGAGGATGACGTCGCGCCCGTCGTCGGGGTCGCGGGGCACGAGCACGCGGCGCAGGCGCTCGCGCGCCTCCTCCTCCGCGGCGCGCAGGCCTGGGAGCTCCGCGGCGAACGCGTCGCCGTCCTCGCCCCCGAGGGCCGCGAGCTCGGCGGCGGCCTCGGCGTCGTCGCTCGCCTCGCGCCACGCGCGGTACGCGCCGACGACCTGGTTGAGCTCGGCGTAGCGCCGCCCCAGCGTGCGCGCACGACCGGCGTCCGCGTGGACGGTGGGGTCGGCGAGCTGGCCCTCGATGTCGGCGTGCTCGGCCAGCAGCGGCTCGACGGCGGCGAACGACTCGGTCACGGACTGCTCCTCGGTGGCGGGCTGGGTCGCGGCCTGCGCGCCGGGGCGGCGACCGCGCGAGGATCGGTGGATCGCTCGGGCAAAGCAACAGCGCCGGTGGTTCGAGCTCGCCGACTGCCCCTGGAGAGGTTGTCGGGCTCGGACCACCGGCGCTGCGGAGCGGCTACTTGCCGGCGTCCTTCTTGCCGTAGCGCGCCTGGAAGCGGGCCACGCGGCCACCGGTGTCGAGGATCTTCTGCTTGCCCGTGTAGAACGGGTGGCAGGCGCTGCACACGTCAGAGCTGATCTTGCCCGACGCCTCGGTGCTGCGCGTCACGAAGGTGTTGCCACAGGTGCAGGTCACCTCGGTGACGACGTA
Organism: Cellulosimicrobium cellulans; assembly: GCF_042723955.1. Classification (GTDB taxonomy): domain Bacteria; phylum Actinomycetota; class Actinomycetes; order Actinomycetales; family Cellulomonadaceae; genus Cellulosimicrobium; species Cellulosimicrobium cellulans_H. Next base: position 1,774 of record NZ_JBHXIC010000044.1, on the reverse strand, counting down.
CTCGGGGTGGATACCAGACTTCACGGTTTTCTCCTTGGGGTGACGTCTCCGGGTCAGGTGCGGCGACCGCACCTGTGAACCGGCGACAGGCGGCCTGACGATCGCAGGCCGACGAACCATTGTGCCAGAACGCGCGGACGCCCCGAGAACTTCCCGGGGCCGCCCGCCGTCGGCTGCTGCCGGACGACCGTCAGATCGTGCGGCCGACGTTGTCGTCGTCCGCAAGACCGCCGGGCGTGGTCTTCTGGACGTGGAGCAGGAACTCGACGTTCGTCTGCGTCTTCTTGAGCTGGCCGAGCAGCAGCTCGATCGCCTGCTGTTGGTCGAGGGCGCCCATGACACGACGCAGCTTGTAGACGATCTTCAGCTCGTCCTGCGACAGGAGGATCTCCTCGCGGCGCGTGCCGGACGCGTTGACGTCCACGGCCGGGAAGATGCGCTTGTCCGCGAGGTTGCGCGACAGGCGGAGCTCCATGTTCCCCGTGCCCTTGAACTCCTCGAAGATGACCTCGTCCATCTTCGAGCCCGTCTCGACGAGCGCGGAGGCCAGGATCGTCAGCGAGCCGCCGTTCTCGATGTTGCGGGCCGCGCCGAAGAACCGCTTGGGCGGGTAGAGCGCGGACGCGTCCACACCACCCGACAGGATACGGCCCGAGGCCGGCGCCGCGAGGTTGTACGCGCGCGACAGGCGGGTGAGCGAGTCGAGGAGCACGACGACGTCCTGGCCGAGCTCGACCAGGCGCTTCGCACGCTCGATCGCGAGCTCGGCGACGATCGTGTGGTCGGACGCGGGGCGGTCGAACGTCGAGGCGATGACCTCGCCCTTCACCGTCCGCTCCATGTCCGTGACCTCTTCGGGCCGCTCGTCCACGAGCACCACCATGAGGTGGACCTCGGGGTTGTTGGCCGTGATCGCGTTCGCGATCTGCTGCATGATGATCGTCTTGCCGGCCTTGGGCGGCGCGACGATGAGGCCGCGCTGGCCCTTGCCGATCGGCGCGACGATGTCGATGACGCGCGGCGTCAGGCGCGTCGCCTCGGTGTTCTCCAGGCGCAGGCGGTCCTGCGGGTACAGCGGCGTGAGCTTGGTGAACTCGGGGCGCTGGCGCGCCTCGTCGGGCGACATGCCGTTCACGGTGTCCAGGCGCACGAGCGCGTTGAACTTCTGGCGCGCGGTGTTGCCCTGGTTCTCGCCCTCGCGCGGCTGGCGCACCGCGCCGGTGACGGCGTCACCGCGGCGCAGCCCGGCCTTCTTCACCTGGCCGAGCGAGACGTAGACGTCGTTCTGGCCCGGCAGGTACCCGCTGGTGCGCACGAACGCGTAGTTGTCGAGGATGTCGAGGATGCCCGCGACGGGGAGCAGCACGTCGTCCTCGTTGACCTCGATGTCGTCGAGGCCCGCGACGTCCGGTCCCTGGCGGTTGCGGCCGCGCTTGCGGTCGCGCTCGCGGCCGCGGTCACGGCCCCGGCGCCGGCGGCCGCCGCGCTCGTCGTCCAGCAGCTGGCGGTCGTCCCGCCGATCCGCCTGGCGCTCGCCGCGGGTCTGCTGGCCACCGCTCTGCTGCTCGCGCTGCTGACCGCCCTGCTGGTCGCGCTGGCGCTCGCCGCCCTGCTGGTCGCGCTGACGGTCGGCGCGCGACGCGTCGCCGTCGCCCTCGCCGGTCCGGGGGGCGCCGGCACCGCGGCCCGCACGGCGCGAGCCCCGCTCGCCCGTGACCAGGCCGACCGCCGCGGCGGCGCGCGCGGCGCGCTCGTCGGCGGACTCGTTCGAGGT
>NZ_JBHXIC010000043.1:18163-38488 GCF_042723955.1 Cellulosimicrobium cellulans | reverse complement strand
CTCTACCTCGCATGACCACGGTTCTACCTCGCGTGACCGGGGCTCTACCTCGCATGACCACGGTTCTACCTCGCGTGACCGGGGCTCTACCTCGCATGACCACGGTTCTACCTCGCGTGACCGGGGCTCTACCTCGCGTGACCACGGTTCTACCTCGGCGGGTCAGTGGTCGGGGCCGTGCTTCCCGTCCGGTGCGAGGGTGCGGCGGGGACCGGTGCCGTCGCCCGGGAGCGCGTCGGCGTCGTGGTCGTGGTGGGTGCCGCCGTCGGGGACGTCGATGCGGGACGGCGCCTGCTCGCCCGGGGCGACGACGACGAGCTGGCCCATCATGCCGCGGTCCTCGTGCGTGAGGAGGTGGCAGTGGAACATGTAGGGCGTGGTCGGGTCGGTCGTGCCCTCGGCGGCGTCGAACCGGACGAGCAGGCGCGTCACGCGCCCGGGCTGCGCGTAGACCGTGTCCTGCCACCCCGCGAGGTCCGGCCCCGGCGGCTCGCCGGCGACGTCGAGGACGCGGAACTGCACGTCGTGCACGTGGAAGTTGTGCGGGGTGTCGTCGAGCCCGGTGACCTCCCAGACCTCGGTCTCGCCGACGGTGACGACCTCGTCGATCCAGGCCATGTCCATGGAGCGTCCGTTGATCGCGGTCCCGGCGAGCTGGAAGCGGCGGGTGCGTACGGCGTCGGACTCGTCGAGCGCGTCCGCGGGGTCGGCGGTGCCGAGCGTGTCGGGGACGGCCGGGCTCGGCGCAAGCGTGCCGGCCGCACGGAGCTCGAGGAGGTCGAGGGTGTCGTCGCCGCCCGAGAAGCGCTCGAACAGCGGGTTCACGCCCAGCTCGGGCGGGAAGCTGCGCAGGACCGCGCGCTGTCCCGGGGCCATGGTCACGACGACCTCCGCCCGATCGCCCGGGGAGAGGCGCACGCGCTCGACCGTCTGCGGTGCGGGGAGCAGCCCGCCGTCGGTCCCGACGAGCTGGACCGTGCCGCCGTCGGCGAGGCCGACGTCGTAGACGCGCGAGTCGGAGCCGTTGAGCAGCCGCAGCCGCACGCGCTCGGTCGTGACGTCGAGGTAGGGCCCCGGGGTGCCGTTCACGAGCACCGTGTCGCCGAGCGGGCCGACCGGCGACAGGAAGGAGACGGCGTCGTCGAGCCGCCCGTCGGCGTGGAAGCTCTTGTCCTGGAGGATGACCGGGACGTCGTCGACGCCGTACTCGTGCGGCAGGTCGCCAGCGGGGCCGTCGACGGCGGCCGGGTCGTCGAGGAGGAACATCCCCGCGAGCCCGCGGTACACCTGGCTCGCCGTCTGCCCGTGCAGGTGCGGGTGGTACCAGAGCGTCGCGGCGGGCTGGTCGATCGTCCACGTGGGCGACCACGTCTCGCCCGGCTCGACCATCTGGTGCGGGCCGCCGTCCATCGCGGGCGGCAGGTGCATGCCGTGCCAGTGGAGGGTCGTGGTCTCGTCGAGCGCGTTCGTCACGTCGACGCGCACGCGCTCGCCACGGGCGGCGCGCAGGGTCGGGCCGAGGTAGTCGCCGTTGAGCCCGATGGTGGGCGTGGGCGCGGACCCGCCGAGGTCGGCGACGCCCTCACGCGCCTCGAGCTCGAAGACGCGCACGCCGTCCTCCACGCGCGACTCGGCGAGCGGCGGGACGGCGAGCGGCCGGGTGAACTCCACGGCGCCGGCGGTGCTCGTCGCCGCGCGCGCCCAGGAGACGCCGACGACCGCGACGACGGCACCCACGAACAGCACCGCGACGAGCCCGAGCACGAGGAGCACGCGAGCCAGCGGGCCCCGACGCCGTCGCGGTCTACCTTCCGGTGGTCCGGCGGGCGCTCCGGGGGCCGGCGGGACGGCGGGTGGCGGGGTGGTGTACGTGGTCGTCATCGGGCTTCTCCAAGGGGGACGACGGCGGTCGGCGGGTGCAGGTCGACAGCGGCCGGCGGTACGGGGCGACGCTGTCGACGCTAGGAACCGGGCGGTACCGGGCGCGTCCGCTCGGAAGCGTACGCCGGCCCGGAGCTGACCCCGAGCGCGCGGGCGCGCCGCTCGGGGTGGTCTCGGGGTCGTGGTCGACGGGTGGGGACGGACGGCGCGCCGGGGCGCCGACCGCTGCGCTCAGCGACGACGAGCGGCGAGGAGGCCGAGCGCCACCGCACCGGCGAGCGCGCCCCAGACCGCGTTGGTGAGCAGCATCGGGACGATCGCGACCGGGTGCGCCACGGGTCCCTGCAGCTCACCGGTGAGGATCGGTGACAGCACGGCACTGAGGATCAGCGCGAAGACGCCGTAGGCGAGCCCGACGGCCACGCCCGTCGCGAGCGGGTGCGCCGGGCGCGCGACGACGAGGGCACCGGTCCACACGACCGTGAGCACGAGCGTCGTCAGCAGCGGCGCGGCCGGTCGTCCGACGACGTCGTCGACCCCGGTGACGCTGAGGAGCGGGCGCACGAGCGCGAGCGCGCCGAGTCCGAGGACGAGCGGCCAGCTCAGCGAGCGGACGACCTGGCCCAGCGCGGGTCGGGCAGCGGGGCTCGGCGGCCCCGACCACCCCGGCGCCCCGAGTGGGACGGCGGGACGCGGCGGGACGGCGGGAGGCGGCGGGACGGCGGCACCGGGCGGGGCGGAAGGCGTGGGTGGGGTCGGGCGGTCGGGTGCGGGACCGGGAGTCGGGTTCATGCCCTCGACGCTAGGGAGCCGCGGTGCGGCACCGCGTCCGCCCGGACGCGCCACGCGATGCGTCGTCCCGCGCCCCGCGCGTACGCGTCTCGACGTAGTCGACCCTGACGTGGACCCGCCCCGCGACGGACGCGCGTCGGGGTGGGTCTTCCTAGACTCGGTGAGCGTGACGTCCCCCGACACCCCGCACGACCAGCCCCCCGGATCGCCGTCCGCGACCCGGTCGTCGCGCCCGTCGCCTCCGCCGTGGCTCATCGACGCCCTGCTGGGGTTCGCCGTGTTCGACGTCGTCGCGTTCGCCATCGCGGCCGACGTCGGCGGCACGCGCGCCGACCCGTGGGTCGCGTACCCGATCGCGCTGCTGCTCGGGCTCCTCGTGCTCGTCCGACGCCGGTTCCCGGTGGGGGTCCTCGTCGCGACCGCGCTGGTCATCTGCGCGTACTACACGCTCGACCTGCCGGCGATCGGCCTCGCGCTGCCGGTCTCCGTCGCCCTCTACTCGGCCGCGGTCGCGGGCCGGCTCGGGTGGGCGGTCGGCGTCGCGGCCGCGCTCGTCGTCGTCTCGACGTACTTCCGGCTCGCCGAGGGCGACGACGTCCGGTACGTGGTCGGCTACGAGCTGGCGACGACGGTGGCGCTCATGGCCGCGGCGATCGCCCTCGGGCACGGGTCCTTCGCCCGCCGGCAGCGCGACGAGCAGCGGCGGCACGCCGAGGCGCTGCGCGAGCAGACGCGGGAGCTCGAGGCCGCCGACCGGCTCGCGCACGACCGCGAAGCCGTCGCGCGCGACCTGCACGACGTCGTCGGGCACCACCTCGCCGTCGTCTCCCTGCACGCGAACGTCGCGCGCGAGGCCCTGGACGACGTCGCCGGCGACGACGCGGCGGGGTCGGACGCGCTCGCGACCGCACGCGCGGAGCTCGAGCTCGTGCGGTCGGCCACGACGACGGCGCTCGCGGACCTGCGCGGCACGGTGCGCGCGCTGCGCGGGTCGACGGCGCCCGCCGGGGTCGCTGACCAGGCCCGGCTCGACCGGCTCGAGGACCTCGCGCGCACGGCCCGGGCGGCCGGGCTCGACGTCGCCCTGGACGTCGACCTGCCGTCGGGGACGGCCGACGGCACCGCCGCGGGCGCGGCGGCGTACCGGGTCGTCCAGGAAGGCCTGACCAACGTCCTGCGGCACGCCGGCGCGCGTGCCGCCGTCGTCCGCGTGGCGCTGGAGCGTTCGCCCGGTGCACCGGGCGACGTGCTCGCGGTCGAGGTGCGCGACGACGGCCGCGGGGCACGGGGCGCGGGTGACGTAGCGGACCGTGGCGGGTTCGGGCTGCGAGGCCTGCGCGAGCGCGTCGCGGTCCTGGGCGGCACGGTCGAGACCGGCACGCCCGACGGCGGCGGGTTCCGGCTCCGGGCGCGCGTGCCGGTCACGCCCGGCGACGTGGTGCGCGGGACGGCTTCCGTGCAGGCCCCGCAGTCCTCGGGCGGGGGTGCCGCATGATCCGCGTCGTGCTGGTCGACGACCAGCCCCTCGTGCGGACGGGCATCCGCGCGCTCCTCGAGCGCGCGGACGACGTCGAGGTCGTCGGCGAGGCGGCCGACGGTCGCGAGGGCGTCGCGCTCGTGCGCCGCATGCGCCCCGACGTCGTCCTCATGGACCTCCAGATGCCCGTGCTCGACGGCATCGCGGCCACGCGTGAGATCGTCCACGACCCGGCCCCCGGCTCCGGGCCACCGGGCGGCGCGACGAGCGCGGCGGGTGCGGACGGTGCGGCGCCCGGACCGCGCGTCGTGGTCCTCACGACGTTCGACGACGACGCGAACCTCTTCGCGGCGCTGCGGGCCGGGGCGTCGGGCTTCCTGCTCAAGGACGCGAGCCCGGACGAGCTGCGCGGCGCGGTGCGCACGGCCGCCGCGGGCGACGCGCTGCTCTCCCCCGCGGTGACGGCGCGCGTGGTCGCGCAGGCGGTGGACGCCGGGCGGCGCGACGACGCGCTCGCCGCCGCGGTCGCCGACCGGCTCACGGACCGCGAGCGCGAGGTGCTCGCGCACGTCGGCCGCGGCCTGACGAACGACGAGATCGGCGCGGCCCTGTTCATGAGCCCGGCGACGGCCCGCACGCACGTGGGCCGCATCCTCGCCAAGCTGGGAGTGCGGGACCGGGCCGGTCTCGTCGTCGTCGCCTACGAGACCGGCCTGGTCCGCCCGGGCACCCCGCCGCGGTAGCGACCTCGGGTCAGGCGTCGAGACCGCGGCGCACGAGGAGCGGCGCGATGTCGGCGTCGCGACCGCGCAGCTCGCGGAACGACTGCAGCGGGTCCTGCGAGCCGCCGCGCGCGAGCAGCACGCGGCGGAAGCGCTCGCCGTTCTCGCGCGACAGGCCGCCGTTCTCGCGATACCACTCGACGGTGTCGGCGTCGAGCACCTCGGACCAGATGTAGGAGTAGTACCCGGCCGCGTACCCGCCGCCGAACACGTGGTTGTAGTACGTGGTGCGGTAGCGCGGCGGGACGGGCGCGAACGCGACGTCCGCCGCGTCGAGCGCGGCGGCCTCGAAGGGCACGACGTCCGCCTCGGACGACGGCACGCCGTCGGGCCCGACCTGGTGCCAGGCCTGGTCGAGCAGCGCCGCGGCGAGGTACTCGGTCGTGCCGAAGCCCTCGTTGAACTGGCGCGAGGCGAGCATCGTGTCGACCCACTCGGCGGGCATCGGCTCGCCCGTGACGTGGTGCACCGCGTACGAGCGCAGGATCGACGGCTCCCACGCCCACATCTCGTTGACCTGCGACGGGTACTCGACGAAGTCGCGCGGCACCTCCGTGCCCGACTGCGACGGGTAGCGCACGTCGGAGAACAGGCCGTGCAGCGCGTGCCCGAACTCGTGGAACAGCGTGATGACCTCGTCCCACACGAGCAGCGTGGGCTGGCCGGCCGGCGGCTTGACGATGTTGAGGTTGTTCACGACGACCGGCTTCTGCCCGAGCAGGTGGTTCTGGTCGACGAGGTTGTTCATCCACGCCCCGCCGCGCTTGGACTCGCGCGTGTACCAGTCGGCGAGGAAGAGGCCGAGGCCCTGGCCGGGCTCGCCCGGGGTCTCGGCGTCGAAGATCTCGAACACCCGCACGTCCGGGTGGTAGCCGACGAGGTCGTGGCGCTCGGCGAACGAGACGCCGAAGAGCTGGCCCGCCGCCGCGAAGACGCCGTCGTGCACGACGCGCTCGAGCTCGAGGTAGGGGCGCAGGAGGGCGTCGTCGAGCGCGTAACGGTCCTTGCGCACACGCTCGGCGTAGAACGACCAGTCGGACGCGCGCAGCGTGGCGCCCGGCTCGTCGGCCCGGAGCGCGGTCTCGAGGTCGGCCGCCTCGCGGCGCGCGTTCGCGACGGCGGCGGGAGCGAGCCGCGCGAGCATCGCGTTCACGGCGCCGGTCGTCTTCGCGGTCGCGTCCTCCGCGACGTACGCCGCGTGGTGCTCGTAGCCGAGCAGGCGTGCGCGCTCGGCGCGCAGGCGCACGGTCTCCAGGACGATCTCGCGCGTGTCGTGGTCGTCGCCGGTCGCCCCGCGCGCCTCCGACGCCTGCTGCACGCGCTCGCGCACGTCCCGGCGCGTGAGCGAGGCGAGGACGCCCTGCTGGGTGGGGAGCTGCATCTCCAGGAGCCACGCGCCCTCGTGCCCGCGCGACGCGGCGGCGGCCGCGGCGCCCGCGACCGCGTCGTCGGCGAGGCCGTCGAGCTCGGCGCGGTCCGTGACCAGGACGCTCGCCGCGTTCGCGCCCGCGAGCAGCTTGCGGCCGAACGCGGCCTCGAGCGTGGTGAGGCGGCCGTTGAGCGCGCGCAGGCGCTCCTGCTGCTCGGCGTCGAGCTCGACGCCGGAGCGGCGGAACCGGACGAGCAGCGTGTGCAGCAGCCACGCGGCGTCGGGCTCGAGGGTCTGCTCCCCGGCGTCGACGGCGTCCTCGAGCGCGCGGGCGCGCGCGTAGAGGCGCGCGTCCATGTAGATCGCGTCGTGGTGCGCCGCGAGCTCGGGCGCGAACTCCTCCTCGATCTGCTCCAGCCCGGGCGTCGCGTCGGCCGAGAGCTGGTTGTAGAACGCGTTGAGCACGCGCGCGAGGTCACGACCCGACCGCTCGAGCGCCGCGAGCACGTTCGCTTCGGTCGGCGACGCGTCGTCGGTCGCGACCGCCTCGATCGCGACGCGCTGGGCCGCCGTCGCGGCGCGCAGGGCGGGGAGGTAGTGCTCCTCGCGGATCGCGTCGTAGTCGGGCAGCTCGTACGGCAGCGCGGACGGCGCGGCGAACGGGTTGGCGGGATCGAGGTCGATCAGGGCGGAGGTGACAGCGGGCGCGGAGGTGGGCGCGGGCGCGTCGGTGCGCGTCGTGGGCTCGGAGGTCATGGTGCCCATCTTGACCCCGCGGGCGGGCGCGACGGAAACGCATTCGCGGACGCTCCGGGTCACCGGGGGGGGCGGTGCGTCAGGCGGCGCGGCCCGACGCCGGCGCGTCCGCCGGCCACGGCTCGTTCGGCTCGCGCGGGTCGTCGGGCAGGAGCGTGCCGAGCCACGCGTCGCGCCGCTCGCCGCGCTGGAGCGCGAACCCGCGCACCGCCCCCTCGACGCGGAAGCCGAGCCGCCAGGCCGTGCGCCGCGACGGCCAGTTGCCGACGTACGCCTGCCAGAAGAGCCGCGCGAGGCCCGCGCCCTCGGCATCGAACGCCCAGTCGACGACGAGCCGGCAGGCCGCGGTCGTGAGGCCGCGGCCCCGCGCCTCCGGTGCCGTCCAGTAGCCGATCTCGGCCGATCGCCGGCCCTGGGGCGCGTCGTCCAGGCTCAGGCCGATCATGCCGAGGAGTCGCCCGGCGCCGTCGGGACCGGGGATGCCCGAGGGTCCGGCGCTCTCGCGGACGCCCCACGTGAGGACGTCCCCGCGCTCCCACCCGGGGCCCACGTACTCCTGGACGAACTGCACCGCGTCCTCGCGCGCGTACGGGGAGGGGACGACGGTCCATGCCGCGACCGCCGGGTCCTGGCACGCGGCCGTGATCGCGTCGACGTCGTCGAGGGTCGGGGTGGACAGGTGGACGCGGCCGTCGTCGAGGGCGAAGGGATGCACCGCCCGAGCCTGGCACGTCCGGCGCGCGCCGTCACCCGGATTCGCCCGCGTCGTCCACGACGCCCGGTCTCCGACGGACGCGGCCGGTCACGGGCGCAGGGCGTCCTCTGCGGGCGTCCACGGCAGGTCGTGCGCCGCCGCGACCGCCTCGTTGAGGAGGACACCGCGGTGGGTGGACGCTCCCGCTCGGAGGACCGGGACGGCTCGCACCGCGTCCACGCCGCCGTCCGCGAGCGCCGCGACGTAGGGCAGCGTCGCGCTCGTGAGTGCGAGCGTGCTGGTCACGGGGACGGCGCCCGGCATGTTCGCGACGCAGTAGAACGTCGTCCCGTGCACGGCGAAGGTCGGGTCGTCGTGGGTCGTGGGCCGGGAGCCCTCGAAGCACCCGCCCTGGTCGACGGCGACGTCCACGAGGACGGCACCAGGGCGCATGCGCGCGACGAGGTCGTCGGTGACGAGCCGCGGGGCACGCGCGCCCGCCACGAGCACGGCTCCGACGACGAGATCGGCCTCGAGCACCTCGCGCTCGATCGCGTACGCGCTCGACACGACGGTGCGCACGTGGCCGGAGAACTCCTGGTCGACGGCGCGCAGCACGGGCAGCGAGAGGTCGACGACCGTGACCTCGGCACGCATGCCGACGGCGATCTCGGCCGCGTTGCGGCCCGCGGTCCCGCCCCCGAGCACGACGACACGGCCGGGCCGCGTCCCGGGCACGCCGCCGAGCAGGACGCCGCGGCCTCCGGCCGGCCGCTGCAGGAGCCAGGCGCCCACCTGGGTCGCCATCCGCCCCGCGACCTCGCTCATCGGCGCCAGCAGCGGCAGCGTCCCGTCCTGCGCCTGCGCCGTCTCGTACGCGACGGACGTCGTGCCGGCGTCGAGCAGGGCGCGCGTGCACGCCTCGTCCGCGGCGAGGTGGAGGTAGGCGAAGAGCAGGAGGTCCTCACGCAGGAGCGGGTGCTCGCTCGCGACCGGCTCCTTGACCTTGCACACGAGCTCGGCCTCGCCCCACACCTCCTCCGCGGTCGGCACGATGCGCGCGCCGGCACGCTCGAACTCGGCGTCGGACAGGTGGGAGCCGCTCCCGGCCCCCGACTGGACGAGCACGTCGTGCCCAGCCCGCACGAGGTGGTGGGCGCCGGCGGGGGTGAGCGCGACGCGGTCCTCGTGGTTCTTGACCTCGGTGGGTATCCCGATCCTCATGGTCCAGTGTGGTCGCACCACCCCGCTCCGCGCAGGGTGGCAGGATCTTGTCGGAGTGCGTCCTTCCTGCCGCTCGTCCCGGGAGCGCCGTGCGGCCAGGGTGGAGCCCGTGAACACGACGACACCTCCCGCGACGCCGCGCACCGTCCCGGACCACGGCGCGACGGCGAGCGACGCTCCCCCGCGCGAGCACCCGCCGTCGGGCACCCTGGGTCTCGCGCGCGGCAGCGCCCTCTACGTGGCGAGCGTGCTCGGTACGGGCGTGCTCGCGCTCCCCGGGCTGGCCACGCGCGTCGCCGGACCCGCGTCCGTCCTCGCCGTCGCACTGGTGCTCGTCGCGAGCATCCCGCTCGCCGGCACGTTCGCGGCGCTCGCCGCGCGGCACCCAGACCGGGGCGGCGTCGCGAGGGCGGTGCGCACCGCCCTCGGCCCGACGGCGGCTCGCGCCACGGGCTACTGGTTCTACCTCGGCGTGTGCGTCGGCGTCCCCGTCGTGGCGGTGCTCGGCGCGGAGTACGTCGTCGCGGTCGTGGGGGCGGACCGCGGCGTCGTCCCCGTCGTGGCCGTCGCGCTCGTCGTCGTGCCGGCGATCGCCGTGGCGCTCGGGATCCGCGTGGCCGGCGCCGTCCAGCTCGGGCTCACGTCCCTGCTGCTCGCCGCCGTCGTCGTGGTGGTCGCCGTGGCGGCGCCCGCCGCGAGCGCCGAGCGGTTCACCCCGTTCCTCAGCGAGGGCTGGGCCGGGGTCGGCTCCGCGGTGAGCCTCTTCGTGTGGGCGTTCGCGGGCTGGGAGGTCGGGACGCACGTCTCGGCCGACTTCCGCGACCCGCGCCGCACCATCCCCGCCGCGACGGGCGTCGCGCTCGTCGTCGTCGGCCTCGCCTACCTCGCGCTCCAGGTGACGACCGTCGGAGTCCTCGGGACCGAGGCGGGCTCCGGCACGGTCGCGCTGCTCGACCTCGCCCGCACCGGCGCACCCGCCGCCGGGCCCGTGGTCGTGGGCGTCGTGGCGGCGATCGTCACGTCGGGCGTGCTCACCGCCTACCTCGCGGCCTTCGCGAACCTCGGCCAGGCGCTCGCGCGCGACGGCGACCTGCCGCGCCCGCTCGCCGCGCTCTCCGGTCGCGCCTCGGTCCCGCGGCGCGCGCTCGCCGTCACGCTCGCGCTCAGCGCGGCCTACCTCGGGGTGCTCGTGGCCACCGGACTGGACCTCGAGCCGTTCGTGCGCGTGCACACGAGCTCCATGGTGGCCGTGTACGCGCTCGGGATGGTCGCCGCCCTGCGCCTGCTCCCCCGCCGGAGCGCGGGCTGGTGGCTGGCGGCCGTCGCGACCGTCCTCACCGGCGTGCTGCTCGTCCTCGCCGGCGCCTCCCTGGTCGCACCCGCCGCGCTCGCCCTCGCCGCGGTCGCTGTGGCGGTCGCGAAGCGTCGTCCCAGGGGGTGAGATTCGCCCGCCCCGGGTCGTTCCCCGTCCCCGGGAGGTCCGCTACGGTCGACCGCATGCCCACGTGGACGGACCCGGGCCCGGTCGAGTTCGACGCCGTCGTGATCGCCGCGGGGACCCGTTCGGGAGCCTTCGTGGCGCTCCCCTACGACGCCGTCGACCTGTTCGGCACGCGGGGGCGCGTCCCGGTGGTCGCGGAGGTCGACGACGTGCCGTACCGCGCCTCGCTCGTCGCCTACGGCGGCCCGCACCTGCTCGCGCTGCTGCGGTCGGTGCGCGCCGAGACCGGCAAGGGGGTCGGGGACACCGTGCACGTCTCCGTGCGGCTCGCCGCAGAGGTCTCGGCCGTCCCGCGCTGAGGCCGTCGCCGGGCCCCTGCCGGGCGGTCGTCGCGGCTCAGCCGGCCGCGTCGTCGACCGGGCGGGCCGGGGGCCCGGGAAGCACGTCCCCGAGCGCGATCTCCTTCGCGGTCGGCAGGTCGTCCTCCATCGGTGGGTCCTTGTGCCGCAGGTGGGAGAACACGGACCACGCGACCGCGACGAGCGGCACGGAGACGACGGCGCCCAGGATCCCCGCCAGGAGCGTCCCCGCGGTCACCGCGATCGCGACGACGACCGGGTGCAGCGAGACCTGCTTGCCCATGACGAGCGGCTGGAGGATGTGGCCCTCGAACTGCCCGATGAGCGCGATGCCGATCGTCACGACGAGCGCGATGACGATGCCCTTGGCCGCGAGCGCCACGATGGCGGCGATGATCATCGCGAGCGGTGCCCCGATGATGGGGATGAACGCCCCGATGAAGACGAGCACCGCGAGCGGCGCGGCGAGCGGCACGCCCAGGATCCCGAGGAAGATGCCGGCGAGGATGCCGTCGACCAGGGCGATGATCACGGTGCCCCGCGCGTAGCCGGAGAACGTGTACCAGCCCGCGCCGCCCGCGATCTTCCAGCTGTCGCGCGAGCGCGACGGGAGCTGGTTGAGGAACCACGTCCACATGTCCTTGCCCTTGGCGAGGAAGAACACGGTGCAGAAGATCGCGAGGGCGATCGCGGCGAACGCCTCGAACACCGAGCCCGCGCTCGCGGCCGCCTGGCTCGCGATGTCGCCACCGTGCTCCGTGAGCCACTGCCGGCCGTTGTCGATCCACCCGTTGACGTCGTCCGCCGTGATCGTCACCGGCAGCGGACCGTTCTCGAGGAAGTCGAAGATCTGCTCGATGCCCTGGTCGAACTGCTCGGCGAGGCTCTGCCACTGGCCCGCGACCGACGTGATGACGTACGTCAGCAGGCCCGCGATGAACAGCAGCGCCGTGAGGATGGCGAGCCCTGTGGCCAGACCCCGCGGCATGACCCTGGCGTAGAAGTCGGTCACGGGTCGCAGGACCGACGTGATGACGAGCGCCAGGAAGACCGCCACGAAGACGAGCTGCACCTGCGCCGTCGCGAAGAAGATGAGGGCGACGGCCGCGACGATCATGAGCAGGCGCCACGACCAGCCCGCGGTCGTGCGCAGCCACGCGGGCACCGACTCGTCGTACCCGACCACCGACGGGTTGCGTCTCGCCCCGGCGACCTTGCGCGCCGCGCTCGACGCCCCCGCGAGGTGCTTCACCGACGCCGCCGAGCGGTCCGAACCGGAACCCGGGCGTGGGGTGGGCGTCGCCGCCGCCGGCCGCTGCTCGTCCGTCACACGTGCCTCCGCCCGGTCGTGGCCACCATCCCGCCCAGTGTGCCCCAGGTCGTCCCACTACGCCGGACGCCGCACCCGGACCGTGGTCCCGACTCCTGGCCGGTCCCGACCGGTGACCCGCGATGTGAGGACCACCCCCGAACCGTGCTATGTTTTTCCCCGCACCGGAACGGCGGAAACGCCGGGAAGGTCCACTCGTCCGGGTGGCGGAATGGCAGACGCGCTAGCTTGAGGTGCTAGTGCCCTTTATCGGGCGTGGGGGTTCAAGTCCCCCTCCGGACACTGTAGAGACGGCCTCTGAACTGCGGAAACGTAGTGCAGAGGCCGTTCTCGTGCGTCCACCCGGCGCGCCTCTCGTGTGCCACCAGCATCGACCCCTCCCCCAGCCAGCCTTCTGACCTGTACCAGCGACGCTGGTTTCCGGAGGGAGCCTCGCGGGCACACGCCGCGCGTTCCCGTCGATCGCGTCACGACGACCCGGCGACGACCGTGAGCTACACGCGAGCTCATCGGCAGGCCGGGCACGGGACCTACGGCGCCGACCACGCGCGGGTCACAGGCGCCGAGCTGACGGTCATCCCCAGCGGCAAGATCATCCGCCCGGCCCCGGCCGACGTGCTCGCTGACGCTGTCGCCCGCGTCTCCTGCCGTCCGGACATCGAGGAACCTTGGGGGTTCGAGGATGCGGCGGTACGGCAGACCCGTCCTCGCTGCGTCGATACCGCCACGACCCGACTCGAAGCACTCATGCCCGCTACGCACGGCGACCCCGTCGCCGCGAGGTCATGGATGTGCGAAGCGAAGTCGACACGTCGACCTCTCTGCACCCAAACCGGGCACGGCGTAGAGAGAGTCTGCAAAATTGCCGTTGGTCAACCGGTTGACCACCCGCCGTCAGACGCGCTACGGTCTGCGCAACCGCTTAACCACGACGATGGGTAGCAATGGACCAGCGAGGGTTCTACCAGCCGACGGACGCCTGGGTGGGGGATGTCATCCCCTGGCAGGAGGACGGTGTGTTCCACCTCTTCTACCTGCACGAGAGGCGTCGCACGCCCAAGGAGGGCATGCCGTGGCGCCGGGTCGTCACCGACAACCTGGTGGACTTCCACGACGCCGGGGAGGCGCTCGCCTCAGGCGGGCCGTCTGCGACGGACTTCAACGTCTACACCGGAAGCATCGTCGTGGACGGCGACGGGACCCACCACGCGTTCTACACCGGGCAGAACCCGGGGATCGTCGGCGCGGACGGGCGACCGCTCCAGGTGGTGATGCACGCGACGAGCCGCGACGAGATGAGCTCCTGGCAGAGCCACCCGGAACGGACGTTCGGCGCGACGCCGGGGTATGAGACCGGCGACTGGCGCGACCCGTTCGTGTTCCGGGACGACGAGGCCGGACTCTGGCGCATGCTGATCACGGCCCGGCACGACCACGGGCCCGAGCGTCGACGGGGCGTCATCGCCCAGTGCGTCTCGCGCGACCTCACCACGTGGGAGCCGGCGGCGCCGTTCTGGGACCCGCACCGGTACGTCGCTCACGAGTGCCCCGAGGTCTTCCAGTGGGGCGAGTGGTGGTACCTCGTCTACTCGGAGTTCAGCGACGCCTTCACGACGCGCTACCGGATGGCCCGCAGCCTGGACGGCCCGTGGCTCGTGCCGGAGCACGACACGCTCGACGGGCGCGCGTACTACGCCGCCAAGTCCGCGGAGCGTGACGGCCGCCGGTTCTTCTTCGGCTGGATCGCCTCCCGCGAGGGCGCGACCGACGACGGAGCGTGGCAGTGGGCGGGCACGATGTCCGTGCTCGAGGCCGAGCAGCGCGAGGACGGCACGCTCGCCCTCCACCCCACCCGCGAACTGCGCGACACGTTCGGCGAGGCCGTGGACGTCGTCCCCGCCGGGACGACGCTCACCGCCCCCGACGGGCACGTGAGCGTTCTCTCCCCCAAGGACGCACCGATCGCGTTCCGCCTCACGGCCCGGTTCGACGTCGCCGCGGGAACCCGCGAGGTCGGCCTCCTGCTACGCGCGAGCGCGGACGGCGACGAGGGGTACGTGCTGCGCCTCGAACCGCACCGCCAACGCCTCGTCCTGGACCGGTGGCCACGCCGACAGACCGGTACCGAGCAGTGGCAGATCTCCGGGGACGTGCCGTTCGCCGTCGAGCTCGAGCGCCCCTGTGCGATCGAGCCCGGCGAGCACGAGCTCGAGGTGATCGTCGACGGCGACCTGTGCATCGCCACCGTCGACGACGCGACAGTGCTGAGCACCCGCTTCTACGACCGGCCGACCGGTCGCGTGGGCGCCTTCGTCGGCGAGGGCACCGCGACGCTGAACCGTCTCACGCTCGCCACCCCGGGCGGCCGTGGCCCGGCGCGAGTTCTCGACGACGCCACCGTCCTCGGCGACGACGTGCTCGCCCCGGCGACGTAGCCCCGACCCCGACCCGCTGCACCACAGCCCCATCGATCAACGGAGATTTCCACCATGGCCATCAGGAAGCGCAACGCAGCACTCCTCGCCGCCGCCGTGACCACCGCCCTCGCACTCACCGGGTGCGCCGGCGGGACCGGCGGCGCCGACCCGACCGATGTCAACCCCGAGGGTGAGATCTCACCTCGCGAGATCTCCTGGCTCCTCTCGCGACCTGCTGACGGCGGCGTGATCACCGCGATGGAACAGATCGCCGACGAGTACGCGGCCGAGCACCCCGGATTCTCGCTGAACCTCATCACCACACCGGACCGGCCGTCCTACATCCAGAAGTACGAGACCCTCGCGGCCGCGAACAAGCTCCCGGAGCTCTTCGACACCGACGCCACACCTTTCGCGCAGAAGCTCGCGAGCCAGGACCGGATGATCGACGTCGACGCCCTGCTCGACGACCTCGGACTGGCGGAGAACTACCGCGAGGCCGCTCTGGGCTACCAGCGGTTCGACGACGGCTCGCTGTACATGGTTCCGTTCGAGTTCCAGCTCGAGTTCTTCTGGTACAACACCGCACTGTTCGAGAAGGCGGGCGTCACGATCCCCGCGAGCCTCGACGACTTCCCGCAGCTCTGCCGGGACCTGCGCGCCCAGGGCATCACGCCGATCGCGCTCGACGGCCAGGACCAGTGGCCGCTCGAGCGGTACATGGCCTACTACCCGTTCCGCATGGCAGGCCCGGAGTACGTCCAGGACCTCAAGAACGGCGACGCGTCGTTCTCTGATCCCGCGGGTGTCGCCGCCGCCGAGTGGCTGTCCGAGCTCGGGAAGGCCGGTTGCTTCCAGGAGGGCTTCTCCTCCACCGGCTACGCCGACGCCCAGGCGCTGTTCACGTCGGGGAAGGCCGGAGTCTACAACATCGGGACCTGGGAGCTGGGCAACCTCGCGACCGAGTCGCTCGACGCGGGCGTGCGCGACGACGTGGACTACTTCACCCTCCCGACGATCGACGGTGCGGTCACCACGGACGACGAGTACGTCACGCCTTCCGGGATCGGCATGGCGGTCAACGCCCAGACGTACGACCCGCTGGTCCGGGACTTCCTGAAGTTCGCGCTCGAGCGGTACCCCGAGATCTACGCGGTCACGGGTGCGATCTCCCCGACGACGACCGTGCAGACCACGATCCCGGCCGACGCGACCCCGCTGTACTCGCGCGCGGTCAAGCAGGCGGACACGGTCGGACCCAAGATCGCGATGCCCTGGGACACGCAGCTCGACCCGGCCACCAACACGCGGCTCCAGCAGGAGCTGACGTTGCTGGTCCAGGGCGACATCACGCCGGACGAGTTCGTGACGACCATGGACGCGACGCTGCGGGAGAACATCGATGACTGACACCGCCACGGTCGACGTCGCGGCCCGACCTCGACCTCGACCTCGACCTCAGCCACGGCGCCAACCCCTGAGGTCGTCGATGCTGCCGCGCCGGTCGCGGATCGCGGTCCTGGTCTTCCTCGTGCCCCCGCTGCTTCTGTACGGCGTGGCGGTGCTGCTCCCGATCGTGCAGTCACTGTTCCTGAGCCTGTTCCGGTGGGACGGGATCAGCGACATGGACTTCGTCGGTCTCGACAACTACGCCAAGATGTTCACGCGCGACGACGTCTTCTGGACCGCGTTCGGCAACGCCCTCGGCTACCTCGTGATCTGCCTCGTGCTCCAGCTCGGCGGCGCGCTGGCCGTCGCCGGCCTGCTGACGGCGCTGCCCCGGGCACGCGAGCTCGTCAAGACGCTCTACCTGCTGCCCGCCGTCATCTCGACCGTGGCGATCGCGTTCCTGTTCCAGCGCATCTACTCCCTCGAGCCCGTCGGCCTGCTCAACCAGATCCTCGGATGGGTCGGGCTGGAGAGCCTGCAGACCGCATGGCTGTCGAACGTGGACACCGTGCTCGCCGCGGTGTCCGTGCCCGAGGGTTGGCGCTTCACCGGCCTGTACATGCTCATCGTCTACGCGGCGCTGATCGCTGTGCCCCGCGAGCTCGAGGAGGCCGCTCGCCTCGACGGCGCGTCGTGGTGGCAGGTGTTCTGGCGGATCCGCTTCCCCTACATCCGGCCGGTGTGGATCACGACGACGATCATGGCGACGACCTTCGCCCTGCGCGGTTTCGACATCCCGTACCTGCTCACGAACGGCGGCCCCGGCCAGGCCTCCGAGCTGCTGACGACCTACATGTACAAGACCGCGTTCGTGCACACCGACTACGGCTACGCCAGCGCGATCTCCGTGTTCATCGTGGTCGAGTGCCTCGTCGCCGTCGGCCTCATCTTCCTCCTGCTCCGTCGAAGGGACGCCTCGTGACCACGCCCGTCCTGGCCCGATCCACGGGTGTCACCACGCACCCCACGCGCCCACCGGTCCGCGCGCACTCCTCGCGCTCCTCGCGGCTGCGCGTCCAGCGCACGCTGCTGACCGTCACGATCGTCGCGATCGTCGTCGTCCAGGTCTATCCCCTCGCCTGGCTGTTCCTCACGAGCTTCCGCACCGCTGCCGACTTCGCGGGCGGCAACCCGTTCGCGATCCCCGGCGAGCTCACGCTCGAGAACTACTCGCGAGCGTTCGCGACCGGCAACCTGTGGATGAACATCGTCAACAGCTTCGTCGTGACCCTCGGCGCGAGCGCGCTCATCGTCGTCGCCGGGATGATGGGTGCCTTCGCCCTGCAGGTGCTCGGCTTCCGGTTCAGCGGACTCGTGCGCGCCCTGTTCCTGCTGGGCATCATCGTTCCCGTCCAGATCGCGCTCGTCCCGCTCTTCGTCGACTACGCGCAGGTCGGGCTGCTCGACACGTACGCCTCGATGATCATCCCGCTCGCAGCGTTCTCGCTGCCGATGGCGATCTACCTGTTCTCCTCGTTCTACGAGTACATCCCCCGGGAGATGTACGAAGCGGCGTCGCTCGACGGCGCAGGCCCGTACCGGATCTTCGCCCGCATCACGACCCCGCTGTCGGTGAACACCATCATCACGGTGGTGCTCGTGAACAGCATCTTCATCTGGAACGACTTCATCTTCGCCAACACGTTCGTCCTGTCCGACGGGCTCAAGACCATCCCGCTCGGCCTGCAGAACTACATCGGCGCGATGGGGAACACCGACTGGACGGCGACCTTCGCGGCCGTGTGTGTCACCGTGACCCCGTTGCTGCTGGTATTCCTCGTCCTGAACAAGGCGATGATCAACGGGCTCGAGAGCGGGGCGACCAAGGGATGAGCACGGCAGGAAACGGCAAGCACGGTGCGACCGTCACGATGCGCGACGTCGCGAAGCTCGCGGGCGTCTCGGTCGCCACGGTCTCGCACGTCGTGAACGACAAGCCCGGTGCGCGCATCGGCAAGGACGCCCGGCGACGGGTGCACGAGGCCGTCGAGCAGCTCGGCTACCGCCCCAACGCGCTGGCGAAGACCCTCTCCCGCGGCACCTCCCCGTTCATCGGCCTCGTCGCCGACGAGATCGCCACGACCCCGTTCGCGGGCCAGATCATCCACGGGGCACAAGACGAGGCGTGGAAGCACGGCTACGTCCTGCTGGTCGCCAACACCGACGGCAACGTGGCTGCCGAGAACGACGCCATCGCGATGATGCTCGAGCACCAGGTGCGCGGCATCCTGTACTCCACCTGGTACCACCGCAAGATCGTCGTCCCCGAGTCGCTGCACCAGACCGACACGATCCTCGTCGACTGCTACGCCGACGGCAGCGGTCTGCCCGCCGTGGTCCCCGACGAGGAGCAGGGCGGACGGACCGCCACCGAGGAGCTCCTCGCCGCGGGCCACCGGCGCATCGCCTTCCTGAACACCACCACCCCGTCGCCCGCCCAGACCGGTCGCCTGGCCGGATACCGCGCCGCGCTCGAGGCGGCCGGCGTCGACCACGACCCCCGGCTCGTCGTGTCCGTGGCGCCCGAGCAGGAGGGCGGCTACGCCGGGACGTCGCACGTCGTCGAGTCCGGAGCGACCGCCGTGTTCTGCCACAACGACCGCGTGGCGATGGGCGTCTACGACGGCCTGCGCGAGCGGGGGCTGCGTATCCCCGACGACGTCGCCGTCATGGGGTTCGACAACCAGGACGTCATCTCCGCCCACCTGCGCCCGACCCTCTCCACGGTCGCGCTGCCGCACTACGAGCTCGGTGCCGCAGGCGTGCGGATGCTCCTCGGCGTCGACCCCGCACCGGACGACCATCCCCGTCTCGTCGTCTGCCCGCCGGTCCGCCGGCACTCGGTCTGAGGGGGCGCCCCGTGCGAACGACGAGCACCGACGTGCCGCGGCCCCGCTTCCACTTCACCCCCCGCAGACACTGGATGAACGACCCGAACGGGCTCGTGCACCACGGGGGCCTGTGGCACCTGTACTTCCAGCACAACCCGGAGGGTTCCGACTGGGGCAACATGAGTTGGGGCCACGCCGTCAGCCCCGATCTGGAGCACTGGACCGAGCACCCCGTGGCACTGAGGCACCGCGTGGGCGAACAGATCTTCTCCGGCTCCGTGGTCGCGCCACGCTCGGGCGACGACGTGCTCACCGCGTACTACACCAGCGCCTACGACGACGGACACCAGGCACAGTCACGCGCGACCAGCCACGACGGCGGCTTCACGTGGCAGACCGATCCCGGGAACCCGGTCCTCGACCGAGGCACCACCGCCTTCCGCGACCCCAAGGTGATCCGCTACGACGACGACCGCACCGCCCGGTGGGTCATGCTCACCGTCGAGGCGGACGACCGGCAGGTCCTGCTCTACTCCTCCGACGACCTGGTGTCCTGGGAGCACCTGAGCACCTTCGGGCCCCTGGGCACGACCGGCGTCGTGTGGGAGTGCCCCGACCTCGTCAGGCTGTCCCTGGACGGCGACGCCGCCGACCCTCGGTGGGTGCTGCTGCTCAGCACCAACCCCGCAGGCGACGACGCTGATCCCGCGGGCTCATCGATGCACTACGTCGTCGGGCACTTCGACGGCACCTCTTTCACCCCCGACTCCCCCGAGCTGCGTCCGCTGGACCACGGGCGCGACTACTACGCGGCCGTCACGTTCGACAACGCTCCGGACGGCGAGGTGGTGACGGTCGGGTGGATGAGCAACTGGCGCTATGCGCACGCGTTCCCGTCCACGCCGTGGCGCGGCGCGATGTCGTTGCCGCGTGCCCTCGGACTACGAACCGTCGACGGGCGGCCCTCGCTCGTGCAGGCACCGCCGGCCTTCGTCCGGGCGCGACTTGAGCACGCGCCGACGGAACCGCTGGCCGTCGGCGACAGCCCTGCCGACCTGTCCCTCTCTGGGCACTCCCTGGTCGAGCTTCGCTGGGACCCCTCGTCCACCGGTGTGATCAGCCTGCAGCTGCGCGGGGAGGCGGGGTCCTTCGTCGACCTCGTGCACGAGCCCCGCACCGGGACGCTCCGCCTCACCCGGGGAGGCCCCCCTGCCGAGTCGGTCCACCCGGACTTCCCGTCGACGAGCACGCTGCCGCTACCCGGGGACCGCCCGGCACGGCTGCTCCTGAGCGTCGACGGGCCCCTCCTCGAGGTCTTCGTCGGGGACGGTGAGGCGACCGCGTCGAACCTGGTCCTGCTCGGCAGCGCGGGTGTGACCGCGAGCCTCGAGACGGCTCGGCCGGCAACCGTGCACGTCACCTTCGTCGGGGGGGGGGGGGGGGGGGGGCGGGGGCGCCGCCCGGGGGGGGGGGGGCCCCCCCCCCGGCGGCGCGGGCGGGCGCCCCCCCCCGCGCCCGCGGGC
>NZ_JBHXIC010000043.1:15099-18153 GCF_042723955.1 Cellulosimicrobium cellulans | reverse complement strand
CGAGCGCGGCGTCGCGCGCGAGAACCCCCCACCCCACCCCCTCTCCGGGGGCGGCCCCCCCCCCCCCCCCCCACGCCCACGCACCTGTTCCCGCCACCGCGTCCGTCTGACCGCGGCGGCCCCCGCCTCCTGACATCGTCCGTCCACGACCGCCCGAAGCCCGGTTGGACGCCTCGTCGCGCCCACCCACTCCTGAGAGGAACCAGCAATGACGCCGTCCGTCTCACGCCGCACCGTGCTCCAGGGAGCCGGCGCCGGAGCACTCGCCCTGGTCTTCGGCGGTGCTGTGCCGCCTGCAGCCCGGGCATCTGCCCCCGGCTCGCTCCGTGCCGTCTACCACATGACTCCCCCCAGCGGCTGGCTCTGCGACCCCCAACGCCCGATCGCCACGCACGGCGCCTACCAGCTGTACTACCTGCACTCCGACCAGAACAACGGCCCCGGCGGCTGGGACCACGCGAGCACGACCGACGGCGTCGCCTTCACGCACCACGGCACCGTGATGCCGCTGCGGCCCGACTTCCCCGTGTGGTCCGGGTCGGCGGTCGTCGACACCGCGAACACGGCAGGGTTCGGTGCCGGCGCGGTCGTCGCGCTCGCGACCCAGCCGACCGACGGCGTCCGCAAGTACCAGGAGCAGTACCTCTACTGGTCGACCGACGGTGGGTTCACGTTCACCGCCCTGCCCGACCCCGTCATCGTCAACACCGACGGTCGCGCCGCCACGACGCCCGCCGAGATCGAGAACGCCGAGTGGTTCCGCGACCCCAAGATCCACTGGGACACCGCCCGCGGAGAATGGGTCTGCGTCATCGGACGGCTGCGGTACGCCGCGTTCTACACCTCGCCGAACCTGCGCGAGTGGACGCTGCGACGCAACTTCGACTACCCGAACCACGCCCTCGGCGGCATCGAGTGCCCCGACCTGTTCGAGATGACCGCGGACGACGGCACGCGCCACTGGGTGCTCGCCGCCAGCATGGACGCCTACGGCATCGGCCTGCCGATGACCTACGCCTACTGGACGGGCACGTGGGACGGCGAGCACTTCCTCGCCGACGGCCTCACCCCTCAGTGGCTCGACTGGGGCTGGGACTGGTACGCGGCCGTCACCTGGCCGTCGGTGGACGCCCCCGAGACCAAGCGGCTCGCCGTCGCGTGGATGAACAACTGGAAGTACGCCGCGCGCGACGTCCCCACCGACGCGACCGACGGCTACAACGGGCAGAACTCGATCGTCCGCGAGCTGCGGCTCGCCCGGCAGCCGGGCGGTTGGTACAGCCTCCTGAGCAGCCCCGTGGCGGCGCTGGCGACCTACGTCATCGCCACCACCACGCTCCCCGACCGGACCGTCGACGGCAGCGCCGTCCTGCCGTGGAGCGGGCGCGCGTACGAGATCGAGCTCGACATCGCCTGGGACGCCGCGACGAACGTCGGCATCTCCGTCGGACGCTCCGCCGACGGCTCCCGGCACACGAACATCGGCAAGTACGGAGCGGACCTGTACGTCGACCGAGGACCCTCCGACCTCGCCGGGTACTCGCTCGCGCCCTACTCGCGAGCCGCCGCCCCCATCGACCCCGGCGCCCGATCCGTGCACCTGCGCATCCTCGTCGACACCCAGAGCGTCGAGGTCTTCGTCAACGCCGGCCACACCGTGCTCTCCCAGCAGGTCCACTTCGCCGAGGGCGACACCGGGATCTCGCTCTACACCGACGGCGGCCCCGCACGCTTCACCGGCATCACCGTCCGCGAGCTCGGGGAGGCGATCTAGGCGATGCGCACCACGATGCTCGGCGAAGACCCACCCGGAGAGGCAACACCGCCCAACCGACACGTCCTCGTGGTCGGTGAGGCGCTGATCGACGTCGTGCACCGCGCCGACGGCAGCGTCGACGAGCACCCCGGCGGCAGCCTCGCCAACGTCGCCCTCACCCTCGGGCGGCTCGGCCGCGACGCGCGCCTGGCCACGTGGCTCGGCACGGACGAGCGCGGCGACGCGATCCGGGCCTGGCTCGACGACTCCGCAGTGACCCTCGCCCCCGGCAGCACCGACGCCGACCGGACGAGTGTCGCCACCGCCCACCTCGACGCCCAGGGGGCCGCGACCTACGAGTTCGACCTGGAGTGGCGCGTCCCGGCCGGCACCGCCCCGGGCGCCGGGACGCTCGCCGTGCACACCGGCTCGATCGCCGCCGTCCTGGAGCCCGGCGCGTCCGACGTCCGCGCCCTGGTCGCCGCCGCGCGCGACACCGCCACGATCACCTACGACCCCAACGCCCGCCCCGCCCTCATGGGCGACCCCGCCGACGCCCGCGCCCGCATCGAGGCGCTCGTCGCGCTCGCCGACGTCGTCAAGGTCAGCGACGAGGACCTCGCCTGGCTCGTCCCCGACGCCGACCCGGCCGACGTCGCCCACCAGTGGCTCGCGCTCGGTCCCGCGCTCGTCGTCGTGACGTTCGGCGGCGAGGGCGCCGTCGCCGTCACCGCCGCCGGGGAGCAGCGCGTCACCGCCCCGCGCGTGGACGTCGTGGACACCGTCGGCGCGGGCGACTCGTTCATGGGCGCGCTCGTCGACGGGCTCTGGGACGCGGGCCTCCTCGGCGCGGACCGGCGCGAGGCGCTGCGTGCGATCGACGCCGCGGTGCTCGGCGACGTGCTGCGCCGGTGCGTCGCGGTCGCCGCAGTCACCGTCTCGCGTGCGGGCGCGAACCCGCCGCGACGGACGGAGCTCGCGTCCGTGTGACTCACCCCGAGCACTCGCGTCACCGTTCGGACGGCGAGACACTCGCGCGTCCGTCGGGCGGCCGGGCCGCCTCGGGCGGGATCACACACCCGCTTCACCAGATCGAGGCCAGCTGCGTCACCTCGATCGACCGCAGCGTCGCCGCCCCTCCGCGCGCGTAGACCGACAGGCCGACGGTGCCCTCGCCGGGGTAGACCACCATCGTCCCGGTCAAGGCACCGTCGTGGGGGCCGGCCGGGGGGCGCGCCGGGGGGAGCAGGGACCCGCGCGCGGCCACAACCACCCACACCCCGCGCCCGGGCGCCGCC
>NZ_JBHXIC010000043.1:7876-15089 GCF_042723955.1 Cellulosimicrobium cellulans | reverse complement strand
AGCGCCCCCCGCGCTCTCACCCCCCCCACCCCCCCCCGCGGCCCCCCCCCCCGCCGCGGGCCCACCCCCCGGCGCGGGGCCCCCGCGGGGGGTTACCCCCCCCCCGCCCGGCACCCCCCCCCGCCCTCGACGAAGGCCTCGACGGAGGCCTCGTCGACGAGCACACGCAGGCGCACCACACCGTCCACCGGCACGTACGGCGCCGCGCGGCGGACCCCGAAGTCGGCGTTCTCCCCGCTCCTGTCGGGCAACGTGGTGGGGCCGGCGTGCATCCGGTCCAGGAACAAGCCGTCAGGGCCGATGCCGACGACCGTCGCGTCCTCGATCGATCCGTCCTCGGCCCGACGCTCACGCACCCGCAGTCCGACCTCCTCGGCGCCGCCCATCCCGATCTCTGCCACCACCTGGTAGGTCGTGCCCGGGTCGTCGAGCACCGCCTCGCCGTCCTCGAGCACGACGTCGGTCACGGTCGTGGTCTCCTCGTCCAGTACCTCGAGCTCGGGGACGGGCGACTGTGCGAGGACGTACCCGCCGTCGGGCAGTACCTCGCCCGAGGGTGCAGGGGCGCCCGGAGCCACGCGCCGCAGGAACAGCTCGCGAGGGACGCTCATCGCGTTCTGCCACGGTGCGGTCGGGGCGGAGTAGGGGAAGCGCCAGTTGCCCATCCAGCCGAGCCAGAGCCGGCGCGCGTCGGGGGCGTGCTCGAACGTCTGGGCGGCGTAGAAGTCCTGGCCCACGTCGGTGGTCTGCACGGTCTCGGGTGGCGTCGCGGGGTCGCGCGTGAACGTCGTCCCGTCGAAGTCGCCGACGAAGTACTGGGCCGTCGACCCGTTCGTCTCCTCCGAGTCGCCCACGCTCACGGTGAGCACCCAGCGCACGTCGTCCGGGTCCCCGTCCACCGGCAGTGGGAACAGGTCCGGGCACTCCCACACGGCCGAGTGCAGTCCCTGTCCCCCGCCGAACGTGCTGAGCAGCTCCCAGCTCAGGAGGTCGGGAGAGCCGTGGAGCTCGACGCCGTCCCCCACGGAGACGACCATGACCCACTGGTGCGTCGCCTCGTGCCAGAAGACCTTCGGGTCGCGGAAGTCGCTGCGTCCGTCGTTCGGGATCACGGGGTTGTCCGCGTATCGCTCCCACGTGCGGCCCTGGTCGGTGCTGTACGCGAGCGACTGCGCCTCGCCGCCCTCGGTCGAGGTGTACACCGCGACGAGGCCGCCGTCCCCTCCGGGGAACAAGCCCGACGTGTTCGCCCCGTCCACGACGACGCTTCCGGACAGCGCCTGGCCGAGCTCGTCGTGCTCGAGCGCGGTGGGAAGCGTCTCCCAGTGCACGAGGTCGGCGCTCACCGCGTGCGCCCACGTCCCGTCCTGCTGGTGGAACAGGTGCCAGTCCCCCTCGAACCACACGAGCCCGTTCGGGTCCGCGAGGCGCCCCTCGGGCGGACTGTAGTGGAACTGCGGGCGCCACGGCTCGGCGTACGCCGTGCTCGCGGGCGGGCCGGGCGCCGTCGTGCCCGACGACGCCTGGTCGTCCTCCGGCGTGCCGGTGCACCCCGCGAGCAGCGCGAGGGCGACGAACGCCGCGACCCCGCTGGACGGGACGCGCCGTGCCGTGGAGCGACCGGTTCTCGCCATCGTCACCACGCTAGGCACCGTGGCGTCCCACCCGCCCGTCGGGGCGCGAGGGAGGGGCGACGGCCGGGTGCCGCCGCCCCGCCTCAGGCGTGCGACCCTCGTCCGCTACGGGAGCGGTCTCGGGTCGGGATCGGGCGAGACGTCCTGCTCGGCGTTCGCGGGGATGTCCCCGTAGCCGCCGAGGCCGTCCTCGCCGTAGGAGCGGTCGACGACCGCGCTCGTCCCGGCGATGTTGAGCTTCACCGTCGGGGCGAGGGTCCCGCCGCGTCGCACGTCCGGGTTGCCGATCGCGTCGATGAACGACTCGACGAGGCCTCCCGGCATCACGTAGTGCGAGTAGGACTGGAACGCGTGCGCCGTCTGGAACGGGTCCGGTGCCGCCGGGGTACCGACCGCGTAGTTGAGGTTCGTCGGGTTGCCCAGGGCGAGCCCGCTCCCCTCGTTGAGCGGCTGGAAGTCGGACCGGATGCCGTTGCCCACGAACCCGTAGACGCCGTCCGGACCGTCCAGGTACCAGAACCGCGGATCGGTCGAGTCGGTGTCCGGGCCGCGCGCGAACGTGTGACGGTGGCTGATCGTGAACAGGTAGTACTTCGAACCCTGCACGTAGATCTGCGGACGCTCCGTCTGGTCGTTGACGCAGTTGCCGGACAGGATCGGCGGCAGGTACCGCCACTGCGTCATCGCCTTGTTCTCCGCGACGGCGAGGCCGACGTTCGCCATCTGGAAGTTCGCGCCCGAGGCAGTCACCGTCTCAGGTAGCTCGGCGTACGGGTCGCCCTCGCGGTAGCCGAGGTCTTCGGCCGTGCACGGCACCGACCCGCGCTCACCGCCCGTGTTGCCCTCGAACACCATGTACGTCGGGCTGTCCTCTGTGTTCGGGTCCTCGAAGGTGAACGGGTCGCGGAAGTTCACGAACGCGTTCTGCTCACGGGTCTGGTAGAGCGTCCCGTCCGGCACGAGCAGCTGGTGCTGGTCGCGTGCGCCGGTGAGCCACACGCCGTCCTCGTCGGCGAAGATGCGCAGCTCGGTCTGGACGATGCGCGGGTCGGCGGGCTGGATCTCCTGGTCGTTCGCGTCCCGGTAGAACGCGACCGCCGTGTAGAACATCCGCAGCTTGTTGCCCTCCATGATCCGGGTAGAGCCGGACCACTCGGTGACCGTCGAGAACGACTGGTCCTCGAAGATCGCGCCCGCGGCGCCGTCCGGGA
Organism: Cellulosimicrobium cellulans; assembly: GCF_042723955.1. Lineage (GTDB taxonomy): Bacteria > Actinomycetota > Actinomycetes > Actinomycetales > Cellulomonadaceae > Cellulosimicrobium > Cellulosimicrobium cellulans_H. The sequence continues at coordinate 12,244 of NZ_JBHXIC010000043.1, read as the reverse complement.
ACACGTGGCCCCCGTAGATCCAGCCGCCGTTGGCCGGCCGCTCGCCGGCAGGCACGTCAGCGGGACGGTAGAAGAACCCGATCCGCGCGTGGGTGTGCCGGTCGTCGAACGTGTACCCGGCGGTCGAGTCGGCGACGAGCGAGAAGATGACCTCCCAGCCCTTGAAACTCAGCTGGTTGGAGTGCTCGTCCGTCAGCGTCCAGGTGTCCCACACCCAGACCTGGGTGCCGTTCTGGTCCACCAGGACCGGGAAGTCCTGAGGGATCTCCGGCATCGTGTACTCCTCCGGCATGGAGTTTTCCCCCGCAGGCGCGGACGGGTCTGTCATTGCCCGCATCTGGAGGGCGTCCGCGCGCGTCCAGCGCGCCGTGAAGTCGTCCTCCGGGTCGTAGGCCTGCTGGCTGTGGATCGACGGCGCGGGGAAGCCCGGGAAGCGGAACGGGGTGACGAGCCCGTCCTCACCCGGGTCGTCGGTCGGTGGCGCTTCCTCGGCGGGCGGCTCCTCGCCGCCCTCCGGTCGCGCGGGGTCCTCCGGCGCAGGTGCCGGATCGGCCGGGACCGGCTCCTCGGGTGCGGGGCTGGTCTCCGGCGGAGCCGTCTCCTGAGGCACCGGCGCGGTGTCGTCCGTCGTGGTCTCGGTGGGCGACGGGGGCGTCGGCGCCTCGTCGTCCTCGGCCGCCAAGGCGGTCGTGGAGCCGATCGTGATGGTTCCCAGGAGGAGGCCGGTGGCGAGCAGTCCGCTCACCAGCCTCTTCGCGCGTGGTCGTGTGCGTGTCGAAGACTTCACGTCCGTTCACCTTCTGCTGGATCCGTGAGCGTCTTCGTCCGAACGGTTCTCCCCCAACGATTTCGAGCGTAGTGTGACTTGCACCACATCTGTCAAGCCATCGGCAGACTCGTCGTAGGACCGTCACAGGGGGTGACACCCAGGGTGCGTCCCATCGCACCCGACGACCGGTGACGACGCCGGCCGCTCGTGCGGCTTCGGCTGAACGACACGCGATTCCCGCGACATCTCCTCCTCCATGACGCACGCGTCGCGCCCTGCGCGACGGCGCCCTCGGGCGCACTCCGACGACTCATGGAGCATCATGAACACCTCAACAGCCCACGGCCGACCACCGGCCGAGCCACGGCGCGGGCCCCGTCATCACCGACGCGCTGCCCGCGCGGTCGGCATCGTCTGCGCGGCCACGCTCGCCACCAGCGGCACGGTCGCACTCGCACTTCCCGCGTCCTCTTCGCCCGGGCAGAGCGTCACCTCCCTGCGCGACCTCGAAGCAGAGGACCTCGCCGCGACGATCGCAGGGCGCGGGATCACGGTGCGCAGCGCCACCTTCTCCGGCAACGACGTCCAGGCCGGCCGCTTCTCCGGGATGAACGCCACCGGCCTCGCCCGTGGTGTCGCGCTCACGACCGGCTCGGTCATCGACGCCGACCCCCAGTCCGATGCCGACACCGACTTCTCCGCCTCGGCCGTCCTCGGCCCGAACGAGAAGCTGACCACCACCGGCGACCTCGGCGGCCGCGGCGCGCGCGCCCTCGACCGCCTGATCGGGCAGACCACCTACGACGCGGCCGTGCTCACCATGCGGGTCGTGCCGTCAGGCAACCGCATCTCCCTGTCCTACGTCTTCGGCAGCGAGGAGTACGCGGGATGGAGCGAGCAGGACTTCGCCGACGCGTTCGCCATCTGGGTGAACGGTCAGCCGTGCTCCACCGTCCCGCGCACACGTGACCTGGTGTCCACCGCCACCGTCAACGCGAGCTCGCATCCCGAGCTGTACGTGGAGAACTCCGCGCCGAACGACCCGGGTGCCGGGACGCACGACACGGAGCTCAACGCGTTCACCACGGTCCTCACCTGTGAAGCTCGCGTCACGCCCCGTCGGGTCAGTACCGTACGGGTCGCCGTGGCCGACACCCGCGACGGCCAGCTCGACAGCACCGTACTGCTCGGACGGGACTCTCTCGTGTCGAGCCGCGGCAACGGCCCCAAGGCCGACCGCGATCACCGCGACCATCGTCGGGAGAACCACCGCAGCCAGTACTGGCAAGTGCCACGATGACCGAACCGGTGCGAGAACGGCACGGCTGATCCGACGCGGTCGCGAAACGCACCCCCGTGCTGGTGCGAGTGGTCGGTGGTCACCCATGGTCCACTGCCGCCCAGCGAGCGCCGACCCAGGGTGGTCTGCGACCCAAGCCCCCTCCGGACACCGCGTGGCACATCGTGCGCCTCAGAGGCCAGGTCAGGAGAACTTCTCCCGACCTGGCCTCTTGCGTTCCACCATCCGGTTACGACGGGGTTCGGGGTCAGCCGTCGTCCGTGTCGGTCCAGGACGCGACGTCGACGCCGTGGTTGTCGGGTGACGCGAGGGACCACCAGGCAGGGGCGTGGGACCCGTCGGCGAGCCGGCCTCCTGCGGCGAGCGCGGCGTCCACGCGCGCCCGCGCCTGGTCGGCCGGCACGAAGACGTCGAGGTGCGTCCTGCCCCGCGCCGGGACGTCGCCCGCGATGGGGTTGAACGCGAGCTGCGGTCCGCAGCGCAACGGGTCGACGGCGTCCGTGGTGCCGAACGGCTCGTAGCCCAGGACGGCCGTGAAGAACGGCCGTACGTCGACCCGCGAGTGCTGGGCGACGTAGAGGCCGATCGACTGCGCGCGCGACGGGTCCGGAGTCAGTCCCAGCCCGGCCGCTGCGCGGGACACGGCCGCGGCGAAGTCCGCGGCTGCCGCGGGGATCCCGTCCGGGCCTCGGAGCGGGACGCGCACGACCACGGCCTCGGGACGCACGTCGACGTCGGGCAGGACGCCGGTCCGCTCGGCAGCCGCGACGATCGGTGCCACGAGACGCGCCGCGTGGGCGAGCGAGCCGGCGGTGTAGACGGCCTGGGGGCCGCTCCCCGTGACGCGCCAGCCGGAGACGTCCGGCGCGCGGTGAAACTCGGCCGCAGTGATCCAGCCAGTTCCCTTCGTCGACCCGCCCATGCGCTTCCCTCCGATGTCACCGGCCCTCCGGGACGCCGAGGTTCGGAGCCCGCGCGCTCTCATCGTAACGAGGGGCCCGTGCCGCACCGGGACGGCCGGCCGCACCCTCGGGATGCGTCGTCCGAGATACCGCCTTACGGTGGCATGTCCTTTCTGATGCTTTTGAGGCGGTATGCAATGCTTGACGTCCATCACTTCACCTACGGAGCCGTGACCCCGCTCATCTCCTACGCGGCCGCGGTCTCCGGGTCGGCCTGCGGTCTGTCCGCGGTGTCCCGGTCCCGTGTCGACGCGCCGTGGCACGTGCGGTCGGCGTGGCTGTGGCTCGGCGCCACGGCCATCGGCGGGACCGGCATCTGGGTGATGCACTTCGTGGCGATGCTCGGGTTCACGGTCACCGGCATGCCGATCCACTACGACGTGCCCCTGACGGTCGCGTCCGCCTTGGTGGCCGTCGTGGTCGTGTCGATCGGGCTCCACCTCGTGATGATGTTCGGCTATCGGCCCGCGCTGCTCGTGTCGGGAGGCGCCGTGGCCGGGCTCGGCGTCGCCGGGATGCACTACATGGGGATGGCTGCCATGCGGATGCACGGCGCCATGCACTTCAGCGCGCTCTCGGTCGTCCTGGCCGTGCTCGTCGCGGTCGCCGCCGCGACGGCGGCGCTCTGGCTGTGCGTCCACGCGCGGGGGGCGCTGTCCATGACGGTCTCGGCGCTCGTCATGGGGGTCGCCGTCGCCGGGATGCACTACACCGGGATGTGGGGTGTCTCGGTGACGGGCCGGCCGGGCGCACCCGACGACGGCGTCCCGATGCTGGACCTCCTCGGCGCCCTCCTGGTCGGGGGCGGTGGCTCCGTCGTGCTCCTCGTGTTCGTCGTGGTGGGTTCCCGGACCGAGTCCGAGCGGCTGCGGCACGCCGCCTTCCGGGAACGCCTGTCGCAGGAGACCGTCTCGGTCGGCAGGCAGCGCACGAGGGCGTGAGCCGCTCGTCACGGACGGCGTGCACGCACCCGGTCCTCCGCCTCGAGCACACGGCGAAGCCCGGTGAAGTCGCGCCGGAGGATCCACGCCAGGACGGGCGTCGGGAGCAGCGCGAGCAGCCGGAGCCAGTCGGCGACGTCGCCGTGGTAGTCGGCCAGGACGCGCGTGCCGGCCCCGTCGGGCGACGTGGAGTACTCGACGCGGGAGTTCCACGGCGACGTCGAGTGCCACACGACCCGCCGGTCGGGCTCGACGACCTCGAGCACGTCGGTGAAGCGCACCCGGAACGGCCCGATCCGGTCGAGGGGGGGCCCCCCCACGCCCCCCCCCGACGCGGCCCCGCGCCCCCGGCGGCCGCGGGGCGCCCGCCGGGGGGACAACCCGCACCCCCCCCGC
>NZ_JBHXIC010000043.1:0-7866 GCF_042723955.1 Cellulosimicrobium cellulans | reverse complement strand
CCGGTCGGGGGCGCGGGCGCCCCCCTGCCCCCCCCCGGGGGGGGGCCCCCCGTCCAGCGGGCGACGCGAGTCGACCGCGGGCGCGAACTCAGGCCACCGACCGGGCTCGGCGAGGTACGGGAAGACGCGCGACGGCGGATGGTCGAGGTGGACGTCGAGCGTCACGCGTCGCCACACGGTTCGGTGCCCCTCGGTTGCCGGCGTCAGACCATCGCGGGCACGGGGCGGTCCGGGTAGAGCTCCCGCATCGCGCCGTCGTACCGCCGCTTGAGGAGGAGCAGGTACAGCACCCGGACGGGCGCCGGCACGTTCGCGCGGAACCAGTCCTCCCGCTCGGCCTCGGGCACGCTCGCGACCAGCAGCCCGAGCTGCAGCGCCATGACGTCCTTGCCGAGCTCCTTGCGGTGCGCCAGGAGCGTGGCGCGCGTGTGCTCCTCCATGAAGTCCCACTCCTGCTGGGACATCACCTCCCCCGCCACGGGAAGGATGTCGCCCTCCTCCTGCCCGAGGTGTGCCGAGAGAAGTTCCCGCAGCCCGTCGAGGTCCGCGGCGAAGGCGTCGCGGAGGCGGGGGTCTGCCGTGGCGACCCAGGGCTCGAGCTGCAGCTCGATGCGCGCGAGGCGGACCGCGACCTCGGCGTGCTGCGCGCGCATCTGCTCGACGTGCAGGGCGCAGGCCGGGGCGCGCATCTCCAGCCTGTCCCACAGCACCATGTCCTCGGTCTCGTGGTGCATGTGCAGCGCGAAGAAGTCCAGGTGGGCGTAGCGCCCGACGACGGCGGAGCGCCCCGTGTCCCCGGGCCGGACCTCGCGCACGAGCTCGGGGAGCTCCCGGTACAGCCATCGGAAGATCCGGTGCACGAGGAACATGCCCGACGTGTCGCACCCGGGGTGCTGCCCCGCGGGCAGCGGCCCGGCAGGAGGAAGCCTGTGCGTCATGTCGCCCTCCGCCCGATCGGTCGACCTCGGTGTCGTCGTGGCGTACAGCGAACGCTACTCCCGCCAGCGAACGGCCCACAATGCTCTCCGCGCACGTTCACCCGGGCAGCGAGAAGCCCCGCCGTGTGGAGCGACGGGGCTTCTCGATCCGCTGTCTCATCGGATCCCGCCGGCGCTCTCACGCCGGAAGCTTGCCCCCAGCCTATCGCGTGGGAGCCCTCCACCTCCCTCGTCGGCACGACGCCCTCCTCCTCGAGGAGGAGGGCGCTCCGCCGCAGATCTCGGCCGCCGGCGGGAGCCGCCGGCCCTGTGCCCGTCCGTAGCGTCGACGACGGCGGTGCCCGAGGACCGGGCGCCCCGGAGACGACGGGAGGACGCATGATCCAGGTGCAGGCGCTCACCAAGCGCTACGGGTCGGTGACGGCCGTGGACGGGCTGACGTTCACGGCCCCGCCCGGCACCGTGACGGGCTTCCTCGGCCCGAACGGGGCCGGGAAGTCGACCACGATGCGCATGGTGGTGGGGCTCGAGCGCCCCACCTCCGGGACGGCGACCGTCGACGGTCACCGGTACGCCGACCTCCCGGCGCCGCTGCGCACCGTCGGCGTCATGCTCGACGCGCGGTCCGTGCACCCCGGGCGCACGGCGTTCCGGCACCTGCGCGCCCTCGCGCGCACCCACGGGATCGGCCGTGCGCGCGTCGAGGAGGTCATCGGGATGACCGGCCTCGAGAGCGTCGCCGGGCGGCGCGCGGGGACCTTCTCCCTCGGGATGGGCCAGCGCCTCGGCATCGCGGGGGCGCTCCTCGGCGACCCGGGCTCGCTCATCCTCGACGAGCCCGTCAACGGCCTCGACCCGGACGGAGTCCTGTGGGTGCGGGGCCTCGTGCGCGGCCTCGCCGCCGAGGGACGGACCGTGCTCCTCTCCTCGCACCTCATGCACGAGCTCGCGCTGTGCGCGGACCGGGTCGTCGTCGTCGGCCGGGGACGGCTCCTCGCCGATGCCCCGGTGCAGGAGCTCGCGGGCGACGCGGGCTCGCTCGAGGACGCGTACCTGCGCCTCACGGCCGGTGCCGTCGAGTACCGCGGCCGCACCGCCGAGGAGACGGGCCGGGCCGCGGCGGGAGGTGCCCGGTGACCGCCACGACCCCCTCGTCCCTGCGGACGCGGCCCACCGCGGCACGGACGACGCCGCACGGCCCGACACTCGCCCGCGTCGTCGCCTCCGAGTGGACCAAGCTCACGAGTCTCCGCTCGTCCTGGTGGGCCGCCGCGCTCACGGTCGCGGTGTCGGCCGCGCTCACCTACCTCTCCGCGCAGGCCTCGTCCGTGGACCCGGGGTTCGACCCGACGGGCTCCCTCACGTCCGGCCTCCTGCTCGCACAGGTGCCCCCGCTGGTCCTGGGCGTCCTCGTCGGGACGGGCGAGCACGGTACGGGCGCGTTCCGCACCACGTTCGTCGCCGTCCCCCGGCGCTGGCCGGTGCTCGCTGCGCAGACGGTCGCGACCGCGGCGTTCGCGCTGCTCACCGCGGTGCTCGCGGTCGCGGCCGCCGTGCTCGCCCTGCTGCCCTCGGCCCGGTCGCGCGCGATCTCCCTGGACCTGGGCGCCGACGGCACCCCGAGGGTCCTGGGCGGGATGGTGCTGCTCCTCGTCGCCATGGCCCTGCTCGGGCTCGCGCTCGGGGCGCTGCTCCGACGCCCCGTGCCCGCCGTGACGGTCGCGGTCCTCGTCGTCCTCGTCCTGCCGGTCGCGCTCGTCCTCGCGGCGGACCTGGGGAGCGACCCGCTCGCGGCGTCCGCGGGTGTGCCGCCCGCGCAGGCCGCCGTGAACACGGCCGTGACGTTCCTCCCGGCCGGCGCGGCCTCCTTGCTCACGACCGAGGGGGCCGTCGAGGGAGCGCCCGACCTCGGCGCGTGGGGCGGCGGGCTCGTCCTGACGGCGTGGGTCGCCGTGCCGCTCGCGCTGGCCGCCCTCCGTCTCCGCACGCGGGACGTGGCGTGACATGCCCGCGACGACGACGCGCACTTCGGACGCCCGCGCCATGGACCGTCCGCAGGTGACCCTCCCCCGGGTGGTCGCGGCCGAGTGGGACAAGCTCACGAGCCTGCCGGCGACGGCCTGGCTCGCCCTCGCGACCGTCGTCGCCGCGGCGGCGACCGCCTGGGCGCTCGGCCTCTTCGCCCGGCCCGACGCCGGCGCCTCGGGCGCCCCCACCGCCGTCGGCGGGTACGTGCTCGCCCAGCTCGGGTTCCTCGTCCTGGGGGCCACCACCGGTGCCGGGGAGTTCCGTACCGGTGCCGCCCGCGTGACCTTCGTCGCCGTGCCGCGCCGGGTCCCCGTGCTCGTGGCCCAGGTGCTCGTCACGACCACGGTCGCGGCTCTCACCGCGGCGGTCGCGCTGGGTGCGGCGCTCACGGCGACCGTCGGGCAGCGCACGACCGCCGGTCTCGTGCTCGAGGTCGCGGACGCGGAGACGGCCCGCCTCCTCGCGGGGTTCGTGCTCTACCAGACCGGGGTCGCGCTCGTCGGGCTGGGCCTCGGTGTCCTGCTGCGCCGGCCCGATGCCGCGCTCGTCGCCGGCGTGCTGCTGCTCGTCGTGCTCGACCACCTCCTCGCCACGAACCCCGGCCGGGTCGCGGACACGGCGCGTGCCCTCCTTCCGGGCGCGGGGGCGCGGCTCCTCCAGGACGACGACCGGCTCGCCGCGACCACGCTGGGACCGCACCTCGGCCCGTGGGCGGCCGGGCTCGTGCTGGTGGCCTGGGCCGCGCTGCTCGTGGTCGCGGCCGGGTTCCGCCTGCGTCGCCGTGACGTCACCTGACGTGGACCGGGACGGATGGGAGAGTGGGGCCATGCCCCCGCCGTCCACCGCCCTGTCCGCGCGCGGGACGGTCGACGACGCCGCCCTCGTCGCGCCCGACCTCCGGCGACGGGGACCGGTCGGCCGGCTGCTCGCGGAGCACCCGCGATCCGCGGACGCCGCCCTCGCCGCCGGTCTCGTCGCGCTCGGGCTCGTCACCGCGGTCCTCGGGCTCGCGACGGTCGAGGGGTCGACCGGTCTCGGTCTCTTCCGGCCCGACGAGCCCGTCGCCCAGGTGGTCGTCACGGCCTGGCTCGTCGGGGCCGTCGCCGGTGCGGCGCTCCTGCTCGCGCGCCGCGCACGACCGCTGGCGGTCACGGCCGCGCTCACGGCCCTCGCCGTGGCGTCGCTCGCCACGGCGGGCGTGCTGGGCGTGCTCGGCGTGTGCCTCGCGTGCGCCGTGCACGCCGTCGCGGCGTCCCGCCCTCCCCGCACGGCCTGGCTCACGTGCGCCACGGTGGGCGTCGTCGTGACGGTCGCGCTGTGGTGGTGGCAGGACATCGGCCTCGCCGAGATCCTGCTCTGGAGCGACCCGATCGTGGCGCCGGACGGCGACCCGGTGCGCAACCTCGCCGAGCCGCCCTTCTCCCCCGGCCGCCGGTCCGCGTCCGTCTCCCTCCTGCTCGCGCTCCTGCTCCTCGGCATGGCCACGGGCTCCGGCGCGCGCGCCCGGCGCCTGCACGCGGAGGACCTGGCGGAGCGCTACCGCTCCATGGCCCGGGACCGCGACCAGAGCGCCGCGCTCGCGCGTGCGGCCGAGCGCACCCGCATCGCCCGCGAGATGCACGACGTCGTCGCGCACAGCGTCTCGGTGATGGTCGCCCTGTCCGACGGCGCGGGCGCCGCGCTCGACCGTGCCCCCGACCGCTCGCGCGAGGCGCTGCGGGAGCTCTCCCGGACCGGGCGCGAGGCGCTGGCCGATATGCAGCGCGTGCTCGGGGCGCTCGACCCCGGCGACGACGGCGAGGCGTCGGACGGTCGTCCCGAGCCGACCGGGACGGACCTGGCGACGGTCGTCGCGCGCTTCCGCGCGGCGGGAGTACCGGTGACGGCGACCGGCCTCGACGTCGCGCTCCCGCAGGACACGTCGCTGCGACTGGCGGTGGTGCGGGTCGTGCAGGAGGCCCTGACGAACGTCCTGCGGCACGCGCCCGGGACCCCCGCGGCCGAGGTCGAGGTCCGGCGCGGCGCGGACGCCGTCGAGGTCGAGGTCCGCGACGCCGGTGGTACCCGACCCGGCACGGGCGGCGGGAGCGGCCGCGGCATCCTGGGCATGCGCGAGCGCGCGGCCCTGCTCGGCGGCAACGTCGAGGCCGGGCCGCGGCCGGGGGGCGGGTGGATGGTGCGGGTCGTGCTGCCGTGGGACCTTCCGGAGGACGCGGACGACGGAGGGCTCGCGTGACGACCGTGCTGCTCGTGGACGACCAGGCGCTCCTGCGCATGGGGTTCCGGCTCGTGATCGAGTCGGAGCCCGACCTCGAGGTGGTGGGCGAGGCGTCGGACGGGCGGGTCGCGCTCGACCAGGTCGCGGCGCTCGCGCCCGACGTCGTCGTCATGGACGTCCGGATGCCCGGCATGGACGGCATCGAGGCGACCCGGCGCGTGGTCACCGAGCACCCCGGGACGCGCGTGCTCGTGCTGACCACGTTCGACGTCGACGAGTACGCGTTCGCGGCGCTGCGCTCGGGCGCGAGCGGCTTCCTGCTGAAGAACGCCCGCCCCCACGACCTCGTGGAGGCGATCCGCACCGTCGCGGCGGGGAGCTCCGTCGTCGCGCCGCGGGTGCTGCGCCGCATGCTCGACCTCTTCGCCCCGCACCTGCCCACCGGGGACCGGCCGGCGACCGACGACGGCCTCGACCCTCGCCTGCGGTCTCTCACGCCGCGCGAGCTCGACGTGCTGCGGTGCGTGGCCGAGGGGCTGTCCAACGCCGAGATCGCCGAGCGGCTCGTGCTGTCGTCGACGACCGTGAAGACGCACGTCGGCAACCTGCTCGCCAAGCTCGGGGTGCGCGACCGGGTCCAGGCCGTCATCGTCGCGTACGAGAGCGGCCTGGTCGGTCCACGTCATTGAGCGCCGGGCGTCAGGCCGGTCCGGCGTCTGACGGCGGGGCGACGAACCCCGGCGGCCGGGCGAGGACCTCGATCACGACGAGCACGAGACCCGCGACGAGCGCGACGCCGACGACGAGGCCCGGCGTCAGAGATCCTGAGAGCAGGAGGACGAGCGCCGCGACGCCGATGACGACGACGCGCACGAACGCCTTGTGCCGCCCGAGCCAGTCGCCGACGGGACCCGACGACACCCCGCGGCCCTCGCCCCACCCGCGCGCGGCGGCACCTGCGCGGCCCAGCCCGGCACGCAGGCTGCGCGCCGACGCGCTCGACCCGCCGAGGTACGCGGCGAGCGCGACGACGAGGCCGAGCACCCCCACGGTGCGCAGCGTGATGCGCAGGAACCCCACCGCCTGGTCGAACACGACCTGCGCCGCGTCGAGCCGGAGGACCTGCCCGGAGAGCGCGGTCAGGTACAGGCCACGCGCGACCGCGAGCCCGACGCCGAGCGCGACCATCGCCCCCGTCAGCGCCAGCCCCGCCACCACCAGGGCGCGTGACCGTCGGTTCGCGACGAGGACCCCGGCGGCGAGCAGCCCGAGCGCGACCCACGGCAGCCACGTGGTGAGCGTGACGATCTGGGCGTAGCGGTTCTGGAGCATGACGAGCTCTGCGGACTGCGCGATCGTGAACGTCGCGTCGACCGACGGGATGCGGGCGGCGACGCCCAGCCCGCGGTCGACCAGACGCTCCTTGAGCAGGTCGATCAGACCCGAGAGCTGGATGCTGAGGCGGCCGTCGTCCACCTGGAGGATGTCGCCGTCCTCGCCCCGCATGACGGAGAGGAGCTGCTGGTGCGCGACGCGGTTCGCCTGGAGCCAGGCGCCCTCGAACTCGTCGCTCTCGACGAGCCGGGTCGCGGTCTCGTGCACCAGGGACTCGACACCGCTCGTGAGCGGTGCCTCGAGCGCGGCGAGCGCCTGGGTGGCGCGCGGCGGGACGTCGCGCTCCTCGAGTCCCCCCACGAGGTCGTCGACGAGGGCGCCGACGTCGACGCGCGACATGACCACCTCGGTCAGGCGGCCCGCGACCGCGGACTGCACGACCGGGTCGGCGGCGAGCGGGCCCACGGTCGCGACGTACCGGTCGGTGTCCGTCAGCTCGCGCTGCGCCCACGCCGAGACCGCACCCAGCGGTGCGAGCAGCGCACCCAGCGTGATGAGCACCGCGCACGCCACGGCCCGCAGGCGGCGCCGTGGTCGACGGGCGGCGACCGGCGTCCCCGTGCCCACCCCCGTTCCCGTACCGCCGCCGACCTCCTCCGGCCGCTCCTCGAGCCGGCGCCGCAGGTCGGCGTTCTCGCGCTCCAGGGCGGCGAGCCGTGCCGCGAGGTCGCTCTTCTCGGCGCCGGTCGTCTCGTCGGCGCCGGTCCCGGGGTCGCCCTCGTCGGCCGTCATCGGATGCTCGGGCCAGCGCTCGCGGCGAGAACCACGGAGGAGAACCCCGACGCCGTGCGGCCCAACCGGTCCCAGAAGCCGTCCATCAGGCACCCCTCGTGTCAGTTCGCGGACGTCCGCGATGCTCCCACCGCGGGGCACGGACTGCCACCGCTACGGCCCGCCGTGTCTCCCTTGACACCCGGAAAGCGCCTTCCCTACGCTGCGAGGGTCGCGCACACGGACGTGCAGCTCGAGCCGGACGGAGAGCAGGACGCGGCGGCCGAGGGGTCGCCACCGACCGTGCGCGCGGCCCGTGCGGACCCCGGCGCAACGACGCGGCCGAGGGGAACCGGCGGAGTGCAGAACCCGACCCGGCGACGGACGGCCGGCGGGTCGGAGACAGGACAGCGCTAAGCAGCGTCGTGCCAGCACCACCCGACGAAACGGAGCAGACGATGACGTCTACGCATTCGAGCCGACGAGGGAGAGCGGCGGTGGGGGCCTTCCGCAGCGGGCGGGGGGGGGGGGCGCGCCCGCGGTCAGCGGGGGGGGGCGGGGGGTGGGGGCGGGCTC
>NZ_JBHXIC010000042.1:22297-38556 GCF_042723955.1 Cellulosimicrobium cellulans | reverse complement strand
GTCTACCATCCGCCGCTCGTTCCTCGCGGCTCCCGCCAGGCCCGCCACGACGCGGCACCACCACCCACCCCGCCCGGCGTCGTCTCGCCCTGGTCGGTGCCCGCCTTGGGCGACCGCCCGCGGAGCTGAGTTCGGCCCGCGCCACGGACCCGGCCACGCCGGGACCCGACCAGGGTTCTACCTCGGCCCACCAGGGTTCTACCTCGCGTGGCTGGGGTTCTACCTCGGCGGGGGTGGGGTGTTCAGGTGGCCGCGGGTGGGCGCCAGGGGAGGGGTGGGAGCTCGGGCGGGGGGCCGTCGGCGCCAGGGGAGCACAGCGGCCAGCGCTCGCCGAAGAGCCGGAGCGCGAGGGAGCCGAGCACGGCGGCGACGAGCGAGCCCGCGAGGATGCCGATCTTGGCCTGCTCGATGAGCGCCTCGTCGTCGAACGCGAGCTCGGCGATGAAGAGCGAGATGGTGAAGCCGATGCCGGCGAGGATCGCCCCGCCGAGCAGGTGGGAGTAGCGCACGCGCCCGGGGAGGTCGCCGAGCCCGAGGCGCAGGGCGAGCGTCGCGGCGCCGAAGATGCCGACGGCGTTGCCCACGACGAGCGCGACGGCGACGCCGATCGTCACGGGGGACGTCGCCGCGGTCCGCAGCGACTCGGCGTCGAGCTGCACGCCCGCGTTGGCGAGGCCGAACACGGGCACGACGACGTACGCGCTCCACGGGTGCAGCACGCGCTGGAGGCGTTCGCTCGTGGGCACCGCCGCGCGCGCGGCGAGCTCGGTGAGGTGCTCGCGCTCCGCCGTCGTCTCCTGGGCGAGGCGTTTGGCGTACTTGGGCACGACGGCGACGTCGACGGGCCGTGACGAGCGCGACGGGACGAGCAGGCCCACGAGGACGCCCGCGAGCGTCGCGTGGACGCCGGACGCGTAGACCGCGCCCCACAGCGCGATCCCCGCGAGGGCGTACGGCGTGAGCCGCCAGACGCCGAGCCAGCGCAGCGCGAGGATGACGACGACGAGCACGGCCGCGACGAGCAGCCCCGGGAGCCAGAGGTCGTCGGTGTAGAAGAGCGCCATGACGGTGATGGCGCCGATGTCGTCCACGACGGCGAGCGTCAGGAGGAAGAGCCGGAGCTGGTCCGGGCAGCGCGGTCCGAACAGGGCGAGGATCCCCACGAGGAACGCCGTGTCGGTCGACATGACGATGCCCCAGCCGTGCTGCGCGGGAGACCCGGCGTTGAACGCGACGTAGATGAGGGCGGGGACGGCGAGCCCGCCGAGCGCCCCGAGCGCGGGCACGGCGACGGTGCGCCGGTTGCGGAGCTCGCCGCTCGTCACCTCGCGGTTGATCTCGAGCCCGATGACGAGGAAGAAGACCGCCATCGCGGCGTCGTTGACCCAGTGGTGCAGGTCCATCTCGAACGACCACGGTCCGACGTGCCAGCCCGCCGTCGCGGACCACAGGTCGTCGTACGCGCCCGACCAGGCGGAGTTCGCCCAGACGAGCGCGACGACGGTCGCGACGAGCAGCAGCACCGCGCCACCGGCCTCGGTCGCGAGGAACGATCGCAGGGACGGTGCGACGGGACGCAGCTGGAAGCGCAGCGGCGGGCCGGGGCGCGCAGGGACGCGGACGATCGGGAACGACGACGGCGGAGCGGGCTCGGTCACGTGGCCTCCGGGTGGTCGGGAACGGGGCGACGCCCCGGGCGTCGGACCGTCGGGTGGGACCTTCGGGCCGACCCTGGGCCGGACCTGCGCAGGGACAACTCTTCCGGGCGGCAAGTCCTTCCGCAACGGGCAATGATGCGGAGTTCTCCGCCGCTCTGTCCACAGTGTGGAAAAGTTCTTCCGAAACCCTTGTATCGTCCGTCACGCGCTGCTAGCGTCGTGCGTGCCAACGGCGGGCCCGGGCCGAGCGACACGCTCGGTGGTCGACGCGATCGATCCGACACCGGCAGCTACCAACCAGGCGGAAGTGACAACTCGCCTGCAGCGGCCCGCCGGCCGCCTCCTCCCGGCTCATCGACGAGCCGGACAGCCGGAGGCGGAGCACCCGGCGTCGCTGCCCGAACCGTGGAGACTCACCATGGACACTCTTGTCGTGGACGCAGCACACCTGGACCGAGCCGTCGCCCTCGCCGTCGACAGCGTCGCGAACGCCGGAGGACCCTTCGGTGCCGTCATCGTCACCGCCGACGGGCAGGTGTTCGAGGGCAACAACCGGGTCACGCAGGACAACGACCCCACCGCGCACGCCGAGGTCACCGCGATCCGGCGCGCGTGCGCCGCGCTCGGCACGTTCGACCTCACAGGCGCGACGCTCTACTCGAGCTGCGAGCCCTGCCCCATGTGCCTCGCGTCCGCCCTCTGGGCGCGCGTGCAGACCGTGTACTTCGCCGCCGACCGCCACGACGCCGCGAGCGCCGGGTTCGACGACGCGGAGTTCTACGACTTCTTCTCCGCCGACCCCGCGGACCGGAGCATGCAGGTCGTGCACGAGCGCACGGCTACGGCCACCGCTCCGTTCGACGCCTGGCGCGTCCTCGAGTCCCGGATCGAGTACTGACCGGCCCCCGGCCGCTCAGCACCTCGCACCGAAAGGACACAAGGACGTGACCCTCCTCGGCATGCGGCGGGAGACCGCCGAGAACGACGACGCACGCGGCACCGGCCCGGCCACCGGCCGGCTCGACCGCTTCTTCAAGATCACCGAGCGCGGCTCGACCACGGGGCGTGAGCTCCGCGGCGGTCTGGTGACCTTCTTCGCGATGGCGTACATCGTCATCCTCAACCCCCTCATCCTGGGCGGGACGAGCGCCGAGAACGCGCCCGTCGACGTCGCGGGCGGCTGGCTCCAGACGGCGCAGGTCGGCGCGATGACCGGCCTCGCCGCCGGCGGCCTGACCATCCTGTTCGGGCTCGTCGCGAACCTCCCGTTCGCGCTCGCGGCCGGGCTGGGCATCAACTCGTTCCTCGCCGTCGCCGTCATCGGCGACGTCACGTGGCCCGAGGCGATGGGGCTCGTGCTCGTCAACGGCCTGCTCATCGTGCTGCTCGCGGTGACGGGAGCGCGGTCGGCGATCTTCAACGCCGTCCCCCGCCAGCTCAAGGCCGCGATCACGGTCGGCATCGGCCTGTTCATCGCGTTCATCGGGTTCGTCGACGCGGGGTTCGTCACGCGCACCCCGGGCGGGCCGCCGGTCCAGCTCGGCGACGGCGGGTCGATCACCTCGGTCCCGACGCTCGTGTTCGTCGTCGGCCTGCTCACGATGGGCATCCTCGTGGCGCGCAAGGTCAAGGGCGGGCTGCTCATCGGGCTCGTCGCGACGACCGTCGTCGCGATCGTCGCCGAGGCCGTGCTGCAGCTCGGTCCCGCGAGCGACGACAACCCCGGCGGCTGGCACCTCACCGTGCCGACGCTGCCGAGCTCCCTCGTCTCCGTCCCGGACCTCAGCCTGTTCGGACAGTTCTCGTTCGGTGCGTTCGACCGGATCGGGGCGCTCGCGGCGACGATGCTCGTGTTCACCCTGTTCTTCACGAACTTCTTCGACGCGATGGGCACGATGACGGGGCTGGCCAAGCAGGGCGGCCTCGCCGACGCGGACGGCAACTTCCCGCGCATCAAGTCGGCACTCGTCGTCGAGGGCGTGGGCGCGGTCGTCGGTGGCGCGACGTCGTCGTCGTCGAACACCGTGTTCGTCGACTCGGCCGCGGGAGTGGGCGAGGGCGCACGGACGGGTCTCGCGTCGGTCGTCACGGGCGGGCTGTTCCTCGTCGCGATGTTCCTCACGCCGCTCACCGCCGTGGTGCCGATCGAGGTGGCGAGCGCGGTGCTCGTCGTCGTGGGCGCGATGATGATGAGCCAGATCAAGGAGATCGACCTCACCGACTTCACGGTGACGCTGCCGGTCTTCCTCACGATCGTGACGATGCCGCTCACGTACTCGATCGCGAACGGCATCGGCATCGGGTTCGTCACGTGGGTCCTGCTGCGGTTCGCGTGCGGCAAGGCGCGCGACGTCCACCCGCTGCTGTGGGTGGTCGTGGCCGGGTTCGTCGTGTACTTCGTGCGCGGTCCCCTGACCGCGGTCGTGGGAGGCTGAGCCTCGACATCGACCGCACGGCCGACGGGTCGCCCGCTCCTCCGGGTGGCCCGTCGGCGCGCACGGCACCGTGGGAGGGCGTGGCATGGCCGGGACAGCGCGCGTGAGCGTGGACGAGCACCGCGCGGACGTCGCGGCGCTCCTCGCCCCCCTCGTCGAGGCGGCCCGAAGGCGCACGCGCACCGACGACGTCTCCCTCGCCGACGCGCTCGGCCGGGTCCTCGCGGGCGACCTCGCCGCGCCCGTCGCCGTCCCGCTGTTCCGCAACTCGCAGATGGACGGCTACGCCGTCCGGGCCGCGGACGTCGCCGGGGCGAACCCGGACGCTCCCGTCCGGTTGACCGTCGCGGCCGAGATCCCGGCGGCGCCAGGCGTCCCGCCGCGGCTCGCGCCCGGTACCGCGGCCCGCATCATGACCGGCGCGCCCGTGCCCGAGGGCGCGGACGCCGTCGTCCCCGTCGAGGACACCGTCGCGGGCACGTTCGCCGGCGCGCCGCGACCCGACACCGCGGGTCCCACCGGGGACGTGTCCCGTCCCGGCGCGAGCCAGGCCGTCGAGGTCCGGGTGCCGCGGTCGGCCGGCGACTTCGTCCGCGAGGCGGGCTCCGACGTCCGGCCCGGGGACGTGCTCCTCGCCGACGGCACCGTCCTCGCGCCGCACCACCTGGCCGCCGCCGCGGCGTGCGGGGTGGGGAGCGTGCGCGTGGTCGCCCGCCCGCGCGTCGCCGTCCTGTCGACGGGGTCCGAGCTCGTCGGACCGGGGGAGACGCCGGGGCCGGGGCAAGTCTTCGACGCCAACGCCGACGCGCTGGGGGCGGCCGTCCGGCGCGCGGGCGGCGAGGTCGTGCTCACCGCTCGGTGCGGCGACGACGCCGCGCGGTTCGCCGCCGTGCTCGCCGAGGCTGCCGCGGCCGCGGACCTCGTCGTGACGTCGGGCGGCGTATCGCAGGGGGCGTACGAGGTGGTCAAGGACGTGCTCGGAGGGGCCGGTGTCACGTTCCGGTCGGTCGCGATGCAGCCGGGCGGTCCGCAGGGGTTCGGCACCGTGCACGGGACGCCCGTGCTCACGTTCCCGGGCAACCCGGTGAGCGCCCAGGTGTCGTTCGCGATGTTCCTGCGCGAGCCGCTCGAGCGCGCGGCCGGGCTGCCCGCCGTCGAACGGGTCCGCACGGCGGTCCTCGCCGACGCGCTCACGTCGCCCGCGGGCAAGCGTCAGCTCCTGCGGGGCGCGACCGGTCCCGACGGCACGGTCCGCGTCGTCGGGGGAGCGGGATCGCACCTCGTCGCGTCGATGGCGCGGGCGGACGTGCTCGTGGACGTCCCCGCCGACGTGGAAGAGTGGGACGCCGGGACCGAGGTGGAGGTACGAGAGCTGTGAGCGAGACGCAGGGCGAGTCCGCAGGCGCTGCCCAGGGTGCGGCGGCCGAGGACGTGAGCCGCGTGACGACCGACGTGCTCGATGACGCCGTGTCGCGCGCCGTCGAGGACGCGGTCGCGAGCCCGGAGTGCGGCGCCGTCGTGACGTTCCGCGGGGTCGTGCGCGACTTCGACGGCGGCCGCGGCGTGAGCCGGCTCGACTACGAGGCGCACCCCGACGCCACCGCGGTGATCCGGCGGTGCGTGGCCGGCGTGGCGGCCGAGACGGGGCTGCGGGTCGCCGCCGTCCACCGGTACGGGAGCCTGGTGATCGGCGACGTCGCGCTCGTGGCGGCGGCGGCCGCGGGCCACCGCCGCGAGGCGTTCGAGGCATGCTCGCTGCTCGTCGAGCGCATCAAGGCCGAGGTGCCGATCTGGAAGCGGCAGCACTTCGACGACGGCGTCTCGGAGTGGGTCGGGCTGTAGCGGGCCCGGACCGCCTCAGCGCGTGGCGGGGCGATTGTCGAGGAGCATGCCGATGCCGAGTCCCACGGCGGTGCCGAGGACGAGGCCGAACCAGCTCAGCACGACGGTCCCGACGACGGCACCGATCGTCGCTCCCAGGACGCTCTTCGTCCCGGCCTTCCAGGTCCCGGACCGCTCGTCGGTGCGGTAGATCGGGAGCGCGGAGGTGGTGTTGTCCGGCGTCGTCGTGGGCGCGTCGGAGGGCGAGGTCGCGGGGCGGTTGGTGGGTGCAGGGGAGATCGTCGTCACGACGTCCATGGTAGGAAGGTCCGTCCTGCGTGACCTGGGCAGACGCGGCGTGGTGACCGGCTTCACCCTATGATCTGCGCCACCGTCGCGACGCTCAGCCGCCGATCGCGCCCATGCTGCGCGACGTCGGCGCGAACGCGTCGGCGGCGAGCGTGGGGGCGTCGCTCCCGTGCGCGAGCGGCTTGCGCCACATCGCGCCCTGCCACGCGCGGGCGAGGGCGTCGTCGCGCTCGTCCTCGGCGAGGTCCGCGGAGCGCAGGATCGCGCGCAGGTCGGTCTCGTCGTCGCCGAACAGGCACGAGCGCACGGTGCCCTCGGCGGTGAGGCGCGTGCGGTCGCACGCGCCGCAGAACGAGCGCGTGACGGACGCGATGATCCCGACGGTCTGGGGCCCGCCGTCGACGAGCCACTCCTCGGCCGGGGCGGACGGGTCGTCGCGGCCGACCTCGAGCAGGTCGAAGCGGCTGCCGAGCACGGCGAGGAGGTCCGTCGCGGAGACGAGGTCGTCCCGTGTCCAGTGCCCGTCGGCGTCGAGCGGCATCTGCTCGATGAAGCGCAGGTGGCAGCCGTGGTCGACCGCCCAGGCGAGCAGGTCGGCCGCGCCCGACAGCGTCTCGGGCATGAGCACCGCGTTGAGCTTGACCGGGGCCAGCCCGGCGGCGAGCGCGGCCCGGATCCCGGAGAGCACGTCGGGCAGCCGGTCGCGCCGCGTGAGGCGCGCGAAGTCGGCGCGGTCGACGGAGTCGAGCGAGATGTTGACGCGGTCGAGGCCGGCGGCGACGAGCTCGTGGACGCGCTTGTCGAGCCCGATCGCGTTGGTCGTCAGCGAGAGCGACACGTCCGGCGCGGCCGCGCGCGCGGCGCGCAAGATGTCGACCAGGTCACGCCGCATGAGTGGCTCGCCGCCCGTGAACCGGACGTCGGTGATGCCGAGGCGGTCGACCGCGACGCGCACGACACGGCCGATCTCGTCGGGTGTGAGGAGGTCCTCGCGCGGGATCGCGGGCAGCCCTTCCGCGGGCATGCAGTAGGTGCAGCGCAGCGAGCACTTCTCGGTGATCGAGATGCGCAGGTCGCGGGCCACGCGCCCGTACCGGTCGACGAGCGCCTCGGTCGCGGGACGGCCGGGGTCGAGGTCCGGCGAGCCGTCGGAGGGCGCGCCCGACCGGAGCCTGGGCATCCCGAGCGAGACCGCGGTCATGGCCCGATCGTAGACGTTCCCGGCGGCGGACCCGTGACCGGGGCGTCCGCGCGTGCTAGCGTGGAGTCCGTCGAATGGAATTCAACTTCCATTCAGCGGAACACTCTCCTCGCTGAAGGAGAGCAGTCCAAGGGCGGATTCAAGCCCTGTGTTTCCGGCGCGTCACAGCCGACGCGACCTCGGACACGCAGGGGACTCACCGCAAGGGTTCACTGGAAGGACGCCGGTTCGCCGGCACCCTGGCGGAAGCGAGGCCCACGATGCTCGATCTCGTCGACCAGCTCGCCCCGTGGCTCGGCCCGGGGCAGCTCCCGTTCGCCGTCGCGACGGTGGTCGCGGCGTCCGGCTCCGTGCCGCGACCGGTCGGCACCGCGATGGCCGTGCGTGCCGACGGCGCCGTCCTCGGCAGCCTGTCCGGCGGGTGCGTCGAGGCCGCGGTGCACGCCGCCGCGCTCGACGCGATCGCCTCGGGTGCGAGCCATCGTGAGACGTTCGGCTACAGCGACGACGACGCGTTCGCCGTCGGGCTGAGCTGCGGCGGCACGCTCGACGTCCACGTCCAGCCCGTCCGCCCCGGCGACGACGCGGCGCGCGCGCTCACCGCGATCGTGGCGCGGCCCGACGGCGGTCCGCGCCGAGGCGCCGAGGGACCGGACGAGACGAGCGCCTGGGTCGCGGAGACGGGCCGGGCGGTCGCCCTCGTGCGCCGGATCGACGGATCGCGCCGCACGGCGGCGCTCGTCGACGACCCGGCCACCGCGAGCGAGCGCGTCGTCGCCTCGGCGATCCGCGACCTCGTCGAGCCCGACGCCGTCGACGCCGCGACCGCGCAGGTCGTGGCGGTCCTGCGCGCCGGCGGCACGGCGACCGTCCACGCGGCGCACGGGGCGCCCGGTGCTGCCGGGAGCCCGTCGTCGCACCCGGGCCCGGACCGCGCGCCCGCGCACGCGGACGCGTGCGACGAGAGCGAGCCCGTCACGCTGCTCGTCGAGACCCGCCTGCCCGCGCCGCGGTTCCTCGTGTGCGGGGCGAACGACTTCGCCGGCGCGCTCGTGCGGCACGTGCGCCTGCTCGGGTACCGCGTGACCCTCGTCGACGCGCGCGAGGTGTTCGCCGACGCCCGACGGTTCCCCGAGGCGGAGGTCGTCGTCGAGTGGCCGGACCGGTACCTCGCCGCGGAGGCCGGGGCGGGTCGCGTCGACGCCCGGACGGCCGTCGCGGTCCTCACGCACGACGCGAAGTTCGACGTGCCGCTCCTGCGCCTCGCGCTCGACCTGCCGCTCGCCTACGTCGGGGCGATGGGCTCGCGCCGCTCGCACGCGCAGCGCGTCGCCGCCTTGCGCGCGGAAGGCGTGACCGTGGCGGCGCTCGCGCGGCTCCGCTCGCCCATCGGCCTCGACCTCGGGGCCGTCACGCCCGAGGAGGTCGCCGTCTCGATCACCGCGGAGCTCGTCGCGACCCGGCACGGGCGGGCCGCCGTCGTCCCGTTGAGCGGCACGGACGGGCCCATCCATGCCGACCCGCCGTCCGGGTCGCCTGCACACCGTCCCGCGCCCGAGTCCGCGCCGACCCCCGAGGAGGCTCCCTGATGGACCTGAGCACCGTCACCGACCTCGTCCCGACCGCCGACCCCGCCGACTGGCGCGAGGGCGACGCGTGGCTCGCGGGCGGCACCGTCCTGTTCTCCTACGGCAGCCAGACGCTGCGGCGCCTGCTCGACCTGACGAGCGCCGGCTGGCCCGCGCTCACGGTCACCGACGACGGCCTCGAGATCGCGGCGACGTGCACGGTCGCCGAGCTGTGGGCGTTCGAGGAGAGCCGCCAGGCCGCGCCCGTGCGCCACCGCTGGACCGCGCTCGACCTCGTGCGCCCGTGCTGCGACAGCTTCGTGGCGTCCTTCAAGATCTGGAACACCTCGACGGTCGGTGGGAACGTCTGCACGTCCCTGCCCGCGGGACCGATGATCTCGCTCACCGCGGCGCTCGACGGCGTCGCGGAGGTCTGGGGACCGGGCGGCACCCGGCGGACCCAACCGGTCGCCGAGCTCGTCACGGGCGAGCTGCGCAACACGCTCGCCCCGGGCGAGCTCCTGCGGGCCATCCGCGTGCCCGACGGCGCGCTGCGCTCGCGGACGGCGTTCCGGCGCCTGTCGCTCTCGAACCTCGGGCGCTCCGGGGTGCTGCTGATCGGCCGGGTCGACCCGCCGGACGCCGGGGGAGACTTCGTCCTCACGGTGACCGCCTCGACGCGCCGGCCCGTGCAGCTCCGCTTCCCCGCGGACGCGCCGCCCACGGCCGCCGACCTCGCCGCCGCGCTCGACGCGGCGATCCCGGCAGACCTCTACCACGACGACATCCACGGCCTGCCCGAGTGGCGCCGTGACATGACCTACCGCCTCGGCGAGGAGATCCGCTCCGAGCTGCTCACCGAGCTTCTCCCCGAGCCCCTTGACGGCACGACCTCGGACGGAGGCCTCCGATGACCGCGCTCGACCCCCGCACGGCGCCGCCCGTGACGATCGACGGCCGCGCGGCACAGGGCGAGCCTCGCGCCGGCCAGTGCCTGCGCACGTACCTGCGCGAGCAGGGCGCGCTCGGCGTCAAGAAGGGATGCGACGGCGGCGACTGCGGCGCGTGCACGGTGCACGTCGACGGCGTCCCGGTGCACTCCTGCGTCTACCCCGCGCGGCGCGCGGCCGGCCACGAGGTGACGACCATCCAGGGGCTCGCGGCGACGTCGTGCGTCGGCGGCGCGGCCGGGGACGAGCCCGCGGGCGCGTGCGACCACGACCCCCACGGCCCGCAGGACGCGCTGCACCCCGTGCAGCAGCAGTTCCTCGACGCGCAGGGGTTCCAGTGCGGGTTCTGCACGGCAGGGATGATCATGACCGCCGCGACGTTCGACGACGCGCAGCGCGCGAACCTGCCGCGCAGCCTCAAGGGCAACCTGTGCCGCTGCACGGGCTACCGCGCGATCGAGGACGCCGTCCTCGGCAGGGGGGACACGACCGGCACCGCGCCGGGAACGGGTGGACGGCCGTCGTCGGGCGACGACGCTCCCTCGGCGTTCGGGCGGGACATGCCCGCGCCGGCGGGCCGCGGGGTCGTCACCGGGACGGCGCGGTACACGCTCGACGTGGACCCGGCGGACTACCCGGGCCTGCTCCACCTCAAGCTCGTGCGGTCGCCGCACGCGCACGCGCGGGTCGTCGCGATCGACACGTCCGCGGCGCTCGCGGTGCCCGGCGTGCACGCCGTGCTCACGCACGAGGACGCGCCAGCGATGCGCTTCTCCACCGCCCAGCACGAGCTGTTCACGGACGACCCCGACGACACGCGGATCCTCGACGACGTCGTGCGGCACGTCGGGCAGCGCGTCGCGGCCGTCGTCGCCGAAACCGTCGCCGCGGCCGAGGAGGGCGTGCGCCGGGTCCGCGTCGAGTACGAGGTGCTGCCCGCCGTCGTCGACCCCGAGGAGGCCATGGCGCCCGGCGCCCCGCTCGTGCACCCCGAGCTCGACGCCGCCGACGCGCGCGTCTCGCGGCCCGAGGCCAACGTCGTCGCCGAGGTGCACTCCGAGCTCGGCGACGTCGAGCGGGGTCTCGCGGAGGCCGACGTCGTGCACGAGGCGACCTACCGCACCCACCGCGTGCAGCACGCCGCGCTGGAGACGCACTGCGCCGTCGCGTCGCTCGACGACGACGGCCGCCTCGTCGTGCGCTCGTCCACGCAGGTCCCGTTCCTCGCGCGGCGCCACCTCGCGCGCGTGCTCGACCTCGACCCGGACCGCGTGCGCGTGCACTGCGAGCGCGTGGGCGGCGGGTTCGGCGGCAAGCAGGAGGTGCTCACCGAGGACGTCGCGGCGCTCGCGGCGCTGCGGCTCGGGCGCCCGGTCCAGCTCGAGCTGACCCGCACCGAGCAGTTCGTGGGCACGACGACGCGCCACCCCTTCCGCATCCGCGTGCGCGCGGGCGCGCGCCGCGACGGGACGCTCACCGCGCTGCACCTCGACGTGCTCAGCAACACGGGCGCGTACGGCAACCACGGCCCCGGCGTCATGTTCCACGGGTGCGGCGAGTCGCTCGGGGTGTACCGGTGCGAGAACAAGAAGGTCGACGCCCACTGCGTCTACACGAACACCGTGCCGGCGGGCGCGTTCCGCGGGTACGGGCTGTCGCAGATGATCTTCGCGGTGGAGTCCGCCGTCGACGAGCTCGCGCAGCAGCTCGGCATGGACCCGCTCGAGCTGCGGCGGCGCAACGTCGTGCTCGACGGCGACCCGATGCTCTCCACGCACCCGACGCCCGAGGAGGACGTGCTCTACGGCAGCTACGGCCTCGACCAGTGCCTCGACCTCGCCGCGGACGCCCTCGCGCGCGGCCGGGCCCGCGACGTCGCGACGTACGGGGCGACTGCCGGGTCGGGTGCCGACACGCTGCCGGACCTGGGTCCAGAGTGGGGCGTCGGCGAGGGCACCGCGCTGTCCATGATCGACACCGTGCCGCCGCGGGGCCACTACTCCCACGCACGCGTGCGGCTGCGGGCCGACGGCGTGGTCGAGGCCGAGGTCGGGACCGCCGAGTTCGGCAACGGCACGACCACGGTCCACGCCCAGCTCGTCGCGAGCGCGCTCGGGCAGGACGCCGGGGACGTCGTGGTCCGGCAGTCCGACACCGACCTGCTCGAGCACGACACCGGCGCGTTCGGGTCCACCGGGACCGTCGTCGCGGGCAAGGCGTCGCTCGCCGCGGCGCAGGACCTCGCGGAGGCGGTGCTCAAGGTCGCGGCGGGGATGGCCGGTGCCGCACCGGGGGACTGCCACCTCGTGCCCGGCGGCGTCGACTGCGCGGGGGCGGTGCTTCCGCTCGCCGACGTCGCGCGCTCCGCCACCGACGCGGGGATCGAGCTCGTCGCCGAGGGCCGCTGGGGCGGCACCCCGCGCTCCGTCGCGTTCAACGTGCACGGGTTCCGCGTCGCGGTCCACCGCGGCACCGGGGAGATCCGCATCCTCCAGTCCGTCCAGGCCGCCGACGCGGGCGAGGTCGTCAACCCGCGTCAGTGCCGGGGTCAGGTCGAGGGCGGCATCGCGCAGGCGCTCGGCGCCGCGCTCTACGAGAACGTGATCGTCGACGAGACCGGGCGCGTCACGACCGACATCTTCCGCCAGTACCACCTGCCGACCTTCGCGGACACCCCCCGCAGCGAGGTCTACTTCGCGCGGACGTCGGACACGGTGGGCCCGATGGGGGCGAAGTCGATGAGCGAGAGCCCGTTCAACCCGGTGGCTCCCGCGCTCGCCAACGCGATCCGCGCGGCGACGGGCGTCCGGCTCACCGAGCTCCCGCTGGCCCGAGACCGGATCTACCTGGCCATCAAGTCCGCGTCCCGTCGCTGAGTGCATGCAATAGTCGCGCCGATCGTCCTCGGACGCGACTATTTCATGCACTCAAGGGTCGGCGGGGTCGAGGAGGTCGAGGTCCGTCTCGGTGTCGAGGTCGCGGCCGTCGCCCGGGTGGTCGACGACGTCGATGAGGTCCGCGTGGGCGCGCAGGAAGTCGCGGGCGCCGTGGTCGCCGTGGGCGCTCGCGGCAGCAGGGGCGGCGAGTGCGGCGTCGAGGACGAGCGGGTGGGCCCAGCGCGGAGTCCGTCCGACGCCGAACACGACCTGAGGGTCGTTCTCCGCCTCAGAACGACCTTCATGTCGTGCTCGACGCGTGGGGCTCGTCGTCCAGCGGGACGCGGTCACGCGGCCGGGGTGGTGGGCGGCGAGGAGGCGCGCGACGTCGTTGGGCACGACGCCGGGCTGGTCCACGTGCGTCACGACGACCCGGGTGGGCGTCAGGTCGAGCGCCGCGGCGACGCCGACACGCAGCGACGACGCCATGCCGGACGACCAGCCGGGGTTGTCGACGACGCGGACCCGGGGGTCGTCGAGCCCGGACCCGGCTCGGACGCGCTTGGCCTCGGCGCCGAGGACCACGACGACGGCGTCGCACCCGCCCGCGAGCAGCACCCGGGTTACGTGGGCGACGAGCGTGCCGCCGCGGTGGGGGAGCAGCGCCTTGGGCCCGTGCCCGAGCCGCGTCCCCGCGCCCGCGGCGAGGAGGACGGCGACGGTGGGCGTCGCGGGCGCGGTCGGTGAGGTCGGCACGCGGCCAGGATAGGCCGCCGCCGAACCCGGGGTCCCTCCCCGGAGGGCCGCGTCCGTGGGGAGCGACCCCGGGCTCGGCGGCCGCGGGGACCCCGCGGCGACCAGTCGGTTTTACCAACCCTTGGGGGTTTCATCGGCGGGCTGGGATGCCGCTATGCTCGGCGCGCCGGGGCGGGCACAGCGGGCCAGGCGCCCGCACGCCAGGTCGCCCGCGGCCGTCCCGCACGACGAGCGAAGGAGTCCGGATGAGCTTCATGGAGAAGCTGCGCGGCCAGCTGATCGACATCATCGAGTTCCTCGACGAGAGCCGGGACACGATCGTCTGGCGCTTCCCGCGCCAGGGCAACGAGATCAAGAACCAGGCGAAGCTCGTCGTGCGCGAGGGGCAGAGCGCCGTCTTCGTGAGCGAGGGCCGGCTCGCGGACGTGTTCGGGCCGGGCACCTACACGCTCGAGACCCAGAACCTGCCGATCCTGTCGACGATCCAGGGCTGGAAGTACGGCTTCAGCTCGCCGTTCAAGGCGGAGGTGTACTTCGTCGCGACGCGCCAGTTCACCGACCTCACCTGGGGCACGCAGAACCCCGTGATCCTGCGCGACCCCGAGCTCGGCGCGGTCCGTATCCGGGCGTTCGGGACGTACGCCCTCCAGGTCGTGGACCCGTCGGCGCTGCTCCGCCAGCTCGTGGGGACCGACCCGCAGTTCCGCACCGACGAGATCGGCGACTACTTCCGCCGCCTCGTGGTCGGCCAGCTCGGCCCGGCGCTCGCGGAGGCCGGCGTCGCGGCGATCGACCTCGCCGCGAACCAGCGCGAGATCGCGACGCGGCTCGCGGGCCAGCTCTCGGAGGATCTGTCGGAGTACGGCATCGCCGTGCCGCGCTTCGTCCTCGAGAACGTCTCTTTCCCGCCCGAGGTCGAGGCGGCGCTCGACGAGCGGACGCAGATGGCCGTCGTCGGGAACCTCGACCAGTACACGAAGTTCCAGGCGGCGAACGCGATCGAGACCGCCGCCGCCAACCCTGGAGGCGCGGGCGACGGGCTGGGGCTCGGCGCCGGCATGGGTCTCGGGGCGGCCATGGGGCAGCAGCTCGCGCAGTCGCTCGGGACCACTGCGGCCCAGCCCACCCCGGCCCCGGCACCGCCCGCCGGGCCGCCGCCCCTGCCCGCCGCGGAGTCGCCCTGGTACTGGGCGGTCGGCGGCGCGCAGGCCGGGCCCGGCACGACGGCGGACCTCGCCGGCCATGTCCGGTCCGGCGAGGTGACGCGCGAGTCGCTCGTGTGGCAGCAGGGCATGGCCGCGTGGACCGCCGCGGGCGAGGTGCCCGCCCTCGCGCCGCTGTTCGCCGCGACCCCGCCGCCGCTGCCACCTACCGGTGCCCCGACCGGTCCGGTGGCGGGCTGACGGTGAGCGACGCCCAGGACGAGCTCCTCCGCACGGGCTGCGAGGCGTGCGGGTCGCAGCTCGCGTACGCGCCGGGCACGCAGCACCTGCGCTGCGTCGCGTGCGGCGGCACCGTCGCGATCGTGCACGCGCCCGGGGACGCCGTCGACGAGCACTCGTTCGACGCGTGGGCCGCGGCGCAGGGCGGGGTGCGCGCCGGGAACCTCGACGCGCGGGTCCTCACGTGCGACGGCTGCGGCGCGACGACGCAGGGGACCGACCTGTCCGTCGCGTGCCGGTTCTGCGGCGGGCACCTCGTCGCCGCGGTCGAGGCCGACGGGCTCGTGCAGCCGGAGGCCGTCGTGCCGTTCGCCGTCGAGCAGGCGCAGGCGCGCGAGTCGTTCCGGCGCTGGGTCCGCTCCCGGTGGTTCGCCCCGGGCGAGCTGAAGAAGGTCGGCGACACCGAGTCCCTGCACGGGTCGTACGTGCCGCACTGGACGTTCGACGCGAGCACGACGTCGGACTACGTCGGGCAGCGCGGGGACGCCTACTACGTCACCGTGAAGCACGGTGACGAGGAACGTCAGGAGCGCCGGGTGCGCTGGTCGCCGGCCTTCGGACGGGTGGCCCGCGACTTCGACGACGTGCTCGTCCCCGCGTCCTCGCAGGTCGCCGAACGGGACCTGGCGCGGCTCGGGCCGTGGCACGTCGAGCGGGCCGTGCCGTTCCGTGCGGAGTATCTCGCCGGCTTCTCGGCCGCGCGCTACGACGTCGAGCCGCCGGCGGGCCTGGACCGTGCCAAGCAGAGGATGGTGCCGGTGATCAAGGACGACGTCGAGCGCGACATCGGGGGCGACGAGCAGCGGGTCTCCTCGATCAGCACGGCCTACGCCGCCGTGATGTTCAAGCTCGTGCTGCTGCCGCTGTGGATCGCGACCTACGTGTACGCGGGCAAGCAGTGGCAGGTCATGGTCAACGCGAACACCGGCCAGGTGATCGGGCGGCGCCCGTACAGCGTCCGCAAGATCGTGCTCGCCGTGGTGGCCGGGCTGCTGGTGGTCGCCGCGCTCGTGCTCTGGTACGTCCGGTCGCAGCAGTGACCCACCGCGGCCCGCGGTCGGGGGGTATCAAGAACGCGCGAGTGAGGCGGCCCCGCGCGCGGGCGTGCCGCCCGGGGGGGCCCCGCCCCACCCGACCGCGCCCACCGCCCGCGCTGCGCGGCACCCCGCTCACACCCCCCCCGTGGCGGGTCGAGCGTCTTGCCGGGGGGCCCCCCCCCACGACGAGGAGCCCGACGACGACG
>NZ_JBHXIC010000042.1:13986-22287 GCF_042723955.1 Cellulosimicrobium cellulans | reverse complement strand
GGGGGGGGGGGGGGGGGGGGGGGCGCGCGTGGGTGCTTGGCGCGGGGGGGCCCGAGGTGTCCCCCCGGGGGGCGGGGGGGGGGGCTGCCACCGCGGGGCGTCCGCCCGCCGTCCCGGCGCGCGTCGTACGCGCGCTGGGACGCCGTCACCTCCGCGACGGAGCCCTCGAGGACGTCGAGGAGGCCCGTCAGGCTGTCGGCGACGCGGCGCCCGAGGTCGGTGAGGGAGTACTCGACGTGCGGGGGGATGGTCGCACGCACCTCACGCACGACGATGCCGTCACGCTCGAGGGACTGCAGCGTCTGGGCGAGCATCTTCTCGCTCACCCCGTCGATGCGACGCCGCAGCGCGTTGAAGCGCACCGCGCCGTCGCGC
Source organism: Cellulosimicrobium cellulans (assembly GCF_042723955.1). Lineage (GTDB taxonomy): Bacteria > Actinomycetota > Actinomycetes > Actinomycetales > Cellulomonadaceae > Cellulosimicrobium > Cellulosimicrobium cellulans_H. The sequence continues at coordinate 21,912 of NZ_JBHXIC010000042.1, read as the reverse complement.
AGGCCCGCGACCGTGAGGACGCCCCACCGCCCGGTGACGGCCTCGAGCACGTGCCGCGAGGTGCAGCCGCGCTGGAAGACGTCGGCCACCATCGCATCGGTGGGGCCGGGGTCCTCCACGGGGCGGGCGTCGGTCGTCATCGCCCCAGGATACGGCGCCTCCAAGGAGTGCAGCACTGTGAGAAAGGTCGCACGCTCTGAAGGTTGGCACTTTCGAAAAGTAAGCGCATGCTGGGACCGCACGGCCGCCCGGCCGTGCCCTCGCGCACCGAAGGAGCCCTCGCATGTCCATCGCCGTCACCGGAGCCAGCGGTCACCTCGGCCGCCTCGTCGTCGAGTCCCTCCTCGCGCATGGGGCCGACACGTCCCAGGTCGTCGCCGCCGCGCGCACGACGGCGAAGGTCGCCGACCTCGCCGACCGTGGCGTGCAGGTCCGCGAGGCCGACTACGCGCGACCCGAGACCCTGGCGGCGGCGCTCGCGGGCGTCGACGTACTCGTCCTCGTCTCGGGCTCCGAGGTGGGGCAGCGCGTCGAGCAGCACCGCAACGTCGTCGACGCCGCGCGCGCCGCCGGCGTGGCGCGCGTCGTCTACACGAGCGCGCCGCACGCCACGACCTCCGCGCTCGTCCTCGCACCCGAGCACAAGGCCACGGAGGAGCTCCTGGCGGCGTCGGGCCTGGCGACCACGATCCTGCGGAACAACTGGTACACCGAGAACTACGCCGGCGACGTGCTGGGTGCCCGGGAGTCCGGCGAGCTCGTGTCGAGCGTGGGCGACGGCCGCGTCGCGAGCGCGAGCCGTGCCGACTACGCCGAGGCCGTCGCGGTCGTGGCGCTCGCCGCGCAGGCGGACTCCGCCGCGCACGCGGGGGCCGTCTATGAGCTGAGCGGCGACGTCGCGTGGACGTTCGACGACCTCGCCGCCGTGGCCTCGGAGGTGCTCGGGCGCCCCGTCGCGTACCGACGCGTGGGCCCCGACGAGCACCGCGCGTTCCTGCTGGGAGCGGGGCTGGACGAGGGCACCGCCGGGTTCGTCGTCGCGCTGGACGGCAACATCCGCGACGGGCTGCTCGCCGAGACGTCGGGGGAGCTCGCGCGTCTGCTGGGCCGCCCGACGACCCCGCTGGTCGACGGGCTGCGCACCGCCGTCGCGCAGGATTGAGAGGTCGCGACGTGGCCGTCCGGGTGATCGGGCGGCCACGTCGCGGCGCCCGTCAGGAGGGCGTCAGTGGGACGCCTTGACGACGAGCACCGGGACGGGCGAGTCGAGGAGCACGCGCTGCGTCGTGCTACCGAGCAGGAACTTGCCCACCGGCGAGCGCTTGCGCGCCCCCACGACGACGAGGTCGGGCGCCGTGCGCTCGGCCTCGTCGATGATCGCCTCGGCCGGGTCGAGGTGCTCCGACCGGTACGTGATCTCTGGGCGCGCGACCCCGGCGGGGAGCGTGTCGAGCAGGTGCGCGAGGGTCGCGGGGACGCCCGCGTCGGCGTCCTGCGGGGTGAGGACGAGGACCGCGAGGGCGGTCGAGCGGTGGACCGCCTCGGCGACCGCCGCACGGAACGCGGTCTCGCCCTGCGGGGAGTCGTTGTACGCCACGAGGACGGTCATCGCGCGGGCCCTTCCGTCATTCCGTCGTGCTGCCGTTGAACTCTCTCACAGGGCGCGCCCCGTCGCCGGTCGACGGGTGCCCGCGGCGACGGGTGCGCCGGGCCGACCCAGCGCGGCGTCCGGCACGGCGAGCGTCGGGGGCAGCAGGGGCGGGACGACGTCGCGCAGGACCGCCTCGATCTCGCGGCGCCGGCGTGCCCCGAGCCGCTCGGCGGGAGCGGTGACGCTCACGGCGGCCACGGACTGTCCGCCCCGCAGGATCGGGAGGGCGACGCAGCTGATGCCCGGCTCGTTCTCCTCGGTCTCCGTCGCGAAGCCGCTCGCCCGCGTCGCGTCGCACGTCGCGCGGAGCGCGGCGGGCGAGACGGGGTGCTCGTCGGGGACGGCCGCCGCGTACCAGGCGAGCGCGCCGTCGTCGAGCGGCCGGTGGGCGAGCAGCGCGCGCCCGAGCGCCGTGGTGGCCGCAGGGCGGCGCCGCCCCACGGCCGACCAGACCCGGACGGCGCGCGCGGGCTCGACCTTGTCGAGGTAGACGATCTCGGTCCCGGCGAGAGCGCCGAGGTGGACGAGCTCGTCGGTCTCCCGGCACACCGCGACGAGCACCGGGTGCAGGAGCGCGGGCAGGTTCTCCTCGCCGAGGTACACCGTCGCGAGCGCGGTCGCCGCCGGGCCGAGGCGGTAGTCGCCCGTCGCGCCATCCTGCTCGGCGTAGCCGCGGTAGCGCAGCGCCGCGAGCGTGCGGTGCAGCGAGGCCTTGTGCAGCCCGAGCGAGCGCGCGAGGTCGCCGAGCGCGGCCCCGGCAGGGCCCGCCCCGGCGAGCGCCTCGAGCACGCTGAGGGCCTTGTCCACGCTCCCGAGAGGGCTGCCGGGCGGGTCGGCCGGTGCGTGCCGGTCTGTCCCGGGCGTGCCCGACGGCGAGGTCCCGGCTTCCGCCATCGTCGCTCCTTCGCCTAGAGTGCGTTCCGTAGTGAACAACAGGCGTTCACCATAGCGAAACGGAGCGAGGATGTCATCCCACCGACCCCTGGAGGCGATCGCACGCGCCCGCGTCGTGCCGGTCGTCGTCGTCGACGACGCGGAGCAGGGCGTGCTCGTCGCGAGCGCGCTGCGCGACGGCGGCCTCCCCGTCGCGGAGGTGACCTTCCGCACCGCGGGTGCTCGCGCCGCGATCGAGGCGATCGCGCGCGAGGTGCCGGACGTGCTCGTCGGCGCGGGGACCGTCGTCAACGCGGCCCAGGTCGACGAGGCCGTGGAGGCCGGAGCCCGCTTTCTCGTCTCGCCCGGGCTCTCGGCCGCCGTCGTGCGCCGCGCGCAGGAGGTCGGGGTGCCGGTCCTGCCCGGGGTCGCGACGCCGTCGGACGTCATCGCCGCGCTCGACCTCGGCCTCGACGCGGTGAAGCTCTTCCCGGCGAACGTCGTCGGCGGTCCGGCGGCGGTCAAGGCGTTCTCCGCGCCGTTCCCCGGCCTGCGCTTCGTGCCGACCGGCGGCGTGAGCGCCGCCAACCTCCTCGACTACCTCGCGCTGCCGTCGGTGCTCGCGGCCGGCGGCTCGTGGATGGTCGACGCCGCGCTCGTGCGCGCGGGCGACACCGCCGAGATCACCCGCCGGACGCGCGAGGCCGTCGAGCTCGCCGCGACCGCCCCGCACCCCGCCGAAGGAGCCTGACGCGTGCCTGACACGACCCAGAACCAGCCCCCGCTCGCCGTCCGCCCCGCGGCAGAGTGCGCCTACGACGTCGTCGCCCTCGGCGAGGTCATGCTCCGCCTCGACCCGGGCGAGCGCCGCATCAAGACCGCCCGCAGCTTCGACGCCTGGGAGGGCGGCGGCGAGTACAACGTCGCGCGCGGGCTGCGCCGCGCCTTCGGGCTGCGCGGCGCGGTCGTCACCGCGCTCGCGGACAACGAGGTCGGCCGGCTCGTCGAGGACCTCATGCTCACCGGCGGCCTCGACACGCGCTGGGTGCAGTGGCGCGAGTACGACGGCATCGGGCGCACCGTGCGCAACGGGCTCAACTTCACCGAGCGCGGCTTCGGCGTGCGCGGCGCCGTCGGCGTCTCCGACCGCGGCAACACCGCGATCGCCCAGCTCCGGCCCGAGGACGTCGACTGGGACGACGTGTTCGGCCGCGGCGTGCGCTGGTTCCACACCGGCGGCATCTTCGCCGCGCTGTCCGAGTCGTCCGCGGACGTCGCGGAGGCCGCCATGGCCGCCGCACGCCGCCACGGCACGATCGTGTCCTACGACCTCAACTACCGCCCCTCGCTCTGGAAGGGCATCGGCGGCGTCGAGCGCGCGCAGGAGGTCAACCGCCGCCTCGCCCGGTACGTCGACGTGATGATCGGCAACGAGGAGGACTTCACCGCCTCGCTCGGCTTCGAGGTGGAGGGCGTCGACGAGAACCTCACCGACCTCGACACCGGCGCATTCCGCGCGATGATCACGCAGGCGGCCGAGGAGTACCCGAACTTCCAGGTGATCGCGACGACGCTGCGCGGCGTGAGGTCGGCGACCGTCAACGACTGGGGCGCGATCGCCTGGTCGCGCGTGCAGGGTTTCGCCGAGGCGACCCACCGCCCCGGGCTGGAGATCCTCGACCGCGTGGGCGGCGGCGACTCGTTCGCGTCGGGCCTTGCGTACGGGCTCATGGAGCTCGGCTCGATCCACGAGGCCGTCGAGTACGGGGCCGCGCACGGCGCGCTCGCGATGACCACGCCGGGCGACACGTCGACGGCGTCGCTCGCCGAGGTCCGCAAGCTCGCCTCGGGCGGCAGCGCACGCGTGCAGCGCTGACCGGGCCGCCTCCCGTCTCCCGCCGTGCCGGGCCGCACCACCAGGGTTAGTGTGGTCGGGCTGTCGGCGGGAGGCGGGAGGTGCGGCGTGGCTGGTGGGGCCTTCGTGCCCGGGCTGCCACGCCGCGGCGCCGAGGAACCGCCGGACCTGGCTCGCGCTCTCGACCATGCGCGCATCCTCCGCGCGGCGGGCGATCCCGGTGGAGCCGCCCAGGTCCTCGACCGCGCGTTCGCCGCGGAGGGCGTGCGGACCCGCAGCGTCGCCGAGCGCGTCCGGTTCCGCGCCCTGGTGCTCCGCGCCGACCTCGCGCTCGCCCTGCACGACGAGGCCGCGGCGGAACGCTTCCTCGAAGGGGCGGAGTGGTTCCGGGCCGGGGCCGACTTCCTCCCGCGGGTCGCCGAGGCGCTCGCCGCGCTCGACGACGAGGTGCACCGCGCCGACGAGCTGCGCGACCGGCTCACGAGCGAGCGCTGCACCGGCTGACGCGGCCGGCCGGGAACCGCGCGTGCGGGAGCCGCGTTGGACTCCGCAGTACCCGTGCGGGCGCCGACCGCGCCCGGCCCATCTCGCGAGGAGGCAGACATGCTGTGCCCCACCGACCAGACCGTGCTCGTCATGACCGAGCGCAAGGGCGTGGAGATCGACTACTGCCCGACGTGCCGCGGCGTGTGGCTCGACCGCGGCGAGCTCGACAAGATCATCGACCGCTCGGTGGAGAGCGAGATCGCCGCCGAGGCCGCAGGGCCGGCCGCTGTCGCACCCACAGCTCCGGCCCCCGCGGCCCCGCCCGCCCCCGCGCCGACGTCGTACCCGCCGGCGCCCGCCGCGGACTACGGAACGCCCGGCTACGGCGAGCGGCGCGACGACCGCCGGTACGACGACCGTGACCGCTACCGGGGCGACCAGTACGGCGACGACCGGTACCGGGACGACCGCTACCGCGACGACCGCGACCGCCGCTACGACGGGCGCGACGGCTACGACCCCCGCTACCGCAAGCGGAAGAAGAAGGAGTCGTGGCTCGAGGACCTCTTCGACTTCTGACGAGCCTCGTGGTCGACTGTCCCGCGTGACCGTCCTCGACTCGTTCTCGCTCGCCGGCCGCACGGCCCTGCTCACCGGTGGGAGCCGCGGGATCGGGCGCGCCGTCGCCCGCGCGCTCGGCGAGGCCGGCGCCCGGGTCGCGCTCACGGCGACGACGGCGCCTGCCGCGGAGGACGCGGCCGCCGCGCTGCGGGAGGACGGGATCGACGCCCGCGGGTACGCGCTCGACGTGACGGACCGCGCCCAGGTGGACGACGTCGTCGGGCGCGCGGCCGCGGACCTCGGGACCGTCGACCTGCTCGTCAACAACGCGGGGATCTCGATCGGCGGGGCGGCGCTCGAGATCGACGACGACGTGTGGCACCGCACGCTCGCGACCAACCTCGACGGCGTCTGGTACTGCTCGCGCGCGGTCGCGCGCGCCCTGGTCGCCGACGGTCGGCCGGGCGCGATCGTCAACGTCGGGTCGATGTCGGCGTCGATCGTCAACCGACCGCGTTGGCAGCCCGCGTACCTCGCGTCCAAGGCGGCGGTGCACCAGCTCACCAAGGGCCTCGCCGCCGAGTGGGCGCCGCACGGCATCCGCGTCAACGCCGTCGCGCCCGGGTACGTGCGCACCGAGGCGTCGCCTGTGGACCAGCCCGAGTACTACGACGACTGCGTCGCGCCCGCCGCGATGCGGCGCTGGGCCGAGCCCGAGGAGATCGGCCCTCCGGTCGTGTTCCTCGCGAGCGCGGCGTCGAGCTTCATGACCGGCGCGGTCGTCACGGTCGACGGCGGCTACACCCTCTTCTGACCCGGGCTAGGCTCGGTCCCCGTGCGCGCAGTCCTGAGCCGGTGGGTCGACCCGTTCGTCGTGACCCTGCTCGTCGTGCTCGTGCTCGGGCTCGTCGTGCCGGTGGGGCCGGACGCGCAGCGCGTGGTCGACGCCGTCGCGGACGTCGCGGTCACGCTCCTCTTCCTCGTCTACGGCATGCGCCTGTCGACGCGCGAGGTGTGGGCGGGCCTGCGGAACTGGCGCCTCCAGGGCGGGATCCTCGCGGCGACGTACGTCGTGTTCCCGGTGCTCGGGCTCGTCACGGCGTGGGCGATCGAGCCGCTCGTCGGGGCTCCGCTCGCCGCGGGCGTGCTCTACCTGTCCCTGCTCCCGTCGACGGTGCAGTCGTCCGTCGCGTTCACGTCGGTCGCGCGCGGCAACGTCGCCGGGGCGATCTGTGGCGCCACGGTGTCGAACGTCGCGGGCATGGTGATCACCCCGCTGCTCGTGCTGTGGCTCATGACCGTCGCGGACGGGGGCGCCGACGGTCCCACGGGCGGGCTCGGTGGACTCCGGACCGTGCTGCTCCAGCTCCTGCTGCCGTTCGTCGTCGGGCAGCTCCTCCAGCCGTGGGTCGGCGACTGGGTCCGCGCGCGGCGCTGGCTCACGCTCGGCGTCGACCGCGGCACGATCCTCGTCGTCGTGTTCGGCGCCGTCGCGGCCGCGTCCTCGGCGGGCGTGTGGGCGAGCGTGTCCGGGTGGTCGATCGTCGCGCTGCTCGTCGTGAGCGCGCTCGTCCTCGCCGCGATGCTCGCGCTCACCTGGTGGGGCGGGGCGGCCCTGCGGCTGTCGACGGAGGACCGGATCGCGCTCCTCATGTGCGGGTCCAAGAAGTCGCTCGCCACGGGTCTGCCCATGGCGAGCGTGCTGTTCCCGGTCGCCGTCGCGGGCGTCGTCGCCGTCCCGGTGATCGTCTTCCACCAGCTCCAGCTCGTCGTCTGCGCGGTCCTCGCGCGGCGTCTCGCGCTCCGCGACTGACGAGCCCCGCCGCTGGCGAGTCCTCGGGTCGCCGTCAGGAACGGCCGGCGACCTGCTCGCGCACCTGGCGCTTGGCGCGCGTGAGCATGCCGTTCATGCCGCCGATGCGCAGCGGGCTCACGGCCCGCGTGAGGCCGATCGACATGGGGAAGTCGTCCGGCACGTCGAGCACCTCCTGCACGGTCAGGCCCGACAGACCCTGCGCCAGGATCGACGCGAACCCGCGCGTCGTCGGCGCCTCGGCGGGCGCGGTCGCGAAGAAGTGCACGACGCCGTCGTTGTCGACCTCCGCGAACGCGCGCACGGGCGACTGGCACTCCTCGATGCGCTCGAGCAGACCGGGCGCGCTCGCGTAGCGCTCCGGGAGGTCGGGCAGCTCGTTCGCGAACTCGAGCAGGAGCTGGAGGCGCTCACGCTCCGGCAGCGCGAGGAAGTCCTCGCGGATCTCCGCGAGGGCCGCGGGCAGGGACGAGGCGTCGGACGAGGAGCTCATGGTGTCGATCCTTGCATCGGGGGCGTGCGGCCGGGACCCGGTCCCACCGTGCGGAACGCCCGGCGCGCGCGGCGTCTGCCCGCGGTGGACGCCCGCGCGGGGGGGGGGGGGGGGGGGCGCCGCCGCCGCCCCCCCCCCCGCGGGGGGCCGGGGGGGGGGGGGGGGCGGTGGGGGTGGAGGGGGCGGCGGCGCAC
>NZ_JBHXIC010000042.1:0-13976 GCF_042723955.1 Cellulosimicrobium cellulans | reverse complement strand
CCCCACCGGCCCCCCCCCCGGCCGCGCGCGGCGCCCCCCGGGGGTGCCCCCCCCCGGCGCGCGGCGGGCCCACGAGGGGCCGGCCGCGCGCCGTCGGGCGTGAGGTGCGAGCGGTGCGTCAGTTGAGCGAGGCGGGGGCCTCACCGGCCTCCTCGCCCTTGACGATCGGGACGCGCACGGCGTTGCCCCACTCGGTCCAGGAGCCGTCGTAGTTGCGGACCTTGTCGAAGCCGAGCAGGTAGGTCAGCGCGAACCAGGTGTGGCTCGAGCGCTCGCCGATGCGGCAGTACGTGACGACCTCGTCGTCCGCCGCGAGGCCGAGGCCACCCTCCTGGTAGATCGCCTCGAGCTGCTCGCGCGACTTGTACGTCCCGTCCTCGGCGACCGCGGTCGCCCACGGGACGTTGCGCGCCGTCGGGATGTGGCCGCCGCGCAGCACGCCCTCCTCCGGGTAGTCCGGGATGTGCAGGCGCTCGCCCGTGTACTCCTGGGGGGAGCGGATGTCGACGAGCGGGCCGTTGCCGATGTGCGCGAGGACGTCCTCCTTGAACGCGCGGATCGTCACGTCGTCGCGCTCGACGACGGGGTACTCGACGGCCTCCGGCGCGGGGACGTCGGTCGTGACCTCGCGGCCCTCCGCGATCCACTTGCCGCGGCCGCCGTCGAGCAGACGCACGTCCTCGTGGCCGAACAGCGTGAAGACCCACGCGGCGTACGCGGCCCACCAGTTGTTCTTGTCGCCGTAGACGACGAGCGTCGTGTCGCGGCCGATGCCCTTGCCGCCGAGGAGCTGGGCGAAGCCCTTGCCATCGATGTAGTCGCGCGTGTCGGGGTCGTTGAGGTCGGTGTGCCAGTCGATCTTCACCGCACCGGGGATGTGACCGGTCTCGTAGAGCAGCACGTCCTCGTCGGACTCGACGACGACGATGCCCGGCTGCCCGAGGTGCTCCGCGAGCCAGTCCGTGCTCACGAGGCGGTCGGGGTGGGCGTACTGGGTGATCTTCTCGGTGGTGTCGAGCGGTGCGGGCATGGTGTCCTCCGTGCGGCGGGAGCTGGGGTGTCCGAGGTGGTGGTCCGTCCGGGCGTCAGGCTAGGTCGGCTGTCCGCATCACGGAAGGGCCGTCGCGCATGCTGAGACGGTGTAAACGCAGGCTGCCGAGGGTGCGACGCGCGGTCAGACTGGGCGGGTGGTCGGCGCCGTCCCGGAGCGGGTCCAGCGTGCCGTCGCGCTGCTCGACCTGCGCGGCGACGAGACCCTGCTCGAGATCGGGCCAGGCCCCGGTGCGGCCGCGGAGACGATCCTCGCGCGACACCCGGGCGTGCGCTACGTCGCCCTCGACAGGTCCGCGACGGCCGTCGCCCGCACGACGGCGCGCAACCGCACCGCGGTCGACGACGGCCGGCTCGTCGTGCGGCAGGGCGACGTGACGGGCCCCGACCTCGCCGGCACGGTCGGCGGGCCGTTCGACGTCGTGCTCGCGGTGAACGTCAACGTCTTCTGGACCCGGACGGCGCACCGCGAGGCGAGCGCGCTCACGGCCCTGCTCGTCCCGGGCGGCGCGCTGTGGCTGGTCTACGAGACACCGGGCGGAGACGACGAGCGCGTGGTCGACGGGGTCCGGGCGTCGCTCGGCGTCGCCGGGCTCGGCGCGCCGGTCGTCGTGCGCGACGGCGTGGTGGCCGTCGGCGCACGCCGCGCGCCCGGAGAGTGACCCGGGCGCGGCTCAGCCGAGCAGCTCGCGCTCCGCCTCGCCGAGCGCGCGGTCGAGGAGGTCGAGCCCGAGGTCGAGCTCCTCCTCGCTCACCGTGAGCGGCGGCGCGATCCGGAACACGCCGCCCATGCCCCGGAGCTGCACGACGTTCATGTGGAGCCCCAGGTCCAGCGACCGCCGGGTGACCAGGGCGCCGAGTGCGTCCGCGCCCTCCTTCGTCTCCCGGTCGAGCACGAGCTCGATGCCCTGGAGCAGACCCCGCCCGCGGACGTCGCCGATCGTGGCGTGGCGGTCCTGGAGCTCGAGCAGCCCCGCGCGCAGGCGCTCGCCGAGCACGCGCACCCGGGCGTCCATCTGCTCGGCCTCGAGCACGTCGAGGACGGTGTTGCCGACCGCCGCGACGAGCGGGTCGGAGACGTGCGTCGTGAAGAACAGGAAGCCGCGCTCGTGCGCGCGCTCCTCGATCTCGGCGCTCGTGACGACCGCGGCGAGGGGCAGGCCGGCGCCGAGCGTCTTGGAAATCGTGAGGATGTCGGGGACCACGGCCTCCTCGCCGTCGCGGCCCTCGAACGCGTACCAGGAGCCGGTCCGGCACAGCGCCGTCTGCGCCTCGTCGAGGATGAGGAGCATCCCGCGTTCGTGGCACTTGTCGCGCAGCGCCGCGAGGTAGCCGGGCGGCAGCTCGACGATCCCGCCCGAGCTGAGGATCGGCTCGACGATGCACGCCGCGAGGCTCCCCGTGGACTGCACGTCGACGAGGTCGAACGCGAGGTCGAGCTGGCGGCGCCAGTCGTGCGCGCCGTCGGGCGTGAGGTGGTCGGGGCGGTACGCGTTCGGCACGGGGATGACGAGGTTGCCGGGCGCCGTCGGGCCGTAGCCGCGGCGCCCCGCGCTGTACGTCGCCGCGGCCGCCGCGTGCGTCATGCCGTGCCACGACCCGGCGAGCGAGACGACCTCGTGCCGACCCGTGACGAGCTTCGCCATCCGGATCGCAGCCTCGTTGGACTCGGCGCCCGTCGTGAGGAGCAGGACCTTCTCGAGCGGGTCGGGCAGCGTGCCCGCGATCCGGCGCGCGAGGTCCACGACCGGGCGCGACAGCATCCCGGAGAAGAGGTGGTCGAGCGTGCCGATCTGGTTTCGGACCATCTGGACGATCGCCGGGTGGCTGTGCCCGAGGATCGCGCTCATCTGCCCCGACGTGAAGTCGAGCACCCGCCGACCGTCGGCCGTCGTGACGAAGCTGCCCGACGCGCTCTCGACGATCTCCGGGGTGAACGGCCCGCCGTACCGCACGAGGTGCCGGTCGGCGTCGGACCAGAACGTCGCGGCGTCCGGGGTCGACGGAGCGAGGGCGGGGGACGGAGGGGCGGCCATCCTCCGAGCGTAGGGACGGAGCCCTGTGCGCGTACAGCACGAGTTCTCGTACAGTCTGTGCGGAGAACCCGCACAAGCGGCAGCGACCGCAGGGAACGGAGGACCGCGTGCTCAACGCCGCCCGGCTCCAGATCCTCGCCCGGCTCGAGAGCCTCGGGACCGTGCGCGCGGTGGGCGCGTCCCTGCACCTGAGCCCGTCCGCGGTGTCCGCGCAGCTCGCGGCGCTCGAGGCCGAGACCGGGTCGCGCCTCGTCGAACGGACCGGGCGGAGGGTGCGCCTCACGCCCGCGGGGCGCACCCTCGCGCGGCACGCCCGCGTCATCCTCGACCAGATGGCGCTCGCGGAGGCGGAGCTCGCCCACCCCGACGGTCAGCCCGCCGGGGTCGTGCGCGTCGCGGCGTTCTCGAGCGGCGTCCGGGCCCTCGTGATCCCCCTCGCGCGGCGCCTGGCCGTCGAGCACCCGCGGGTGCAGGTCGAGATCGTCGAGCTCGACCCCCGCGAGAGCGGGCCCGCGCTCCGCCGCGCGGACGTCGACGTCGCCGTGACCGCGGACCTGCTCGACGGCGCGCGGCTCGCCGGCCCCGACGTCGCGACCGTCCCGCTGCTCGAGGACCCGGTCGTCCTCGTCGCGCCGTCGGGTGCGGCGTCGGGCTCGTCGGAGGGGACGGCGGCGGGGGAGGGGCCGGTCGACCTCGCCGGTCTCGCCGACGCGCGGTGGGCGGCGGACCTGCCCGGCCGGTACCTGTCGACCCTCGTCGAGAGCGCGTGCCGCGACGCCGGGTTCGAGCCCCGCGTCGTCGCACGGCTGCCCAGCTACGAGCTGCTGCTCGCGCACGTCGAGGCGGGGCTGTCGGTCGCGCTGCTGCCGGGCCTCGCCGTCGACCCGCGCTACGACGTCGTCGCCCGCCCGCTGCGGGCACCCCGGACGCGCCCGGTGTACGCCGCGGTGCGCCGCGGCGCCCCGCCCACCGCGGCCACGAGCGTCGTCCTCGCCGGGCTGCGCCGCGTCGCGGCGGCCGCGAGGGTCGCGGGCGGGGCCGCGCCCGCCCCGCCGCCGCGGTAGCGGGCCGACGGGCGCGCCCTACACTGGGGCCCACCACCGCACGACGACGTGGGAGGTCCCGTGTCGCGCACCCTCGCACCGCCGCTGCGCTCGGACGCGCACCCGCGTCGCCCCGACGCGCGCCGCGACGCCCGCTCGGTCCGCGCGGCCTACCAGTCGTTCCTCGTCGACGGCGTCCTCCCGCACGGCGTCCACCCGGTCGTCGCCGACTCGTGGCGCCGGTCCGTGCACAGCGGCGTCGACCCCGAGGGCCCCCGCACGGAGTCCGCGCTCGCCCACGACGACCTCGTCGCCTACCGCGACGCCCACCCGCTCGCGGGGGTCATGCCCGTGGTGCGCGAGCTCGTCGTCGACGCCGCGGCGGACGACGGCCTGGCCGTCGCCGTGTCCGACGACGCGGGCCGGCTCCTGTGGGTCGAGGGCAGCCGCGCGCTGCGGGACGCGGTCGAGCGCGTCGGCTTCGTCGAGGGGTCGGTGTGGCGCGAGGAGCGCGTCGGGACCAACGCCCCCGGGACCGCGCTCGCCGCGCGTCGGGCCGTGCAGGTCCTCGGCGCGGAGCACTTCTCCCGGCCCGTCCAGGCGTTCAGCTGCACGGCCGTCCCGATCCACGAGCCCGGGACCGGCCGCGTCCTCGGTGTTCTCGACGTCACCGGCCGCCAGTCGGCGGCCTCGAGCGTCGTCCTCTCGCTCGTGCGGGCCACGGTCCTGAGCCTCGAGCGGGAGCTCGCCCAGCGCGCGCCCGCACCGGCGGCCGGCGGCGCCGGGAGCGTCCCTGCGCCGCCGCGCGACGGCGCACCTGAGCTGTTCGTGCTCGGCACCACGCCCGTCCTCCGCGCGTCGGACGGCCTCGAGCACCGGCTGTCGCTGCGGCACGCCGAGATCCTCGCGCTCCTCGCCGCGCACCCACGAGGTCTCTCCGCCGACGAGCTCGCCGTGCTCCTGCACCCCGGCGCACTCTCGGACGTCACCGTGCGCGCGGAGGTCTCGCGCCTGCGCCGCGTCGCCGGCCCGCTCCTCGCCGGCTCCCGCCCGTACCGGCTCGCGCGACCGCTGCGGACGGACACCGACGTCGTGCGCGACCGGCTCGCGGTCGGCGACGTCCAGGGAGCGGTCGCGGCCTACCGGGGGCCGCTCCTCCGGCGTTCCGGCGCGCCCGCCGTCGAGCACCTGCGCGCCGAGCTCGCGGCGGAGCTCCGCGCGGCCGTCGTCTCCGCGGGCGACGCCGACGCCCTCGACGCGTGGACCCGCACCGACGACGGCGCCGAGGACCACGTCGCGTGGACGCGGCTCCAGAGCGTCGCCGACCACGGCAGCCCCCTCTGGGTCCGCGCCCGCGCTCACCTCGACCTGCTCGACGACGAGCTCGGCTGACCGCAACCCCTCGGACGCGCTGCAACGGTCCTGCAACCCTCGCGTGCCTAGCGTCGTGCCACGGCGCGACGAGGCGCCGTGCCGCGCACCGCCGTCGGGCACTCCCCGCCCGGAGGCGACCTCCCCCAGGGCGCGGCGAGATCGAGCGCTGCGAGTCGGCGCGACGAGGAGGCAGACGATGACGGTCTACGCAGCCCCCGGCACGGACGGGGCCATCGCCGAGTACAAGACCCGCTACGACCACTGGATCGGCGGCGAGTACGTCGCGCCGTCCGGGGGGCAGTACTTCGAGAACCCGAGCCCCGTCACGGGCCGGACGTTCACCGAGGTCGCGCGCGGCACCGCCGAGGACATCGAGCGCGCGCTCGACGCCGCGCACGGCGCGGCCAGGTCCTGGGGTCGCACGAGCGCGACCGAGCGCGCCAACATCCTCAACAAGATCGCGGACCGGATGGAGGAGAACCTCGAGCGGATCGCCGTCGCGGAGACGTGGGAGAACGGCAAGCCGGTCCGCGAGACGCTCGCCGCCGACATCCCGCTCGCGATCGACCACTTCCGCTACTTCGCGGGCGCGATCCGCGCGCAGGAGGGGTCGATCTCCGAGATCGACGAGGACACCATCGCGTACCACTTCCACGAGCCGCTCGGCGTCGTCGGGCAGATCATCCCGTGGAACTTCCCGATCCTCATGGCCGTGTGGAAGCTCGCCCCGGCGCTCGCGGCGGGCAACTGCGTCGTGCTCAAGCCGGCCGAGCAGACGCCCGCGTCGATCCTCTTCCTCATGGACATCATCGGGGACCTGCTGCCGCCCGGGGTAGTGAACGTCGTCAACGGGTTCGGCGTCGAGGCCGGCAAGCCGCTGGCCTCCAGCCCGCGCATCCGCAAGATCGCGTTCACGGGCGAGACGACGACGGGCCGCCTGATCATGCAGTACGCGAGCCAGAACATCATCCCGGTCACGCTCGAGCTCGGCGGCAAGTCGCCGAACATCTTCTTCTCCGACGTCGCCGACGCGCGCGACGACTTCTACGACAAGGCCCTCGAGGGGTTCACGATGTTCGCCCTCAACCAGGGCGAGGTGTGCACGTGCCCGTCGCGCGCGCTCATCCAGTCGTCGATCTACGACACGTTCCTCGGCGACGCCGTCGAGCGGACGAAGGCGGTGCAGCAGGGCAACCCTCTCGACACCGCGACGATGATCGGTGCGCAGGCGTCCAACGACCAGCTCGAGAAGATCCTGTCGTACATCGAGATCGGCAAGGCCGAGGGCGCGAAGGTCCTCACGGGCGGGTCGCGCGCCGAGCTGGGCGGCGACCTCGCGGGCGGGTACTACGTGACGCCGACGATCTTCGAGGGCAAGAACTCGATGCGGATCTTCCAGGAGGAGATCTTCGGTCCCGTCGTCGCCGTCACCGACTTCTCCGACTTCGACGACGCCATGACGATCGCCAACGACACCCTCTACGGCCTCGGCGCGGGCGTCTGGTCGCGGTCGGGGAACACCGCCTACCGCGCGGGCCGCACCATCGAGGCCGGCCGCGTGTGGACCAACTGCTACCACGCCTACCCCGCCGCCGCGGCGTTCGGCGGGTACAAGGGCTCCGGCGTCGGGCGCGAGAACCACAAGATGATGCTCGACCACTACCAGCAGACGAAGAACCTCCTCGTCTCCTACTCGGCCCAGAGGCTCGGCTTCTTCTAGAGCCGGGCCCCCTGTCCGCCGAACACGGGGTTGGTGCCGTTCTCGCCATCAGAACGACAACGACCCCGTGTTCGGCGGCGAGCAACCTCGTACTCGCTCCCTGCCACAGGAGGTTCCCGTGCCCGACGACGTCCCCTCGCCCCGCGCGGCCAGCTCGGTCCCGGGGCGGGTCGCGCTCACCGACGACGCCGCGGTGCTGCTCGCGCGGCTGCGACCGGTCCACGGCGAGCTCATGTTCCACCAGTCCGGCGGGTGCTGCGACGGGTCGTCGCCCATGTGCTACCCGCAGGGCGACTTCCTGCTCGGCGACGCCGACGTGCACCTCGGCGACCTGGTCGTCGTCCCGGACGACGACCCCGGCGCGCCAGGCGCGGGCGGGTTCCGCATTCCCGTGTGGATGAGCCGCGCCCAGTTCGATTACTGGAAGCACACGCACCTGACGATCGACGTCGTGCCCGGCCGCGGCGCCGGGTTCAGCGTCGAGGCACCCGAGGGCGTGCGGTTCATCATCCGCTCGCGTCTGCTCACCGACGACGAGTGGGAGGCGCTCGACGTGTCCTAGGCTGGGGCCACAGCAGCCCGTGACGGGAGAGGAGGAGCCGGATGAACGACCTTCTCGTCGTCGCGCGCGACCTCGCCTCCGCACTCACGCTCCTGCTCGGCACGTCGACCCTCACGGCGACGCTCTTCCTCCTCGGTGCCACCGCCCTCGTCGCGGTCGTGGCCGCCGTGGCCGCGCGCTGGGGCGTGCCGCTCGCGCTCGGCGTCGCCACCCGACCGGCGGGCCGGCTGCGCGACACGGTCGACGTCGGCCCTGCCGTGACGCAGAGCGACCCGGACGCCCCTGGCCGTGCCAGGCCCAGGGCACCCGGCCGACCCCTCGGCTGATCGCCCGGCCGAGGTCTCTCCACCGCATCCCGCGCGCACCCTGTCGCGGCGTGCCCCTGCCTGCCCGGCGCAGGGTGATCGGCGAACGCGTACCCCGCACGTTCGACCGAGGACACCACCATGAACCTGCTCGACCTCCCGCTCGTCTCCACGGTGCTCGACGCCGCCTACCGCGCCCTGATGGGGCTGTCCGACCTGCTCGAACCCGTCGCCGGAGGCGCTGCGGCCGCGGCCGCCGTCGTCCTGCTGACGCTCGCCGTCCGCGCGCTGCTCGTCCCTGTCGGCATCTCGCAGGCCAAGGCGGAGCGCGACCGAGCGCGCCTCGCGCCCCGGCTCGCCGAGCTCCAGCGCCGCCACCGTGACGACCCGCAGAAGCTGCAGCGCGCGACCCTCGACCTCTACGCCGAGGAGGGCACGACGCCGTTCGCCGGCTGCCTGCCGATGCTCGCCCAGGCACCCGTGGTCGCCGTCGTCTACGCGCTGTTCCTGCATGCCCAGATCGCCGGTCACGCGAACGCGCTGCTGGGCCACACGCTGTGGGGGGCGCCCCTCGGCTCGAGCCTCGTCGGCTCGCTCGGTGCGGGTGCGGCGGGCGTCCCGACCCTGGTGGTCGCCGGGGCGGTCGTGCTCCTCATCGCGCTCGTCGGCGAGCTCACGCGCCGGGCGTCCCTGCCCGGCGGTCGGCTCGCCGTGCCGCGGACGGCGACCGGCCCGGGTGCCCCGGGTACCGGGGTCCTCGCCGGGCCGGGACTGCAGAACGCGCTCGGCGCCCTCCAGTTCATGACCGCGGTGATCGCGTGCTTCGTCCCGCTCGCCGCGGGCGTGTACCTGCTCGTGACGGTCACGTGGACGCTCGTGCAACGGCTCGTCCTGCGCCGCCGGTACCCGTTCGCGGCGGTCGCGTAGCGCGACGGCGCGGCAGGCCTGGTCACGGGCCCGTCGCGCGTGCGAGTGTGTCGGGTATGACCGATCTGCTCCCGTACCGCGACGACGCGGACGACGTCGAGGTCCCCCTGCTCGGTGGTGACGTGTCGGACGGGATCGTCCGGCGCGGCGACACCGTCCGCCGTCCGCGCGGCCCGCACAGCCCCGCCGTCGAGGCGTACCTGCTGCACATCGAGCGCGCGGGCTTCGAGCGCGCGCCCCGGTTCCTGGGGATCGACGACGACGGCCGGGAGGTCGTGACGTTCCTGCCGGGCGAGATGGGCGGGCGCCCGCCGCACGCGTGGGCGACCGACGAGGACGTGCTCGTCCAGCTCGGGGAGTGGCTGCGGGACCTGCACGCGGTGTCGCGCGACGTCGTGCTGCCCGACGGCGTCGCGTGGACCGAGAGGGCGCAGTTCCCGGAGGTGCCGGACGTGTTCGACGTGCCGGACGTCGTCGGGCACAACGACCTCACGGTCGAGAACGCGCTGTTCGTCCCGGCCGGCGACGACCCGCAGGGTCCGCACCGGCTCGTCGGCGTGATCGACTTCGACCTCGCCGCGCCGACGACGCGCCTGCTCGACGTCGCGACGACGCTGCTCTACTGGGCGCCGGTCGCGCCGCCGGAGGCGCGGCCGGACGCGCTGCGCGAGCTCGACGCACCCCGTCGCGCCCGGATCCTCACGGAGGCGTACGGGCTGGACCGGTCCCAGCGGCTCGCGCTGCTCGACGTGCTCGCGCAGCGGTTCGCGCGGAGCTGGTACGCGATGCGGCACGCAGCCCAGGTGCGTGGCGGCGGCTGGCAGCGCATGTGGGACGACGGGGTGGGGGACCGGATCCGCGAGAACGAGGCCTGGTTCGCCGCGCAGCGCGTGGACTTCGTGCACGCGCTGGGCTGAGCGTTCGTCGGGGGCGGGGCTTGCGTCCCGACGGGTGCCGACGCACTCAGAGAGCGGCGAACCGTCCGACGGCGACGAACACCGCGAGGGCGAGCAGCACGACGTTCGCCGGCACGGCCTTGGCCTCGCCGAGCCGGACGTGCAGCGGGATCGCGCCGACCTGCGTGAGCGCGAGCCCGACGGCCGCGATCGGCGTGAGGACCGGGGCGACGCCGAGCGCCCAGGGGAGGATCACGCCCACGGCCCCGGCGACCTCGAGCCAGCCGATCGCGCGCACGCCCGCGGTGCGCTCCGGCGTCACCCACCGCATCTGCTCCTGGAGCTCGGGGATCGGGCGCAGGGCCTTCATGAGCCCGGCGCCGAGGAAGGCGAGGGCGAGCAGACCGGAGGCGATCCACAGGGCGACGTTTATGCGTGAGTCCTTCGGGGGGAGTGGCGGCGACGGCCCAGGATGACCGGTCACTCTTTGTGCCTGGGCACATGATGGGTAACCATGGGGACGGCTACAAAAGGCACACCCGTGTGCGAGAGGCACACGGAGCCGCACGCCGAGGAGACGGAGACACCATGACCACGACGCCGACCACCGACGTGCCCGTGGTGCGCGAGCTCGCCGAGCGGCACGGACTCCCGGTGGGCGGCGGCTGTGCCGCCGCCGAGGCCACGAGCGAGGTGCGCTCGGTGCTCGACCGGGTGGGCGACAAGTGGAGCGTCCTCATCCTGGGCATGCTCTCGGGTGGGCCGCAGCGGTTCACCGAGCTCCTGCACGGCATCGACGGGATCTCACAGCGCATGCTCACGCTCAACCTGCGCCAGCTCGAGCGCGACGGGCTCGTGAGCCGTACGGTGCACGCCGTCGTACCACCGCGCGTCGACTACGCGCTGACCGACCTCGGCGCGACCCTGCTGCCGCCCGTGCTCGCGCTCGTCGAGTGGGCGCTCGAGAACACGACCACCATCCGCGACCACCGGGACCGGTTCGACGCGCGCGGCACCGCCGTGGGCTGAGCCACCGGGCGCGCGCGCCAACGCGCGCGTGACAGCGACCGGTCAGGCGCGGTGCAGCGCCGACCTGACGCGCGACCACAGCCGCTTCATCGGCCCGTCCGGGCGCACGACGGGGATCTGGGTCGTCTCGACGCCGCGCACGAGCCACGCCTCCGCGTGCCGCATCGCGTCCGCGGTCGACTCGCCGATCACGGGCCGCGCCGGGTACACCGCGATCCGCTCGTGCAGGCGCAGGTCGATGACCTGCTCGAACTTCTCCGCCAGCGCGGGGTCCACCCCGCTCACGTAGAGGCGGCCCCCACCCTCGCCCAGCCGGTCCGCGTAGTGCGCGAGCACCGTGAAGGCGGTCGCGCCGAGGCTCGCGCGGCCCCGCAGGCGCAGCACCACGACGGCGTCGTGCGCGTGCGCGGGCTCCGGCAGCGCGGCCTCGAGCGAGCGGGCGCCGGCGTAGAAGAGACTCCCGTAGACGTCGAGGACCGTCACCGTCGCGTCGTCGAGCCGCCGCGGCGCGGGTTCCTCGCGGTAGTGCCCGCCCTCCTGAGGGACGAGGCGGACGATCCGCAGGTCCTGGGACTCCCGGTTCGCCTGGAGCAGGATCGACAGCGCGGCCCCGATGCCGACCGCGGCTGCGACGGGCAGGAGGAGGGTCGCGAGGAACGTGGTCGCCATCGCGACCTGGGACTGGCTTCCGGTGCGCCACGCGGTCGCCATGGCCGACAGTCGGATGGACCCGACCGACGCGACGGCGAGCAGCGCCGCGAGCGTCGCCGACGGGACCGCCCCGACCGGCCCGGACAGCGCGACGAGGACGACGAGCACCCACACGCCCGACATGATCCCCGCCCAGCGGTCGCGCGCCCCCGCGGCGGTGCTGATCGCCGTCTGGCCGACCGACCCGCCGACCGGGATGCCGCGGAAGAACCCCACCGCGAGGTTCGCGACGCCCTGCCCGACGAAGTTGCGGTTCGGGTCGGCGCGGCGCCCGCCGGGGTTCGGGACGGACTCGGCGACCCCCGCGCCCTGCACGAGCACGATGGCCGCCACGGCGAGCGCGCCCACGGCGACGTCGACCGAGACGAGCCCCAGGTCGGGCAGCGCGAGGGAGGGCAGGCCGGCGGGGATCTCGCCCGCGTCGCCGACGAGCTGCACCGACGTCGCGCCGAGGGCCCACACGCCGGCGGCGGACACCACGAGCACGACGACGGCCGCGTACGGGGCGACGCGCGTGCGACCGAGGACGAGGAGGAGGGCGACCGAACCCAGACCCACGACGAGCGTCGGCACGTCCCACGTGCCGGGCGAGCCGAGAACCTGGAACGCCTGCCCGACGGCGAGCGACGCGGAGGGGTCGGCACCCGTGAGGTCGTCGAGCTGGCCGAGCAGGATGTTGACGGAGACGCCGGTGAGGAACCCCGTCATCACGGAGTGTGACACGAAGCCGGTGAGACGACCGAGCCCCACGAGCCCGGCGACGACCATGACCGCCCCGGCGAGCGTCGTGAGGAGGATGAGTGCCGCGAGCCGGTCCTCGTCAGGGACCCCCGCGAGCGCCGAGCCGGCGGCGAGCGCCGCCGCGCTCGTCGTCGTGACGATCATGAGGCGCGAGTCGACCGTCAGGCCGCCCGCGATGCGGCCGATCGCCGTCGCGTACAGGCCGTGGATCGGGTTGACGCCGACGAGCGTCGCGGTCGCCATACCGTCGGGGACCCCGCCGACGGCGCCCGGGACGCCGGCGCCCGCGGAGCGCCAGAACGTCCCCGGTGCGGGCCGGACGCCGTCCCACCAGCCTCGGACGGCGCGCACCGGCCGCGGGCTCATCGCCTCTCCCGCGGGTGCGCCATGGGGAGACTCTGGCACGGCCCGGGCAGGGCGACCACAGCAACGCGGTGACGCCCGTGCTCCGGGTGCCGGTCAGCTCGCGAGCGGGTCGTCCGCCGTGAGGTACCAGGGCTCGTAGCCCTCGAGCGAGAGCGTCCACAGCCCGGGCGCGCCCGTGGGGACCGCGAGGCAGACGTTGCCCGACACGGTGTCGTCGGTGCCGACCAGGCCCGTCCCGACGAGCGGGTTGGGCACCGCGCCGCACTGCCCGTCGGCGACGGCGCCGTCGTAGCCGACGAAGCCGACGTCGACCGCCCCCCACGCGCTCACCTGCGAGCTGGGGCCGTAGTACGTGGCGGTCACCGGGACGATCCAGTACTCCGTGCCCTCCGGCGGTGCGACGTTGACGTCGCTGTGCGCGAGGATCTCCGCGGTCGCCTCGTACGGCGGGTCGAGGAGGATCTCCCACTCCTCGCCGGCGACGGTGTAGCCGTCGAAGAACCACGGGTCGGCCCGCGTCCCGGAGCCCTCCCACTCGCCCTCGGACCAGTCCTCGTCCGACCAGTCCTCGGACCACTCGTCCCCGACCGGCTCGGTGTACCAGTCGGCGATACGCCCGCCCGCGTCGCTGGCGACCCCGGCGGCGAACCCGACGCCGCCGCCCAGCGCGAGGCAGGCCGCACCGACGATCAGCCCGACGGCGGTGCGCGACAGACCGCGGCGCGCGGCGGGCGGGGGCGGGCCGGGGAGTCCGGCGACGGGGTGCGTCGGCCCCGGCGGGAGCGGCCCTGGTGGGACGGGACCGTAGCCGATCGGGGCCGGACCGGGCCCGATCGGGGACGGTGGCGAGGTGGCCTGCGGGGGAGCGGGGTATCCGTGCGTCGGGACCGGAGCCGATGTCGCCGGGGGTGCCGTCGGGGTTGGGGCCGTCGGCGCGGCGGGAGCTGGCGACGGTGCGGGGGGCGTAGCCGGCGTCGACTGGCTCGGCGGCGCGAAGGGGTTGCTCATGGCTGCTCCGGGGTCGTGCGGGCGAGCGCCCGGACGACCGTGTCGCCGTGCGTGGCCGGATGCTCCCACATCTCGGCCTGCCCACGCCAGGAGCAGGTACGACGGACGCTCGGCGCCGCGCACCGCCGTCGGGCACGACATCACCCGCCCGCGACCGCCACATTTGGGGGGGGTTTGGTCGGGGTTTGTCGTCCCGCTGGCGCTCGGG
>NZ_JBHXIC010000041.1:28621-38790 GCF_042723955.1 Cellulosimicrobium cellulans | reverse complement strand
CGCGGGGGGGGGGCCGCCCCCCCGCCGCGGGGTGGGGGGGCCCGGGCGGGGGCTCCGCCCCGGTGGCGCGGCCGCCGCGGGGGGCGCGGGGGGGCGCGCCCCCGACGCCGGGTGGCGAGGACAGGGACGACGTGGATGCCGCGCCCGTAGCGCGCGTCGTGACCGTCGCGACGCGGCTCGCGGGCACCGTCGACCGGCTCGGCGGGTGGCGCGACCACGTCGTCGCGCTCCCCGAGGGCACCGGGGCCTGGGTCGACGTGCTCACCGGGCGGGAGCACAGGTCCGGCACGGTGCGCGTGGCCGACCTGCTGGCCGACCTCCCCGTCGCGCTCCTCGTCGACCGGGTCGACGCGGCGAGCGCCGGCATCAGCACGGACGTGGCCGGCGGGCCCGCCGGGAGCGTGTCGTGACGACCGATCCGTCCAGCCCCGCGCCCGGTGCCGCCTCGCCCCGTGTCCCCCCGCCGCGGTCGACGCCCATGCTCTCCGTGCCCGGGCCGCGTCCGATCGTCTGGGCTCCGACGGCGCGCAGCGTGGAGCTGCTGCTCCCCGAGCACGGCTCCGGGACGTTCGACGCCGCCGAGCGGCGCCCGCTCCGCCTCGTCGGTGCGCACGTGCCCGGCTGGTGGGGCTACGACCACGAGCTGCCGTGGGGCACGGACTACGGGTACGCCGTCGACGGCGGCCCGGGCCGGCCCGACCCGCGCAGCCCGTGGCAGCCGTACGGCGTGCACGGTCCGAGCCGCACGTTCGACGTGGCGTTCGCGTGGACCGACGACGCGTGGGCGGGCCGGGACGTGCGGGGCGAGGTCCTCTACGAGCTCCACGTCGGCACGTTCACGCCGCAGGGCACGCTCGACGCCGCGATCGACCGGCTCGACCACCTCGTCGAGCTGGGTGTCGGCGCGGTCGAGCTCCTGCCGGTCGCGGCGTTCGGCGGCGAACGCGGCTGGGGCTACGACGGCGTGCACCTGTACGCGGTGCACGAGCCGTACGGCGGCCCGCGCGCGCTCCAGCGGTTCGTGGACGCCGCGCACGCGCGCGGGCTCGCGGTCGTGCTCGACGTCGTCTACAACCACCTCGGCCCGTCGGGGAACTACCTGCCGGAGTTCGGCCCGTACTTCACCGACGCGCACGAGACCCCCTGGGGCTCTGCGGTGAACCTCGACCGGCCGGGCAGCCGCGAGGTGCGCGAGTGGGTCATCGACAACGCCGAGCGCTGGTTCGTCGAGTTCCACGTCGACGCGCTGCGCCTCGACGCCGTGCACGCGCTCGTGGACGACTCCCCCACGCACCTGCTGGCCGAGCTCGCGCGGCGCGTGGACCGGGTCGAGCAGGAGCTCGGTCGGCCGCTCACCCTGGTCGCGGAGTCGGACGAGAACGACCCGGCCACGGTCACGGGCGTCGAGCAGGGCGGGCGCGGCATGCGCGCCCAGTGGGCCGACGACGTCCACCACGCCGTGCACGCGCTCCTCACGGGCGAGCGGCAGGGCTACTACGTCGACTTCGGCTCGGTCGCGGTGCTGCGCAAGGCGCTCACCGGCGTGTTCGTGCACGACGGCACGTTCTCCACCTTCCGCGGCCGCACGTGGGGCCATCCGGTACCCGCGGGGACCGACGGGCACGCGTTCGTCGTGAGCGCGCAGAACCACGACCAGGTCGGCAACCGCGCGTTCGGGGACCGGACGTCGGCCACGCTCGACGGCGGAGGGCTCGCCGCGGCCGCGGCGCTCGTGCTGGTCTCCCCGTTCACCCCGCTGCTCTTCATGGGCGAGGAGTGGGGCGCGTCCACGCCGTGGCAGTTCTTCACCGACCACGCCGAGCCGGAGCTCGCCGAGGCGGTCCGGCGCGGCCGGGCCGCCGAGTTCGCCGACCACGGGTGGACCGACGGCGCACCGGTCCCCGACCCGCAGGCGCCGGAGACCCGCGACGCGAGCGTCCTCGACTGGGACGAGCGCGACCGGGGCGAGCACGCGCGGCTGCTCGCCTGGTACCGCGCGCTGGTCGCTCTCCGGTCGCGGCCCGACGTGCGCTCGGGCGACCTCTCGCTCGTGCGCGTCCACGGCACCGGGGGTGCGGACGACGACGCCTCGGGCGAGGAGGCGTCGACGGCGTCGGCCCCGCACGACGGGCCGGCGTTCGTCGTGGAGCGCGGGACGGTCGCGGTCGCGGTGAACCTCGGCGGCGCCCCCCGGCGGCTCCGGCTCGCGCTCGGCGGGACCCCACGCGTGCTCGCGGCGTGGGACCCGGCGACGAGCGTGCACCGGCGCGGCGTCGACCTCCCCGCGCGTTCGGTCGCCGTCCTGGCTTGGGTGTGACTACGCTCACGCCCATGTCGACGACGAAGAAGAAGTCGAAGAAGAAGCACGGCAAGGGCTCGGCGCCCGGCTCCGGTTCCGGCTCGGCGTCGGCGGCGCTCGACGCCGACTGGGAGGTCGCCCCGACCGAGTCGCTGCGCGCGCCCGCAGGGTTCGACCTCGCCGCGTTCGACCGCGGCTCGACGCCGGGGTTCGCGGGCGACAAGGCGGCCGGCCAGGCCCTCGTCGCGCGGCACGCGGACGAGCTCTCCGAGCTGCAGGAGCGCCTGTTCGCCGAGGGCCGGTCGGGCGGCACGCGCTCGGTGCTGCTCGTGCTCCAGGGCATGGACACCGCGGGCAAGGGCGGCATCGTGCGGCACGTCGTCGGCCTCGTCGACCCGCAGGGCGTCGCGCACCGCTCGTTCGGCGTCCCGACGCCCGAGGAGCGCAAGCACCACTTCCTGTGGCGCATCCGCCACGCCCTGCCGGAGCCCGGGTACATCGGCGTCTTCGACCGCTCGCACTACGAGGACGTGCTCGTCGGGCGCGTGGACGCGCTCGCCCCTCCCGAGGTGCTCGAGAAGCGGTACGACGAGATCAACCGCTTCGAGGAGAAGGTCGTCGCGTCCGGGACGACGATCGTCAAGGTCGCTCTGCTCGTGTCCTACGAGGAGCAGCGCGCGCGGCTCATGGAGCGCCTCGAGCGCCCGGACAAGTTCTGGAAGTACAACCCGAACGACGTCGACTCGCGCCAGAAGTGGCCCGCGTACCAGGAGGCCTACCAGGCCGTCCTCGACCGGACGAGCACCGAGACCGCGCCCTGGCACGTCGTCCCGGCCGACCGGAAGTGGTTCGCGCGCCTCGCGGTGAGCGAGCTGCTGCTCGATGCGCTGCGCCGCCTCGACCTCGGCTGGCCCCCGGCCGACTTCGACATCGAGGTCGAGAAGAAGCGCCTCGCCGCGACGTGAGCCGCGGGACCGTGCTCGCTCGTGCCCGGCGTCAGCCCGACGCGCGCGCGACCGCGCGGCCGTCCTCGGCGAGCGCGCCGAGGCGGGAGAGCGCGCGGTAGTACTTCTTGCGGTACCCGCCGCGGAGCATCTCCTCCGTGAACAGGCTCCGCTCGCCCGCGTAGTCGCCCGACCCGGCGAGCAGCACCGGCACGTCGCGGTCGTAGAGGCGGTCGACGAGGACGACGAGGCGCAGCGCGGCGGACTGCTCGGTCACGGTGTGCACGTCGGTGAGCGCGACGACCTCGACGCCGTCGAGCAGCGCGCGGTAGCGGCTCGGGTGCACCTGGGACAGGTGCGCGAGCAGGTCGTCGAACCCGTCCAGCGTAGCCCCGGGCCGGCCGGCGACGGCGGCGCGCACGGCGTCCTCGGGGAGCGGCGCGGAGTCGGTGACGACGGCGCGGTGCCGGTAGTCCTCGCCGTCGACGCGCAGCACCTCGAACCGGGCGGCGAGCGCCTGGATCTCGCGCAGGAAGTCCTCGGCGGCGAAGCGGCCCTCACCGAGCGCCTCGGGCAGCGTGTTGGACGTCGCGGCGAGCGCGACGCCGCGGTCCGCGAGCTCGCGCAGGAGCCGGGACATGAGCACGGTGTCGCCCGGGTCGTCGAGCTCGAACTCGTCGATGCACACGAGCTTCTTCGTGGCGAGCGCGTCCACGGTCGCCTGGAAGCCGAGCGCGCCCACGAGGTTCGTGTACTCGACGAACGTGCCGTAGGCGCTCACGTCGAGGCCCACGGCGTGGGCGAGGGACGTGAGGAGGTGGGTCTTGCCGACACCGAACCCGCCGTCCATGTACACGGCGGGCGCGGTGGTCTTCCGGCCACCGAAGAGTCCCTTGCGCGCGGGCTTCACGACGACGGCCGCGAGCTCCTCGAGCCGCGCGACGGTGCGCGCCTGGCTCGGGTACGCGGGGTTCGCGCGGTAGGTCGAGAAGCGGGCGTCGGCGAAGTGCCGCGGCGGCAGGAGGTCGGCCAGGAGCCGTGCGGGCGGGACGGACGGGCGGACGTCGGCGAGGGCGCGCGCACGTCCGGGCACGCCGGGAGTCGCGTCGTGGGCCGACGCGCTGGCGGTGCCGGGGAGGGCTGCCGGGGCCGAGGGGCCACCGGCGACGGGCGCAGTCACGAGGATCCAGCCTACGCCTGCGGCTAGCCTGGCCGCTGTGACCTCCACCACGGCTTACTCCGACGAGCCTTCCGCGGCACCCGCCGAGCCACCGGCGGGACGCACGGACCTCCCCCCGCTCGACGTGCTCCTGCCCGCCGCGGAGCACCTGCCCCCCGACCCGCGCGAGGAGCGCCTCGCGGCCCTCTACGCGTACGGGCCGCCGTCGCGTGCCGTCCACGTGGTGCGCGCCAACATGGTCGCGAGCGTCGACGGCGCGGCGTGGGGCCCGGACCACCGATCGGGGTCCATCAACGACGACGCGGACTGGCGGGTCTTCCGGGTCCTGCGCGCGCTCGCCGACGTCGTGCTCGTCGGCGCGGGGACCGCCCGCGCCGAGGGCTACACCGCTCTCGACCGGCCGCGCGGCCTGCGGCACCTGCACGACGCCCCGCTCGAGCTCGCGATCGTGACCCGGACGGGTCGCGTGCCCGAGGCGCTCGCCCACGGCGATCGCCCGCCGTACGTGCTCACCGGGCCTGGCGGGGCCGCCACGGCGAGGGGCGACGTGCCCGCGGACCGGGTGCTCGTCGTCGGGCACGACGCCGCGGGCGCGCAGGACGAGCACGAGCCCGGTGCCGTCGACCTCACCGCAGGGCTCGCCGTGCTCGCCGACCGCGGCCTGGCCCGCGTGCTCACCGAGGGCGGGCCGACCCTCCTGGGCGACCTGCTCGCGGCGGACCTCGTCGACGAGCTGTGCGTCACCACGACCCCGACCGTCGTCGGGCGCGGTCCTGGCCGGATCGTGGCCGGGACGGCGCCGTCCGGCACGACGGCGCTCCTGCCCCGGGGCGCGCGCCTCGCCCACCTGCTGCACAGCCCCGAGGACCGGCCGGGCTCCCCCGCCGGTACGACCGCCGCGCGCTGGCTCCTCCCGCTAGGCTGACCCGCGTGACCGACACGATCCTCGTCCTGACCGAAGACACGCTCAACCCGGCCGACGTGCAGCACATCCTGTCGCTGCACCAGGACGAACAGCTCGCCTACCGGGTCCTCGTGCCCGCGGACACGGAGCGCAACGTCATCTCCGGGATCATCGACCACCTGAGCGTCGGCGAGCTCAAGGAGGCGTGGGACGAGGTCCTCGGTCGCGAGCCCTCGCCCGTCCAGGCCACCGCGACCGCCGGCGAGCAGCTCGAGCGCAGCGTCGCCGAGCTGCGCGCGGCGGGCCGCGAGGCCGACGGAGCGGTCGTCGACGACGACCCGCTGCCCGCGCTGCACAAGGCCGTCGCCGCGGACGGCGTGCGCGAGATCGTCGTGGTGACCTACCCGCACGCCGTCGAGGACACGTTCCACACCGACTGGGCATCGCGCGCACGCGAGGAGCTCCACGTCCCCGTCCTGCACCTGTACTCGGGCACGAGCGAGCTCGGCTGACGCGTCCCCGCGTACCGCGGCAGCGGCCCGGTCACTCCCCGCGGACGCGGTGCCCCGCGCGGCGGATGGTCGCGCGCGCGAGCTGGTCGGTCGAGTCGAGGTAGAGCGGGTCGGCGAGCAGGTCGTGGTCGACGGCGACGACCGACAACTCCGTGCAGCCCAGCACGATCACCTGGGCACCCCGCTCGACGAGCCGGCCCGCGACGGCGCGGAACGTCTCGATGTCGACGGGCCGCCCGGCCTTGACCTGCTCGTAGATGATCTGCGACACGAGGGCCTGGTCGGCGTCGTCCGGGACGAGCGCGTCGACGCCGTGGCGCGCGAACGCCTCCTGGTAGACGCCCGAGGCCGCGGTCCCCGCCGTCGCGAGCAGTCCCACCGCACGCAGGTCGGCGACCCTGGTCCGGGCCGCGTCGACCGTCGTGTCGATGATGGAGACGAACGGCACGCTGATCGCGTCGAGCACCTGCTGCGTGAAGTAGTGCGCGGTGTTGCACGGCATGACGAGGAAGTCCGCCCCGAACCCCTCCAGCCGCTGCGCGTCGCGCGCGAGCACCGGGCCGGGGTCGGCGTCCGAGCGCCCGAGGATGAACGCGGTGCGGTCGGGGATCGTCGCATGGTTGAGCACGACGGCGTCCACGTGGTCCTGGTCGCGCTCCGCCTCCGTGAGCTCGACGAGGAGCTGGAGGAAGTACGCCGTGGCGAGCGGTCCGACACCTCCGAGCACTCCGACGAGGGGCTGGGTGTGGTCCTGGTCCGGTCGCGGCGTCACCCGTGGATCCTACGGCGGCCCGCCCCGCCCATCGCCACGGCCACAGGTCCCGGCCCGACGACCCCCGCCGCTAGGGTGGCGGCCATGACCGTGCGCCACGTCCTGTTCGACGCCGACGGCGTGCTCCAGCACATCCCCGACGGCTGGTACGCGGCGGTCGCGCGCTACCTGGGCGACCGCGCGCACGAGTTCGTCCGCGAGACGTGGAGCGAGGACCTGCCCATGCTCGTGGGCGACGGCGACTACCTCCCCGTGCTCGCCGCGGGTCTGGAGCGGTACGGCGTGGCAGAGCCGGCGGAGGACGTGTACCGCGCGATCTGGTTCGACGCGCTCGAGGTCGTGGACGCGTCGTTCGACCTCGTGCGGGCGCTGCGCGCGAACGGCTACGGCGTGCACCTCGGCACCAACCAGGAGAGCCGGCGCGTGCCGTTCATGCGCCGGACGCTCGGCTACGACGCCGAGTTCGACACGAGCTGGTACTCGTGCGAGCTCGGCCTCGCCAAGCCGGACCCGCGGTTCTTCCGCGAGGCCGCGCGGCGGATCGGCACGGACCCGGGCGAGGTGCTCTTCGTCGACGACACCGCGCGCAACGTCGAGGGGGCGCGGGCCGCCGGCATGGTCGGCGTGCACTGGGACGTCTCGCGCGGCCACGACGAGCTCGTCCGCGTGCTGGCCGGGCACGGCGTCGTCGTCCGTGCCGGTCAGGATCGCGCGGGTGAGGGCGTCGCGGGTGAGGGCGTCGGCCCGGGCGCGCCCGTACCCGGCCCGTAGGATGGCGGACGCCCGCCGACCACACAGAGAAACGGACGACCCTCCGCGATGACGTACGGCAACGCCGAGTTCCTCCCCATCGTCCTGGGGACCAACCTCAACACCTACAACATCGCGAGGTCGTTGCACGAGGCGTACGGCGTCCGCACGCTGGCCCTGGGCCGCTTCCCCCTGCGGGAGACGGCGGACTCCCGCATCGTCGACGTGCGCACCTACCGCGACTTCGACGAACCCGAGCGCATCGTCGCGGTCCTGCGGGAGCTGGCCGAGGAGTTCCCGGGCCGCAAGCGCCTGCTCATCGCGAACATCGAGTTCTACACGAACGTCGTGATCGCGCACCGCGCCGAGCTCGAGGACCTGTACGTCATCCCGCTCGTCGGCCAGGAGCTGGCGGCGCGGCTCATGAACAAGACCGACTTCTACCGCACGTGCGCCGAGCTGGGCGTGCCGCACCCGGAGACGGTGATCGCCACGGCGGCGCACGTCGACGCCCCGGGCTTCGGGGAGGACCTGCCGTTCCCCTACCCGCTCATCCTCAAGCCGTCGGACACGGACACCTACCCGCGCCTGCAGTTCGAGGGCAAGAAGAAGGTCTACCTCGTCCAGGACGCGGCCGAGCTGCGCGACGTCGCGCGCCGCATCTACGCCGCGGGCTACACGGACGACCTCATCGTGCAGGAGTACCTCGCGGGCGACGAGTCGGTCATGCGCGTGGTC
Source organism: Cellulosimicrobium cellulans (assembly GCF_042723955.1). Taxonomy (GTDB): domain Bacteria; phylum Actinomycetota; class Actinomycetes; order Actinomycetales; family Cellulomonadaceae; genus Cellulosimicrobium; species Cellulosimicrobium cellulans_H. Next base: position 30,691 of record NZ_JBHXIC010000041.1, on the reverse strand, counting down.
AACACGTACTCCGACCGGCACGGCCGGCTGCGGTTCCTGTCCGCCGCCCAGATCGTGCTCGGTGAGTACGACCCGAAGCTCGTGGGCAACTACAACGCCGTCGTGACGATGAAGGACGACAAGCTCACCGAGTCGATCCGGCACCTGCTCGACAGCCTCGGCTACGTGGGCGCCGCGAACCTCGACGTCATGTACGACCGCCGCACCGGCACGAGCAAGATCCTCGAGGTCAACCTGCGCCAGGGCGCTGCGAGCTTCTACACGATGGCCGCAGGCGGCAACCTCGCGCGCTGCTACGTCGAGGACCTGGTGCACGGGCGCGAGCTGCCCGAGCAGGTCACGTCGGAGGCCCGCCTGTGGGTCAACGTGCCCTACCCGGTCGTCCGGGCGCTCGTGCCGGTGTCGCTGCGCCACCGCGTGAAGAAGGCCCGCAAGCACGGCGTGTGGCACACGCTGCGCTACGCGCCCGACATGAGCCTGCGCCGCCGGGTCGACGTGTGGCGCGTCGACCTGCGCCACACGCTCGACTACGTGAAGTTCGCGCGCTCGCGCCCCTCTGCGTGACCCCGGGCAGTGCTGCGCCGAGCAGGCGGTCTCGGTTCGTCCCGCGTCGCTGACGCACCGGGACCGCCTGGTCGGCCGACAGGGATCGGCTGATCGAGGGCGTCAGGCGCCCAGGGCGGACCGTACCGCCTCGACGATCCGGCGCGCCGTCGCGACCCCGACCGTCGTGGGCAGGTTGACGACGCGCGCCACGAGGTCCTCGGTCGTCGCGAGCGCAGGGTCTCCTGGCGCGTACCCGTACGCGGCCGGGTCGTCCGGACCGGGGAACAGCGCGGGCCGGTACCACTTGCCGACGTAGAACCCGGCGGCCGTGAGCTCCCGCACGAGCCGGTCGGCGGTCGCGGCGTCGGGCGCGAAGAAGGGGAACCGGACCAGCGGCGCGCGCTCGCCGATGCCCGCCGGCACCTCGACGACGTCGGACAGCCCGCGCACGTACTCCGCGACCGTGTCGGCGCGGCGCGCCTCGACGTCGCCGCTCGACCGCAGCGCGTCGACCATCCGGCCGGTGACCCACGACGACGGCCGCTGCGGCGGGTGCGCGAGCCCGCCCCGGTTCTCCACGGGGGCGATCGCCGGCTCGTACGCGCCGACGGCGGTGAGCGCGCCGCGGATCTTCCCCGCCGCCCCGCCGGGGAGGCGGTTGAGCACGCGCACCTGCGTCCGGAAGCTGCGCGCGGCGAGGTCGAGCCGTGCGCCCACGACCGGCAGTGCGTCGAGCGCGGAGACGATCGCGGCACGCAGCGCCGGGTCGAGCGCGGGGCTCACCCAGACGGCACCCCCGAACCGCGTGGGGAGCATCTTCTCGACGCCGAACGAGTGGAACGACACGTCCGCGACGGGCGACCCGTCGGCGGCGCGCGCGAGGCGCGTCACGCAGTGCGCGCTGTCCTCCACGAGCAGCGCGCCGACGGAGCGCGCGGCGGCGCGCAGCCGGAGCGCGGTCGCGTCGTCGACGATGCCGAACGTGTTCTGGAGCACCACGGCACGGGTGGCCGGCCCGACCGCGAGCCGGTCGGGGTCGATCGCGACGGTCGCCGGCGACACCTCGGCGTAGACGGGCCGCAGCCCGGCGACGAGGACGGGGTCGACCGCCGTCGAGCACGTGAACACCTGGGTGACCACGTCGCCCGCGCCGCGCGCCTCGGCGAGCGCCCGGAACACGACCTCCATGCCGTAGCGGGCCTTGAACACGAGGAACCAGTCGGCCGGGTCGGTGCCCGTCCGGTCGGCGAGCATCCTCGTCGCGGTCGCGTCCTGGGGGTGGCGGCTCATCGTTCTCCGTGTCGTCCGGCGGCAAGGGTGGGGCCGACGCAGCGGCCCGCCTGGCCAAGCCTGCCACGTCGGGCGGCACGCCCGGGCCACGCGGCCGGCGTCGGGCCTGACCAGGGAGGGCGGATGCGCCCCAGCGGCGGGCGGCCGCCCCGCCCCGCCCGCCCCCCCCCCGCGGGGCGGCCGGGGCCCCTCGGGCCGGCGGCCAGCGGGGGGCGCCGCCCCCCCCCCGGGCTG
>NZ_JBHXIC010000041.1:5035-28611 GCF_042723955.1 Cellulosimicrobium cellulans | reverse complement strand
CCCCAGCGGGGGCCCGGCCTCGCGGACGGCGCCGCAGCACACCCCCCCCCAGACGTGGCCCCCCCCGCTGGCCCCCCGGCCGCCCCCCGCGCCGGAGCGCGGCGACCGCCGTCGGTGCGTGCGAGCGAGCCGTCAGGCGTCGGACTCGGTCCGGTCGCCCGACCACTCGGTGTGGAACGTGCCCGCCTTGTCGACGCGGCGGTAGGTGTGCGCGCCGAAGAAGTCGCGCTGCGCCTGGATGAGCGCGGCGGGCAGGCGCTCGGCCCGGACGCCGTCGTAGTAGGCGAGGGACGACGAGAACGCGGGCGTCGGCACGCCGTTGAGGGCGGCCTGCGCGACGACGCGACGCCACGCGGCGAGGCCGTTGCCCACCGCGCCGGTGAAGTACTCGTCGGCGAGGAGCAGCGGGAGCTGCGCGTCGCGCTCGTACGCCTCGGTGATGCGGTTGAGGAACCGCGCGCGGATGATGCAGCCGCCGCGCCAGATGCGCGCCATGGCCCCGCGGTCGATGTCCCAGCCGAACTCGGCGGACGCCGCGGCGATCTGGTCGAAGCCCTGCGAGTACGCGACCACCTTCGACGCGTAGAGCGCGAGGCGCACGTCCTCGACGAACGCGTCGCGGTCCTGCACGTCCCACGCCGCGGCGTCGGCGGGCAGCGCGGCGCGACCGGCCTCGCGCTGCGGGACCGAGCCGGAGAGCGCGCGGGCGAACGTCGCCTCGGCGATGCCGGTGATCGGCACACCCAGGTCGAGGCCGTTCTGCACCGTCCAGCGGCCGGTGCCCTTCTGCTCGGCCTGGTCGAGCACGACGTCGACGAACGCCTTGCCGGTCTCCGCGTCCACGTGCTGGAGCACGTCGGCGGTGATCTCGATGAGGAACGACTCGAGGTCGCCCGTGTTCCACTCCTCGAAGATCTTCCCGATCTCCGCGGCGGACGCGCCGAGCCCCTGCTTGAGCAGGTCGTACGCCTCGGCGATGAGCTGCATGTCGGCGTACTCGATGCCGTTGTGCACCATCTTGACGAAGTGGCCGGCGCCGTCGGGCCCGACGTAGGTGCAGCACGGCACGCCGTCCACCTTCGCCGAGATGTCCTCGAGGATCGGGCCGAGGCTCTGGTACGACTCGCGCGTGCCGCCGGGCATGATCGACGGGCCGTTGAGCGCGCCCTCCTCGCCGCCCGAGACGCCGGTGCCCACGAAGTGCAGGCCCTGGGCCGCGAGCGCCTTCTCCCGACGGATCGTGTCGGGGAAGTGCGCGTTGCCGGCGTCGACGACGATGTCGCCCTCCTCCAGCAGCGGCACGAGCTCGTCGATGACGGCGTCGGTCGCCGCGCCGGCCTTCACCATGATGACGACCTTGCGCGGGCGCTCGAGCGACGCGACGAAGTCGGCCATCGACTCCGACGGGACGAAGTCGCCCTCGCTGCCGGCCTCGGCGATCAGGGACTCGGTCTTGGCGTACGAGCGGTTGTGCACCGCGACCGTGTAGCCGTGCCGGGCGAAGTTCCGGGCCAGGTTGCGACCCATGACGGCGAGTCCGGTCACACCGATCTGTGCGCGTGCTGACATCTGCTTCCCTGCTCCTCGAGGGTCGGTCCCGGCGCACGACGGCCGCGCGGGGAGGGCGCGGAACCGGACCGGGCCGGGCGGGAGCGCGGCCGGGTGCACCGGTGATGGATACCCGGCCAGCCTAGTCCTCGTGCGCCGCACCGCTCCCGAGCGGCCACGATCCGGTCACCGGAAGCGTTCTTGACGAAGTCGGGATCACGATTCGATGACACCCGCGCGGCGCGGGTCCGGTTCGTCCGGTCGGCTCGTAGTGTGCCGAGGGTGATCACTGCTCACGGGACCGACGCTCCCCCGGCGTTCCGTGCCGTCCTCGACGCCCTCGGCGCACGGCGGCTGAGACCCGAGGTGACGCTGCGCGAGGTCCCCGCCCCCCGCCGGATCGCGCCGTGGTCGGTCGCGCTCACGGGCGAGGTGGAGGCCGCGCGCTCCGAGGACCCCGACCTCGCGTCGGGGCGGTTCATCGTGCTCCACGACCCCGACGGCCAGGAGGCCTGGCAGGGCACCTTCCGCGTGGTGACGATGGTGCGCGCGACGCTCGAGCCGGAGATGGCGTCGGAGGAGATGCTCGCCGAGGTCGCGTGGACGTGGCTCGAGGACGCGCTCCACGACACGGGCGCCGCCGTGCGTGCGGAGGGCGGCACCGTGACGCGCGTCCTGTCGCAGAGCTTCGGCGCGCTCGCCGGGAAGCACAACGACGTGGAGCTGGAGATGCGCGCGTCGTGGACCCCGGTGCCCACGGGGGACGACGGCGCCGCGGACCTCGGTGACCATCTCGCGGCGTGGGCGCAGCTGCTGTGCACGGCCGCCGGGCTGCCGCCCCTGCCCGACGGCGTGACGCCGCTCGGTGCTCGACCTCCCGCCCGACGCAATACCGTGGGCCCATGAGCTCGACCGCAGCACCCGCACCCCCGCCGCTCGACCCGACCCCCGCGACCGGCACGCAGCAGACCGTCGTCACGCCGCTCACCGAGCCGTCCGACGGGCTCGGCCGGGTCGTCGACACGCCGGCGGCCTTCGCCCGCGTCGTCGACGCGTTCGCCGCCGCGAGCGGCCCGGTCGCCGCCGACGCGGAGCGCGCGTCGGGCTACCGCTACGGTCAGCGCACCTACCTCGTCCAGGTCCGCCGCGAGGGCGCGGGGACGGCGCTCGTCGACCCCGTCGCCGTGCCCGACCTCTCGCCGCTGCGCGAGGCGGTCGGCGACGCCGAGTGGGTGCTGCACGCCGCGTCGCAGGACCTGCCAGGGCTCGCCGAGCACGGCGTGGTCCCCGCGAGCGTGTTCGACACCGAGCTCGCGGCGCGCCTGCTCGGCATGGAGCGCGTCGGCCTCGCGGCCGTCGTGGCGGACGTGCTCGGCCTCGGTCTCGCCAAGGAGCACTCGGCGGTCGACTGGTCGACCCGGCCGCTGCCGGACGACTGGCTGCGGTACGCCGCGCTCGACGTCGAGGTGCTCGTCCCGCTGCGCCGCGCGCTCGGGGAGCGCCTCGACGAGGCGGGCAAGTCGGGCTGGGCGGCGGAGGAGTTCGAGGCGGTGCGCACCGCCGGGCCGCCCGCGCCGCGGCCGGAGCCGTGGCGCCGCACGTCCGGCACGCACACGCTGCGGGACCCGCGCCGTCTGGCCGTGGTCCGGAGCCTGTGGGAGGCGCGCGACGCGACCGCGCGCGCCCGGGACATCGCGCCGGGCCGGGTCCTGCCCGACCGCGCGATCGTCGCCGCGGCCGAGGCCCTGCCGCGCACGGCCGGCCAGCTCGTCGACCTGCCGCCGTTCGCGGGCAAGGGCACGCGCCGCCGCGCGGCCTACTGGCAGCGGGCGATCGACGCCGCGCTCGCGCTGCCCGCGAGCGCCCTCCCCACGACGCGCGGTCCACGCACCGACGCCCCGCCGCCGCCGCGCGCGTGGGCCGACCGCGACCCCGGCGCCGCGGCCCGCCTGGAGGCGGCGCGCGGCGTCGTGCAGGGCATCTCGGAGCAGCACGCGATCCCGGTGGAGAACGTGCTCCAGCCCGATGCTCTGCGGCGCCTGTGCTGGGCGCCCCCGGAGCCGCTGGACGCGGCGGGGATCGCGGCGTTCTTGCACGGGCGGGGCGCGCGCGACTGGCAGGTGGCGCTCGTCGCGCAGCCGCTCGCCGAGGCGTTTGACGGCATCGTCGGACGGTAGCGAGCGGGTAGGGTCGTCCGCGTGCACGACGCGAACCTGACGATCCGGACAGTCACCGACCGCGCCTCCTGGGACGCCCGGGTGAACGAGCTCGGCGGCCACCCCCTCCAGCTCTGGGGCTGGGGCGAGGTCAAGGCCACGGGGGCGTGGACCCCGCACCGCGTGGAGGCGGTGGACGCCGACGGCCGCGTCCGCGGCCTGGCGCAGGTGCTCGTGCGCTCGCTCCCGGCGCAGTTCAAGGCGCTGTGCCACGTGCCGCGCGGCCCGGTGATCGCGCCGGCCGAGCCGTCGGGCACGGGCACGTGGGGCGCCGGACCCGGCGTGGGTGACGACGCGACGCGCGACGCGGTGACGCAGGCGGTCGTCGCGTGGTGCAAGTCGGCCGTGGGCGGCGTGGGCATCACGATCGAGCCCGACTGGCCGGTGGGGACCCACCTCACGCTCCCCGACGCCCGGCCTGCGGCGAACCCGATCCTCTACCCCGTGACCCTGATCCTCGACCTGACCAAGTCCCAGGACGAGCTGACCAAGGCGATGGGCAAGACCACGCGGTACGACATCCGCAAGGCGGCCCGCACGGGACTCGAGGTGCGACGCGTGACGGACGAGGCCGAGGTACGCCAGGTCCTCGACGTCTACCACGAGACCGCCGAGCGAGCGGGCTTCGCGCTGCACGACGACGAGTACTACCTCGCGATCCACCGCGAGCTCGGCGAGCACTCGGTGCTCGTCGCCGCGTTCGCCGAGGGCGCGCCGGTGTCGTTCGTGTGGTGCGTGTCGTCGGCGACGACGTCGTTCGAGCTGTACGGCGGGATCAACGACGCGGGCCGCAAGCTGCGCGCGAACGCTCCCGTCAAGTGGCACGCCATCACGCTCGCCCAGGAGGCCGGGCTCGTGCGGTACGACATGAACGGGCTGCTCAACGACGGGATCAGCGAGTTCAAGCGCAGCTTCGCCCAGCACGACGACGAGCTGGTGCACAGCGTCGACGTGCCGTTCTCGATGTGGTACTCCGCCTGGAACAAGGGCCTGCCGACGGCGAAGAAGGTCGTGCGCAAGCTCCGCGGGAGCCGCTGACCGCCGCGCTCGGCTCGACCAGCACCTCCCAAGAGACCCGGTATCGCCTGATGCGATACCGGGTCTCTTCATGTCGTAGCATCGGTCTCGTGCTTTACCGATACTCGCGGTAGCGTGTATCGCACGTACGACCCCCGAGCGGTGCCGCTCCCGGACACCGCCGTCCCGACCATCTGCATCGGATGGAGATGCCATGACCGTGGCCAACGAGGCCCCCTCTCCCACCTCGGCACCCACCCAGGCGGCCAGCCAGCGCTCGCGCAGACGCCCCGTGCGCGACGTCGTCTTCGTCGAGGGCGTCCGCAGCCCGTTCGGCAAGGCGCGCCCCGACGGGATCTACGCCGAGACCCGCGCGGACGACCTCGCCGTGAAGACGGTCCGCGAGCTCCTGCGTCGCCGCCCCGAGCTGCCCGCCGAGCGCATCGACGAGCTCGCGCTCGCCGCGACGACGCAGACCGGCGACCAGGGACTCACCCTCGGCCGCAGCGTCGCCGTCCTTGCCGGGCTCCCCAAGTCGGTGCCCGGCTTCGCGATCGACCGCATGTGCGCGGGCGCGATGACCGCGGTCACGACCACCGCGGCGAACGTCGCCGTGGGCGCGCAGGACGTCGTGGTCGCGGGCGGCGTCGAGCACATGGGCCACCACCCCATGGGCGAGGGGTCGGACCCGAACCCGCGGTTCGTCGCCGAGCGCCTCGTCGACTCCTCCGCGCTCGTCATGGGCGCGACGGCCGAGAACCTGCACGACCGGTACCCGCACCTCACCAAGGAGCGTGCCGACGCGTACGCCGTCGCGAGCCAGGCCAAGTACGCCAAGGCCCTCGCCAACGGCGACATCTCCCCCGACCTCGTGCCGGTCGCGACCCGGTCGACCGAGCTCGGCTGGGGACTGGCCACGGCCGACGAGCTGCCCCGTCCCGGCACGACGGTCGACTCCATCCGCGACCTCAAGACCCCGTTCCGCCCCGGCGGCAAGGTCACCGCGGGCAACGCCTCGCCGCTCACCGACGGCGCGACGGCGTGCCTGCTCGCCGCGGGCGACGTCGCCGACGAGCTCGGGCTCCCGGCGCGCATGCGCCTCGTCGCGTACGCGTACGCGGGCGTCGACCCCGAGGTCATGGGCATCGGGCCGGTCCCCGCGACCGAGCGCGCGCTCGCGTCCGCGGGCCTCGCGATCGACGACATCGGCCTGTTCGAGATCAACGAGGCGTTCGCGGTCCAAGTGCTCGCGTTCCTCGACCACTTCGGCATCGCGGACGACGACGAGCGCGTCAACCAGTACGGCGGCGCCATCGCCATGGGCCACCCGCTCGCGTCGTCGGGCGTGCGCCTCATGACGCAGCTCGCGCGCCAGTTCGAGCAGCACCCCGAGGTGCGCTACGGCCTGACGACCATGTGCGTCGGCCTCGGCATGGGCGGCACCGTCATCTGGGAGAACCCGCACCACGCCGACTACTCCGGCCACACCTTCGAGACCGCGGAGAACTGACGATGAGCGCACCCACCGACACCCAGACCTCCGCCCCCGCCGAGCAGGGCGCCACGAAGGAGACCTCGCGCGGCGAGCGCGTGACACACTCGCTCGTGCGCGACGTCGCGCTCCCCGGCGGGACGGGCACGCTCGCCCTGCTCACGCTCGACAACGGGCTCGACCACACCAAGCCGACGACGCTCGGCCCCGAGGGCCTCGCCGAGCTGCACGCGGCTCTCGAGGCGCTGCGCCGCCGGGCCGCCGACAGCGAGATCGTCGCCGTCGCGATCACGGGCAAGCCGTACTTCCTCGCCGCGGGCGCGGACCTCACGCAGGCCGCGGCCGTCCAGGTGCGCGACGACGCGCTCGCCCTCGGGCGGGCCGGGCACGCCGCCTACACGCTGCTGCAGGACATGGGCGTGCCGACGTTCGCGTTCGTCAACGGCGTCGCGCTCGGCGGCGGCCTCGAGGTCGCGCTCAACTGCACCTACCGCACCGTCGCGTCCGACGCCGGCGCGCTCGCGCTGCCCGAGGTCGGCCTGGGCCTGGTCCCCGGCTGGGGCGGCGCCTACCTCGTGCCGCGCCTGCTCGGCGTCGAGAAGGCGATGGACGTCATCCTCGCCCGCCCCGCCGCGAACAAGCCGTTCAAGGCGAAGGAGGCGCACGAGATCGGGCTCGTCGACGCGCTCTTCGAGGCGCCCGACTTCCTCGAGTCCTCGCTGCGCTGGGCCGAGGCCGTGCTGCGCGGCGAGATCGTCGTCGAGCGGCGCGAGCTCGACCCGCAGCCCGTGTGGGACGCCGTCGTCGCCGGGACGCGCCAGCGCCTCGACGCCGTGGTCGCGGGCTCGCGCCCCGCGCCGTACCGCGCGCTCGACCTCGTCGCGGCCGCGCGCACCGCGTCGCGCGAGGAGGCGTTCGCCGCCGAGGACGAGGCCCTCGCGGACCTCATCATGAGCGACGAGATGCGCGCGAGCGTCTACGCGTTCCAGCTCGTCTCGAAGGGCAAGCGGCCCCAGGGCGCGCCCGACGCGAAGCTCGCGCGCCCGGTCACCCGCGTGGGGATCGTCGGCGCCGGGCTCATGGCCGCGCAGATCGCGCTGCTGTTCGCCCAGCGCCTCCAGGTGCCGGTCGTCATGCGCGACCTCGACCAGGAGCGCGTCGACAAGGGCCTCGGCTACGTGCGCGCGACGGTCGAGAAGCTCGTCGGCTCGGGCCGGATGTCCGCGGACACCGGCGCGCGGATCGTCGGTTCCGTGCACGGCACGACCGAGCTCGGCGACTTCGCGGGCTGCGACGTCGTCATCGAGGCGGTCACGGAGATCCTCGGGCTCAAGAAGAAGGTCTTCGCCGAGCTCGAGGGCGTCCTCTCGCCCGAGGCCGTGCTGCTGACCAACACGTCCGCGCTCTCGATCACCGAGATGGCGGCCGACCTGCAGCACCCCGAGCGCGTCGTCGGGATGCACTTCTTCAACCCGGTCGCCCAGATGCCGCTCGTGGAGATCATCCAGGCGGTGAAGACCGACGACGCCGCGCTCGCCACGGCGTTCGCCATGACGAAGAAGCTCCGCAAGACGGCGGTGCTCGTCGCCGACCACCCCGGGTTCGTCGTCAACCGCCTGCTCATCCTGCTCATGGGCAAGATCGTCGAGGCGGTCGAGAACGGCACGTCGGTCGAGGTCGCGGACCGCGCGGTCGCACCGCTCGGTCTGCCGATGCCGCCGTTCGCACTGTTCGACCTCGTGGGTCCCGCCGTCGGCCTGCACGTCCTCACGTCGCTGCGCGAGGACCTGGGCGACCGGTTCCCCGAGTCCCCCGGCCTCCAGCGCATCGTCGACGAGCAGATCCCCGTCGTCCTCGACGCGCCGAAGGGCCTTCCCAAGCCCGTCGACCCGGCGATCCAGCGGGTCTTCGGGACCGGCGAGGCGGGCGGCCCGGGAGCGCTGGACGAGGCCGGCGTCCTCGACTCCGTGCTCACCGCGCTCACGCAGGAGATCGGGCTCATGCTCGACGAGGGCGTGGTCGCGAGCCCGTCGCAGATCGACCTCTGCATGATCCTCGGCGCGGGGTGGGGCTTCCACCTGGGCGGCATCACGCCGTACCTCGACCGCACGGGCTACAGCGAGAAGGTCCTGGGCCGCCGGTTCCTGCCCGACGGCGTCGCGAACGTCCCCGCGGCGTCGCGCGCCTGACCCCACCGCGGACGGACACCGGGCCGCGAGCGCCCTCCCGTGGTCGTACGACGACCGCGCGGAGGTTCCGCTCGCGGCCCGATCCGTCTCCGCCACGCGCTCCGTAGCGTCGTGGGCATGACGAACCGGACCCCCGCCCAGCCCGCGACCGACCTTCCCCTGACCACGACCCCGCGCGGCACGACCGAGCGCCGGATGCTCGGCGCGCTCACGCTCGCCGCCGGCGCCGCGCTCCTGCTGTCCGCGTGCGGGAGCCTCGGCGAGGCGGTCGCCGAGAACCGCGCGGGCCACACCAAGACCTACGAGTTCGCGACCGGGAAGGCCGGCAAGGCTGATGCCGTGCTCCCCGACTGGGTCCCCGACTCCGCCACCGACGTGCGTGAGGTGGTCCGCACGACGGGTGACGAGCGGATCCTCACGATGACGGCCGACCTCGGCGCGCTGCCCGAGAGCTGCACCCCCGTCTCGGCGCGGCACCCCCTGGAGCCTCGGCCCGAGCGTGGCGAGCTGACCGCCACCGACTACCGCACGACGGCGACGCTCGAGGCGTCGTGGTGGGACGAGGGCACCGAGCAGTCGGCGACCGCGATGTGCGGGAAGTGGTGGGTCGGCTCGCGCGACGGCGCGCTGTTCGGGTTCACGCCCGAGCTGAAGGTCGTCGAGATCGAGGACCAGCCCGACCCCGCCTGAGTCAGTCTTCCCAGCCCATCCGCAGGACCTCGAACGCGACCGCGTGCGTGACACTCATGCGCTCGCCCGTGGGCGCGCTCATGGACGCGAGGAACGCGGCCGGGTCGAAGTCTGCCCAGCCGAGGCCGTCGAGGTAGGCGGCGTGCGCGCGCAGGGAGTCGACGCCCGCGTCGAAGGTCGCGCTGACGTCGACGCCGTGCGCGGCGTCGGGCGAGCCCGCGACCCAGACCTGGCGCACGCCGCCCCAGGGCTCGACACCGTCCGTCTCGACCTGCTCGCGGAAGACCCACCGGTTCCCCGCGTCGCGCACGGCGTCGACGACGGCTCGTCCTGTCGCGATGTGGTCCGCCTGGTTGAGCATCCCGCCCGGGAACGTCTCGCGGTAGTTCCCGGTGATCACGACGTCGGGCCGGTGGCGCCGGACCGCGCCCGCGATCGCCCGCCGCAGCGGCAGTCCGTACTCGAGGACGCCGTCGGCCAGCCCGAGGAACTCCACCTCGTCGACGCCCACGATCCGCGCGGACTCGATCTCCTCCGCCTCGCGCACGCGACGCGCCTCGTCGGGGTCCATGCCGTCGATACCGGCCTCGCCGCTCGTCACCATGCAGTACACGACCCGCTTGCCCTGGCCCGTCCACCGCGCGACTGCCGCGGCTGCGCCGAACTCCATGTCGTCGGGATGGGCGACGACGGCGAGCGCCGTGGACCAGTCCTCGGGCAGCGGGGTGAGCGGGGGAAGGGCGTCGGTCGCGGTCATGACGCCACGCTATGCCGTGGCGCACCGGCGGGCGCGCCGACCGGGTGCACGGCACCGCGTCAGCGCTCGACCGGTTCGTCCTCCGCGACGGCGTCGACGACGGGCGCGTCCTCGACGGACGTGACCGCCGGGTCGACGAACAACCGGGCGCGCTCGGCGTCGACCACCGCGCGCGCGAGCGACGCCTCGGACACGTCGACCGCGCCCGCGACCTCCTCGGCGAGCGCGCTGCGGCGCGCGTACGCGTCGAACAGCCGCGCCTTGGTGCCGAGCAGGCGCACGAGGTGCTCGTCGACGCTGTCGACCGTGAGCAGGCGGTGCACCTGGACGGTCTCGACCTGCCCCATGCGGTGGGCGCGAGCGACGGCCTGCGCCTCGGTCGTGGGCTTGGTCTGGGGCTCGCAGAGGATGACCACGGAGGCGGCCTGGAGGTTGAGGCCCACTCCCCCGACGTCGATCTGGCTGACGAGCACGCGCGGGGTCTCGGAAGCGGTGAAGTCGTCGACGATCGTCTGACGCGTGCGCACGGGCACCGACCCGGTCAAAGGCGGGAGCGCGAGGTCGCCCAGAGCGCGCACGACGACGTCGACCACGTCCCGGAAGTACGAGAACACCACCACCTTGCGCCCGTTCTCGGCCGCCTCGCTCGCGAGCTCGACGAGTCGGCGCAGCTTGGCCGAGTCCTCCGGGTGGTCGACCGCGAACGCCGCGCGCCGCATCGCCATGAACGACCCCGCCGCGACCGCCTCGCGGTACGCCGTGCCGTCGACCGCGCCGAGCCGCTCCCACTCGTCGACCTGCACGAGCTCGGGCAGCTCCTCGAGCACGTCCTCGGCGTTGCGTCGCAGGTAGGCGGGCGCGACGGCGTGCCGGAACGCGTCGGGCCCGGCGGCGCCGTGTGCGGCGTCGAGGCGTGCCGCGAGCTCGGGCTGGAGGTAGCCGAGCAGGGTGCGGAACTCGGCGACCCGGTTCTCCATCGGGGTCCCGGTGAGGAGCAGCACGTGCTGCGACCTGTCCGCGAGCGCCGCGACCGCCACCGACCGCTTCGCGAGCGGGTTCTTCACGTAGTGCGCCTCGTCCACGACGAGCACGGCGGGGCCGGCGGCCGCGGCGGTCGCGAACGCCTCGGTCCCGGCACGGCGCAGGCCCGCGAACGTCACGACGGCGACGCCGCCGGACGCACGCCACGCCTCGGCGGCCTCGTCGCGGTCCTCGCCGTGGACGGCGTGCACCGGGAGGTCCGCGTGCGCGCGCAGCTCGCGCGCCCAGTTCTCCAGGACGCTCGCGGGGCACACGACGAGCGCGTGCGTCGCGCCGCGCGCGAGGAGGTGCGCGACGACGGCGATCGCCTGGACGGTCTTGCCGAGGCCCATCTCGTCGCCCAGGACGACGCGCCGCTGCGCGAGCGCGAAGCGCGCCCCGAACGCCTGGTAGCCGCGCAGCGACACCCGCAGCAGCGACTCGTCGAGCGCCTGCGTCTGCACGCGGTCGACGAGCTCGGCCGGCAGGTGGCCCGCCGCGGCGGCGACGTCGCGTCCGGTGGGCGCGACGCCGTCGAGCAGCGCGTAGTACGCCGCGGACCGGCGCCGGAAGTCCGTCCAGACGTCGTACGGGCGCGCGGGCTCGGTGAGCAGCGCGGTGACCCGCCGGGCGTCCTCGTCCAGCCCCGTCACGCGCGCTCGCTCCACGATCCCGGCGAGCGTCGAGACCGCCGCGAAAGCCCGACGGCGCCGCTCGCCCCACGCGATCAGCCGTCGCGGCCCGCTCGCGGCGACGAGCGCGTCGTCGCGCACGCGCCCGTGCTCGGTGAGCGCGGCGCGCACCTGGTCGCCGTACCGCGTGACGGCGGCGTCGGCCTGGTCGAGCGTGTGCAGCGCCTGGACGAGTGCGGTCGCGACCGGATCCGTCGGGGTGAGGTCGATGCGGAAGCGCAGGCTCTCGCGCACCGCACGCGCGACCTGCTCGACCGCGGCGAGCAGGTGCGTCGCGGTCTGCGGGCCGATCTCGGGCAGCTTCTCGAGGCCGTCACGCCCGAGCCGCGCGACCTCCCCCACCGTGCGCACGCCCGCGTCCGCGAGCGCCCCGAGCCGCAGGCGTTCGCGCGTGACGTCGCGCAGCGATCCGACGCCCACGGTGTCGAGGCGCGCCAGGACCTTCTCCTCGCGGCTGTCACCGAACGCCGAGCGCACCAGCTCGCGCGCCGCGCCGGGAGAAGCCGCGAGCACCGCGAGCCGCGCGGCGAGGCCGTCCGCCTCCGTGACGACGCTCCGCGCGGTCGCGACGTCGGGCCGCGGGCTTGGAACGGTCATCCCCGCAGGACCACGCCGGCGTCGACGAGCATGCCGTGGCGCGGGAACGTGACGGACCCGCCGAGAACGGAGTCTGTCATCGGGGACGGGCCTCCGCGGCGTCGCGCGCAGCGAGCCAGCGCTCCATCCGGGCCTGGGCCGCGTCGAGGAACGCCGTCTTGTCGCGCGTGTAGTCGTCGTAGTCGTCGGCGTCCGCGTGGCGTGCGGCGAGGCTGCGCTTCGTCGCCTCGTACGCCGCAGCCTCGGCAGGTACGGCGCGCAGCCAGTCGCGGAACGCGACGACGTACGCGGCGAAGGGCGAGTCGAGGCGGCGGACGTGCAGGATCACGGGCGGCTCGCCGTCCACGCCGGGGCGAGTGAGCAGGCGCTTGCGGTACAGGTCCGGGTCCGGGTCCGCGCCCGGGCGGGGGATGTCGCGGTACACGCCCGGCGAGTCGGGACGCGCCCCGCGCGCGATCGAGAACCCGAGCGGCCGGAGCGCCGCCTCCACCGCGTCCTTCGAGGACAAGGGCTCGACGCGCACCTGGAGGTCGATGATCGGCTTCGCTGCGAGCCCGGGGACGGCCGTCGACCCGATGTGCTCCACGACGACCGGGTCCGTGCCGTCGCGGCTCGCGAGGTCGGCGAGCGCGCCGGCGACGCGCTCGGTCCACCGCCGGCCCATGTCGGTCCATCGAGGGTCGTGGGTGTCGACGGTCGCTGCTGGCACTCGTGCACCCTACGTCCCTGACCCGACCGGGTGCGCGGTGCTGTCGAGACGTGAGGATCGGCCCCGGAATCGTGCAGATCCGGGGCCGATCCTCACGTCTCGGCGACCGGGCGGTCGCTCGTCAGTACGTCGTCAGGCCGTGGGCGCGGAACTGGTCGCGCACGCGCTCGGTGAGCTCGGCCGACGGCGCCGGCGTGTCGTCGAGCTCGTAGGTGCGACCCAGCGCGTCCCACTTGTCGCGGCCCATCTGGTGGAAGGGCAGCACCTCCACGCGCGTCACCGTGCCGGGGCGGATCGCGTTGAGCGAGGCCGCGTACTCCGCGACCTTCTCGACGTTGTCCACGTCGTCGGTGAGGCCCGGGACGAAGACGAAGCGCACCCACACCTCGGGCGCGTGGCCGGTGAGGCCGCGCTCGGCGATCCGGCGCCCGAACCGCAGCGTCGGCTCGAGGTCGCGGCTCGTGACCTTCTTGTAGGTGTCGGGGTCGCCCGACTTCACGTCGAGCAGCACGAGGTCCGTGTCGTCGAGCATGGCGTCGGTCGCGTTGGCACCGAGGAAGCCGGACGTGTCGAGCGCGGTGTGCACGTCCATGGCCTTCGCGCCGCGCAGGATTCGTGCCGCGAACGCGGGCTGCATGAGCACCTCGCCGCCGGAGAGCGTGAGCCCCCCGTGGGTGGCCCGGAAGACGGGCAGGTAGCGCTTGACGCGCCCCAGGAGCTCGTCCGCCGTGACGGGCCGACCGTCCTTCATGGCGAACGTGTCGGGGTTGTGGCAGTACAGGCACCGCAGCGGGCACCCGTTGAGGAACACCGTGAGGCGCGTCCCCGGGCCGTCCACGGCGGTGACGAGCTCCCAGGAGTGGACCGAGCCGAGCTCGCCCGCGCGCATCGCCGCGAGCTTGTCGGCCCGGTCCACGTCCGCGACCGTCAGCCCGTCCAGGCCCGCGCCCGCCCGGCGGGCGTGGCCCACGGGCGTGCCCGACGCCGCGGGCTCGGCCCCGGCGGTCGGGGCGCCCGGGACGTCGAGACGCGTGGCATCGTCGGGCAGGGTGCCCCCGACGACGCCGCACCCGCGCGACGGGCGGACGGTGGGGCCGGGAAGGGTGACGGTCATGGGTGGCTCCTCAGGGCTCGTCAGGGCTCGTCAGAGCGCGCCGTGGAAGGTGCGCGAGAGCACGTCCAGCTGCTGCTCGCGCGTGAGGCGGACGAAGTTCACCGCGTACCCGGACACGCGGATCGTCAGCTGCGGGTAGTTCTCCGGGTGGTCCATGGCGTCCAGGAGCGTCTCGCGGTTCAGCACGTTGACGTTCATGTGGTAACCCTCGGACCCGATGTAGGCGTCCAGGAGGCCGGCGAGGTTGGTGACCTGCTCCTCCTTGGTGCGCCCGAGGCCGCTCGGCACGACCGTGTTGGTCAGCGAGATGCCGTCCTGCGCCTCGTCGTACGGCAGCTTGGCCACCGAGAGCGCCGAGGCGAGCATGCCGTGCGTGTCGCGCCCGTTCATCGGGTTGGCACCCGGGGCGAACGGCTCGCCGGCCCGGCGGCCGTCGGGCGTGTTGCCCGTCGCCTTGCCGTACACGACGTTCGACGTGATCGTCAGGACCGACTGCGTGGGCACCGCGTCACGGTACGTCGGGTGCGTGCGCACCTTCGCCATGAAGCGCTCGACGAGGTCGACGGCGATCGCGTCGGCCCGGTCGTCGTCGTTGCCGTACGTGGGGTACTCGCCCTCGGTGACGTAGTCGACGACGAGGCCACGCTCGTCGCGGACGACGGAGACCTTGGCGTGCTTGATCGCCGACAGCGAGTCCGCCGCGACGGACAGGCCCGCGATGCCGCACGCCATGGTCCGCAGCACGTCCTTGTCGTGCAGCGCCATCTCGATGCGCTCGTACGCGTACTTGTCGTGCGACCAGTGGATGCAGTTGAGCGCCTCGACGTAGGTCTCGGCGAGCCAGTCCATCGTCGCGTCGAACTTCGCCATGACGTCGTCGAAGTCGAGCACGTCGCCCTCGACCGGGGCCGCCACGGGCGAGACCTGCTTGCCCGAGATCTCGTCGCGCCCGCCGTTGATCGCGTAGAGCAGCGTCTTGGCGAGGTTCACGCGCGCGCCGAAGAACTGCATCTGCTTGCCGACCCGCATCGGGGACACGCAGCACGCGATCGCCGCGTCGTCGCCCCAGGCAGCCCGGATGAGCTCGTCCGACTCGTACTGGACGGCCGACGTGTCGATCGAGACCTGCGCGCAGTAGTCCTTGAACCCCTGCGGCAGCTCGGGGCTCCAGAAGACCGTCATGTTCGGCTCGGGGGCCGGGCCGAGGTTGTAGAGCGTCTGGAGGAAGCGGAACGAGTTCTTGGTGACGAGCGGGCGCCCGTCCTCGCCCATGCCGCCGATGGTCTCGGTGACCCACGTCGGGTCGCCGGAGAACAGCGCGTCGTACTCGGGCGTGCGCAGGAACCGCACGATGCGCAGCTTGATGACGAAGTCGTCGATGATCTCCTGGGCCTCGGACTCCGTGATGCGCCCGGCCTCGAGGTCGCGGTCGAGGAACACGTCGAGGAAGGTCGACGTGCGCCCGAGCGACATCGCGGCGCCGTTCTGCTCCTTCACCGCGGCGAGGTAGGCGAAGTAGAGCCACTGCACGGCCTCGCGGGCGGTGGTCGCCGGGCCCGAGATGTCGTAGCCGTACTCGGCCGCCATCTCCTTGAGCTCGCCGAGCGCGCGGATCTGCTCGGCGTGCTCCTCGCGCTCGCGCACGACCTTCTCGCTGAAGGGCTGCGTGTCGAGCCCGAGCTTGTCGAGCTTCTTCGCGGCGATCAGCGCGTCGACGCCGTAGAGCGCGACGCGGCGGTAGTCGCCGATGATCCGGCCGCGGCCGTAGGCGTCGGGCAGGCCGGTGATGATGTGCGAGCTGCGGGCCGCGCGCACGTTCGGCGGGTAGACGTCGAACACGCCCTGGTTGTGCGTCTTGCGGTACTCGGTGAAGACCTTCTTCAGGGTCTCGTCGACCTCGTAGCCGTAGGTCTGGAGCGCGCCCTCAACCATGCGCCAGCCGCCGTTCGGCATGATCGCGCGCTTGAGCGGGGCGTCGGTCTGGAGGCCCACGATCACCTCGTGCGCCTTGTCGATGTAGCCGGGGGCGTGCGCCGTGATCCCCGCGGGCGTGTGGGGGTCGACGTCGTAGATCCCCATCTCCCGCTCCTCGGGGAACATCGCGGACAGCGTGTCCCAGATCCCCGTCGTGCGCTCCGTGGGCCCGGCGAGGAACGACGCGTCGCCCGTGTACGGGCGGTAGTTGCGCTGGATGAAGTCGCGCACGTCGACCGTGTCGCGCCACGGGCCGTCGGTGAAGCCCTCCCACGCGGGGACGTGCGCGGTGTCGTGCTGCGGGTCGACGCTGCCCTCCACCGCACGGCCGCCGCTCGTCGTGCCGGGTGCCTCGGAAACGCTGGTCATCTGGACCTCCCTCGTGCCTGACGCGCGGGTCCGCGCGCCGGCCGGGCCCGCCGGTCTCGCGAGGCCCCGGGTGGAGGCCCTCGGTCGAGGTTCCGTCGGGCTCCTTCGCCACCTCCAGGCTAGGTTCACGACGCCCCGCGCGGAGGTGTTTCGGGGTGTCCGGGGACCTAGGTCCCGAGCCGGACGGGACCTCGCAGGAACCGCAGGATCTCGCGGTTTCCTCGCTGCTCGCACCCCGACGCGACCACCCCTTGTGATGACCTTCACAAGCCCTCGGGGCCGGCTGGCGACCACGGCAGCGCGCGCCCGTGACGCACGACACGGACGCACGTCACACGCCCGCCCGACGTGCTCACGGCTTCCGTGTGAGACTGCCCGGGTGAAGCGCACCGTAGGGGTCGAGGAAGAGTTCCTGCTCGTCGGCGACGACGGCCAACCGGTCGCCCGGGCCGCAGAGGCCCTGGAGGCGTCGGGCACCGACGAGAAGGGCGGCGGGACCGGCTCGCTCGAGTCGGAGTTCATGGAGGAGCAGCTCGAGACGGCCACGCACCCGCGGCGCGAGCTCGACGACCTCGCGACGGAGATCCGCGAGGGCCGTCGGCGTGCCCAGGACGCCGCGGACCGCGTCGGCGCCCGGGTCGCCGCGCTCTCCACCTCGCCGCTGCCCTTCGAGGGCACCACCGTCTCCCGCCTGCGCTACCTCGAGGCCCGCGCCGCGTTCGGGCTCACGGCGCGCGAGCAGCTCACGAGCGGGTGCCACGTCCACGTCGCCGTCGCGGACGACACCGAGGGCGTCGCCGTTCTCGACCGCATCGGGCCGTGGCTCTCCACGCTCCTCGCGCTGAGCACGAACTCGCCGTTCTGGCAGGGTCAGGACAGCGGGTACGCGAGCTTCCGGTCCCAGGTCTGGTCGCGCTGGCCGACGTCGGGGCCGACCCGGGCGTTCGGCTCTCCCGAGGCGTACCGGGCGGCGGTCGACGGGCTCGTCGCGACCGGCACGATCCTCGACGAGAACATGGTCTACTTCGACGCCCGGCTGTCCTCCCGCTACCCGACGGTCGAGATCCGCGTCGCCGACGTGTGCCTCGACCCCGACACCGCGACGCTCCTCGCAGCCCTCTGCCGCGGCCTCGTCGAGACGGCAGCACGCGAGGCGGCGGACGGCACCGCGCCCCCGGAGCTCCGCCCCGAGATCCTGCGGACCGCGTCGTGGCGCGCCGGGCGCTCGGGCCTCGAGGAGGACCTGGTCTCGCCGCTCACGTGGCGCCCCGCCCCGGCGCACGACGTCGTCGGGCTGCTCGTCGCGCACGTCCGCGACGCGCTCGTCGACGCGGGCGACCTCGACGCCGTGACGGAGCTCCTCGGACGCCTCTGGTCGGGCGGGAACGGTGCCCAGCGCCAGCGCGCATGGCACGCGGCGTCCGGCGGGGACCTGCGCGCCGTCGTCGAGCAGGCCGTCGAGGTCACGCACTCCTGATCCGCCGCGAGGCGGCCGGGTGCGGTGCGCGGCGTCCCGGCCGGGCTCGCGTCAGACGGTGACCGCGGCGCAGGCCGCGAGCACCTCGAGGGTCGTGGTCGCGACGACGTCGGGCGCGTCGCCGCCCGCCCAGGCCTGGCCGTGCGAGACCCACGCCGTGCGCACGCCGGCCGCACGACCCGCCGCGACGTCGAGGTGGGCGGCGTCGCCGACCATCCAGACACCGGCACGGTCGGCGTCCCGCGCCCCGACGCGGTCGAGCGCGATCTCCAGCAGGCGCGGGTCGGGCTTGGCGACGCCCTCCTCGTCGGAGACGACGATCGCGTCGACGTGCGGCTCGACCGCGCAGCGGGCGATCTTGCCGCGCTGCTGGTCGGACGTGCCGTTCGTGACGACGACGACCCGGTCGCCGCGGTCGCGCAGCGCGTCGAGGGCGTCGAGCACGCCGGCGTAGGCGCGCACGTGGTCGAGGATGCCGTGGCGGAAGCGGGTCACCACGACGTCCAGGTCCGCCTCGCCGCCCAGCCCGAGCCGGTCGACGATGACGCGGGCCACGTCGCGCTTGGGCGCGTGGCCACCCTGGTCGGCCGCGACGATCGCCGCGAGGTCGGAGGCGTCGCGCCCGGCGCGCGCGACGGCGTCGGCCGCCCAGGCGGCGAACGCTTCGTCGCGCCCGACGAGGGTGTTGTCGAGGTCCAGGAGCCAGATCACGCCCCGGACCCTAGCGCGCCGCCCACGCACCCCGTCGCGGTGTCCGCGCCTGAGCGCGGTGCTCCGGCGGTCGTCCGCGGACCGGGCGGGCGCGGATCCCGCGCTCAGTCGCGCGCGAGCGCAGCCAGCGCGTCCAGGACGTCGCGCGCGACGTCGGCCGACGTGAGACGGTACGCCGACGCCACCTGGTCGCGGGTCGCGTGGTCGAGGAACTGCGCGGGCAGCCCGAGCGCGTGCACGGGTGTGCGCACGCCGCCCTCGAGCGAGCGCTGCGCGAGGAGCGCGCCCACGCCGCCGTCGGCGACGCCGTCCTCGATGCTCACGACGAGGTCGTGCTCCCCCGCGAGCTTGACGAGCGCGCTCGGCATCGGCAGGACCCAGGTCGGGGACGCGACGGTGACGTCGACGCCGTGCGCCGTGAGCGACTCCGCTGCCTCGAGCGCGACGCGCGCCATCGATCCGGGGCCGACGAGCAGGACGCGGGTGCGGGGGGCCGAGCCCGCGGCGCCGGCCTCCGCGGAGCCGTCCGGCACCGCGAGCAGGTCCACGCCGTCCACCGTGTCGACGGCGGGCAGGGCCTCCGACAGCGCCCCCTTGGGGTAGCGCACGACCGTCGGCGCGTCGTCGACGTCCACGGCCTCGCGCAGCGCCGTCCGCAGCGTCTCCTCGTCGCGCGGCGCGGCGAGCCGCAGGCCGGGGACGATGCGGAGCATCGCCATGTCCCACATGCCGTTGTGGCTCGCGCCGTCGTCACCCGTGATGCCCGCGCGGTCGAGCACGAACGTCACCCCCGCCTTGTGCAGCGCGACGTCCATGAGCACCTGGTCGAAGGCGCGGTTGAGGAACGTCGCGTACACGGCGACCACGGGGTGCAGCCCCGCGAACGCCATGCCGGCCGCCGAGGTCGCCGCGTGCTGCTCGGCGATGCCGACGTCGAACGTGCGCTCCGGGAACGCCTGCGCGAAGGGCTTGAGCCCCACGGGCTCGAGCATCGCCGCCGTGATCGCGACGACGTCGGTCCGGCGGCGACCGATCTGGACGATCTCGTCCGCGAAGACGCTCGTCCAGCCGAAGCGCGACGGCGCGACCGGCAGGCCCGTCTCGGGATGGATCTTCCCCACGGCGTGGAAGCGGTCGGCGACGTCCTGCTCGGCGGGCGTGTAGCCACGGCCCTTCTCGGTGAGCGCGTGCACGATCACTGGCGCGCCGTACGCCTTGGCCCGGCGCAGCGCGTGCTCCATGGCCTCCACGTCGTGGCCGTCGACGGGCCCGACGTACTTGATGCCGAGGTCCTCGAACATGCCCTGCGGGGCGACGACGTCCTTGAGGCCCTTCTTCAGGCCGTGCAGCCACTCGTACGCGAACCGGCCGGGCGCCCCGGACCGGTTGAGGGTGCGCTTGCCCCACTGCAGGAAGCTCTCGTAGCCGTGCGTCGTGCGCAGCGTGGAGAGGTGGTGCGCGAGGCCGCCGATCGTGGGCGAGTACGAGCGCCCGTTGTCGTTGACGACGACCACGAGGCGCCGGTCCTGGCTCTCGGCGATGTTGTTGAGGGCTTCCCACGCCATGCCGCCGGTGAGGGCGCCGTCGCCGATGACCGCCACGACGTGGCGGTCGGTGAGGCCGCGCACGACGTTGGCCTTCGCGATGCCGTCGCCCCACGAGAGGGCCGTCGACGCGTGCGAGTTCTCGACGACGTCGTGCTCCGACTCGGCGCGCGACGGGTACCCGGAGAGCCCGTCCTTCTTGCGCAGCGCCGAGAAGTCCTGGCGCCCGGTCAGGAGCTTGTGCACGTAGGACTGGTGGCCCGTGTCGAACACGAATGTGTCCGTCGGGGACGAGAACACGCGGTGCATGGCGATCGTCAGCTCCACGACGCCGAGGTTCGGGCCGAGGTGCCCTCCGGTGCGCGAGACCGAGTCGACGAGGAACGCGCGGATCTCGGCGGCGAGCTCCCGCGCCTGCTCCGGGGTCAGCCGTTGCACGTCCTCGGGCGAGGTGATCGTGCCAAGCAGGCTCATGCAGATGCTCCGTTCCGTTCCCGTGCGACCAGCCCGACAACTCTAGGCCGTCCGGGCAGGTGACCTGCGCAGCGGTGCGCGGGGCGACGGGACCTTCACGTCATTGACGCACACTCCGGCGCCGGACGCACGGACCACCGTCGCGTGGAATGTCACTTCCGCTCTGCGGACATCGGAGGACCGCGACCTCGTAGGATGGGGGCATGCGCTTCCTGCCCGGCCAGTCCCCCGCGACCGACCTCACGTACGGCGACGTGTTCCTCGTCCCGTCGCGCTCCGAGGTCGCCTCGCGCTTCGACGTCGACCTCTCCTCCGCGGACGGGACGGGGACCACGATCCCGGTCGTCGTCGCGAACATGACCGCCGTCGCGGGCCGCCGCATGGCCGAGACGGTCTCGCGCCGCGGCGGCGTCGCGATCATCCCGCAGGACGTGCCGACCGACGTCGTCGCCGACGTGGTCGCCGACGTGAAGTCCAAGGACCCCGTCATCGAGACGCCCGTGGTCGTCGGCCCGCACGACACGGTCCACACGGCCCTCACCCTCATCGGCAAGCGATCGCACGGCGCCGCGGTGGTCGTGGACGACGGGCGCCCGGTCGGCGTGGTCACGGAGGCCGACTGCGCCGACGTCGACCGCTTCACCCAGGTCCACCAGGTCATGACCACCGACCCCCTGGTCCTCGACGCATCCGTCCTCGACGGCGGCCGCGCCGGGCTCGAGGCGGCCTACGACCAGCTCCACACCGCGCGCCTCAAGGTCGCGCCCGTGACGCGCGACGGCGCGCTCGTCGGCGTCCTCACGCGCAAGGGCGCGCTGCGCTCGTCCGTCTACGCGCCCGCGCTCGACGCCGCCGGACGCCTGCGCGTCGGCGCCGCGGTCGGGATCAACGGCGACGTCGCCGCCAAGGCCAAGGAACTCCTCGCGGCGGGCGTGGACGTGCTCGTCGTCGACACGGCGCACGGGCACCAGGCCAAGATGCTCCAGGCGCTCGACGCCGTCCGCTCCGTGGGCCCCGACGTCCCGGTCGTCGCGGGCAACGTCGTCACGGCGGACGGCGTGCGCGACCTCGTCGCGGCGGGCGCCGACATCGTCAAGGTGGGCGTCGGCCCGGGCGCGATGTGCACGACGCGCATGATGACCGCCGTCGGGCGCCCGCAGTTCTCCGCCGTCCTCGAGTGCGCCGCCGCGGCGCGCGAGCTCGGCAAGCACGTGTGGGCCGACGGCGGCGTGCGCCACCCGCGCGACGTCGCCCTCGCGCTCGCCGCGGGCGCCTCCCAGGTGATGATCGGCTCGTGGTTCGCGGGCACGTACGAGTCGCCCGGCGACCTGCACGACGACGGCACCGGCCGGCTCTACAAGGAGAGCTTCGGCATGGCGTCGGCGCGCGCCGTGGCGGCGCGCACCGCGGGGGGCTCGCCGTTCGACCGCGCGCGCAAGGCCCTCTACGAGGAGGGCATCAGCTCGGGGCGCATGTTCCTCGACCCGCAGCGCCCGGGCGTCGAGGACCTCCTCGACCAGATCACGTCGGGGCTGCGCAGCTCCGCGACCTACGCCGGGGCGTCCAGCCTCGCGGAGTTCGCCGACCGCGCGGTCGTGGGCATCCAGTCCGCCGCGGGCTACGAGGAGGGCCGCCCGCTCCCGGTGAGCTGGTGACGGCCGGCCCGGCGGCCTCGCGCCCGCTCGCGCGCGAGCAGCTCGTCGCGCTCGCCCGCGACGGCGGCGCCTGGCCCGAGCCGTGGCGCCACGCCGTCGGTGCGCTGCGGGACGACGCCCGCCGCGCCGCCGTCCTCCTGCTGTTCGGAGCGCTCGACCACGTCCCGGCGGAGCACGCGACGGCCTCGGTGCCGCGCGACCTCGACGTGCTCCTCCTCGCGCGTGCCGCGACGCTCGGTCACCACCCCGGGCAGGTCGCCTTTCCCGGAGGGCGGCTCGAGCCCGAGGACGGCGGCCCGGTCGGCGCCGCGCTGCGCGAGGCCGAGGAGGAGACGGGGCTCGAGCCCGACGGGGTCGACGTGCTCGGCACGCTCGGCGAGCTCCCCGTGCCGGTGAGCAACCACCTCGTGACCCCGGTCCTCGCGTGGTGGGCGCGCCCCACACTCGTCCGCGCGGTCGACGCGGCCGAGTCCGCGCACGTGTTCCGCGTCCCCGTCGCCGACCTCCTCGACCCCGAGCGTCGTCGCACGGTCACGGTCCGGCGCGACCGCCGCGTGCACAAGAGCCCCGGCTTCCTCGTCGAGGCGGACGGGCGCGAGCACCTCGTGTGGGGGTTCACGGGCGGCATTCTCGACGCGCTCTTCGACCGGCTCGGCTGGACCGAGCCCTGGGACCGGACCCGCACGCTCGACGCCCCCCTCTGACCCGACGGCGCGGTCGCGTCAGTAGGGCTCCTGCGCCGACGGACCGGAGAGCCGGCGGCCGAACTCGGGGTCGTCCGTGAGGGTCGCGTAGGAGCAGCGCACGACCTCCTCCAGGACGCCGAGGTCGACGGCGTCGAGGTCGTTCACGTAGAGGCAGCCCTTGCCGACGGTGTGCGGACCGAGGTGCCCCAGGACCTCGGTATGGGCGTCGACGCCGTCCATGAGGTACACGGTCGTCGCGGCCTTGCGCGGCGAGAAGCCCGCCGCCGCCATGTCGCCCTCGCGGCCGCTCGCATAGCGGTAGTGGTACGTGCCGAACCCGACGATCGACGAGCCCCACATCCGCGGCGGTTCCCCCGTGACCCGGGAGAAAAGCTCGACGAGACGGTGCGCGTCGCGGCGCCGGACGGGATGCTCCACCGCCGCGAGGAACGCCTCGACGTCCGCGTTGGTGGGCTGGGTCGTGTTCTCGCTCGCCATGCCCCAGTCTCTCGCAGCGCCGAGGGCCGACGCACGGCGGGGGGGGGGGCGGCGCGGCGGGGCGGGGCGCGGGGGCCGCCGCCGCGAAGTCGCCCTCGCGCCCGCAGGCATTGGGTGAGTGGTAGGTGGCGTGGCCGTCGTTGTAGG
>NZ_JBHXIC010000041.1:0-5025 GCF_042723955.1 Cellulosimicrobium cellulans | reverse complement strand
GGGGGGGGTTGTGTGTGTGTTCGCACCCGCCACGCCCCCGCAGAGCGCGCGCGGGGGCGCCCCGGCGCGGGGGGGGCCCCCCGCGGCGGTGGGCCCCCCCCCCCCGCCAGGGTGCGCGTGCGCCGTCGGGCAGGCCCGCAGCGCTAGCGGTGGCTCACGCCACCAGGGAGCGCAGCACGTACTGGAGGATGCCGCCGTTGCGGTAGTAGTCCGCCTCGCCGGGGGTGTCGATGCGCACGACCGCGTCGAACTCGACGCTCGTGCCGTCACCCTTGGTCGCGGTGACCTTCACCGTCGAGGGCGTGGAGCCGCCGTTCAGCGCCGTGATGCCGGCGATGTCGAACGTCTCGGTGCCGTCGAGGCCGAGCGACCCCGCGTTCTCGCCCGCCGGGAACTGCAGCGGCAGGACGCCCATGCCGATGAGGTTCGAGCGGTGGATGCGCTCGAAGCTCTCCGTGATGACGGCCTTGACGCCCAGGAGCGCCGTGCCCTTGGCCGCCCAGTCGCGCGACGAGCCGGAGCCGTACTCCTTGCCGCCCAGGATGACGAGCGGCGTGCCCTGGGCCGCGTAGTCCTGCGCCGCGTCGTAGATCGTGTCCTGCGCGTCCTTGACGAAGTTGTAGGTGTACCCGCCCTCGACGCCGTCGAGGAGCTGGTTGCGCAGGCGGATGTTCGCGAACGTGCCGCGGATCATGACCTCGTGGTTCCCGCGGCGCGAGCCGTAGGAGTTGAAGTCGCGACGCGAGACGCCGTGCTCCGCGAGGTACTTGCCGGCGGGCGAGTCCACCTTGATGGCGCCCGCGGGGCTGATGTGGTCCGTGGTCACCGAGTCGCCGAGCTTCGCGAGGACGCGCGCACCGGAGATGTCCGTGACGGGCGACGGCTCCATGCCCATGCCCTCGAAGTACGGGGGCTTGCGCACGTAGGTCGACTCCGCGTCCCACGCGAACGTGTCGCCCTCGGGCGTCTCGAGCGCGCGCCACCGGTCGTCGCCGGTGAAGACGTCCGCGTAGTCCTTGGTGAACATGTCGCGGTCGATCGACGCGTCGATCGTCGCCTGGACGTCCTCGGGCGACGGCCAGATGTCCTGGAGGAAGACGGGCTCGCCGTGCGGGTCCGTGCCCAGGGGCTCCCCGTCGAAGTCGAAGTCCATCGTGCCGGCGAGCGCGTAGGCGATGACCAGGGGCGGCGACGCGAGGTAGTTCATCTTCACGTCGGGGTTGATGCGCCCCTCGAAGTTGCGGTTCCCGGACAGCACCGAGACGACCGAGAGGTCGTGCTCGTTGACCGTCGCGGAGATCTCGTCCGCCAGGGGGCCCGAGTTGCCGATGCACGTCGCGCACCCGTAGCCGACCAGGTGGAAGCCGAGCTTCTCCAGGTACGGCCAGAGGCCCGACTTCTCGTAGTAGTTCGTCACGACCTGCGACCCGGGGGCCATCGACGTCTTGACCCACGGCTTCGACGCGAGACCACGGTCCACCGCGTTCTTCGCGAGCAGCGCGGCCGCGAGCATGACCGACGGGTTCGACGTGTTGGTGCACGACGTGATCGACGCGATGACCACGTGGCCGTGGTCGAGCTCGGTCGACGTGCCGTCCTCGAGCGTCACCGGGACGACCTTGTGCGGGCGCTTCGCGCTGTCGGCGTGGCCCGGCGCGACCGGGTGGTCCGACTCGTTGTCGTGCGCCGCGGCGGCGATCGGGTCGGACGCGGGGAAGGTCTCCTCGACCGACTCGTCGAGGCCCGTGAACGGCGCGGCCTCGCCGGCGTCGACGTAGTCGAGGATCGCGGAGGCGAACGACTCCTTCGCCTCGCCGAGCTCGATGCGGTCCTGCGGGCGCTTGGGGCCGGCGATCGACGGGACGACCGTCGAGAGGTCGAGCTCGAGGTACTCCGAGAACACCGGCTCGACGTAGCTGTCGGACTCGGGGTCGAGCCACAGGCCCTGCTCCTTGGCGTACGCCTCGACGAGCGCGAGCTGCTCGTCGCTGCGGCCCGTGAGGCGCAGGTAGTCGATCGTCACGCCGTCGATCGGGAAGATCGCGGCCGTGGAGCCGAACTCGGGGCTCATGTTGCCGATCGTGGCGCGGTTCGCGAGCGGCACCTGGGCCACGCCCGCGCCGTAGAACTCGACGAACTTCCCGACGACGCCGTGCTGGCGCAGCATCTGGGTGATGGTGAGCACGACGTCGGTCGCGGTGACGCCCGCGGGGATCGACCCGTTGAGCTTGAAGCCGACGACGCGCGGGATGAGCATCGAGACGGGCTGGCCGAGCATGGCCGCCTCGGCCTCGATGCCGCCGACGCCCCAGCCGAGCACGCCGAGGCCGTTGACCATCGTCGTGTGCGAGTCGGTGCCGACGCACGTGTCGGGGTAGGCGCGCAGCACCCCGCCGACCTCGCGCGTCATGATCGTGCGCGCGAGGAACTCGATGTTCACCTGGTGCACGATGCCGGTGCCCGGGGGGACGACCTTGAAGTCGTCGAACGCCGTCTGGCCCCAGCGCAGGAACTGGTAGCGCTCGTGGTTGCGCTGGTACTCGAACTCGACGTTGCGCTCGAACGCGTCCGAGCGGCCCGCGACGTCGATCTGCACCGAGTGGTCGATGACCATCTCGGCCGGCGCGAGCGGGTTGATGCGCGACGGGTCGCCGCCGAGCTCCGCGACGGCCTCGCGCATGGTGGCGAGGTCGACGACGCAGGGCACGCCGGTGAAGTCCTGCATGATCACGCGCGCGGGCGTGAACTGGATCTCGGTGTCGGGCTGCGCGTCCGGGTCCCAGGACGCAAGCGCACGGACGTGGTCCGCGGTGATGTTGGCGCCGTCCTCCGTGCGCAGGAGGTTCTCGGCGAGGATCTTCAGGCTGTACGGGAGGCGCTCGACACCCTCGACGGCGGACAGGCGGAAGATCTCGTACGAGTTCTCACCGACCTCCAGCGTTCCCTTCGACCCGAACGTGTCGACGCTGCTCACTCGTAGCTCCTTCGTGGCGAGACGGTGGCACGGATGCCATGGTTCAGGGGGCTTCGCCCAGCCTACGCCGGGCCGGCGCGCCGCTCAGGCCAGGCCCGGAGGGCCTCCCTGGCGGTGGTCGGCGGCTCGTCCACGACCCGCTGCGACCTGCACCGCGACCAGCATACCCCATATATCTTGACGTCAAGATATATGCCAGGCGCGACCGCTCGAGCGTGACGCCCTCACGGCTCTGGGCTCAGAGGTCGCAGTCGCACAGCAGGTTGAGCTCGACGACCTGCTCACCCTCGTCGGGCCGCGCCCAGGCCTCCGCCTCGGCTCGCGACGCGAAGCTTCGCCCCGCGAGCCGCCCGTTCGGCATCAGGACGCCCACGCCCACGATGTCCCGGACGTCGTCCGAGGCATGGGCGGTCGGGTCTCCCGCCGCAGCCGCCGTCGCCGACCCGCTCGTGCTCGTCACGTCCCTCATCGCCCCGCTCCTCCGCCGCCTCTTTCCCATCGTCCTCCTCGGTCGCCGTTCGGCGCACCCGGGTCCACGCAAGGCCGAGCGCGCGCGGCACGGTCAGCGCGTGAGGACGGCGACCGCCTCGACGTGGTGCGTCATCGGGAAGAGGTCGAACGCGCGCAGGGACGCGAGCCCGTAGCCGTGGTCGGCCAGGTAGGAGACGTCGCGCGCGAGCGCGGCGGGGTCGCACGCGACGTACACGACCCGGGCGGGCTGCCGGGAGGCGATCGCCTCGACCACGGCACGGCCGGCACCGACGCGCGGCGGGTCGAGCACGACGACGTCCGCGCCGGTCGGGTCGGCGGCGAGCACCTGCTCGACGGGGCCGTGGTGCAGTTCGACCTGGTCGAGCCCGTGCGCGTTGCGGCGCGCGTCGCGCACGGCCCGCTCGTCGCCCTCGACGGCCACCACCGAACCCGCCGCCCCGACGGCCGCCGCCAGGGGCGTGGTGAACAGTCCGGCACCCGAGTAGAGGTCGAGCACGCGCGCGCCGTCGAGGTCCCCCACGCCGTCGAGCACCGCGCGCGTCAGGGTGGCCGGCGCCTCGCGGTGCACCTGCCAGAACCCGGCCGCCGCGACGCGGTACTCGTGCTGCCGGTCGCCGAGGACGACGCGCTCGGTCACGCTGCGGCGTGCGTTGGGGCGCTGGTCGGGAGAGCCCGACCGCCACGGCTCGCCGTCCACGAGGACGACCGGCGCCGAGCCGACGGGCGCGACGAGCTCGATCCGCGTGCCCGGCCGCCAGGTGCGCGTGAAGACCTTCTCGCGCGCCGCGAGCTCCGCGACGTCCTCGGTGGCCAGCGGCATGCCGTCGAGCGCGACGACGTCGTGGGACCGGAAGCGGTGCATGCCCGCACGGCCCGTGCCGTCGGCGACGAGGTCCACGCGCGTCCGGTAGCCGAGCCCGCCGCGCTCGCCGTCGCCCGGCAGACCCTCGACCTCTACCTGAAGGTTAGTCTCGTCGAGGTCGATCTTCCCGAGCCGGCGCAGCTGCTCGGCCAGCACGTCCCGCTTCCAGCGGCGCTGCGCGTCGAGCGCGACGTGCGCCAGCTCGCCGCCGCCGACGCCCCCCGGACCGGCCTCCGGCCACACCGACGGGACCCGGTCGGGCGACGCCTCGAGGACCTCGACGGCGTCGGCGCGCCAGAACTTCGCGGCCTCGCCGCCCTCCGTGACCCGGGCACGCACCCGCTCTCCGGGCAGGGTGTGGCGGACGAAGACGACGCGCCCGTCGTACCGCGCCACGCAGTGGCCGCCGTGGGCCACCGGGCCGACCTCGAGCTCGACCTCGACCTCAGGTCGAGGGTCGACGCGGGCCGACTGACGTGTCGCTCGACCACCCTGGCGGCGGGTCGTACGGCGCCCGCCGCCGCGCGCGGCGCGGCGGTCCGCGAAGGGGTCGGACGGTCGGTCGGAGGGCACGGCAGGACCACGCGAGGAGGACGGCATGCCCCCAGTATCCCGGACGCGCCCCGACCCACCCGCCGGGGCGGGGGGGGGGGGGGCGGGGGCCACCCCCCCCCCCCCCCCCCCCCCCCCCCCCCCC
>NZ_JBHXIC010000040.1:0-39094 GCF_042723955.1 Cellulosimicrobium cellulans | reverse complement strand
ACGCCCGCCCCCACCCCCCCGCCGATCGCGCGCCCCCCCGCGCGCCCCCACGGCCACCACGACGCGACGGGGGCGTAGCCCGCGCCGTCGCCCACGAACGCGTCGGCGAGGGCGCGACGCAGCCGCAGCGCGCGCGTCGTGACGAGCAGCTTCTCGTCCGCGAGCGTGCGCGCCGGCGCCCCGCCGTCGAGCCGCGCGAGCCGCTCCGTCAGCGCGTCGACGTCGACCGGTCGGCGGTTGTCGGGGTCCACGAGGGTGGGCGCGTAGGACTCGGCGCCCTGGTAGACGTCGGCGACGCCGGGCGCCGTGAGCCGCACGAGGGTGATCCCGAGGCTCGCGGCGCGCAGCTCCGGGCGGTGCTCGCGCGACCACCGGGCGAACGCTCCGGTCACGGCGGGGTCGGCGAGCGCGCGCCGCGCGAGGTCCGCGACGGCCTCCTCGTAGGCCTCGTCCGGGCTCGTCCAGGACGTCGCGACCTTGGCCTCCCGCAGCGCCTTGTGCAGATAGTCGACGAGACGGTCGGGCGCGATCGCCGCGCCGTCCAGGCCGTCGGTCGCACCGCCGGACGGGTCGGTCACCGGGCCGGCGTCGGGCAGCCACGTGCCCGCGACGGTCTGCCACAGGAGGTTCTCGGCGAGGCCGTCCACGAGCACGCCGCGGTACGGGGCCGTCGCGGCGCGGACCTCCGCGACGAGGCGCGACCACCCGCCCGCGTCCTCGGACAGCACGCCGAGCGCCGCACGCGTGTCCTCGCCGCGCTTGGTGTCGTGCGTCGACCCCGCCGTGAGGGCGTGCGGGGTGAGCGCGGCGAACCGCTGCGCGAACGCGTGCCAGTCGTGCACGCCGAGGCTGAACCGGTCCGGCTCGCCCCCCACCTCGCACAGGCTCACGAGCTCCGTCCAGCGGTAGAACGCGGTGTCCTCCACGCCCTTCGCCGTCACGGCCCCGCACACCTGCTGGAAGCGCACCACGAGCTCGTCGCGCCGCGCCTCCCGGCGCCGTCCCGCGCTCCCCACCTCCCGGCCCAGCACGAGGTCGACCACGACCTCGAGCGTCTCCGCGCGCTGCGGGTCGAGCCGGGCCCGTGCACGCTCGGCCGCCTCCTCGACCGCCCGGACCGCCTCGTGCCGCGGCGGCGTGCCCGGCACGACGTACGCCCGGTACCGGTCGAACGCGACGAGCAGCTCGCGCAGGCACTGGTGCAGGCCGCGCCACGTGTGGTCGCGCAGGCGCGGGTCGTCGTGGCAGACGGCGGCCGCCAGGTCGGTCAGCCGGTGCAGCTCCGCGTACAGCGGCCCGGCGACGACCTCGCGCTTCGCCTCCTCGACGAGCGCGGCGAGGCCGCCCGGCGCCGCACCCGTGAGGCGCGTCATCGCCGCGTCGAGGCCAGCCCGCCCGCCCGGGTCGACGAAGAGCTGCTGGAGCCGCCACGCGACGTCGTACCCCGTGGTCCCGACCGTCGCCCAGTCCGGGGGGACCTGCTCCTCGCCGGCAAGGATCTTCTCCACCACGACCCACGCGCCGTCCGTGCGGTCCGCGAGGCGCTGGAGGTACTGTGCCGGGTCCGCGAGCCCGTCCGGGTGGTCGATGCGCAGCCCGTCGACCGTGCCGTCCGCGACGAGGCCGAGCACGAGCGCGTGCGTCGCGTCGAACACCTCCTCGTCCTCGACCCGGACGGCCACGAGCGACCCGACGTCGAAGAACCGCCGGTAGTTGAGCTCCTCGTCGCCCACGCGCCAGAACGCGAGGCGGTAGTGCTGGCGCTCGACCAGCTCGGCGAGCGGCAGGTCCTCGGTCTCGGCCCGCACCGGGAAGACGTGGTCGTAGTACCGCAGGACGCGGCGGGGTCCGGGCTCGCCGGGGACCGTCACGTCGTCGAGCACGAGCTCGCCCGCCGCGAGCACGTCGCCCAGGCGCGCGCCGAGCACCGGCATGAGCACCGCACCCTCGCCCGCGGACCAGTCGACGTCGAACCACCGGGCGTAGGGCGAGCCGGCGCCGTCCTCCAGCACCGACCACAGCGCACGGTTGTGCCACGCGGGCGTCGGGACCGCCATGTGGTTCGGGACGACGTCGAGCACCAGGCCCAGGCCGGCCGCGCGGGCGCTCGCGGCCAGGCGCTCGAGCCCGTCGCGTCCGCCGAGCTCGTCGCTGACGCGCGCGTGGTCGACGACGTCGTACCCGTGCGTCGAGCCCGGCGCGGCCTGGAGCACGGGGGAGAGGTAGAGGTGAGTGACCCCGAGCGACGCGAGGTACGGCACCTGGCGCGCGGCGTCGTCGAACGTCAGGTCGGGGCCGAGCTGGAGCCGGTAGGTCGAGACCGGGACGCGGGGCGGTGCGCCCGGCACGCCGGTGGGGTGGCCGGCCGTCATCGCAGCGGCGGCCGGGTGAGCACGATGACGCTGCGGCCCGTCACCGAGACCGTGTCGCCCGGGTGCAGGGAGTCGCCGACGTCCACCGTGCCGTCGGTGTCCAGCACGACGTCCCAGCCCTCCCCGTACGTCGCGGGCGGCACGGTGAAGTCGAGCGCGTCGGAGTGGGCGTTGAGCAGCAGGAGGAACGAGTCGTCGACGATCGGCTCGCCGCGCCGGTCCTGCTCGGGGATCGCGTCGCCGTTGAGGAACACCATGACGGTGCGCGCGTACGCGTGGTCCCAGTCCTGCTGGTCCATGCGCGAGCCGGTGATGTCGAGCCACTCGATGTCGGGCAGCTCGTCGTCGGCCGTCCCGGAGCCGCCGCGGCCGAGGAAGAACCGCCGCCGGTGCAGCACGGGGTGGTCGCGGCGCAGCCACACGACGCGCCGGGCGAAGTCGAGGAGCGCGGCCCGCTCGTCGTCGAGACCCTCCTCGCCGCCCCAGTCCATCCACGTGATCTCGTTGTCCTGGCAGTAGCCGTTGTTGTTGCCGCCCTGCGTGCGCGCGATCTCGTCGCCGTGCGCGAGCATCGGCACGCCCTGGGAGAGCAGCAGCGTGACGAGGAAGTTGCGGCGCTGGCGCGCGCGGAGCGCCCGCACGTCGGGTTCGTCCGTCGGCCCCTCGACGCCGCAGTTCCACGACCGGTTGTGGCTCTCGCCGTCGTTGTTGTCCTCGCCGTTGGCCCCGTTGTGCTTCTCGTCGTAGGAGACGAGGTCGTTCAGCGTGAAGCCGTCGTGGGCCGTGACGAAGTTGATCGACGCGATGGGCTTGCGCCCGCTGTGCTCGTAGAGGTCGGACGAGCCCGTGAGGCGGCTCGCGAGCTCGGGCAGCGTCGAGGGCTCGCCGCGCCAGAAGTCGCGCACGGTGTCCCGGTACTGCCCGTTCCACTCGGTCCACAGCGGCGGGAAGCCGCCCACCTGGTAGCCGCCGTCGCCGAGGTCCCACGGCTCGGCGATGAGCTTGACCTGGGAGATCACCGGGTCCTGCTGCACGATGTCGAAGAACGCCGAGAGGCGGTCGACCTCGTGGAACTGCCGGGCCAGGGTCGCCGCGAGGTCGAAGCGGAACCCGTCCACGTGCATCTCGGTCACCCAGTAGCGCAGCGAGTCCATGATGAGCTGGAGCACGTGCGGCGAGCGCATGAGCAGCGAGTTGCCCGTGCCCGTCGTGTCGAAGTAGTGCGCCTCGTCGCCGTCGACCAGCCGGTAGTACGCCTTGTTGTCGATGCCGCGGAAGCTCAGCGTCGGGCCGAGGTGGTTCCCCTCGGCGGTGTGGTTGTAGACGACGTCGAGGATGACCTCGATGCCGGCCTCGTGCAGCGCCTTGACCATGGTCTTGAACTCCATGACCTGCTGCCCGCGCGCGCCGTACGCCGCGTAGCCGTTGTGCGGCGCGAAGAACCCGATGGTGTTGTAGCCCCAGTAGTTCGAGAGCCCCTTCTCGACGAGCGTGGGGTCGTTGACGAACTGGTGCACCGGCATGAGCTCGACCGCGGTGACGCCCAGCGTCACGAGGTGCTCGATCACGGCAGGGTGGGCCATCCCGGCGTACGTGCCGCGCAGCTCGTCGGGCACGTCCGGGTGGAGCATCGTCATGCCCTTGACGTGCGCCTCGTAGATCACGCTGTCGTGGTAGTCCCGGTTCGGCGGGCGGTCGTGCCCCCAGTCGAAGAACGGGTTGATGACGACCGAGACCATCGTGTGCCCGGCCGAGTCGTCCTCGTTGAGCGGGGGAGCGGTCGCGGGCGCCTCGTCCGTGACCTCGGGGTCCTCGTCCGCAGGCGCCGCGTCGCCACCGTCGGCGAAGCGGTAGGAGAACAGGGACTCGTCCCCGTCCACCCGGCCCTCGATCGCCTTCGCGTACGGGTCCAGGAGCAGCTTCGCCGGGTTGCAGCGGTGGCCGCTCGCGGGGTCGTAGGGACCGTGCACCCGGTAGCCGTAGCGCGTGCCGGGGCCCTTCCCGGGGAGGTAGACGTGCCAGACGTGCGCGTCCACCTCCTCGAGGTCGACGCGCGTCTCGGTGCCGTCGTCGCCGAGGAGGCAGAGCTCCACGCGCTCCGCGACCTCGGAGAACAGGGCGAAGTTCGTCCCCGTCCCGTCATAGGTGGCGCCCAACGGGTAGGGGTGGCCTGGCCAGGTCTGCATGCCCTGAGGATTCCACGCACCCCGGGCCGCTGTCGTCGCAGGAGGCACCCGACCCGGAGTGACGGACGACACCTGACATTAATAGTGTGCCAAGCGCGCATCACCTCAGGGGTCCGCCGTGCGCTCGTCCCACCTCCGGGCGCCCCGACCGCGCCGCGCCGCGGACGGTCGTGCGTGGCGGCGTCGGACCTGGTAGACCCGTGCCATGAGCACCCATGCAGACCATCGCGACGACCTCAACGAGTCCGACGTCGCCTCCGCACGACTGTCCCCGCGCCGCGAGGAGGAGGGTGAGGGCGTCGGTGACGTCCTGACCGGTGGGGACGCGACCAAGGCTCCGCAGTCGTTGTCGGAGAACGAGCGTCGGCCGATCGACGGCGCGTCGTCGGGCACCTCCTGGGACGACCCGGACGAGCTCTGAGCGTCAGTCCACGCGGGGCAGCCGGTCGGCGTCGACCGGGATGAGCCGGGGCATCCCCGCTGGGGCGACCGCGCTCAGCGCGAGGTAGCGCGCCTCGGCGCGGTGGAGGCGGATGTGCTCGTCGACGGTCCAGTCCGGGCCGTTCGTCAGCGACATGCCGCACGAGCAGTCGATCGTCACCCGACCCGTCCCGTCCTCTCGGACCTGCCCGATCGTCACGTGCGCCGAGCGAGCGTCCGCCTTCGCGCGACGCATGCTCGCGCTGACGGGTTCGGGGCGCGTGGCCTCCGGCGGCGGGGACGGGGCGTGTGCGGCACTCACAGAGCCCGAGCCTAGACGGCGTCGCGCGGGCGGCGTGCACGCAGCGCACGTTCCGACCGACGGCACCGTCGAGCCGCGGGCCGTCTCAGTGGGTGTGGGCGATCCCCAGGGCGTGCGCCCGCTCGTGCTCGAGCTCTGCGGCCTCGCGCGCGGCGATGCGGGCCCGGACCTCCTCGCGCCGGAGCGGGGGGACGGTCGTCGGCGGGTTGCGGCGCTCCGGCAGCTCGTCGAGCAGCCGCGCGACGATGGCCGTGACCTCGTCGACCGCCCGCTCGAACGGTTCCTCGGTCGCGGCGCTCGTGCGCTGGATCCCGGTGACCTTCCGGACGAACTGGCGTGCGGCCGCCTCGATCTCCTCGTCCGTGGCGGGGGGCTCGAGACCTCGCAGGGTCGTGATGTTCCGGCACATGCCCTCGACGCTACGTGCGAGCGAGGAGCGCCACAAGGGCGACGGCTCGGCCCCGTCAGGCGAAGCGTGCCGAGACGGCGAGCGTCTCGCCGACGTCGACGCGGACGTCCGCGAGGCGAACGCCCGGGGGGAGGTCGGACACGAGGTCGACCTGGCGGCCCTCGACCTTCGCGAGCTCGCCGCGCGCCGCGACGAGCAGCGCCGCGACGACCGGGTTGCGGCTCGACAGCTCGAGGTCCCGGACGGCGAGCACCATCTGCGCGTCGACCTCGGCGGTCGCGGTCGCGCGGACGCTGGCGGAGAGGATGCCCTTGCGGACCCGAGCGAATCCGCGGAGCGTGACGCTGCGGGGTCCCGCAGACTCGAGCTCGACGTCGAGCGACGCGAGCGTGAGTCCGAGGTTCTGGAGCTCCGTGGCCACGAGCCGCCGCGCGGTCGCGACGATCGCGTCGCGCGGCGCGGCGACCCGGACGTGGCCGGTGAGGGGCGCGGCGTCGTCGGGCTCGACGCCCTCGACCCCGAGGCCGCCGGCGCTGTCCTCGACCCAGCGGAACCGCAGGCCCTCGACCTCGGCCAGGACGTCCACCGGCACGTCCTCGACCACGAGCGGGTGCGCGTCCACGCGCAGCCGGCGCAGGACCGCGTCCTCGCGCGAGCGCACGTCCTCGACGTCGCAGGTCGCCGGGCCGGACGTGGTCGCGTCGGCGGGTGCGCCGCCGACCCGCACGTGCACCCCGGTCAGGTCGACGTCGAGCCGCGCGACGTCGGCGCCGTCGAGGTCGGCGTCGAGCCGTGCCCGCTCGGCGCCCTGGACGGTCGGGCCGAGCGCGTCGAGCAGGACGGGGCGGAGGCGGCCGAGGAGCTCGGCGGCAGTCGTGGGGCGCGGGGCCGTGCCGAGCGGCAGCACGTCGTGGGCGGGGCGCAGGTCGGGCATGGGCCGAGAGTAGTGGACGACGAAGGCCGCCCCGGGAACCCGGGACGGCCTACGTGGTGGTGGGCGATACTGGGATCGAACCAGTGACCTCTTCCGTGTCAGGGAAGCGCGCTACCGCTGCGCCAATCGCCCGGGGTGATGCTGCACTGCATGCGAGGTGGAGATGGGATTCGAACCCACGTATACGGCTTTGCAGGCCGCTGCCTCGCCTCTCGGCCACTCCACCTTGAGACGCGTCCTCTCTCACGCTCCCGTAGGAGCAGGCCAGAGAGTGGGCCTCCGAGCGGATGACGGGACTCGAACCCGCGACCCTCACCTTGGCAAGGTGATGCTCTACCAACTGAGCCACATCCGCGCGGCCGGTCCGTCAGGCTCCTCAGAGCCTTCGTGATCCGGCGCGAAGCACATACTAGCCGACTTCCCGCCCGGACCGTGCATCCGGTCCAGGTGATGGTCGGCACGCGAGAGGCCGCTCCGGACGGTGCCGGGGCGGCCTCTCGCGTCGTGCTCGTGGGCGATACTGGGATCGAACCAGTGACCTCTTCCGTGTCAGGGAAGCGCGCTACCGCTGCGCCAATCGCCCAAAGGGTGGTGCTGCTGCGAGGTGGAGATGGGATTCGAACCCACGTATACGGCTTTGCAGGCCGCTGCCTCGCCTCTCGGCCACTCCACCGCGACCTGCCCTCCGCCACCGCGAGAGCGGACGGA
This sequence comes from Cellulosimicrobium cellulans, assembly GCF_042723955.1. Lineage (GTDB taxonomy): Bacteria > Actinomycetota > Actinomycetes > Actinomycetales > Cellulomonadaceae > Cellulosimicrobium > Cellulosimicrobium cellulans_H. The sequence goes on along the minus strand of NZ_JBHXIC010000040.1, from coordinate 31,743 downwards.
GAGTGGGCCTCCGAGCGGATGACGGGACTCGAACCCGCGACCCTCACCTTGGCAAGGTGATGCTCTACCAACTGAGCCACATCCGCGCGGCCGGACGGGTGAGAGCTTCGAGGAATCGCTTCCTGTCGGCCCCCGGCGTTCCGGCGCGTCCCAGACATTAGTCCACGTTCGCGCCCGGAGTCCAACCGGCGTCCTCCCGTGCGCGTCGGGTGCGCACCCGGGCTCGTCCGGGTGGAGCGGCTGCGCTCGGTAGCGTGGTCCCGTGCCAGGACCTGGGAGAACGTCGTCGAGGCCGGGGCTCGCGCGCTTCGCCGGCCGAGCCGCCACCGGTGTGGTGGAGGTCGTCGACCTGTGGCGCGAGCCGGAGCGGCTCGACGACGACGGCCCGTGGTTCGTCGTGGCGGACTTCGACGCCCCCGCCCGGGGCGGCCGGGCGCGCGCGTGGCGGTTCGCGGAGCGCGTCGACCCGACGGAGCTCGCGCGGGAGGAGAGCGCGAGGGACGCATGGCGCGGGCCCGTGCCGTCCGACTGGGAGAGCTCGATGGACCGTGCGACCTACGAGGCCGCGGTCGCGCGCGTGCGCGACGAGGTCCGCGAGGGCGAGGTCTACCAGGCGAACGTCTGCCGCGTGCTGTCCGCCCCGTTCGTCGCCCCGGACGGGGGCGAGCCCGACGCCGCGGCCCTCGGGCGTCGTCTGGCCCGGGGGAACCCGGCGCCGTACGCGGGCGTCCTGCACGTCCCGGCGAGCTCGGGCGTCGACCCGGCCTGGGTCGTGACCGCGTCCCCCGAGCTCTACCTCCGCGTCGCGGGCGGGACGGTGGCCTCCGGACCGATCAAGGGCACTGCGCCGACCCCGGACGGGCTCACCGCCAAGGACCGCGCGGAGAACGTCATGATCACCGACCTCGTGCGCAACGACCTCCAGCGCGTGTGCGACCCGGGGACGGTCGAGGTCACCGACCTGCTCGCGGTCGAGCAGCACCCCGGCCTCGTGCACCTCGTGAGCACGGTGACCGGCCGCCTGCGCCCCGGGCTGCGCGGCACGGGGGCGCTGTGGCCGGCGCTGCTCGACGCGACGTTCCCGCCCGCGTCCGTGTCCGGCGCCCCGAAGTCGTCCGCGCTCCGGATCATCGACGCGCTCGAGCCCGTGCCGCGCGGTCCTTACTGCGGGGCGATCGGCTGGGTCGACGGCGACGAGGCGGTGCTCGCCGTCGGGATCCGGACGTTCTGGTGGGCCGACGGCGTGCTGCGCTTCGGGACCGGGGCCGGGATCACATGGGGGAGCGACCCCGCGCGCGAGTGGGAGGAGACCGAGCTCAAGGCGCGACGCCTCGTCGGCCTCGCCTCCGGCACACTGGAGCCATGAGCACCGCTGCCGCCACGACGCCGACGTCCGACCGACCGTCCGAGAACCTCGTGATCTGGGCCGACGGACGGCTGGTCGGTCCGGGCGAGGAGGCCCTGAGCGCCGTGGACCACGGCCTCACGGTCGGGGACGGCGTGTTCGAGACGTGCGCCGTGTTCGACGGGCAGGCGTTCGCCCTCACCCGGCACCTGCGCCGCCTCGCGCGGTCTGCCGCGGGCCTCGGGCTCGACGCGCCGGACGAGCAGCGCGTGCTCGACGGTGTGACCGCCGTGCTCGCCGAGGCCGACGGCCGCACGCGCGCGGGCGCCGGCCCGGTCGGGCGCCTGCGCATCACCGTGACGGCCGGTGTCGGCCCGCTCGGATCTGGCCGCACACCCGGCGCGCAGACCGTCGTCGTCGCCGCGGGGCCTGCGACCATCAGCCCTGCCGGCCGCGCCGTGCGCTCGCCGTGGACGCGCAACGAGCGGTCGGCCGTAGCCGGGCTGAAGACGACGTCGTACGCCGAGAACGTCGTCGCGCTCGCCGACGCCGTCGCGAAGGGTGGCGACGAGGCGCTCCTGGCGAACACCGCGGGCGACCTGTGCGAGGGCACGGGGGCGAACGTCTTCGTCGAGCGCGGGGGAGAGCTCGTCACCCCGCTCCTGGCGTCGGGCTGCCTCGCCGGCATCACGCGCGAGCTGCTGCTGGAGTGGGCCGCGGAGGACGGCCTTCCCGTGCGCGAGGCGCACCCGGGCGAGCTGCCGTTCGAGGTGCTCGACGAGGTGAGCACGGGGGAGGCCGCGCTGCTCCTCACCGGCTCGGTCCGCAACGTCCAGCCCGTGACCTGGCTCGACGGCGTCGATGTCGCAGCCGGGGAGCTGTCGCTCGCCGCGCGCAAGCTGTTCGAGCGGCGCCGTCGCGAGCGCCTGGACCCCTGATCCGAGCCGGTTTTTCGATCCGGTCCGTTTCAGGCTAGTATCGACCTCGCACTCGGGCGATTGGCGCAGTGGTAGCGCGCTTCGTTCACACCGAAGAGGTCACTGGTTCGAACCCAGTATCGCCCACCGAGATTGAGGCCCGGAACCGCATGGTTCCGGGCCTTCGTCGTCCGACGATGGCCCGGCGCCGCCGAAGAGCGCCTCACGGTGAACCCCACCTGGGGAGATCCGGTCTGGCGTGAGAGCCGAGGCGTACGGTGCGAGCGTCAGGGAAGCCTCCTAGGGTTCCTGGCATGTCGAGCAGGGGGTCGTACGTCCTGGCGTCCGTGTCACGCACGGTGCGCACCGTCGAGCTGGTCGCCGAGTCGGGGGCGATGCGCCTGGCCGAGCTGGCGTCGTGTCTCGGCGTGAGCCGCCCGGGGGCGTTCCGCATCGCGCAGACCCTCGTCGCGCACCGCTGGCTCGTCCAGGGCATGGACCGCCGCTACCGGATCGGACCCGCCGTGCGGGCTCTCCCCGTAGACCCGGGGTCGGGTCCGGCGGATGGTTCGGCGCAGAGTCCGGGACGCTCGACCGACGCCTGAGGGCCGAGACGTCTCGCCATCTGAGCGGGGCCGTCCCCGGGAGCGGGTGAATGTTCGCGACAAATCGCTCGCGCATGTCGGAGATAGCGTCGATACCGGACGAAGTGGCCACTTCTGGACAGATGTCCAGCCTGCGAGGCGCCGGGGTGCGGGGCAGGCTGCCCGCATGCTCTGGGTGACGGTCGGCTGGGTACTGGTCGTCCTCGGTGCAGCGACCGCGATCGTCCCCGCGGGACGTGCCCGTCGCCGTGGCGCGACGGGCGCCGAGGGCCTTGCCATCGGGTGCGGCGGAGGCCTCGCTCTGTGGGGAGCGGTCGTGGTGGTGGTCGTCACGGTGCTCCAGCGACCGTGACGACAGCCGGTCCCCCTCCTTGTGCAGGGGGCAGGGAGGTGGACCGGTCACCCTCGCAGGGCGGCGACGAGCCGCTGCGCGTCCGCCATGATGCGGTCGAGCACGCGGCGGTAGACGTCGTCCGACCGTCCGTAGGGGTCCTCGACGTCCGGCGCGTCGCGCTCCAGGTCGAGGTTCGCGCGCGCTCGGGGCGCGGCGGCGACGACGTCGGTGAGCCGCGCGGCGTCGTCCGGCCCGGGTGTGCGAGCTCCCAGCCGTTCCGTGATCGACGCGAGCTCCGTGTAGAGGAAGGTCCGCCGGAGCGCCGACGGTGCGAGCTCGAGCACCGCGGCCCGGTGTCGGCGCGTCATCGTGAGGACGAGGTCCCCGGACCGCACCAGGTCCTCGGTGAGCGGGCGGGCGACGAAGCCCGACGGGTCGAGGCCGCGGTCCGACAGGAGGCGGGCCATGCTGGGCGCGACGGGTGCGCCGACCACGGCGCCCGTCCCGGCGCTGGCCACGACCACGGAGTCGTCCAGCGCCGCACCGAGCACGAGCTGTGCCGCGGGCGACCGGCAGATGTTCCCGGTGCAGACGACGAGGACGGAGAGCACGCTTCAGACCTCCTCGCGACGGTGGGTCTGGGTAATGTAGCGCGAGCGGCGGCTCGCACCGGAGCCGCCGCACCGGGGGCGAGTCGCAGGGGGCGGCATGGTGCACGACGGGTGGGGTCCACGGTGGGCAGGGGCCACGACGCTGGCCGCGCCCTTCGCACGACCGGAGCCGGAACGAGGTCGTCCCGGGGCGCGGCGACCGTCCCGCCGAGCGCCTTCTCCGCGGCTGCGCAGGCGCGTCGCCGTGGCCGTCGGGATCGCGCTCGTCGTGGCGCTGGCGTGGTTCGCCTGGCTGGTCACGGACGTCCTGCGCGCGCGTGCCGCGCTCGAGGACGTGGCCTCCACCCTGCCGGCACTGCGGGAGCAGGTGCGGACGGGCCGGGACGCCGGGGCGGCGATCGACGACGTCCGTCGGTCCGCACGCGTCGCGGCGTCCGCGACGCACGGCCCGCACTGGACGGTCGCCCGAGCGCTGCCGTTCGTCGGCGACGACGCGCGAGCCCTCGGGGAGGTCACCGGAGCCGTCGACCGGGTCGCTCAGGACGCCCTGCCGCGGCTCGCGGACGCCGTCGCCGTCGCGTCTCCGTCGTCCCTCGCGCCGACCGCGGGGGCCGTCGACCTGGAGCCTCTCAGCGCTGCGCGCGACGACGTCGTCGCCGCGGACCGCGCGGTCGTGGCGTCGTACGAGAGCGTCGCGGGCATCGACACCTCCACCCTCGTGAGCCCGCTGGCCGCCGCGGTGGACGACCTGCGCGAGCAGCTCGGCGGCGTCGCCTCCCAGACGGCGACCGCCGCACGCGCGGTCCAGCTCGTCCCGCCGATGCTCGGCGCCGACGGCGCGCGTGACTACCTCGTCCTCGTCCAGAACAACGCCGAGCCGCGCTCGACCGGCGGGATCGCCGGCTCGGTGCTCCACCTCCGGGCGGACTCGGGCGCCGTCGAGCTCGTCGAGGTCCGTCCGGGCAGCGCTATCGGCGCCTTCCCCGAGAGCGTGGTCGACCTGAGCGACTCCGAGGCCGCGCTGTTCGGCGACGACCTCGGCAGGTACATGCTCAACGTCACGTCCACCCCCGACTTCCCGCGCGCCGCACGCGTGGCGCGCGAGGCCTGGCTGCGGCAGACGGGTGAGGAGGTGGACGGCGTGGTGGCCGTCGACCCCGTGGCTCTCGCGGGGGTGCTTAGCGGGGTCGGTCCGGTCGAGGTCGCGATGCCGGGCGGCGGGACGCTCCGGCTCACGACGCAGGACGCGGCCGCCTACCTGCTCCACGGCGTCTACGTCGACCACGCGGACCCGGCGGAGCAGGACGCCGTGCTGGCCCTGGCCGCCCGCGAGGTGCTCGGCTCGCTGACCACGGGGGACGGGGACGCCGCGGCGCTCGTCGACGCGCTCGCCGGCTCGGCCCGGGACGGTCGTCTGCTCGTGTGGTCCGCCCGGGCCGCGGAGCAGGACCTCCTGGTGGGCACGGTCCTCTCCGGCGAGCTCGAGGGTCGTCGCCCCGACCCGGCGGGCGGCCCGACGTCCCCCGTCGTCGGGGTCTACCTCAACGCGACGACCGCCTCCAAGACCGGCTACTACCTCGACTCCACCGTGGCGGTCGGGGACGTGACGTGCCGGCCTGACGGCTCGCAGGCCTTCACGGTGCAGGTGACGCTCGCCTCCACGCTCACCCGCGCCGAGGCGGCGGAGCTGCCCGAGTACGTCCTCGGAGCCGGAGGGGACGGCACGATACGGACCAACCTGCTCGTCTACGCGCCGGAGGGCGGGGGGATCCGCGGGGCGTCCATGGGCGACAACGAGCCCGGGCTCTTCGCCCAGGTGCACGACGGGCTCGTCGTCGGAGCGCGGTCGGTCGCGCTCGCGCCGGGGGAGTCGGCGACGTACGAGTACGAGGTCGTCAGCGGCAAGAACCAGCGCGGCACGGTTTCCGTGAGGAAAACTCCTGGCGTCAGGAACGTGACGACGGCCCTACCGGCTGTCGGGTGCGGCACGGGTGTGTTCTCCTGAGAGAGCACGGCGGGGGCACGTGCGACGACCGGCGTCGATGACGTCGGTCGACCGGAGGCCCCCGCACTCGACGACGAAGGCAGGGGGCCTTTGACATGAAGCTTCGACACGCAGCGACCACGCTGCTCCTCGCCGCGGCGCTCGCCGCGGCACCGGCCGTCGCGTCCGCCTACGAGGCGGACGAGTACGAGGTCGGCGTCTCCACCGCGACGCCCGTGGTCGGTGAGACGTTCACCGTCACGGTGGGCGGACCGGCCGGGAACCCGACGATCACGCTGACGATCTCGTCGCCCGACGTCCCGGACGGCGCCATCTCGATCGCCGGGACCAAGGCGCTGACCAAGAACACCACCGACGGCTTCGCGTCCTTCGCCGTGACGCTCTCCGAGCCGGGGACCTACTCCCTGGTGGCGACCGACGCGGACGGGACCGTGCTGTCGAGCCAGCAGATCGTCGCCGTCCCCGCCTCCGACGGGGCCGGTGGCACGGGCTCGGGCGGCGACTCGGCCGACGGCGCGGGCGACGGCACCTCGGGCGGCCTCGCCGAGACGGGGTCCGACGACGTGCTGCTGCTCGGCGGCGCCGTCCTGCTCGTCGCAGGTGGCGCGACGGCCGTCCTGGTCGCGCGCAGCCGACGCCGCTCGTCGGGGACCAAGGCCTGAGCCGGGCACCCGTCCTCGACGACGGGTGCACCGCAGGCACACCGGTCGCCCGGCGACCGGCCGCCGCCGTGACGAGGACGTCCGGACCCGCGGCGGAGAGATCGGCAGACCGTCGGTGACGGCGGCGTCCGGCACGCCCTTCGGGGCGGTCGCGCCGGCGGACCGTCGGGGCTGCGTCCACGGACGTCGCAGGGGGCACCATGACGTTGGAGAAGGATCACGAGGTCGACGCCGTCGACCTCGGACGGACGGGACGGCCGGTCACGACGCCGTCCTTCGACACCGGACAGCTCGTCCGGATCGCCCTCGGCGCCTATCGGCGCCCGGGCTGGAAGCCACGGCTCGCGCGCCGCGTCGCCGCCGTCGACGCGCTGGCGGTGGGCGCCGCCATCGCGACGGCGTACGTCGTCCGGTTCGACGGGATCGGCGGGACCGTCCTGGACGCCCAGTACGTCGCCATCTCGGTCGGCCTGCTCGTGGTCTGGTGGTGCGCGCTGCGGGCGGCCTTCTCGCGCGACAGCCGGAGCCTGGGCTCCGGCGCACCCGAGTACGCGCGCGTCGTCAACACGACCGTCGCGGTGTTCGGCGTGGTGGCGATCGCGGCGTACCTCGTCCGCTACGACCTGGCCCGGGGGTACGTCGCCATCGCGCTGCCCGTCGGGCTCGTCCTCCTCCTGCTGGGGCGGTGGATGGTGCGGCGCGGGCTGGTCCGCCTGCGCAGGCGCGGTCGTTGCCGTTCGCGGACGCTCGTCGTGGGCGGTCGTGACGGAGTCACGCACCTCGTGGAGCGGCTGCGCGAGGCGGCGGACAGCGGCTACCAGGTCGTGGGTGCGTGCGTCCCCGGAGGAGCGGTCGAGCCGCACGAGACGGTGGCGGGCGTGCCGGTGGTCGGCGAGGTCGGCGACACCGCGCGCCTCGTCGAGCCGCTGCGGGCTGACACGGTGATGGTCACCGGCTCGGACCTCGTGACGCCCCGGACCGTCAAGCGGCTCGCGTGGGACCTCGAGCCGTGGGGAGCGGACCTCGTCCTCGCACCCGCGCTGACCGACGTCGCGGGACCACGCATCCGGACCCGGCCCGTGGCAGGGCTGCCGCTCCTGCACGTCGAGGCACCCGGGTACTCCGGCCCGCAGCACGTGCTCAAGCGCGCGTTCGACGTGGTCGGCGCGCTCGGCCTCCTCGTGCTCTTCTCCGTCCCGCTCCTCGTGACGGCGCTCGCGGTGCGGCTCACGAGCCGCGGCCCGGTCCTGTTCGCGCAGGAGCGCGTCGGGCTGCGCGGCGAGCCGTTCACCGTTCTCAAGTTCCGCTCGATGGTCGTCGACGCGGAGTCCCGGCTCGAGGACGTCCTCGGCGTCGGCAACGTGGGCGTGTTCTACAAGCCCAAGCACGATCCACGGGTCACCCGGGTGGGTGCGTTCATCCGCCGCTACTCGATCGACGAGCTCCCGCAGCTCTTCAACGTGATCGGCGGCTCGATGAGCCTCGTCGGACCCCGTCCGCAGGTCTCGCTCGAGGTCGACCAGTACGACGACGAGATCGGCCGGCGGCTGCTCGTCAAGCCCGGGCTCACCGGGCTGTGGCAGGTCTCGGGCCGCAACAACCTCACGCTCGAGGAGAGCGTGCGGCTGGACCTGTACTACGTCGAGAACTGGACCGTGACCGGGGACCTCCTCATCCTGCTGCGGACGTTGCGAGCGGTGGTGGGGCGTGACGGCGCGTACTAGGCCGAGGGTCGCGATCACCCAGCCCTACGTCCCGGCCTACCGGGAGCGCCTGTTCGGTCTGGTCGTGGAGGGGCTCGACGAGCGCGGGGTCGACGCGCACGTCTTCTACGGGGGCGACCCCGAGCAGATGCGGCGCCGCCGCGGACGGGGCGACATGGTCGAGGCACCCTGGGCCACCGAGGTGCCCGTACGCGTGGTGCGTGTGGGTCCCGGCGGGCGGCACCTGGTCCGTCGCGCGGTCCCGACGGGATGGCGCGACGCGGTGCTCGTCACGGAGATGCAGGCCGGCAACCTCGACGCACTGGCGGCCGCGCTGCGGGGGAGGCCGTACGTGACGTGGGGCCACGGCGCCTCCTACACCGCCGACGAGGTGACGCTCGCAGGGCGCTGGGAGGCCTGGTTGAACCGCCGCGCGCGGCACGTCCTGACGTACACCGAGGCAGGACGTCGTCACGTCCTGGAGACGGCACGGGTCCCGGCGGACCGTGTCACGTCGTTCGGTAACAGCACCGACACGCGCACGCTGCGGCGCGAGCGCGCCGCCCTCGACGATCGGGACCTGGCCGCCTACCGCGACGCCGTCGGGCTGCCGGGGGATGCCCGCGCTGCGCTCCTGCTGGGGGCGCTCAACGAGCACAAGCTGCCGGACCTCGTCGTCGGGACCGTGCGCGAGGTCCTGCGTCGGGACCCCGACGTCTGGCTCCTCGTGGCGGGCGACGGACCCGCTCGGCGGGTCTTCGAGGACCTGGCCGCCGAGACGGGCCGCGTCGTGGTGCTGGGGCAGGTCGACGCACGGGGGACCGCGCGTGCCGCCGCGGTGTCGCGGCTGCTGCTGAACCCGGGTCGGGTCGGGCTCGTCGCGGTCGACGCCCTTGCGCTCGGGCTGCCCGTCCTGACCAGCGACGTCGGTCGCCACGCTCCGGAGGTCGAGTACCTCACCGAGGGGTCCGACCTCTTCACCGTGTCCGGGAGACCGTCTGACCTCGCCGCCGCGTGGCTGCGCCTCACCGCGACGGACCGTCCGGCGGGGACCGCGGGCGAGGTGCCGTCGACGGAGGCGGCCGCCGAACGGATCGTGCGGTCGGTGCACGAGGTCGTGAAGGAGGCGGCATGAGGATCGTCCACTACTACGCGCGGTTCCTGGCCCACCCGTCCGGTGTGACCGACTCCGTCGAGAACTGGGTGCGCCAAGCGCGCCGCGCGGGATACGAGGCGGTGGTGCTGTGCGCGAGCGTGTCGGCACCGCGAGAGGTGCCGGAGGACCTGCGGGGGAGCGTGCGCACCGTCACGCACCTCGGGCGGGGACGCACGAGCTGGGTACCGACGGGCCTGGCGAGCGAGGTGCGGCCGGGGGACGTCGTCTATCTGCACGAGGGCTGGGTCGTGAGCAACGTCGTCGCGGCGCGGAGCGCCCGGGCGCGCGGCGCGGTCGTGGTGCTCATGCCTCATGGCGTGTACGAGCCGGGCATCACGTCGCGCCTGCGTGACGTGGCCGGCGCCCGGCGGGCCGCCGAGGCATTCGTCGTGCGCCGCGTCGACTGGCTGCACGTGTTCTACCCGTCCGAGCGTCGCCTCGCGGACGACGTCGCGCGCGGCCGGACCGCGCCGGCGCTCGTGCTGCCCAACGGCGCACCGGCGCCCGAGGAGGTCCCTCGCTGGGTCGGAGCGGGCGACTACTTCCTCTGGATGGGCCGCTACGACCCCGATCACAAGGGGATCGACAACCTGCTGCGCCGCTGGGCCGAGCTCCCGGTGCCGCGCCCGCGCCTCCTGCTCGCGGGACCCGACTTCCGGGGTGGTCGCGAGCGGACCGCCCGTCTGGTCCGCGAGCTCGGCCTCGACGGGACGGTCGAGCTGCGCGGCAACGCGCGCGGGGAGGAGAAGTGGCTGCTCCTCACGGGCTGCCGCGCCTACCTGCACCCCTCGCGCTGGGAGTCGTGCAGCATCACGCTGCTCGAGATGCTCGCCGCCGGGGTCCCGACCGTCGTCTCGTCGACGATCCACGCGGCGGACCCGCTGCGGTCCGCGGGCGCGGCCGTCGTCGCCGACTTCGCCCGCCCCACCGGTCTGCTGGGGCCGCTCGAGGAGGTCGACGGGAACCGCGACCTCGGCCGCCGCGCCCGGGAGTGGACGGAGGGCTCCGCCACGTGGGAGCGGGTGGGCGCGGAGTACCGCGACTGGCTGAGCAGCCTCGAGGAAGGAGCGGTCCGATGATCGTGGTGGTGGACCCCGGAGCGGCGTCGACGAACGTCGGCGACCGGATCATCTCGGAGGCCGTCGACGCAGAGCTCGTCGCGCCCCTGCGCGAGCGGGGCACCGAGGTCGAGCTCGTGCCGATGCACGGTCGGCTCGACGCGACTCATCGCGTGGCCCTGCGCGACGCCCGGTCGGTGGTCGTGTGCGGCACGAACCTGCTCTCCGACCACATGCGCTTCCGTCGCGCGTGGCACTGGCCCGTCGACGACGTCGACCTGTGCCGGGGGCGGCTGACGTTCCTCGGCGTCGGCTGGTGGCAGTACCAGCGTGCGGGGATCGATCCGGTCTCGGCGGCGTGGCTGCGGTCCCTGGCCGGCAACGTGCCCTGGGCCGTGCGTGACGAGTACTCGCTCGCGAAGCTGCGGCGCGCGCGCGTGCCCGCGGTGCACACGAGCTGCCCGACGCTGTGGGGCGTGGAGAAGCAGACGCTCCCGTCCGACGAACGGCGCGTCGTCGTGACGTTCACCGACTACAGCCAGGACCCGCTGGCCGACCGGAGGCTCGTGCGGGCGCTCGCCGAACGCTTCGACGAGGTGCTCTTCTGGCCCCAGGGCCCCGGCGACCGCGCGTACGTCGACGGTCTCCGGGCCGGCACGGGCACGATGCTCGGCCCGCGCCTCGAGGACTTCGACGCGGCGCTCGACGCACCGGGGACGGCGTACGTGGGGCTCCGGCTCCACGGCGGCATCCGGGCGATGCAGCGGGGCGTGCCCACGCTCGTGCTGTCGATCGACAACCGCGCGCGCGAGATCGCGCGGTCGGTCGGCCTGCGGGCGCCCTCGCGCCACGCGGCACGGCGCTACCAGGACGACCTGCGCTCGGGAGAGGTGATCCGCATCGACGTCCCGCGGGACGCCGTCGACTCCTGGCGCCGCCGATGGGGGATCGAGCGATGACGCGCGGACGACCGGAGGCGACGGCCGTGCTCGCCGGGCCGGGGCGGGCCGTCGCGGACGCGGACCGCGCGGCCGACTTCGTGCTCGTCACCGACGAGCGGGCGTGGCACGAGGCGGCCCGGGCCGGCCTGGACCCCGTGGCCACGCACCTGCGGTTCAGCGTCACGGACCGCCGTTCCGACGCCGCCGCCCGGCTCGGGCGGCTCGTCATGCCCTGGCGCTGGCGCCGGACCATCCTCAACTCGGGCATCGGGGTCGTGTACTGGAGGCGGGGTGCCCCGCTGGCGCCCCGGGTGGGCGCGCTGCTCGCAGGGAGCCAGGTCGTGAGGCTCGACGCATGACGCCTCCCGACGCGCTGCGGAGGTCCCTCGCGGTCCCGGCGGCGGCGCTGACCCGGCCGCTCGTCCTCTCGCAGGCCGCGGCCAGCGCAGCGGGTGCGGCCGTCGTCCTGCTGGGTGCCTGGCACATGGAGCCGGTCGATTTCGCGAGCTTCAGCCTGGCCCTCCTCGTGCTGAACGTCGGCACCGGCCTGGTACGGAGCGGGCTCTTCCATCCCGCGCTCATCGAGCGGCGGACGGATCCGCACGCCGTGGTCCCGGTCCGCTACGTCGCCGTCGCCGCGGGTACGGTCACCGTGCTCGTCGCCGCGGCGGACCTCGCCGTGACCGTTCTCGGCGCGGGAGGAGCGACGCTGCTGGGGGTCCTCAGCGTCGCGCCGGTCGTCCAGGACTGGCTGCGGTTCCGTTGCATCGGCCAGGGACGGAACGGGGCGGTCGCGCTCTCGGACGGGATCCGTCTCCTGCTCGTCCCGGCCGTTCTCCTCGTCGCCGGCACGGCGCAGCCGCTCGTCGCCTTCTATGCGGTGTGGTGCGCGGGCTACGCCGTGGCGGCTCTCCCGCTCGCGCTGGCGGCGCGCCGCGTGCCCCGCTTCTCGCGGTACTCGGTGTACGGAGCGCGGGCTCGCTCCCAGGCGTGGGAGTTCCTCGTCGCCCAGCTCGCCACGACGGTGCCGCTCCTCGTGCTCGGCGCGCTCTCCGTGAGCGCGAGCGTCGGCGCGTTCCGGCTGAGCCAGACGCTCTACGGTCCGGTGAACGTGCTCTTCGCGGCCGTCGCGCTGAACCTGCTCTCGGACGCGGTGGGCGAGACCGACCGGCCTGACGACGCCGTGCTCGTCCGGCGCGCACGGCGCCTCGGCCTGCTGTCCGCAGGCGGGGCGACCGCGCTCGGTGCGGTGCTCGTTGTCGTCGCCGCGGCGGGGGCGGTCCACCCGTCCGGCATCGAGCGTGGGGAGCTCGTCGTCGCGCTCGCGGCGGTCGGCTGCTTTGCGGCCTGCGGCGGGCTCGTGGGACCGCACCTCGTCGTCATGCGCATCTTCAAGGCGCAGTCCGTCGTGACGCGCGCGCGGGTCGGCATGGTCGCGGTGACCTGGTGCGGGTTCGTGACCGGATATCTGGCCGGAGGGCCATTTGTGAGCCTCATTCTCGGATTCGTCCTCGGGGGGATCGGTTATGTCGTCTACTTCCTTCCTGCGGCGGGGCGGACCTATCGAGCGGCGGTCCCGTGACTCAAGAACGCGGTGCGGCCACCTGGTCATTGCGCAGCCCTTTTTCTCTTCCGGGACCGAGTGGGTGCCGAGCGGGTCTTCTCCCCGATGTCGGCGGGTGCACCCCGTGTGGTCCGAGCTCAGGGCGAGCGGTCCGTCGCGCACCCCGACGCCCGTCGCGGCTCGCCAGGGGCAGGGTCGGCGGACCGGCAGGTGGCCGGGGCGGTGAAGGGAGATGAGCGGATGATGACGAGTGCATGACCATCCTGCGGTGACCGAGGAGCCGACGGGGATCGTCCCGCCACGAGCGGGGCGGGTCACCGGTCGCCCGGCGGGCCGGCACGTCGGCGGGTCGGCGCCACCTCCCCGCGACGTCGAGGTCGTCCACGAGGGGCACGACGGGTCGCGCGACCCCGTGCTGGCGCTCGCGCGGGCGCTCCTGTACGGCGGTCTCGTCCTCGTCTCCCTCATGGTGCTGCGGGTGGGCGGCGGCATCACGGCGGGAGACGTCGTCCTCCTGGCCAGCCTGGCGCTGTGCCTCGCAGCCGTGGGCCGACCTCCCACGCCGCACCCGTACGGTGCCTGGGCACTGCCGGCCGCGGTGCTGCTGGTGGTCGGGGGCTGCCTCGCGACGGCAGGTTCACCCGCACCGACCGAGAGCCTCGTCAGCCTCGTCCGCGTGCTGTACGTCGCGCTCGCGCTCCCGTGGCAGCTCGCGGTCCTCCTCGACGACGAGCGACGGCTGCGGCGCGGCCTCGTCGCGTTCGGCGTCGGCGCGGCCCTGTGCTCCCTGGGGACGCTCGTGCAGTTCGCGCTCGGCCCGGACGCCATCCCCGGAGGGGTCGTCACGACGGCGGGCCGCTACACGGGGTTCACCGGCCACGTCAGCGACACCGGAGCCATCGCGTCGCTCGCGGTCGTCATCGGCCTGTCCGGGCTGACGCGCGGACTGGGAGGGCTCCAGCGGCTCCTGCTCGTGGGCGTGGCCCTCTCGGGCATCGTGGGTCTCGTGCTCAGCGGCAGCGTGAGCGGCATGCTGGCGGCCGTCCTCGGCAGCGCCGCACTGCTGCTCCTGCGCGGCATCCCCGTCGGGCGGGTCGCCGTCGCGGCCGTCGTCGCCGGTGGGGCGCTCTGGTTCGCGGGCGGCGTGCTCGGCGAGACTCAGGGTGCGCTGCGGCCGGCGGAACGGGTCATGCAGGTGCTCGGGCTCTCGGGGGGCGACGCGTCGCTCAACACCTCGGCGTCCCGGTGGGACACCATCGTCCTCGGGTGGCGGGGCTTCCTGCAGGACCCGATCAGCGGGGCCGGTCTCGACGCCCGGTCCTCCCTCGTCGTGGACACGCTGGGCGTGCACAGCCTGCCGGTCGCGGCGCTCTTCCAGGGAGGCGTCGTGTTCGCGGCGGGTCTGCTCGGCTGTCTCGTGGTCGCGGTGCTGCGCGCCGCGCGGGCCGTGCCCCGGACGGCGCTCCGGGCCCGCGTGTACGCGGTCGGCGTCACGGCGCTCGCGTTCAGCGCGACCGCGCCGAGCATGTACAACCGCTACCTCTGGGTGCCGGTCGCTCTCGTCGCCGCCGCGGTCGCGCTGCGACCGGGCGTCGGTGCAGCCCGAGAGGTCCAGGGCGCCGGGGCTCAACGGACGTAGGCGCGCTCCAGCGTGTCCGCGACCGCGTCCATCGAGTAGTCCCTCCGGACGAGGTCGCGCGCGCGGCGGCCCGCGTCCTGGGCGAGGCGCGGGTTGTCGAGGAACCGTGCCACCGCGGCGGCGAGGTCGTCGACGTCCTCGCCCACCACCTCGCCCGCCGCGGCGCGCTCGACCGGTGCCGCGAGCCCGCACGTCCGCGTCACGACGACCGGGACCCCGCACGACATCGCCTCGAGGACGCTCATGGGGAACGGCTCGTCGACGGACGGCAGGACGTAGAGCGACGCGCGCGCGAGCCGGGCCGTCGTGCGCTCGGGAGGCAGCGCCCCCTCCCAGGCGATCCGCCCGCGGACGTCCGCCGGGAGTGCCGCGATCCGGTCGCGCACCGCGGCGCCCTCGCCCTCGTCCGGACCGACGATCCGGAACCGGGCCTCGGGGAACCGCGGCGCGAGACGGGCGGCGGCGTCGACGAAGGTGAGAGGCCGCTTGCGCGGGTGCAGACGGGCGAGGAACAGCACCTCGGGGTGGTGGACGTGCGGCGGCTCGCTCGTCCCGCCCGTCGGCACGCCGTTGACGAGCCGCTGGACTCTGACTGCCGGGCCGAACTGCGTGCGGAGGCCGGCCTCCTCGACGGGCGTGAGGGCGAAGCTCGTGGACGCTCGCGTCACGACGCGTCGCGTGAGGACCACGTCGAGGGGTGCCGCGAGCGGGTGCGAGGACGGCATCACCATGCCGTGCGTCTGCGTGACGAAGGGCTTGCCAGACCGGCCCCAGGCGACCGCTGCGGGCAGGGTGACGAGGTCGCGGGCCAGATGGACGTGCGCGACGTCGGCACGAGCTCCGCGGGTCCGGATCCACCGCACCATCGAGGGTGCGGCGAGCCCCGCGAACCCCGCGCCCGGAGCGACCCGTACGGCGGGGAACGTCACGACCGGCACGCCGTCCCACGTCGTCGGGAGCTCGTCGAAACCTGCCGCCGCGGCGACGAGGAGCGCGTCGTGACCTCGTGCGCGCAGCGCCCGGATCTGGTTGGTCGCGACGCGGACGGGGCCCCCGTACGCACCGTCGGGGGTGAGGAGGGTGGCCACGTGCAGGACGCGCAGGCGTCGGCCGACCACCTCAGAACCGCGTCCGGGCCGAGAGCGACCGGCCGTCCCAGACACGGCCGTCGGGCACGTCGCCGCGGACGACCGACCCGGGTGTGACGAGCGCCGAGCGCCCGATCCGCGTCCCGCCGAGGACGACGCACCGTGCGGTGACCCACGCCCCCGGGCCGACGTGCACGGGGGCCGTCACGAGTCCCATGTCGGTGCGGTGCCGGTGGCTCCCCGTGGTGAGGAACGTGTCCTGCGAGAGCACGGCGTCGTGCCCGATCCAGACGTGGTCCTGGTTGTGGATCCACACCCCTTCGCCCACCCAGCAATTTGCCTCGACATGAAGCTTCCATGGGAAGCGGACGCGCGTGCGCGGGCGGAAGACGACCCCGTCGCCGATGTCGGCGCCGAAGGCGCGCAGCACCGCGACGCGCAGGCGCGAGCTGACCTGCCAGGGGTTCGACACGAACAGCAGCTCGGCGGCGCCCCACAGGTAGACGAGCGCGCTCCGTCGCCCCCAGGCCGTCTTTTCTCCGGGGGCGTCGGCGAGCGGTATCACGCGGATTTCCCGGCGCATTTCCTGCGATGTCATCTGCCCCCCAGCGAATCGGCCCGAAAGTCGTTATCGTACGTGCGTGAGCACCTCGGGAATGCGCGTCCTGGTGATCGGCGCCAACTACGCCCCTGAACCTACCGGAAATGCGCCGTACACGTCGGCGCTGAGCCGTGCCCTGGCCGCGCGCGGTGCGCGGGTGAGCGTTCTCACGACCTTTCCGCACTACCCGGAGTGGCGCGTCCGCGAGGGCTACCGCGGGTGGTCGCGCCGGGAGCACCTCGACGGCGTCGAGGTGCTCCGTCTGCGCCACTACGTGCCCCGGTCGCCCAGCTCCGTGCGCCGTCTCCTCGCCGAGCTGAGCTTCGGGGTGCGGTCCGCGACGACGCCCTGGCCGGACGCCGACGTCGTGCTGCTCGTCTCGCCGTCGCTCTTCGCGGCGGCCGTCGCGACGCTCCGGCTCCGCGCCGGGCGTGCGCGCCGGACGTCGCGCCCCGCCGCGCCGGGCGTCGTGCTCTGGACCCAGGATCTCTACTCGCTCGGTGTTGAGGAGACGGGGGCCGCCTCGGGCCGCGCTGCCCGCGCCGTGGGCGCCGTCGAGCGCTTCGTCGCGCACGGTGCCGACGCGGTGGTGGCGATCCACGAGCGCTTCGCGCGGCATCTGGGCGAGTCCCTCGGGGTCGACGCCGCCGCGTTGCACGTCGTGCGCAACTGGACGCACCTCGCGCACGACGCGGTGCTCCCGGACCGCGCGGCGGTACGCGCCGCCCATGGGTGGCGCGACGACGAGACGGTCGTGCTCCACGCGGGCAACCAGGGGGTGAAGCAGGGGCTCGAGAACGTCGTCGAGGCGGCGCGCCTGGCCGACGCGCAGGGCGCGCGGGTGCGGTTCGTGCTCCTGGGCGACGGGAGCCGTCGAGCCGCGCTCGAGGCGGCCGGGAGCGGGGTACGCCGGCTGCAGTTCGTCGACTCCCTGCCCGACGTGGAGTTCCGCGCCACGCTCGTGGCCTCCGACGTGCTGCTCGTCAACGAGCTCGCGGGGCTCGCCGAGATGTCCGTGCCGAGCAAGCTCACGTCCTACTTCGACGCGTCCCGGCCCGTGCTCGCGGCGTCGTCCGAGCGTTCGACGACGGCGGCCGAGCTGCGCGCGTCCGGTGGCGGCGTCCGCGTCGACCCGCAGGACCCGCAGGCGCTCCTCGACGCAGCGCGGGCGCTCGCGGCCGACCCGGGTCGACGCGACCGTCTGGGATCGGCGGGTCGCCGCTACCGCGACGAGACGCTCACGGAGAGCGCTGCGGTGGACGCGTTCGCGGCGGTCCTCGAGCAGCACGCACGTGGTGCGCGGGGCACCCGGGCCAGGACCACCACTGCAGGCACCGCCGCGACAGCAGGAACGATCGCGACCGCAGGCGCCGTGCTGCCGACGCCTGACGGCGCGGCGCGCGTCCCGGACGCCGCGCGCACGTAACCACCGACCGCAGCGCCGCTGCACGACTCAGGGGGAAGCATGAAGAAGGCACTGATCTCGGGGATCACGGGGCAGGACGGCTCGTACCTTGCGGAGCTCCTGCTCCGCAAGGGGTACGAGGTGCACGGGTTGATCCGCCGCGCCTCGACGTTCAACACGGCGCGGATCGACCACCTCTACCAGGACCCGCACGAGGAGGACGCGCGGCTCTTCCTGCACTACGCGGACCTGTCCGACGGGGCGCGCCTCGTATCGCTCATCGCGCACATCTGCCCGGACGAGGTCTACAACCTCGCGGCGCAGTCCCACGTCCGGGTCTCGTTCGACGAGCCCGAGCACACGGCGGACACCACCGGGACAGGGGCGATCCGCCTGCTCGAGGCGGTGCGCCTGGCGGGCGTGGAGACGCGCTACTACCAGGCGTCGTCGTCCGAGCTCTACGGCGCGACGCCCCCGCCGCAGAACGAGACGACGCCGTTCCACCCGCGGTCGCCCTACGCGGCCGCCAAGCTCTACGCGTACTGGATCACGAAGAACTACCGCGAGGCCTACGACATGTTCGCCGTCAACGGGATCCTCTTCAACCACGAGAGCCCGCGCCGCGGCGAGACGTTCGTGACCCGCAAGATCACGCGTGCCGTGGCGGCCATCCAGGCCGGTCGGCAGGAGCACCTGTACCTGGGCAACCTCGACGCGGTCCGCGACTGGGGGTACGCGGCCGAGTACGTCGAGGGCATGTGGCGCATGCTGCAGGCCGAGCAGCCGGACGACTACGTCCTCGCCACGGGGATCGGGCTGTCGGTGCGCGACTTCCTCCAGGAGGCGTTCGCCCACGCGGGGCTCGACTGGGAGCACCACGTGCGGTTCGACGAGCGCTACCTGCGTCCGACGGAGGTCGACGCCCTCATCGGCGACCCCAGCAGGGCGCACGCCGACCTCGGGTGGAAGCCGACCATCGACGGGCGCGAGCTCGCGCGCATCATGGTCGACGCCGACGTCGAGGCCCTGGGCCACGCCGGGTCGCCGTGGATCGACCGGGTCGCGCTCGCGACGTGGGACGCGGCGTGACGTCGCCCGACGCGCGTGACCTCGTCCGCCACGAGCCGGCACCGCTCGACCGGGACGCCGTCTTCTACGTCGCCGGCCACCGCGGCCTGGTCGGCTCGGCGATCTGGCGCCGTCTGGAACGAGCGGGGTTCTCCCGGCTCGTGGGGCGGACCTCCGCCGAGCTCGACCTCACCGACCGCGACGCGGTGCACGACTTCTTCCGTGCGCACCGCCCGCGCTACGTGGTCCTCGCGGCGGCGAAGGTCGGCGGGATCATGGCGAACGCGGCGTACCCCGTCGACTTCCTCAGCGAGAACGTCCGCATCCAGGTGAACGTCCTCGACGCGGCGCGGACCTCCGAGGTCGAGCGGCTGCTGTTCCTGGGCTCGTCGTGCATCTATCCGCGGCTCGCGCCGCAGCCCATCGTCGAGGACGCGCTGCTGACAGGGCCCCTCGAACCGACCAACGACGCCTACGCCATCGCGAAGATCACCGGCATCCTGCACGTCCAGGCGGTCCGCCGCCAGGACGGGCTGCCGTGGATCTCGGCCATGCCGACGAACCTCTACGGACCCGGCGACAACTTCTCGCCGACCGGGTCGCACGTGCTGCCCGCGCTGATCCGGCGCTACGACGAGGCCGTGCGGACCGGCGCCCGGGAGGTGACGAACTGGGGGACGGGGTCGCCACGGCGAGAGTTCCTGCACAGCGACGACATGGCGGACGCGTGCCTGCACCTCCTCGAGCACTACGACGGTCCCGTCCAGGTCAACGTCGGCACCGGGCAGGACGTCACCGTCCGCGAGCTCGCCGAGACGGTCGCCGACGTCGTCGGGTACGACGGCGCGACGCGCTGGGACCGGTCGAGGCCGGACGGCACGCCGCAGAAGCTGCTCGACGTGTCCAGGCTGCGCGCGAGCGGCTGGGAGGCGAGGACCGGGCTGCGCGAGGGGATCGAGCGGACCGTGTCGTGGTACCGAGAGCAGGCCGGGCGGGTCCGCGCGTGATCCCGGTGCGGGCGGAGGCGCCCAGGCTCGCGACGTGCGGTGCCCTGTGCGAGATTGAGGCGGTCGTGGGTGGACGCTCAGGGGGAGCGGCCCGGTGAGGGGGACGACGATGGAGCTCAAGGACTACCTCGTCCTGCTGCGCAAGAGGTGGGTCACGATCGTGGTCGCCGGGGCGCTCGGGCTGGCGCTCGCGGGCGCGTACTCGCTCCTGACGACGCCGACGTACTCCGCACGGTCCCAGGTGTACGTGTCCGTCCAGGGCTCCGACTCCACGACGGACCTGCTGCAGGGGTCGAACTTCACGGTGCGCCAGGTCAAGTCGTACATCGAGCTCGTGACGAGCCCGCGCGTCCTGGACCCCGTGATCGAGGAGCTCGGCCTCGCGGACGACGCCGGGTCCCTCGCGCAGCGCGTGCACGCGGACTCGCCGCTCGACACGGCGCTCATCAACGTCACCGCGACCGACGAGTCGCCCCAGCTGGCGGCGGAGATCGCGAACGCCACCGCGGGGTCGCTCGCCGCGGTCGTCGGGGAGCTGGAGACGCCGGCGGGCGGCGGCGACTCGCCCGTGCAGATCAGCACCGTCAGGGCGGCGTCCGTACCGGCCTCGCCCGCGTCGCCCAACCTGCGGCTCAACCTCGTGCTGGGGCTCGTGGTGGGCCTCGCGGTCGGGGTCGCGGTGGCCGTGCTGCGCGAGCTGCTCGACACCCGAGTGCGCTCCACGGCCGACGTGGAGGACGTGACGGACGCGCCGGTGCTCGGCGTCATCGGGTACGAGGTCGACGCGCCGGAGCACCCGCTGATCGTGCAGGAGTCGCCCCAGGCGGTGCGGGCCGAGGCGTTCCGACGGCTGCGCACCAACCTGCAGTTCCTCGAGCTCGGCCCCGCGGCCCGCACGTACGTCATGACGTCCGCGTTGCCCGGCGAGGGCAAGACCACCACGAGCGTCAACCTCGCGATCACCCTCGCGGACGCCGGGCAGCGCGTCGTGCTGGTCGACGCCGACCTGCGCCGCCCGGCGGTCGCCCGATACCTGGGCATCGAGGGGTCGGTCGGGCTCACGACGGTCCTCATCGGCAAGGTCGGCGTCGAGGACGCGGTCCAGCCGTGGGGCAACGCCAACCTCGACGTCATCGCGTCGGGCCAGATCCCGCCGAACCCGAGCGAGCTGCTCGGCAGCGAGTCCATGACGCGGCTCCTGGAGCGGCTGCGGACCGAGTACGACGCGATCGTCGTGGACACGCCCCCGCTCCTGCCGGTCACGGACGCGGCCATCCTCGCGAAGGGTGTAGGGGGTGCGATCGTCGTCGTCGGCGCGGGCACCGTGCACCGGAACCAGCTCGAGACGGCGCTGTCGGCCCTCGGCACGGTGGGCGTGCGCCCGCTGGGGATGGTCGTGAACCGCGTGCCGGTCAAGGGGCCGGGCGCAGGCGCGTACGAGTACGGCTACTACGAGTACACGGTGGACTCCGCAGCGCAGACCCCCGAGGGTCGCTCTGCGCGCCGGTCGCCCGGGCGGGCGCGTCGGCACGCCCGCGGCTCGGGGCCGCAGGCCCCGGCGACCGGCACGGGGCCGTGGGCACCCGTCGCCGCGGACGGGCCGGCCGCGAGGGACACGACCGCCCCGCCGGCTGGCCGGTCGACGGCCACGACGGGTGACGTGACCGCCGTCGACGGCGCGGACGCCTCTCGGAGCCCTCGTGGCCCCGGCGACGCGGCGGCCGTCGCTGTCGGGACGCACCCGGCGACGGGGGCCTTCGACGAGGTGGTGCTGCCGCGCGAGCGGCAGTGAGCGAGCGCAGGACGTGGGCGTGGCATCGGTCGCGCCGCGGCGGCAGGACGGACGCCCGCCCGGAGACGGCGGGACGAGCAGGGGGAACGCCATGAGGATCTCGGTGATCGGTTGCGGCTATCTGGGCGCGGTGCATGCGGCGTGCATGGCGACGCTGGGGCACGACGTGGTCGGCGTGGACGTCGACGCCCGGAAGGTGGGCTCGCTGCGCGACGGGCGGGCACCGTTCTACGAGCCGGGGCTCGACGGGCTGCTCGCGGAGGCGGGGGCCTCCGGACGGCTCACCTTCACGACCGACCCCGCCGCGGCGGCCGACGCCGAGGTCCACTTCGTGTGCGTGGGGACACCCCAGCGCGCCGACTCGTACGCCGCCGACCTGTCGTCCGTCGACGCGGCCTTCCGGTCGCTCGTGCCGCACCTCGCCGCGGACGCGGTCGTGGTGGGCAAGTCGACCGTCCCCGTGGGGACGGCCGCGCGGCTCGCGGACGAGCTCGCCGCGGTCCGACCCACCGCGACGCTCGTCTGGAACCCCGAGTTCTTGCGCGAGGGGTTCGCCGTCCAGGACACGCTGCGACCCGACCGGCTCGTCTACGGCGTCCCGGACGACGCGGCGGGCGCTCGCGCGGTCGAGGCGCTCGACGCCGTCTACGCCGCGGCCCTCGGCGACGGCACGCCGCGGCTCGTGGTCGACCGGGCGACGGCCGAGCTCGTCAAGGTCGCGGCGAACTCGTTCCTCGCCACGAAGATCTCCTTCATCAACGCGATGGCGGAGCTGTGCGAGGTCGCCGGGGGGGACGTGACGCTCCTCGCCGACGCGATCGGCCTCGACGAGCGGATCGGGCGGCGCTTCCTCAACGCCGGGCTCGGATTCGGCGGCGGCTGCCTGCCGAAGGACATCCGCGCGTTCATGGCGCGGGCCGAGGAGCTGCACGCCGATCCCGCCGTCAGCTTCCTGCGCGAGGTCGACTCGATCAACCTGCGTCGGCGCGAGCGCATGGTCGACCTCACGGTCGGCGTGCTCGACGGCCGTCCGCTGGCCGGCGCGCGCATCGCGGTCCTGGGAGCGGCGTTCAAGCCCGACAGCGACGACGTCCGCGACTCGCCCGCGCTCGACGTCGCGGAGCGGTTGCACCAGCGCAGCGCCCGCGTCGTGGTGACCGACCCGCGCGCGCTGGCCAACGCGCGCGCCAAGGCCCCGTCGCTGGGCTTCGCCGAGACCGTCGAGGAGGCGGTGGACGGTGTGGACGCGGTGCTGGTCCTCACCGAGTGGCAGGAGTACCGGGACCTGGACCCGGGCAAGCTGTACGGCCTCGTGGCGGCCCCCCGCGTCGTCGACGGCCGCAACGCGCTCGACGTGGCCGTGTGGCGCGAGGCGGGGTGGACGTACCGCGCGCTCGGCCGGCGGTGAACGGCGAGCACGCGGCGCGCGTCGGCTCCGGGCCCCGCGCCGGAGCGCGCAGGCTCACGGTGCTGGTGACGACGCTCGTGAGCCTGTCCCTCGGAGGCTGCGCGCTGGGCGACGACGGTGGGCGCGGGGCTCCGAGCGCCGACGACCCCTCGGCGACGCTGCCCTGGGAGCCGACGGAGTACGCCGCCCGGCTGCTGGCGGAGACGCAGGAGGAACGCGACGAGGCGGGGGTTCCCCGGTTGGAGGAGAGCGGCTGCGCGACCGAGGAGGCCCTGTCCCGTGCCACGGCGCTCGTCGGCGTCCCGCTCGAGCACGCCCCCCTCGACGAGGTCGTGGCAGCCTGCGCTCCTCCGCGCGGCACCGCGGCGGAGAACCTCAGCCGATCCTCCGCCGAGCCGGCCGCGGTCGTCGACGCGTGGATGGGGTCCCACGGGCACCGGGCGAACCTCCTGGACCCGACGCTGACATCCGTCGGCGTCGCGTGCGTCGGGGACGCCACCGACGGCGCCGGCGGCCTCGTCTGCGCACAGGTGTTCCTCGGCTGACCGCGACCCGATCCTCGCTCCGCACGCCCTTGACCCCTCGGTGGCCGCGGCCTAGCGTCTCTTTCAACGGGTGATGAATTTGACCGCACGGTGCGGCGCGGGCAGGACCGGGGAGGCGTCGTGCGCGCGATGGTCGTCAAGGAGTTCCGTGAGCTGCGCCGGGACCGGCGCACCGTCGCGATGCTCGTCGGGATGCCGCTGCTGCTGCTCGTGGTGTTCGGGTTCGCGGCGAACTTCACGGTCGAGACGCTGACCGTCACGGCCGTCGGGCCGGGTGCCGAGCAGGCGGTGGACGCGATCGAGGCGAACCCTGCCGCTGCGGACGCGCTCGACGTCGTGCGCGTGGACCCCGCAGGCACGGATGCCGACGCCCGCGCCGCGCTGCGCGACGACCGCAGCGACGTCGCCGTCGTCGCGCCGGAGCCGGGGGAGGGCCGGCCGACGGTCTACATCGACGGGTCGAACCTGTTTGCGGCGCAGTCGGCGAAGGTCCTCGTCGCCTCGCTCGGGGACGCGGTGGACTCGGAGATCCTGTTCAACCCGGACCTCGACACGTCGTGGGTGATGGTGCCGGCGCTGATCGGTCTCATCCTCACGTTCATCGGCACGATCATCACGTCCATCGGGCTCGTCAAGGAGCGCGAGGCGGGGACGTTCGAGCAGCTCGCGGTGATGCCGCTCGGCCCGGCCGCGGTGATCCTCGGGAAGATCACGCCCTACTTCCTCCTGGCGTGCCTGGACATGGTCGCCGTGACGCTGCTCGGCAGGTGGATCTTCGACGTGCCGTTCGCAGGCCCCGTCGGCCCGTTCGTCGTGGGTGCGGCCCTGTTCCTCTTCGTCGTCCTCGGTATCGGCGCGCTCATCTCGACCGTGTCGCAGACCACCGGGCAGGCGGTGCAGGTCGCGCTCATGACGATGCTCCCGCAGGTCCTGCTCTCGGGCATGATCTTCCCGCTCGACGCCATGGCGGCCGGGGTGCGCTGGATCGGGTACCTCCTGCCCCTGACGTGGTTCACCGAGGTCTCCCAGGGCGTCATGGTCCGCGGGGCGTCGTGGTCCGCGCTGTGGCTGCCGCTCGTCGTGCTCGCGGTGATGGCGGTGGTCGTGTTCGGGCTGGCCGTCCTGCGGCTCTCGCGCGAGCTCTCGCCCGCGCGGGAGCACCGCCGGCACCGCCCGGCCGCGGCCCAGAGCGCGACGCCCGCGGCGAGCGGAGCGGTCCGGTGACCTGGGGCGTGCGCGGTCTCGACGTCTTCTTCAGCGGGCACGGGCACGTCGTGCGCGCCCTCGTCGGCGTGGACCTCGACCTCCCGCGCGGGCAGGTCACGTCGGTGGTGGGCGGCGACGGGGCGGGCAAGACGACCCTCGTGCGCGCGCTGCTCGGACAGGTACCTGTCGCGGGCGGCACCGTGGACGTCCCGCCCCGCGACCGGGTCGGCTACCAGCCGTCGTCGAGCGGCGTCTGGCCGGCGCTGACCGTCGAGGAGAACGTCGAGCTCGTCGGCGACGCTTACCGCATGCCGGCCGCCCGCAGGGAACGGCGCGCGGACGAGCTGCTCGGGCGGGCGGGGCTCGCCGAGGCGCGCGGCCGGCTCGGGTCGCAGCTCTCCGGAGGGATGCGGCAGAAGCTCGGCGTGTGCCTCGCGATGCTGCACGAGCCCGAAGTCCTGCTCCTCGACGAGCCGAGCACCGGGGTGGACCCCGTGAGCCGCGTCGAGCTGTGGCGGCTCGTCGCGGAGTCGGCGGCGACCGGCGCGGCGGTCCTCGTCACCACGACGTACCTCGACGAGGCCGAGCGGGCCGCCGACGTCGTCGTGCTCGACGCGGGCGCGGTGCTCGCCGCGGGGACGCCTGACGACGTGCGTGCCGCCGCGCCCGGGCGGATCACGGTCGCGTCCGCCCCGCCGGCGGGCCGGGGCGGTCGGACGTGGCGCCGCGGCCCGACGTTCCACACGTGGTGGCCCGACGGCGCGACTTCCCCGTCGGGGGGCACCGCGGACGTCGACCTGGAGGACGCCGTCGTGGCCCTCACGCTCGGTCGTGGCACGCTCCGCCCCGACGACGCAGACGACGCCGACGACGACGGGGCGAGTCCGGCGAGGCCCCGCGCGGACCGGCCCGCGGGAGTCGCGCTCGCGCAGGACGCCCCCCTCGTGCGGGTCGAGGGTGCCGAGCGGCGGCTCGGCGACGTCGTGGCCGTCGACGACGTCTCCCTCGTCGTGCGCCCCGGCGAGGTGGTGGGCCTGCTCGGCGCGAACGGCGCGGGCAAGACGACGCTCCTGCGCATGGTCCTCGGTCTCGACCGGCTCGACGGGGGCCGGGTCGAGGTCCTCGGCGCACCGCCGGACCGTGCGGGCCGCCGGTCGGTCGGCTACGTCCCGCAGGGCCTCGGGCTCTCCGGCGACCTGAGCGTCGAGGAGAACGTCGAGTTCGTGGCAGCGGCGTACGGGGTGCCGGACGTGCCCGCGCTCCCGCCGGCGCTCGCGGCGGTCCGCCGTCGACCCGTCGCGGAGATCGGGCTGGGGCGACGGCGCCAGCTCGCGTTCCACTGCGCCCTGCTGCACGCGCCGCGGCTCCTCGTCCTCGACGAGCCGACGTCCGGCGTCGACCCGCTCGCGCGGGCGCGCGCGTGGGACGCGATCCACGCGCAGGCCGACGCGGGCGTCGGCGTCCTCGTGACGACGCACCACCTCCAGGAGGCCGAGCAGTGCGACCGCCTGCACGTCCTGTCGCGCGGGCGCTCCGTGGCCGAGGGCACGGTCGCGGACGTCGTGGGCGGCCGCGAGGCGGTCGTCGTGCGGTCCCGGGACTGGCAGGCGGCGTTCGCGGCGCTCGACGCCGCGGGCCTGCCCGTGATGCTCGACGGCCGCGCGGCGCGCGTGGCAGGGACGCCGCCCGCGGCGGTCCAGGACGTGCTCGCCGCGACGGGCGTCGCCGCGACGTGCGACGTCGTGCCCGCGACGCTCGAGGAGACCATGGTCCTCGTGGACCGCGCGTCCGCGACCGCGGCAGGTGCGGCGTGACCGGGCGGCGAGGGCGACGCCCGGGCCGCTCGGACACGCGCTCCGACATCCTGTCGGCCGCGCGGGACGCGTTCGCGGAGCACGGCTACGACCGCGCGACGGTCCGCGACATCGCCACCCGGGCGGGCGTCGACGCCGCGCTGGTCCACCACTGGTTCGGGACGAAGGAGAGGCTCTTCCAGGCCGCGGTCGACGTGCCCTTCGATCCCCACGAGCTCCTCCTCGACGGCGCGCCCGACGACGTGGCGCGCCTGGGCGAGCACGTCGTCCGCACGCTCCTGCGCGCCTGGGACTCGCCGCGCGGGCGGGTCGCGCTCGCGCTCCTGCGCTCGGCGACGAGCTCCGAGCGAGCGGCGCGGATGCTGCGCGAGTTCGTGCTGGCCCGGGTCGTGCGGCCGACGGTGGCGCGGAGCGAGCCGGATCCGCACCGAGCCGCGTGGCGGGGCGCGCTCTTGGCGAGCCAGCTCGCCGGGCTGGTCGTCGCGCGGTACGTGGTCCGGGTCGAGCCGCTCGCGGGAGCTCCGGCGGAGACCGTGGTCGGGGCGGTCGGTCCGACGATCCAGGGCTACCTCACCGGTCCGCTCCCGGGAGTCGTGACCGAGGACCCGCGCAGCGCCGGAAACGTTGAGATTTCAACTGCGAGGCATGTTGCGCCGTAGGGTCGTCTGTCTGTAGGTTGAGCCCCGCCGGCCGAGGCTCGGCGCGGGGCCAAGCGCGCAGGGGGAGCTTGGCGTCGAGCCACGGCGGCCCGCTCAGACGCCCGCGAGGACGCGGGTCGTCCCCTCCAGGTCCGTCCGGTCGCGCAGCGCGCGCCCCAGCCGACGCAGCGCGTCGTCGTCCGCGAGGAGGCCGGACCAGTCGTCGGGGTCGAGGCTCGGCGCGTCGCCCCGGGTCTTGCGGATCGCGGCGACCTGGAGCTGGTAGGCGAGGATCACCTCGCGCGGGCTCCCCGGGACGGCGATCCGCACGTGATCCACGTCGTCGCGGCGCGAGTGGAGGGCGAGCGTGGTGAGGCCGTCGAAGATCTCGATGGTCCGGTGGTACTCGTCCACGGCGGCGCTCGACCCGCGCAGACCGCCGTCGCCCACGACCGCCCGGAGGAACGTGTGGAGGTGGCCGAGGTCGCGGCGGCGCTCGCGCGCGAAGGCGGCGGACGACGCGAGCTGGCCCACGATGCCGACGGTGAGCAGGACGGCCGCGGCGAGCACGAGGTACCGGGTCCGCAGGCCGACCACCAGGTACGGCTCGGTGCTGCCCGGCTCGTGCTGCACCATCGCCACGAAGCTCACGACGGCCCACACGACGGCGACGACGGCGCCCGCCCCCGCCACGTCCATGCCCCAGCGCAGCCGGAGCGGCCGTCGTGATCGGGTGCGCAGGCAGGAGACGGCGAAGGTCGCGGTCGCCGTCACGAACGTCCCGTAGTAGAGCGCCCAGTAGCCCCACATGAGAGGACGGTCGTGCACCTGCGCGTCGAGGTCGTGGGTCGTCCAGGGCCCGCTGGCTGCGGCGAGCACCACCATGGCGGCCCCGACGCCCGTGGCCGCGAGCGCCACGTGCCGGGTGCGCGGTGCCCGGCCGGTGGTGGCGCTGTACGCCCACACGCCGACGAAGAGGCAGCCGGTGACGAGCGCGACGTGCTTGGCGACCTCGTGGGTCCCGGCGGGGGCGTGCCCCTTGAGGAGGTCGGCCACCACGGGCACGCGCAGCGCGTTCGCGACCGCGACGAAGCCCAGACCGAGGGGGAGGGCCGCGTCGGCGCGCGTGCGGGCGCGCACGCCGGTCCACACGGCCGCGATGGCGAAGAGCACCACGACGAGGAGGCCGAGGGCGTGGTTCACCGGTAGAGCTCCAGGGACGTGAGCCGGGTCGCCGAGCTGCCGTGGGACGCGATCGAGATCATGAGCTCGCTCGCGAGGCGCTCGACGCGCAGCTCGTCGGGGTCCTCGTACCCGTCGCGGCACGCGCCGACGCGGGGCGCGCCCGCCGTGGCGGCCGCGTCGAGGACGTGGACGAGCTCGTGCGCGACGACATGGTCGCGGTGCGGCCCGGCCAGGGTCTGGCGGGCGTCGACGAGGACGAGGTCGCGCTCGGGGAAGGCGAGCCAGAGCCCGGTCACACCGGGGCCGAGGTCGCCCTCGACGACCTCGAGGGGCCGGCCACGGACCGCCGCGACCAGGCGGCACGCCTCCTCGACGCTGCGGGCGCGGTCCAGGCCCGCGGCGCGCAGCAGGTCATCCACGGTCGTCGTCCGGGACGGGCGGGGTCACGGGAGGGAGGTGCTCCAGGCGCCGCACGCGGTCGACGATCTCGATGATCGCCCGGACGTTCTCGGGCGACAGACCCTGGGCGCGCAGCGCGAACTGCTCGACGCCCTCGTCGGCGAGGGCGGCCCGCAGGCCGTCGTCCGGGTCCTCCTCGGGGTCGACGAGGCTGCCCGTGCTCACGTGGAAGAACGCGGCGATGCCCTCGACGACGCGCAGGCTCGGCGAGGAGCGGTGCCCGCCGCGCAGCGCGCTGAGGTACGCCTCGTTGATCGAGTACCCGCGCTCCGTCATCCACTGGGCGGCCTCGCGGTTGGTCACGGGCCGCCCCCCGCGACCGCGTGCGAAGAGCTCGTTGAGCCGGCGGCGGAAGACCCGCGCCGTCCGCTCGCCGGGTGCCACGTCGTCGTCCATGGCGACGATTGTGACAGGCCGCGGCCCGCGGCGGCGCGGGCGCACGACGTCGTGCGGCGCGGCGCGGGCGCGGGTAGCGTTCCGGTCGGGCGCGGGAACCGTCCGGCGCCCGGCGCGGGACGCGCGCAGCCCATCCTCGAGGGAGCCGACATGAGCCAGCAGACACCGAAGGACGAAGGGGGCCTCGGCGACCTTCTCGGCAAGGCGAAGGAGTTCCTCACCGACGACCGCATCGACGACGTCGCGGAGAAGATCAAGTCCGTCGCGCCCGACTCGGTCGACCAGCACGTCGACACCCTGGCCGAGAAGGCCAAGGAGGCCAACGACTGACCTGCGGGTCGGTACGATCGAGGGGCGCCGTCCACGACGGCGCCCTTCGTGCTGTCGGGCAGGGCCCGCCGGCCGCAGGACCTCGACCGGGCGCGTGCCGCGCGCCTCCCGCCAGCAGATCGGAGCACGGACGTGTCTGACGTCGTCTCGTCACCCCTCACCATCACCCTCGACGCCGAGGAGACCACGGTGACGACGGGCACGACGGGCACGGACCTGTTCGCCGCCCGTCGCGACGTCGTCGTGATCCGCGTCAACGGCGTCCTCAAGGACCTCGACACCCCGGTCGCCGACGGCGACGTGGTCGAGGGCGTGACCATCGACTCGCCCGACGGCCTCGCGGTGCTGCGGCACTCGGCCGCGCACGTGCTCGCCCAGGCCGTCCAGCAGGTCAACCCCGACGCCAAGCTCGGCATCGGCCCGCCCATCACGGACGGCTTCTACTACGACTTCGACGTCGAGACGCCGTTCACCCCCGAGGACCTCAAGGCCCTCGACAAGGCGATGTCCCGGATCATCCGGGAGGGCCAGACCTTCCGTCGCCGGGTCGTGACGGAGGACGAGGCGCGCGCCGAGCTCGCCGACGAGCCGTACAAGCTCGAGCTCATCGGGCTCAAGGGCGGCGCGGCCGACGACACCGAGGGCGCGAGCGTCGAGGTCGGCGGCGGCGAGCTGACGATCTACGACAACGTGCGCGGCGCCGGGCGGGAGAGCGAGACGGTGGTCTGGAAGGACCTGTGCCGCGGCCCGCACCTGCCGAGCACGCGCCTGATCGGCAACGGGTACCAGCTCATGCGCTCGGCCGCGGCCTACTGGCGCGGCAGCGAGAAGAACCCGCAGCTCCAGCGCGTCTACGGCACGGCGTGGCCGACCAAGGACGAGCTCAAGGCGTACCTCGACCGCCTCGCGGAGGCCGAGCGTCGCGACCACCGCCGCCTCGGCAACGAGCTCGACCTGTTCTCCTTCCCGGAGGAGATCGGCTCGGGCCTGCCCGTGTTCCACCCCAACGGCGCGACGATCCGCATGGAGATGGAGGAGTACTCGCGCAAGCGGCACGTCGAGGCGGGCTACTCGTTCGTCAGCACGCCGCACATCACCAAGGCGAACCTCTTCCAGACCTCGCGCCACCTCGACTGGTACGCGGACGGCATGTACCCGCCCATGCACCTGGACGAGGAGCTCGACGACGAGGGCAACGTCAAGCGCGCCGGCCAGGACTATTACCTCAAGCCGATGAACTGCCCGATGCACAACCTGGTGTTCAACTCCCGGGGCCGCTCGTACCGGGAGCTGCCGCTGCGGCTGTTCGAGTTCGGCACGGTGTACCGGTACGAGAAGTCGGGCGTCGTGCACGGCCTGACCCGCGCGCGCGGCTTCACGCAGGACGACGCGCACATCTACTGCACGCGCGAGCAGATGAAGGACGAGCTGTCCACGACGCTCACGTTCGTCCTCGACCTCCTGCGCGACTACGGCCTCGAGGACTTCTACCTCGAGCTGTCGACACGCGACCCGGAGAAGTCGGTCGGGGACGACGCCACGTGGGAGGAGGCGACCGAGATCCTGCGCCAGGTCGCGACGGAGTCGGGCCTCGAGCTCGTCGCCGACCCGGGCGGTGCGGCGTTCTACGGCCCGAAGATCTCGGTCCAGGCGAAGGACGCGATCGGCCGCACGTGGCAGCTCTCGACGATCCAGCTCGACTTCTTCGAGCCGGAGCTGTTCGAGCTCGAGTACACGGCGTCCGACGGCACGCGTCAGCGCCCGGTGATGATCCACCGCGCGCTGTTCGGCTCGATCGAGCGGTTCTTCGGGATCCTCGTCGAGCACTACGCGGGCGCGTTCCCGGCGTGGCTCGCGCCCGTCCAGGTCGTCGCGGTCCCGGTCGCGGAGCCGTTCAACGAGTACGTGGCCGACGTCGTCGAGCAGCTCAAGGCCCAGGGGATCCGCGCCGAGGTCGACTACTCCGACGACCGGTTCGGCAAGAAGATCCGCAACGCGAGCACGCGCAAGGTGCCGTTCGTCCTCATCGCGGGCGGCGAGGACGCGGAGGCCGGCGCCGTGTCGTTCCGGTACCGCGACGGCCGCCAGGACAACGGCGTGCCGGTCGCCGAGGCGGTCGAGCGCATCGTCACCGCCGTCCGCGACCGCGTCCAGGTCTGACGACGCGTGAGCGACGAGCGCACGGGGTCGCCCGGCGGCGGCCCCCCCGGCCCCCCCGGGGGGGCCCCCCCCCCCCCACCCCCCCCGCCGCCCCCCGCCCC
>NZ_JBHXIC010000039.1:2267-39327 GCF_042723955.1 Cellulosimicrobium cellulans | reverse complement strand
GCTCCCGCCAGGCCCGCCACGACCCGGCGCCGCCTCCCACCTCGCCACGTCGTCTCACCGTGGGCTGCTGCCCGAGATCAGCACGCTCGTCGCCGTCGGGATCGTCGCGTCGCGCGGGTCCCGTTCCGGGTGCCCTCGCATCTCGACGGCATGGGTGGTGGTTCGACGTCGGGTCGCTCCTGCGGTGCGACGATGGACGCGTGAGCACCACGTCCGACCCGAGTCCTGACCGCCCGCGCGACGTGCCCGATGGCGCGGGGCGGCGTCGGCGGCCGCGGCGGGCCGTGCGGCGGGGGACGGAGAGCGAGGTCGTGTCCGGGGTGAGCGCCGACGAGCGGTCCGAGGGCTGGGGTGACGAGGCGGCGCCGGGGCGTGGGGGGCGAGGCGAGAACGACGACCGGCTGCTCGGGGACGTCCCGCCGCACTACGGGCGGCACTGACCGCGCGCCACTGACGTCGGGGCACCCGACGGCACGGACACGGACGAGTCCCGCGGCTGGTCCGTGGTGGCGGTCTTCGGCGCCGCGCTGCTCGCTGACGTGCCGAGCCCGGGGTCGTTCCCCATCCACCGCGGTGGGTGAGGAGCGACCCCGGGTTCGTGCGAGGGGCGCCGCGCCGCGTGAGCTCAGGCGGCGGTCGGGCGACTCGTGCTCAGAGGCCGCGCGGCGGCGTCGGGCCGCCGGGAGCTCCGCCCGGGCCGTTGCCCGCCTGGGCGGCGAGGAGGTCGCGGATCTCCTGGAGGACGCGCACGTCCTCTGCCGGCGCCTCGGGCTCGGGCTCGACGTCCTGGCTCCGGCGCTCGGCGAGCTTGTTCATCGGGAGGACGATGACGAAGTAGAGCGCGATCGCGATGATGAGGAACTGGAGGATCGCGTTGAGGATGCCGCCGACGGAGAGGACCGAGGCCTCGACGTTGCCGTGGGCGGGTCGAAGCGTGATGTCCCACAGGTTCGAGATGTCTGGCTTGCCAAAGATGGCGCCGATGATCGGGTTGATCAGGTAGGTGACGATCGCGTCGACGACCGAGGAGAACGCCGCGCCGATGACCACGCCGACCGCCAGGTCGATCGCGTTGCCTCGGAGCACGAACTCCTTGAATCCCTGGAACACGCCCTTCATGTGCTGCTTCCCTCTCAGGTCGGTGGTCCGCGTGGCGGCGGGGCCACGACAGGTGCACGCGCGATCCTCCCAACGCGGGTGCCGACGGGCAACGGCCCGGCCCGGCGGGTCGGGCACCGGCGTCGGGTTCACCCGGGGGATCGCGCTCGGGTCGCCCGTCAGGGCACGAGGACGGCCGTGACCCCCGTCTGCCCGCTCACGGCCGCGAGCCGGACCGCCTCCTCGGGGCGCACGGCGACGAGCGTCACGACGTCCGCGCCCGACCCGCCCGTCCCGAGGAGGCCGCCCCCGCCCTCGGGTTCGGGTGCCGGCACGACGACGGCCGCGCGGGCGAGGTAGG
The DNA here is from genome assembly GCF_042723955.1 of Cellulosimicrobium cellulans. Classification (GTDB taxonomy): domain Bacteria; phylum Actinomycetota; class Actinomycetes; order Actinomycetales; family Cellulomonadaceae; genus Cellulosimicrobium; species Cellulosimicrobium cellulans_H. The sequence goes on along the minus strand of NZ_JBHXIC010000039.1, from coordinate 37,868 downwards.
GGTCGGCGGTCGCGGGGTCCTGGCCGTCGGTCGGCACGTCGGTGAGCGCCGTCGTGAACACCCGGTCACCCGCGGCGAGGAGGTCGACCCGGTCTCCCGGGCCGAGGAGGGCCGCGACACCGGGGTCGAGCCGGACGGGCGCGACGACCGTGCCCGCGGGAGCCGCGGCGGCGAGCTCGCCGCCGGTGACGAGCGCGTCCTGGAGCAGGGTGCCCGCGGCCAGGGCGACGGTCGCGCGGCGCCCGACGACGTCGTCGGGCCCCGCCGCGGACCCTGCCGGGACGAGCTCCGCGGACACGTGGTCCACGCGGAGGTCCGCCTCCGTCAGCAGAGCGCCCGCCGGCACCTCACGGGTGGTGACGACGGCAGGTGCGGTCGGGGGAGGGGGAGGGCGGAGCTCCCCGACCACCACGGAGGCGGCGGCGCCGCAGCACAGCGCGGCCACGACGAAGCGGGACCGCCACCACACCCCGCGCAGCAGCCGTCGCCGCGCGGGCGAGCGGTCGGGTCGCGGGTGGGGGTCCGGCAGGCGGGGCGAGCGCAGCATGGGCGCGACCGTAGCCGCGCGCCGGGCAGCGGCAGGCGCCGACCGGTGAGGACCTGTGGACGGGACGCGGCGTCGGCGCCCGGAGGTGCTGTCCGGAGCGGGGCTGTGGTCGACCGTCGTCGTCCGGGCCGTCGCGGACGACGGACCCGGGCGTCAGGTCAGGACGCGGTCGAGCTTCCCGACGAGGACGAGGTGCTGCTCGCGCTGCCGGACGTGCTGCTCGCGCCGGACGCCGCGGAGGAGGCGGCCGGCTTCGAGGCGGGCGTCGTCGAGGACTTCCCGCCTGAGCGCGAGTCCGTGCGGTAGAAGCCTGAGCCCTTGAACGTCACGCCGACCGAGGAGAACACCTTGCGCAGGCGACCCGAGCACTCGGGGCACACCGTCAGGGCTTCGTCGCTGAACGACTGGTGGATGTCGAAGGCGTGACCGCAGGCGGTGCACGTGTACGCGTAGGTGGGCACGGGTTCTCCTCGTTCACGAGACGGCCGTCGAGCGGCCACCGGCGGGTCGGGATCGGGTCGGTCTCGGCCGGGTCGTCGGTGTCAACACCGCCTGGCACTCGAAACTTCCGAGTGCTAATCATACGCGGCCCGGTGCTCGCCCCGGGCCGGGTAGTCTCGCATCCGTGTCTGTGCACGAACCCGCCGAGGCCCCCGCCGGTGACTCCGTCCCCGGTGCCGACCCCGCGACGCCGGCCGAGGCGCCGGTTCCGCCCCGGCGCCGGCGCTCGGCACGACGGCGCGTCCTGATCGGCGTGGCCGTGCTCCTGGTCCTCGCGATCGTCGCCGGTGCCGCCTTCGTCGTCGTCACCGTGCGTCGGCCGCTGCCGCAGACGTCGGGCGAGGTTGAGCTCGCCGGGCTCGAGGGTCAGGTCACGGTGCTGCGCGACGCCCAGGGCGTGCCGCAGATCTACGCGGACACGCCCGCGGACCTCTTCCGCGCGCAGGGCTACGTCCAGGCGCAGGACCGTTTCTTCGAGATGGACTACCGCCGGCACGTCACCGCGGGCCGGCTCGCCGAGCTCGTGGGCGACAACCCCGACGCGATCGCCGCCGACACCGTGACGCGGACGTTCGGCTGGCGGCAGGTCGCCGAGGAGGAGTGGGACGTCGTCTCGCCCGAGACGAAGGCGTACCTCCAGGCGTACGCCGAGGGCGTCAACGCGTACCTCGAGAACCGCAGCCCGTCCGAGATCGCGATCGAGTACACCGTGCTCGGGCTCCAGGTCGACGTCGCCGAGCCCGAGCCCTGGGACCCCGTCGACTCGCTCGCCTGGCTCAAGGCGATGGCGTGGGACCTCCGCGGCAACTACGACGACGAGCTGGAGCGCGCGCTGTCGTACAGCACCCTCCAGGACGCGGGGCGCGTCGCCGCGCTGTTCCCCGCCTACCCGTCCGACGTCAACGCGCCGATCCTCGACCCCGGCGAGCTCGAGAACCCCCAGCAGGTCGCGCTCGAGCTCGGCCCCGAGGCCCGCGCCGCGTACGGCTCGGACCGTCTCCAGGGCGCGCTCGAGGCCGCCGACCGCGCGCTCGACGCCGTCCCCGTGCTCATCGGGCGCGGCGAGGGCACGGGCTCCAACTCGTGGGTCGTCTCCGGCGACCACACGGCCAGCGGCAAGCCGATCCTCGCGAACGACCCGCACCTGGCCCTCGGCGCCCCGGGGATCTGGGCGCAGGTCGGACTGCACTGCAACGAGGTCGGGCCGGAGTGCGCGTTCGACGTCGCGGGCTTCTCGTTCGCCGGGTTCCCCGGCGTCATCATCGGCCACAACGCACAGCTCGCGTGGGGCCTGACGAACATGGGCGCCGACGTCACCGACTTCTTCGTCGAGCGCGTGCGGGACGACACCTACCTGCGCGGCGACGAGTGGGTGCCGCTCGAGACCCGGACCGAGACGCTGAGCGTCGCCGGGGGCGAGGACGTCGAGCTCGAGATCCGCTCGACCGTGCACGGGCCGATCGTCTCCGAGGCGATCCCTGCGACCGAGTCCGCCGTCGACACCCCCGCCCTCGACACGCGCCTGGGTGAGTACGCCGTCTCCCTCCAGTGGACCGCGCTCGAGCCGGGCCGCACCGCCGACGCGGTGTTCGCGTTCAACCTCGCGCAGGACGCCGACGACATGCAGGCCGCCGCGGCGCTGTTCGAGGTGCCTGCGCAGAACATCGTCTTCGCGACGGCGGACGGCCAGATCGGCTACCAGGCGCCCGGCAAGATCCCCGTCCGCCGGGCGGTGCCCGACGCCGAGGTGCCCTCGGACGGCACGTGGCCCCGGGACGGCTCCGACGAGCGCTACGACTGGCAGGGCTACGTCCCGAGCGAGCAGATGCCCCGCGTCGTCGACCCGGCCGAGGGATTCATCGTGGCCGCCAACCAGGCGGTCCTGCCCTCCGGCGTCGCGCCGTTCCTCACCACCGACTGGGACTACGGCTACCGCTCGCAGCGCATCCGCCAGCTCCTCGAGGCCGAGATCTCCGCCGGACGACCGGTCGACGTCGACACGATGAACGAGGTTCAGACCGACGACCGCAGCCCTTACGCCGAGGTGCTCGTGCCGCTCCTGCTCGACCAGGAGATCGACGACAGCTTCGCGGCCGAGGGCCAGGCGCTCCTCGCGGACTGGGACTACCGGACCGACACCGACTCCGCCGCGGCCGCCTACTTCGCCGCGGTCTGGCGCAACCTGCTCCAGCTCACCTTCTGGGACGACCTGCCCGAGTCGGCGCAGCCGAACGGCGGGAGCCGCTGGCTCGCCGTCGTGCAGAACCTCCTCGAGAACCCGACCGACCCGTTCTGGGACGACCGCCAGACCGTCAGCGTCGTCGAGACGCGCGACGAGGTCCTCACCCAGGCGCTCGTCTCCGCGCGTCTCGACCTGACCGTGGAGCAGAGCAAGCAGCCCTCCGACTGGGCCTGGGGCACGCTCCACGTGCTCGCGCTCGAGCACCCGGTCCTCGGCGGCGAGTCCATCCCCGGTCCCGTCCGCAACTGGGTCAACCCCGACCCCGTCGGCATGCCCGGCGGCTCGTCGATCGTCAACGCGACGGCATGGGACGCGGCCTCCGGCTCGTTCGACGTGACGGCCGGTCCGTCGATGCGGATGGTCGTCGACCTCGACGACCTCGACCGCTCCACCTGGGTCACCGTCACCGGTACCTCCGGACACCCGGCGTCCTCGCACTACTCCGACCAGCTCAAGACCTGGGCCCGCGGCGAGACCTACGACTGGCCGTTCTCCACCCAGGCCGTCGCCGAGGCCAGCAAGGACGAGCTCACCCTCGTCCCGTAATCCCGTAATCCCGTAATCCCGTAATCCCGTAATCCCGTAGTCCCGTAGTCCCGGGTTCGGCCGGGCTCACGGCCGGCGTGGCCGTGCGCCCGGCCCGAGACCAGGTGGGGGACTGCTCCGGGGGTCACGCTCGCTGTCGGGCACGAACGGCCCCACGGTCCGGGCGGATCGCCGCGGTCGCCGAGGGCGCGGTACGCGGCCAGGTCCAGGCGTACCGCACGACGAGGCCGAGAAGGATCAGCTCCAGCGCGATGCCCAGACCGTAGAAGTACAGCCAGGACTCACCCACCGCGTTGAATGCCGTGACGGGGACGTAGAGCACGGCCACGACGAGGTTCGTGATGCGGCTCGCCCGGGCGGGGAGCGTCATCGACAGCACGACCATGAGGATCGGGACGGCCACGAGGGTCAGCGCCGTGGTCGAGAAGGTCTGGGAGAGGTCGAACGTGAAGACCTTGCCGTCGAGGATGTCCTCGACGATGCCGGGCGTGAAGAACCCGAGGATGTCGACGTAGGCGTACAGGAACATGAAGCTGGTCCACGTCGCGGCGAGCTTGGCTCTCACCGGGACCGGTCGGTCTTCCAGCGTGGTGGTGGGCTGACGTGTGCTCATCAGGGGCTCCCTCGTGGTGCGGATCGATAGGTTCACGATCGCGGAGCCCGGCGGCGGGTACACCGGCCTGGAGGCCGAAGTGCACCTGGCCGAAGGCACGGTCGCTCTCTCGTCCTTTCGGCCGGTACGCCGAGGTGTGCCGATCCCTAGGCTGGAGCCGTGACCACCGTCCGGCGATCCCTCTGGCACGAGCCGCGGCCCACCGACGCGCCGCCCGTCGGACGTCTCGACTGGCTGCTGGTGGGTGTGCTCGCCGCCGTCGCCGTCGTCGAGGGCATCCTCCGGCCGGGTCTGGCCTGGCGACCACTGGTGGTGCTGCTCGCCCTGGCGCTGATGCCCGCTCTGCTCTGGCGGCGGAGCCACCCCCTGACGGCCGCCCTGGTCGGGTGGGGCGTCGCCGGGCTGCTCTCGGTCCTCCAGCTCATGGCGCACGACGGCGACCTCGGTCTCTACGCCATGATGGCCGTCCTGGTCCTGCTCTACTCCCTGGTGCGGTGGGGCTCGGGGCGAGAGATGGTCCTGGGGACGGCGTTCGTGACGGGCGTCGTCGCGCTGGGGATGTACGTCTCCTCCGCGGGTTGGGCCGACGTCTTCGGGGGCATCGTCCTCCTGCTGTTGTTCGTCGCCCTCGCCGCGGTGTTCCGCTACCGCGCCGACGTCTGGCATCGCCGGCAGCGCGAGATCCGCAACCAGGAGCGGGTCGCGCTGGCGCGCGAGCTGCACGACACCGTGGCCCACCACGTCTCGGCCATCGCGGTGCAGGCGCAGGCCGGTGGCGTGGTCGCCGGCACCCAGCCGGAGAAGGCCGCCGAGGTCCTGGCTGCGATCGAGTCCGAGGCGTCGCGAACGCTGGCGGAGATGAGGTCCATGGTCCAGGTGCTGCGCGAGGAGGAGGCCGTCGCCTACTCGCCGCCGCTGGGCGTCGCCGACCTGCCGGCTCTGGCACGCGCCGGCGGGACGCCCGCCGTCGAGGTCACGCTGGACGGTTCGCTCACGCGGCTGGCGCAACCCGTGGACACCGCGCTCTACCGGCTCGCGCAGGAGTCGCTGACCAACGCCGTACGGCACGCCCGAGGCGCGACCCGTGTCGGGATCGACGTCCGCCGGGAGGGCGACGCCGTCCGGCTGCGTGTCAGCGACGACGGACTGACCGAGCCGGGGCCGGTCCCGGAGCCCGGGTTCGGCCTGCTGGGCATGGCCGAACGCGCCCAGCTCCTCGGCGGATCGCTCTCCGCGGGGCCGGGGGCCGAGGGCGGCTGGGTGGTCGAGGCCGTGCTGCCCGTGGCGGCGCCGGCATGAGCATCCGCGTCGTCGTCGTCGACGACCAGGACCTGGTCCGGACCGGCCTGGTGATGATCCTCGGCGCGCAACCCGACCTCGAGGTCGTGGGGGAGGCGGCAGACGGGCTCGCAGCGCTCGACCTGGCGACCCGGCTGCGTCCCGACGTCCTCCTCGTCGACATCCGGATGCCCGGGCTCGACGGCATCGAGGTGACGCGGCGCCTCGCAGGGCCGGACGTCACGAGCCCGACGGCGGTCGTCGTGATCACCACCTTCGACCTCGACGAGTACGTCCTCGGCGCCCTCCGCGCCGGCGCCCGCGGCTTCCTGCTCAAGGACGCCGGGCCGGAGCTCCTCGTGCAGGCCGTCCACGCGGCCGCCGACGGGGACGCGCTGATCGCCCCCAACGTCACGCGCCGGCTGCTGGCGACCTTCGCCGACCAGACGCCGCCGGTACCGGTGCAGCCCGTCAGCCCGCTCACCGAGCGCGAGGAGGAGGTGCTCGCGCTGGTGGCACGGGGCCGGACGAACGCTGAGATCGCCGGCGAGCTCTTCGTCGGCCTGAGCACGGTCAAGTCCCACGTGGCCTCGTTGATGACCAAGCTCGGGGCTCGCAACCGCGTCGAGATCGCGATGTGGGCGTACGACACCAGGCGCGTGAGAGCCGACTAGCGAGGCGGGTCGCGGCGTGCCCGTGGGGGTCCGGTGTCGTTCCCGCCGCCGAGGGTGGCCTCGGCGTACAGACGTGCGCGGCCGGTTACGGGAGCCAGCGCCAGCCGAGGGGGGTCGCGACGGCGTCGACGGTCTTGTCGTGGGGCTCGACCGGGAGCGGGCGGTCGGACGCGTCGTAGACCTCCTCGGGGAAGACGACGGCGACGACCTTGGTCCCGGGGCGCAGGTGCTCGAGGGCGCGGTCGTACCACCCACCGCCCTGGCCGAGCCGGACGCCGCGCGAGTCGACGGCGAGCGCTGGGGCGACGACGACGTCGGCCTGGGCGATGGCCTCGGCGCCGAGCGGCGGGGTGCCGGGTTCGGGCGGTCGGCCGGGGGCGCGGACCTGGAGGTCGGCCGGGCCGTCGTACAGGGCCCAGTCGCGCTGGAGGCCGGCGCCGAGCACGGGGAGCAGGACGCGCACGCCGCGCGCGGAGAGACGTTCGAGCAGTTCCGTGGTCCCGGGTTCGGTGGGGCGCGCGGCGTAGGTCGCGACGCACGTCGCGGTGGCGACCTCGGGGATGGTCTCGACGACGTCGGCGATCGCGGCGGCCGCTTCCTTGCGGAGCCGCTCGGACCGCGCCTGGCGGTTGGTGCGAACGGCCTTGCGGAGGATCTCCTTCGCGTCCTCGGCTTCGATGCTTCCGTGCAGGGGGTACGGCTGGACCGGGCCACTCATGTCCCTATTGTCACCCGGCTCGCGGTTCCCCGTGGACGCCGCGCGGGTGACCTTCGGCCCTGGTGGGCCGGATCGGGTTCCGTCGACGGGTCCGGGGTGCCTATGATCAGAGGGAGCCAGTAGTTCGGACTCCTGACAAATGGGTCGTGGTCCGACGGAGGTCGACCAGTGAGGACGCCATGACCGCGACGACGCCCGCGAAGCCCAGCGCGACGACCCCGCGACCGCGGGGGAGCGCCCACACCCGGACCGCGAGGGCCGCCGTCGTGCTCGCGGCGGGGCACGACGCCGCGTCGCGCGAGCTCCTGTCCCGGCCGCTGGGCAGCGCGACGGTCGTCGAGCTGGCCGTGGCGAACGTGCGCCGCGTGGTCGACGCGAGCCGCATCGTCGTCGTGGTGGCGCCGGACGACCCGACCGTGCGCGAGCTGCTCGGCGAGGACGTCGTCTACGTCGAGCAGGAGGCGCCGCTCGGCACGGGCGACGCGGTCCTCGCGGCGCGCGGGGCAGTCGCCTCCGTGCTGGGGCTCGGCGTCGAAGAGCCGGTGCTGGTCGCGTACGCGGACACGCCCCTGCTGCGCTCGGAGTCGCTCCTGGGCCTGCTCACGCGCCACACGCTCACGGGTGCGGACCTGTCGCTCCTCTCCGCCGTCGTGGACGACCCGGACGGCTACGGCCGCGTCGTGCGCGCCGAGGGCGAGATCACGGCGATCCTCGAGTCGTCCGAGGCGGGCGGCGTCGCCGAGCCGCGCACGGAGATCAACGTCGGTGCGTACGTCGCGGCGCCGGGCCTGCTGTTCGGCGAGCTCGAGCGCATGGCGTCCGACGGCGAGCACCGCCTCACGGAGCTCGCGCGCCGCGTCATCGGGGCGGGAAAGCGCATCTCGTCGTACCGGATCGTCGACGTCGACGAGGTGCGCGGCATCAACACGCCGGACGAGCTCGCGCAGGCGGCGGACATCGTGCTCAAGCGCCTGTTCGTCCCGAAGAAGAACACGGACACCAAGATCGTCTTCGGGACGGGCGGCTGGCGCGCGGTCATCGGCGAGGGGTACACGCTCGCGAACGTGCGCCGGCTGTGCCAGGCGATCGCGAACGAGACGATCCGCCGGGGCCTCGACGGCAAGGGCGTCGTGATCGGCGGCGACCGCCGCTTCCTCTCGCGCGAGTCGGCCATCGCGGCGGCCGAGGTCTTCGCGGGCAACAACATCGCGGTCACGCTCCTGCCCGACGACGTCCCGACCCCGCTCGTGACGTTCGCCGCGCCGTACCTCGGTGCGGCGTACGGGATCATCGTCACCTCGAGCCACAACCCGCCCGAGTGGAACGGCATGAAGGTGTTCCGCCAGGACGGCTCGCTCCCGCTCGACGACGAGACGGACCGCTACCAGGACGAGGCCAACGCCCTGTCGGTCGACGACGTCATCACGCTCGACATCGACGTGGCGCGCCGCGCGGGCGTCGTGGTCGACCGGTCCCTCACCGACCCGTACGTCGACGCGATCGAGCGGATCATCGACGTGGAGGCCGTGCGCGGCTCGGACCTCCAGGTCGTCGTCGACCCGATGTACGGCACGAGCCAGCTCACGCTCGGCACGATCCTGTCCGACATGCGCGTGCGCTCGGAGTTCATCCACGCGGCGCACAACCCGCTGTTCGGCGGGGTCGCGCCCGCGCCGGACCTGCAGCGCCTCAGCACGCTCGTGACGATGATCCAGCAGGGCGGCGGCCGCTACGACCTCGGTATGGCGACCGACGGCGACTCCGACCGCATCGGCATCGTCGACGAGACCGGCGAGTACATCTCGACGAACGACCTGCTCCTCCTCCTGTACTGGTACCTGCACGAGGTCCGGGGCGAGAAGGGCGGCGTCGTGCGCAACCTCGCGACGACGCACCTGCTCGACCGGCTCGCCGCCCACTTCGGCGAGGAGTCGCGCGAGGTGAAGGTCGGCTTCAAGCACGTCACCGCGGGCATGGAGGAGATCGGTGCCGTGCTCGGCGGCGAGTCCTCGGGCGGCCTGACGATCCGCGGCTGGATCCTCGGCAAGGACGGCATCTTCGCGTGCGCCCTGGTGGCCGAGATGCTGGCCCGTACGGGCAGGCGGATCTCCGAGCTGCGCGCGATGATCTACGAGATCACGGGTCGCCTCTACACGCTCGAGGCGGGCGTGCCGGCGACGCCGGAGATGCGCGTCGAGGTGCCGCGCCGGCTCGAGGCGGAGCCGCTCACGCACGTCGGCCCGTACCCCGTCGTCTCGGTCTCCCACCTCGACGGCACCAAGATCCTCCTCGAGAACGACAACTGGGCGCTCCTGCGGTTCTCCGGCACCGAGCCCGTCCTGCGCATGTTCGTCGAGGCGGACTCGCCCGAGAAGGCCGCCGAGCTCCTCGAGTGGCTCCAAGGGTTCGTCACCGCCGGCGTCTGACGGCGCCGGACCTTCCCCCCACGCCCCCAGCCCCACCCCCACGACAGGAAACCAGAGCAACGATGCGCTACGGCCACTTCGACACCGCGCACGACGAGTACGTCGTCGAGCGCCCCGACGTCCCCGTCTCGTGGACGAACTACCTCGGCAGCAAGAACCTGTGCACCGTGCTGTCGCACACCGGCGGGGGGTACTCGTACTACAAGAGCTCGCAGTACGGCCGGATCACGCGCTTCCGGCAGAACGGTGTCCCGGTCGACCGGCCGGGCCACTACGTGTACCTGCGCGACGACGCGGACGGCGACTTCTGGTCGGTGTCGTGGCAGCCGGTCGGCAAGCCGTTCGTCGGCCCCGGCGAGGAGCTCGACCCCACGGGCGGGGCGGGCCGGTGGACGACCCGGCACGGCCTCGGCTACTCGACGTTCCGTGCCGAGTACAAGGGCGTCGACGCCGAGCAGACGGTCTTCATCCCCGTGGACGACGACGTCGAGGTCTGGGACGTCCGGCTGACGAACACGACGGACGAGGTGCGCGAGCTCACCGTCGGGTCGTACGTGGAGTTCAGCTTCCACACGATCACGATCGACAACCAGAACCTGCAGATGTCGCTCTACGCGTCCGGCTCCTCCTACGAGGACGGCATCATCGAGTACGACTTCTACTACGAGCCGTGGACGTACCACTTCTTCGCGTCGAGCGAGACGCCGTCGTCGTACGACTCGCTGCGCGACAACTTCATCGGCCCCTACCGTTCCGAGGCGAACCCGATCGCGATCGAGCGCGGGCACGGCTCGAACGAGTCCGCGACGACGCAGAACCACTGCGGTGCGCTCCAGCACAAGATCACGCTCGCGCCGGGCGAGACCAAGCGCCTCGTCTACATGCTCGGCTACGGCTCGCGCGACGCGGCCGGTCGTGCGATCCAGGCGAAGTACTCGGACGTCGCGACGGTCGACGCCGAGCGCGCACGGCTCCGCGCGTTCTGGCGCGCCAAGCAGGACAAGCTGCGGATCGACACGCCCCACGAGGGCATGAACACGATGATCAACGCGTGGACCCTGCTCCAGGCGGAGACGTGCGTGCAGTGGTCGCGCTTCGCGTCGTTCGTCGAGGTGGGCGGCCGCGCAGGCCTCGGGTACCGCGACACCGCGCAGGACGTCATGAGCGTCATCCACTCGAACCCGACGAAGACGCGCCAGCGCATCGTCGAGCTCCTGCGCGCGCAGACGCAGGCCGGGTACGGCCTGCACCTGTTCGACCCGAAGGCGTTCGACCCCGACGCCGAGAAGCTGCCCGACGTCCCGTCGCCGACGATCGTGCCCACGGTCGACCCGAAGGACCTCATCCACGGGCTCGAGGACACCTGCTCGGACGACCACCTGTGGCTCGTGCCGTCGGTCGTCGAGTACGTCAAGGAGACGGGCGACCGCTCGTTCCTCGACCTGGAGATCCCGTTCGCCGAGGGCACTCCCGCCACGGTCTACGACCACCTGGTCAGGGCGCTCGAGTTCTCCGCGGAGCAGGTGGGCCAGAACGGCGTCGCGCTCGGGCTGCGCGCCGACTGGAACGACTGCCTCAACCTCGGCGGCGGCGAGACCTCGCTCGTGACGTTCCTGCACGCGTGGGCGATCGGCGCGTTCCTCGAGATCGCGGAGCCGCTCGCCGCGGCGGGCGACGAGCAGGCCGAGGCGGACGTCGCGCGGTTCACGGCCGAGCGCGAGCGCATCGCCAAGGTCGCGGACGCCCAGCTCTGGGACGGTCGCTGGTGGATCCGCGGCTACACGCGCGACGGCGTGAAGATCGGCTCGGCCGAGAACGAGGAGGGCAAGATCTTCCTCGAGCACCAGGCCTGGCCCGTCATCGCGGGCATCACGAGCCAGGAGCGCGGCGAGGCGTCGATGGACGCGGTGCGCGAGCTGCTCGGCTCCGAGTACGGCAACCACCTCAACTGGCCGGCGTTCACGAAGGTCGACGACACGGTCGGGTTCGTCACGCGCGTGTACCCGGGCATCAAGGAGAACGCCGCGATCTTCTCCCACCCCAACGCGTGGCCGATCATCGCCGAGGCGATGCTCGGGCGCGGCGACGAGGCGGTGCAGTTCTACGACGCGATCCTGCCGTACCACCAGAACGACAACATCGAGGTGCGCGGCGCGGAGCCGTACGCGTACGTCCAGTTCCTCTACGGCCGTGACCACGAGTGGTTCGGCAAGGCGCAGAACCCGTGGCTCACGGGCACGGCCGGCTGGATGTACACCGCCGTGACCAAGTACGTCCTCGGCGTGCGCCTCGCGCTCGACGGCCTGGTCGTCGACCCGTCGATCCCGAAGGACTGGGACGGGTTCGAGGTGCGCCGCGAGTGGCGCGGCGCCGTCTACGACATCGAGGTCCGCAACCCCGACCACGTGTCGAAGGGCGTGCGCTCCGTGACGGTCGACGGCGTCGAGCACGACCCGACGGCCCCGATCCCCGCGCTGCCGGAGGGCACCGAGGCGAAGGTCGTCGTCACGCTGGGCTGACGAGCGCGTCGACCACGGTACGACCCGACGGTCCGTGCGCCACCACACGGTGGCGCGCGGGCCGTCGGTGGTGTCACCCTGTGCACCGAGGACCGGGCGCCCGCCCGTGCCCGCCGACAGCTCCCCGAGGACGGTCACCGCCGGATGACGCACAAGATCACGCGCGGCTGGACCGTCACCAAGCCGTGGCCCGTGACCCTGCGGGACGACACGCTGGGCGGCTCGATCGTGCTGCGCCCGCTGCGCCGTCGGGACGCGAACGCGTGGATGCGCCTGCGCGCGCACAACGCGGACTGGCTGGAGCGCTGGGAGGGCACGTCGCCGCGCCCCGGCAGCGGGGGAGGCCCGCCGACGTTCGCCGAGTACGTCCGCGTCCTGTCCGCGCAGGCGCGCGCCGGGTCGTCGCTGCCGTTCGCCGTCGAGCTGGACGGCGAGCTCGTCGGCCAGCTCACGGTCTCCTCGATCACGTACGGGTCGCTGTGCGGCGCGAGCATCGGCTACTGGGTGAGCGAGCACGTCGCGGGCCGCGGCGTCATCCCGACGGCCGTCGCGATGGCGACGGACTACTGCTTCGCGGTCCTCGGCCTGCACCGCATCGAGATCAACATCCGCCCGGAGAACGGCCCGAGCCTGCGCGTCGTGGAGAAGCTGGGCCTGCGCGACGAGGGCGTGCGCGAGCGCTTCCTGCACATCCAGGGGGCCTGGCGCGACCATCGGACGTTCGCGATCACGAGCGAGGAGGTCCCCGACGGGCTCCTCGCGCGCTGGCAGGCGACGCGCCGCGAGACCATCTGAGCCGACCGACACGCCGGAGCGCGTGCGGAGCGTGGCCGCACGCCTCGCCTACGGTCGTGATGTGGAATCGGCCTCGGGGATCGTCGCGCTCGCGGTGTTCCTGCTGTGGGTCGGGTTCTACGTCCCGCACCGGGTGCGCCACCGGCAGCAGCTGCTGGAGGCGCGCACGGACGACCGCTTCTCCGGCTCCCTGCGCGTCCTGGCCGTCGCCGGCCCGGGCGGCGGAGGGATCGACCGGTGGGACGCGCGGCTCGACGGCGTCACGACCGTCGCCGCGATTGCCTCCGGTCCCGCCGGCGGCGGCGCACGCCCCCTGCTGGGGGCGGCGGGGTCGCAGGCCCGGTCCCAGGACCGGACGCACGAGGAGGAGGGAACGCACGCCATGGGGAGCACCGACAGCGCGTCACCCTCGCGCGGGGCACCGCCGCGCCGTCAGCCGGCGTCCGAGCAGTCGCGCCTCGCCCTCCTCGAGCGCCGCGCCGCCGCGGCGCGCCGTCGTCTCGCGCTCACGGTCGTGCTGCTCCTCGCGAGCGTCGCGGTGTGGGTCGTCGTCGCGCTCGGGTACCTCCCGTGGTGGGCCGGCGTGGTCCCGACGGCGTTCCTCGGGCTCGTGCTCGTGCTGGGCCGTCGTGCGGTGCTCGCCGCGCAGCGGTCCGACGCCGCGTGGCTGGCCGAGCGTCGTGCCGCCGCCCGCGCCGCGCGCGGGACCGTCCTGGGTGCGCCACCCGCGCCCCGGGGAGCGCGCCCGCGCGTCACCGGCCGCGCCGTGCACGGGTCGCAGGTGAGCACGCAGATGATCCCGCGGGTCACGCCTCAGGACCTCGCGCGGGCGAACGCCACCGCGGAGGCGCTCTCCGGGACGTCCGCGGCGTCCGCCTCGTCCCCGCGCGAGCGCACGACGGCGTCGAGCACGACGGCGGCCGAGGACTCCGGCTCCGAGGAGCCCGCCACTGCCCGTGGCGGGCCGGGCGTGACGGCCAGGGTCGTCACGCAGGTGTCGGGCGAGGCGACGGAGGTCGTCGAGGTCGAGGTCGTCGACGAGGACCACGTGCCCTCGGGCCGCGCCTGGGACCCCGTCCCCGTGCCGCCTCCGACGTACACGATGAAGCCCACGGCCCCGCGCCGTGAGCCCGCTCCGCTCACGGACGACGACGTCGTCTCGCCCGCCCGGGCGGGCGCCGCGCCCGCTCCGGCCGCCGCGGTCGAGGTCGTCGTGGACGCGCCGTCCGGCGCGCCCGAGCCCGCCGCGGGCGACGAGCGCAAGCCGTCGACCGAGACGCTGGGTCTCGACCTCAACGAGATCCTCGCTCGGCGTCGGGCCGCGGGGCAGTAGCTCCCCCGGGGGTGGCCGGTTTGGTAGACCCCGCCCCCGGGGTGCTAGTCTGTTCCTCGCTTGAGGGGCTATGGCGCAGTTGGTAGCGCGTCTCGTTCGCAATGAGAAGGTCGGGGGTTCGAATCCCCCTAGCTCCACCGGAGAGACCCTCGCCAGACCAGGTCGACGACCTGCGAAGGCGAGGGTCTCGTCTTTTCCCCGGGAGGTCGGGCTCTTCGCGCCCTCCCGCGCCGACGGTCAGAAGTCCTCGCGCCGGATCCCGAGGCGTGCGCGCTCGGCCGCGGCACGGTCGCGGTCCACCCACTCGATCTCGTACCGTCCGGTGCGTCGCGAGCCACGACCGCCCTCCCACTCGAGGTACCCCTCGCGCATCTCGGCGACAAAGCTCCACGGCGGGTAGTCCTCGACGGCGAGCTCCTTGACGCCGTCGTCCCAGACCACCACGAGCCACACCCAGGGCTGTGGCGTGAAGGAGAACAGGCCGCGGAAGTGCCCGAGCGACGTCGCGACGTGGCCCGCCGTCACGCCGTCGCGGCGCAGCACGGCGAGCCCGTCCCGGAACGTGTCGAGCTCGGGGTCGGGTGCAGGCTCTCTCCCGCGGCGGGCCACGGGTCATCCTCTCCCGGCAGGGGCGCGCGCGGGAAGAGGCGCCGTGGCCCCTGCGCCGCCGCCCGCGTCGCACCTATGCTGGCCGCGTGAGCCTCACCGAGCTCGTCACCGTCCCCGGCGGGACGTTCCGCATGGGTTCCGACGGGCACTACCCCGAGGAGGGGCCGGCGCACGACCGGGAGGTCGAGCCGTTCCTGCTCGAGCGGCACGCGGTGACGAACGCGCAGTACGCGGCGTTCGTCGCGGACACCGGCTACGTGACCGTCGCGGAGCGCGCGCTCGACCCGGCCGACTTCCCGGGAGCCGACCCGGCGGACCTGGTGCCGGGAGGGCTCGTGTTCACCCCGACGGCCGGACCGGTCGACCTGCGCGACTGGCGGCAGTGGTGGCGGTGGCAGCCCGGGGCGTCGTGGCGCTCGCCGCAGGGGGGAGGATCCGACGTCGATGACCGCCTGGACCACCCCGTGGTGCTCGTCGCGTTCGAGGACGCGTCGGCCTACGCGGCGTGGGCGGGCAGGCGCCTGCCGACGGAGGCCGAGTGGGAGCGCGCGGCGCGGGGCGGGCTGGACGACGCCGAGTTCGCGTGGGGCGACGAGCTCGCCCCGGGCGGGCGGGCGATGGCGAACACGTGGCAGGGCCGGTTCCCGTACCTCAACGAGGGCTGGGGCGGGACGTCGCCCGTCGGCTCCTACGAGCCGAACGCGTACGGGCTGGTGGACCTCATCGGGAACACGTGGGAGTGGACGGTCGACACGTTCACCCCCCGTCACGTCGTTCCCGGGACGCGCGGGCCGGACGCCGGTGCGCGGCCGAACCTCCTGGCCCCGACCACGTCGCCGCAGGTCATGCGCGTCACCAAGGGCGGGTCGCACCTGTGTGCGCCCGAGTACTGCCGCCGGTACCGTCCCGCGGCACGGTCCCCGCAGTCGGACGACAGCGCGACGACCCACCTCGGGTTCCGCTGCGTTGCAGACGGCGGCGCCGGCTGACGGACGACGAAGGCCCCCGCCGTCGGCGGGGGCCTTCGTCCTGTGTGGAGAGCAGACGGAGCCCTCTGAGCAGCGTGAACGCGTCAGCCGCAGGTGTACGTGACGCCGTCCTCGAAGTGCGTGCCCGGGCCCAGCTCGGCGCACTTCTCGGCCACCGTGGCGAGGCCGATGCCGAGCACGATGCCGACGACGATCGAGATCACCAGCACGACGGCACCGACGATGATGCCCGCGAGGGCGACGCCGTTCTTGTAGCCGGCCTTCTTCGACTTGTTGAAGGCGATGATGCTGAGGATCAGGCCCACGATCGAGAGGCAACCGAGGAACGACAGCACGAGGCCGACGATGCCCATCGTCTTGCCGGGGTCCTGGGCCGGGGCGGAGTACCCGGGCGTGCCGCCCTGCGGGGCGTTGTACTGCGGAGCCTGCGGCGCGCCGTACTGGGGTGCCTGCGGGGCGCCGTACTGCGGTGTCTGCGGGGGCTGCTGGGGCTGGCCGGGCTGCGGCGCGCCGTACGAGGGCGGTCCGGACGGCGTCCCGCCGGGCTGCGGGGTCTGGTCGGGCTGGTCGGGGGTCGACATGCGATCTCCTCGGCGGTGGGTCAGGGCCCGGCCAGTATGCCGGTCGAGGCCGCCTGGCGTCCCGAGCGCCCGCGGCGCGTCCCGAACACGGGTCGCCGGTTCGCCCGCCGTCCACCCGACGGGCCGACCGTCACGAGTCCCACACATCCCTCGGTCTGCGGGGCCTGGGGCATGCGCGATGATGGGGGCGTGAACTCTCGGAAGGTCCGATTCGTCCCTGTCGCCCTCCCCGTCCTCCTCATCCTCGGCGCCGGTGCGGCGCTGGGCGGCTGCGCCGCGGAGGCCGCGAAGGCCGACGGGCCGTCCTCGGGAGAGACCGGGCTCGTCGCGCGTGCCGCGGAGCCCAGCGACGGCGTCCTCGTGCTCGACTCGACCGACCCGGCGGAGCTCGCTCTGACGAGCAGCCAGGCGTTCTTCACGTCCGCGCCCGTCGTCGTCCTCGCCGTCGCCGACGACGAGTCGGCGCGGGCCACGGCGGCCGCCGCGGCGGTCGAGCTCGCCGCGCCCGTCCTCCTCGTCGGCGGGGCCATCTCCGACGGGGGGCTGCGCACGGAGCTCGCCCGGCTCGGCACGGTCGCGGTCGTCGAGGTCGGCGAGGCGGACGCGCCCCCGGGACAGGACGACACGGGTGAGACCCCGGAGCGCGCGACGCTGGGCGACGTCGAGGGCGTCGAGCGGGTCCTGCTCGACGTGGGGGCGCTCGGCGCCGACGGGGCTCTCGACCCGCACGACCTCGACGACGTCCGCGCCGCGCTGCCCGAGCGCGGCGAGCCGGAGACGCTGACCGAGGTGCTCGCCCTCACCGAGCCCGGGGGCCTCGACGCGCCCGGGGGACCGCAGGCCGCGGCGATCGCGACCGCCCGCGCGGCCGGGGCGGTGCCGCTCGAGGTGCCGCAGGGCGACCCGCGCTCGTCGGCGGAGGTCGTCGACGCGCTCGCGGCCGCGAAGGCGCTCGCGGTCGTGGGCATCGGGGAGAGCTTCGGGTCCGCGGAGGACCTGGCGTGGCGGCTGCGCACGGCCGAGGGCGGGGGCCTGCTCCCGAGCGGGTCGCAGCTCGTGCTCGCCGACGGCGTGCGGTACGTGGCGGTCGAGGCGGACGCGGTGACCTCCGGGCTCGAGGCGGTGGGGGAGTGGGCGGTGTCCGACGCCGTCACGCGCGCGCAGGACGCGGCGGCGTCGTACGCGGAGGCCGTGCCGGAGGAGACCGTGGTCCCGGTGCTCGAGGTCCCGGCGACCCGAGCGTCGTCGAACCCCGGCGAGGACCGGGACTACTCGACCGAGATCCCGACCGAGGAGCTGTTGCCGCTCGTGGATGCGGCGGCCGGGGCGGGGGTCATGGTCGTGCTGCGCCTCGAACCGGGCCGCGCGTCGTTCGACGAGCAGGTGACCGAGTACGCGGACGTCCTCGCCCGCCCGACCGTGGGCGTGGCGCTCGACGTCGACGCGCGCCGGGTCGGCGACGGTTCGCCGACCGGCACCGTGGACGCGGCCGAGCTGGGCGCGGCGATCGGCGCGCTCGGCGAGGTCGTGCGCGCGGACGGGCTCCCGCAGAAGCTCGTCGTGCTGCAGCGCTCGGACGCGGACGCGATCCGGGGGGCGTCGGACCTCGACCTGGGGTCGGGGGAGGCGGCCGTGGTGCTCCAGTCCACCTCGGGCGACAGCTACGGCGCGCGGGTGCGCGACTGGGGGCTGCTCCTCGACGGGTTGCCGCAGGGTGCGGTCGGCGGCTGGACGACCGGTTCGTCGGACCCGGCCCGTGACGTCGAGGGCGTGCTCTCGCTCGACCCGAGCCCGCGGTACATCGCGCCCTCGCGCTAGTCCGCAGGCGCTTGGCCGCGCCTCGAGCGGCGGGTTAGGGTGTGTCGCTCGCAAAAGCCGAATCGATTCGATCCCAGCCAGACGACGAGGTACCCGATGGTCTCGGTCATCCCCCAGCCCCTGCACGTCGAGCCCGGGACGGGCCACGTTCCCGTCGCCACGCTGGAGGTCCACGTGCTCGGCCTCGAGCGGGCCGCCCCGTGGCTCGGGGACCTGGCCGCCTCGCTCCTGAGCGGGCTCGACGGCGTCGCCGCGACGCACGACGACCCGGCGTCCGGCGCCTCGGCGGCCGCGTCGGGCTCCGCGAACCCCACCGCGCTCGTGCTCCGGATCGACGAGCCGGCCGGTCCGGAGGGTTCCACGAACCCGGAGCGGTACAGCCTGGTCGTCGACGAGGCCGGGGTCGCCGCCACCGCCGCCGAGCCCGCCGGGCTGCTCCACGCGGTGCAGACGCTGCGGCAGCTCGTCGAGGCGCCCGGCCCGGGCGACGAGCCCGCGCGGGTGCCGCACGTCGTCGTGCACGACGCGCCCCGCTACCCGTGGCGCGGTCTGTCCGTGGACGTCGCGCGCACGTTCTTCGGCCTCGACGCGCTGCGTGCCGTGGTCGACGTCGCGGCGGCGTACAAGCTCAACGTGCTCCACCTGCACCTCACGGACGACCAGGGCTGGCGCATCGAGTCGCCGTCCCGGCCCGAGCTCGCCAAGCTCTCCTCGGGGAGCGACACGTCCGGCGGGAAGGGCGGGCACCTGTCGCTCGCGGACTTCCGCGCGCTGCAGGACCACGCGGCGGAGCGCTTCGTGCGGGTCGTGCCGGAGATCGACGTCCCCGGCCACATCAACGCGGCGACGCACGTGTACGGGGACCTCATGCCCGACGGCGTCGCGACCGACGCCTACTCGGGCATCGAGGTCGGCTTCTCGCGCCTCACGTTCGACCTGCCCGCCACCGAGCCGTTCCTGCGCGACGTCTTCACGGACCTGGCGCACGCGACGGACGGCGAGCACGTGCATCTGGGCGGCGACGAGGTGCTGAAGATGGAGCCCGCGGAGTACGCGCGGTTCGTCGAGCTGTGCGAGCGCCTGATCCTCGAGGCCGGCAAGAAGCCGGTCGCGTGGCAGGAGGCCGCGAAGGCGCCGCTGCGCCCGGGCACGATCGTGCAGTACTGGGACACCCACCCCATGGACCTCACCTACCTGGTCGACGCCGCGAAGGCCGGGGCGCGCATCATCCTGTCGCCCGCGAACCGCGTCTACCTCGACATGAAGTACACGGCAGACTTCGGCCTCGGTCAGGACTGGGCGGGTCTCGTCGAGGTGCGCGACTCCTACGACTGGGAGCCCGAGGAGGTCGTGCCCGGCCTGCCGGTCGAGACGATCGAGGGCGTCGAGGCGGCGGTGTGGACCGAGCGCATCCCGACGCTCGACGCGCTGTTCACCATGCTCCTGCCGCGCCTGAGCGCCGTCGCGGAGGTCGGCTGGACCGCTCCGGACCGCAAGGACTGGGACGGCTTCCGTCGCCGCGTCGCCCGCGAGGCGCACGTCTGGCGCCGCGCGGGGATCGCGTTCCACGAGTCCGCGCAGGTCGACTGGTGACGCGTCAGATCCAGGTGGGCAGCCACATGTGCAGGCGCCAGAACCAGTACGGCACCTGCCACGCCGTCCAGATCGGGTAGAAGAACACGCTGACGGCGCCGATCGTCGTGAGCAGGACCGTGAGCCCCACCTTCACGCGCGCCCGCGCGCCCGGGCGGTGCTCGGTGCGTTCGAGCGCGAGCGTCATCGCGTAGACGAGCGTGAGCACGACCCACGGCGTGAAGACGATCGAATAGAACGTGAAGATGGTCCGCTCGGCGTAGAGGAACCACGGCGCCCACCCGGCGACGACGCCGCTGAGCACGGCGAGCGCGCGCCAGTCCTTGAGCCGCACGAGCGCGTAGAGCGCGACGAGGATCGCGAGGGCCGCCGTCCACCACAGCACGGGGTTGCCGAGCGACGTGATCGCGCGGGCGCACCGCTCGACCTCGCACCCGGCCTCGCCGGGGTCGTAGGAGCGCCAGTAGAACGACGTGGGGCGCCACTGGAGGATCCACCCGAGCGGGTGCGCCTCGTACGTGTGCTCGGACGTGAGCCCGTTGTGGAAGTCCCACATCTTGAGGTGGTACTCCCACAGCGACCGCAGGCCGGGCGGGAGCCACTGGACCCCCTCGCCGGGGTGGTCGAGCGCCCACTGGCGCATGTACGCGCCGGGGGACCGGAACCACGACGTCCAGGACGCGAGGTAGGCGAGCGCCGCCGTGGGGAGCATGACGAGCGCGGCCGGGACCGCGTCGCGCACGAGCGCGTCCTCCCACCAGCGCCCGACGCCCGCGGTGCGGCGCGCCGTCGCGTCCCACAGCACCGACACGACGGCGAAGACCGCGAGGAAGTACAGCCCGGACCACTTGACCCCGCACGCGAGGCCCAGCGCGACGGCCGCCGCGAAGCGCCACCACCGCCACCCGAGCCCGGGCCCGTAGCGCCCGATCCTCCCGCCCGCGTCGAGGATCGCCCCGCAGCGGTCCGCGAGCCGGCGTCGCGCCTGCTCGCGGTCGAGCAGCAGGCACCCGAACGCGACGAGCACCCAGATCATGAGCATGTTGTCGAGCAGACCCGTGCGGGAGTGCACGATCGCCTCGCCGTCCACGGCCATGAGCGCGCCCGCGACGATCCCCATCGCCGTCGAGGCGAGAAGGCGCCGGGCGATCCGCGCCACGAGCACGACGGCGACCACCCCCACGACCGCGGACGCGATGCGCCACGACCACGGGTTCTCCGCCCCGCCGAACGCCTTCATGCCGAGCGCGATCATCCACTTGCCGAGCGGGGGGTGGACCACGTAGTCGGCCGTCGGGAGGAACGAGTTCACGTCGCCGGCCTCGAACGCCGGGTTGGGCTCCTCGGGCCAGTCGGCCTCGTACCCGACCTGGAGCAGCGTCCACGCCTGCTTGACGTAGTACGTCTCGTCGAACACGAGCGTGCCCGGTCGGCCGAGGTTCCACAGCCGCAGCACCGCCGCGACGACGGCGACGATCGCGACCCCGAGCCACCCCCACAGCCGGTCGTGCGCGGTCGCGCCGAGCGCCAGACGGCGGGGCCCGAGCAGAGCGAGCAGGAGGCGCTCGCGGTGGGTCAGGGCGGGCGCGTCGTCGGCGTCCTGCTCGAGGGGCGCGGGCGACGTGTCGGCGCCCGAGGGGATGCCGTCGGGCTCGACGTCGGACGGCTGGGCCGACGCGTCGGGGACGTCGGTCGCGTGCCGGGGTCCGGGGTGCGCGTCGGCGGGCGGCTGGGACACGCTGGCCATCGTAGGGGCACACGGGTGTGGAACCCTGGGAGCCATGTCCTCCTCGACCGACGCGCCCGACGCCGACCGGCCCACGACCCCGCGGGAGGCCGGGCACCTGGTGCTGGGCGGCACCCCGATCGGCAACGCGGAGGACGCGAGCCTGCGGCTGCGGCGGCTGCTCGCGGAGGCCGACGTCGTCGCGGCGGAGGACACGCGCCGCCTGCACGCGCTCGCCGGCCGGCTGGGCGTGCAGGTCGGCGGGCGCGTCCTCAGCTTCCACGAGCACAACGAGTCCGACCGCGCGGACGACCTGCTCGACGTCGTCGACGGCGGCGGGACGGTGCTCGTCGTGTCCGACGCGGGCATGCCGAGCGTGTCCGACCCCGGCTTCCGCGTCGTGGCGCGCGCGGTCGAGCGCGGGGTCCCCGTCACGACGGCCCCCGGGCCGAGCGCCGTCCTCACCGCACTCGCGCTCTCGGGGCTCCCGACGGACCGCTTCTGCTTCGAGGGCTTCCTGCCGCGCAAGGCGGGCGACCGGTCGCGCGCGCTCGCCGCGCTCGCCGACGAGCCGCGCACGCTCGTCTTCTTCGAGGCGCCGCACCGCGTGGCGGAGACGCTCGCCGCGATGGCCGTGGGGTTCGGCGCGGACCGGCCGGCCGCCGTCGCGCGCGAGCTCACCAAGACGTACGAGGAGGTGCTGCGCGGGCCTCTCGGCGAGCTCGCGGAGCGCGCCGCCGAGGAGCAGCTCCGCGGGGAGATCTGCGTCGTGGTCGGCGGTGCGCCGCCGCGCGGTCCGGTCCCGCTCCCCGAGCTCGTCCCGGGCGTGCTCGCGCGCGTCGACGGCGGCGAGCGGCTCAAGGAGGTCGTCGCGGACGTCGCCCAGGACGCGGGGGTCGCGAAGCGTGACCTCTACGCGGCGGCCCTGGAGGCGCGCCGCCGCTGAGGCGGCGGGACCGTCAGCGCTCGACGGCGGTGCTCGGCTCGAGCGCGACGCCTGCCGCCGCGAGCTCCTCGCGCGCCGCGGCGCCCAGCTCGGGCGTGACCGGCACGGTGAGGTCGGTGAGGACCCGGGTGGCCAGCCCGAGGGCGTGGGCGTCGAGCGCCGTCGCGCGCACGCAGTGCGACTCGGCGATGCCGACGACGTCGACCGCCTCGATCCCGGCGTCGCGCAGGACGTCCGCGAGCGGCCGGCCGCCGACGTCGACCCCCTCGAACCCGGAGTACGCGGCCTGGTACTCGCCCTTCTTGACCCCGGCGTCGGGCGCGAGGTCGGCCAGCGCGGGGTGCAGCTCGGCGTTCGGGGTGCCCGCGATCCCGTGCGGGGGCCACGTGTCGACGAAGTCGGGGTCCGGGCTCCAGTGCTCGCCGGGGTCGACGTGCCAGTCCTGGGTCGTGACGACGAGGTCGTAGGCGTCGCGGTGGTCGCGCGCGTGGTCGGCGATCCGCTGCGCGACGGCGTTCCCGCCCTCGACCCCCAGCTCCCCGCCCTCGCAGAACGTGGGCTGGACGTCGACGACGATCAGCGCGCGGCGCACCGCGGGAGTGTTCTCGCTCATGCGCCCACTCTGCCACCCAGGACGGGGGCGTGGGGGAGCTCACCAGTGAGGCGCCGGGCCCGCCGGGCGCGTCCCGCGCGCGGGTGCGAGAGTGGGGGCAGCCGTGACCCGAGCACCCGGGAGGACCCGATGAGCGACGACCCGACGCCCGCCGCGACCCCTCCGGCCGGCACGCCGGAGCGGCCCATCGGGTACTGGCTCAAGCTCGTGGACCGGCTCATCGACGAGAGCCTCGACGGCGTGTTCCAGCACTCGGGGCTCACGCGCCGGCACTGGCAGGTGCTCAACACCATCCGGGACGGCGTGAGCGAGGAGACGAGCGTCGACGGCGTCCTCTCGCCCTTCACCGGGGCGGCGGCGGGGCACGGGGCCAGCGCCGTGACGGCGGAGATCGACGACCTCGTGCGGCGGGGCTGGGTCGCGCGCGACGGCTCCGGTCGGCTGTCCGTGACGGTCGCCGGCAACCACGCGTACCACGACCTGCTCGACGCCGTGTCGCTCGCGCGCGAGCGCGTCGCCGAGGGCGTGAGCCGCGAGGAGTATGCCCGCACGGTCGCGACGCTCGAGCGCATGGCACGCAACCTCGGCTGGACCGGCTGACCGGGGAGCCGGTCGGTCGCGAGACGGGGCGCCGCGGCGTCTGACAGCAGGCGTACCCTGCGAGACCCGCGACCCGCGCGCACCCCCGCGCGCGGGAGCGCCGCACAGAGCTGGAGCACTGCGATGGAGTTCCGCCGGATCCCCGGTCTGCCGCCCTACGTCTTCACGATCATCGACGGGCTCAAGATCGAGGCACGCCGAGCAGGGCGCGACGTCGTCGACCTCGGGTTCGGCAACCCCGACCTGCCCAGCCCGCAGATCGCGGTGGACAAGCTCGCCGAGGCCGCGCAGAACTCGCGCAACCACCGCTACTCCGCGTCGCGCGGCATCCCCAAGCTCCGCGAGGCCGTCGCGGGCCTGTACCAGCGCCGGTTCGGCGTGAGCCTCGACCCGGACACCGAGATCATCTCGACCATCGGCGCCAAGGAGGGCTTCAGCCACCTCATGTGGGTGCTGCTCCAGCCGGGCGACGTCGCGCTCGTCCCGACCCCGAGCTACCCCATCCACATCTGGGGCCCCTACTTCGCGGGCGCCGACGCGCGCCAGGTCCCCATCGGCGACGGGACCGACGCCGCGGGGTACATCGACCGCATCATCGAGGCGTGGGAGTTGGGCTGGCCCAAGCCGCGCGTCGTCGTGCTGTCGTTCCCGCACAACCCGACGACGACGGTCGCGACCAAGGAGGACCTCCAGCGCCTCGTCGACTGGGCCCGGGACAAGGACGTCGTGCTCGTGCACGACCTCGCGTACGCCGACATGACGTTCGACGGGTTCGAGCCGCCGTCGATCATGGAGTGCGAGGGCGCGCGCGAGGTCGCGGTCGAGCTGTACTCGATGACGAAGTCGTTCTCCATGGCGGGCTGGCGCGTCGCGTTCCTCGTGGGGCGCCGGGACGTCGTCGGGGCGCTCGCCAAGCTCAAGAGCTACCTCGACTACGGCACGTTCCAGCCCATCCAGATCGCCGCGACCGTGACGCTCAACGAGGCGACGGAGTTCCCGCAGGAGATCTCGTCCGTCTACGAGTCGCGTCGCGACGCCCTGTACGACGGCCTCCAGCGCATCGGCTGGGACATCCACAAGCCCGGCGGCACGATGTTCGCGTGGGCCCGCATCCCCGAGCCCTACCGCGACATGGGCTCGATCGAGTTCGCGACGCACCTCGTCGAGGAGTGCGACGTCGCCGTGTCCCCGGGCGTCGGGTTCGGCCCCGGCGGCGACGAGTTCGTGCGGTTCGCGCTCATCGAGAACGAGCACCGCATCGGCCAGGCGATCCGCGGTCTCAAGCGCGGTCTCACCCGCCTCTGACGGTCGAGGCCCCCCGGCGCCGTGGCACGTGCGACGACGCCCGCGGCGCGCGACGATGGGCGCATGCCCACGAACCGGACGGCCGCGCGTCGGGCGAGACTCGCGGCCGCGGCGGGGGTCGCCGTCGTGCTGCTGGCGGCGTGCACGCCCGACGACGGTCCGGAGCCGGCCCCGGGCCCGTCGGTCACGACGGCCACCGCAGAGCCGAGCGAACCCGCGGAGACGACCACGCCGGAGCCCGCGCCGGAGCCCGGCCTCGTCGACGTGCCCGAGGTGCGGGTGGACGTGACCGAGGTGGCGACCGAGCTGCCCGCGCCGTGGGGGCTCGCGGCGCTCGCGGACGGGACGCTGCTCGTCTCGCTGCGCGACGAGCGCGGGCTCGTCGTCGTGGACCCGGCGACGGGTGCCGTCGAACCGGTCACGGGACCGGGCGCGGACGACCTGCGCGACGGCACGGTCGCGACGGGCGAGTCGGGTCTGCTCGGGGTCGCGGTCGGGCCCGAGGGCGGCGCGGCACCGGGGGAGGTGTTCGTCTACCGGACCGCCCCCGGCGGCAACGAGGTCCTGCGGGGGACGCTCGCCGGTCGCGAGCTGTCGGTCCTCACCCCGATCCTCCAGGGCATCCCCGCGGCGTCCACGCACGACGGCGGCCGGCTCGCGTTCGGGCCGGACGGCTACCTGTACGTGACGACGGGGGACGCGCAGCAGCGCGGCGCGGCGCAGGACGCGGGTGCGCTGAACGGCAAGATCCTGCGCCTGACGGTGGACGGGGATCCGGCACCGGGGAACCCTGATGCGGCCTCGCCGGTGTGGAGCCTCGGCCACCGCAACGTCCAGGGCGTGGCGTGGGACGTGACGGGCCGCATGCTCGCGTCGGAGTTCGGGCAGGACACGTTCGACGAGCTCAACGTCGTCGTGCCCGGCGGGAACTACGGCTGGCCGGAGGTGGAGGGGGAGGGCGGCGTCGGCTCGGGGTTCGTCGACCCGGTGGCGACGTGGTCGACGTCGGACGCCTCGCCGAGCGGGCTGGCCGTGACCCGCGAGGGTGCGTACCTGGCGGGTCTGCGGGGCCAGACGCTGTGGCGCGTGCCGTTCGCGTCGCCCGACGGCGGGGAGTCGGCCGACGCGTTCGGCTCGCCCCAGGCCGTGCTCACGGACCGGGGTCGGCTGCGCGCCGTCCTCGTGGACCCGGCGACGCCGCTCGGGGACGACGGGAGCTCCGTGCTGTACGTGCTGACCAACAACACCGACGGGCGGGGAGACCCACGCGACGGCGACGACCGGCTGCTCCGGGTCGCGGTGACGCCGGCGGGGTGACCCGGCACGACCCGCAGGCTCGGTTCGTGATCCGCGGGCTGACCAGTCGGTTTGGAGCGTGATAACGAATCGGTTACGGTCGAGTGTCTCGCGTTGCCGCTCACCGGGGACAGGTGTATTGGCCGGCCGTGGGGCGCGGTCTCCGTAGAGCACCCAGGGTGCCGGGGGTCCGCAGGACGGCCGGATCGGCTGGTCGAACCGGGTGACGCCCGCGCCGCGGCGCGGGACGCCCCGGGGCGCGCGTGCGCCGTCGACCCCCGTGCCCGGGACCCCCGACGACTGGACCAGAGTGCACAACCCCTTCCGCTTCCGCGCGCCCCAGAACCGTGACGTCGAGACCGTGACCTCGGACGCCGCACCCACCGAGACCACCCCGGAGACCTCCGAGACGCCCAGCCGTCGCGCCGCCCGCTCCGCGCGGACGCTGCGCACCACGCGCCGCCGCCGCTGGTCGATCGTCACGGCGGCCACCGCCGTCGCGCTCGTCGGCTCCGGCGCCGTCGCGTACGGCGAGGCCAGCAAGACCGTCACGATCGACGTCGACGGCGAGCTGACCACCGTCAGCACGCTCGCCGGCTCGGTGTCCGGCGCGCTCGACGCCGCCGGGATCGAGGTCGGTGCGCGCGACCAGGTCGCGCCCGACCCCGCGTCGGCCCTCGACGACGGTGACGAGGTCGTGGTGCGCCTCGGCAAGCAGGTCACCGTCCAGACCGACGGTGAGCAGTCCGACGTCTGGCTCACCGCGCTCGACGCGGACGAGGCGCTGAAGACCCTCGCCGAGCGCGGGGGCGACGTGCGCCTCGTCGCATCGCGGTCGGGAGAGCGCGCGTCGCTCGACCTGCGCCTCGACACCGACGGCCCGGTGAACGTCGTCGCGGACGGTGAGACGAACGTCGCCCCCGACGGCAGCGTCGGCGTCCCCGCGATCCTCGAGCAGCAGGGCATCGAGCTCGGCGAGCTCGACCGTGTGAGCGTCCAGCGCGTCGAGGCCCCCGAGCCGGGTGCCCCGACGGTCTCGCTCGTCGTCCAGCGCGTCGTCGTCGAGCAGCAGCAGACCACGACCCCCGTGCCCCACGAGACCGTCGAGAAGGCGAACGCCGCGCGGTACAGCGACGACCCGGCGGTCGTCTCGCAGAAGGGTGCCGACGGCGTCACCACGACGACCTTCGAGGTGACCCTCGTGGACGGTGTGGAGGAGTCGCGCGAGCAGCTGACCCAGGAGGTCACGACCGCCCCGGTCGACCAGGTCGTCGTCAAGGGGACCAAGGAGCGGCCCAAGGACCCCCGCGCGCTGGGGCAGCTCATGGCCGCCGAGCGCGGCTGGACCGGGTCGCAGTGGACGTGCCTCGAGAAGCTGTGGACCAAGGAGTCCAACTGGAACCCGAGGGCGGACAACCCGACGTCGAGCGCCTACGGCATCCCGCAGTCGCTGCCCGGCTCGAAGATGGCCAGCAAGGGCGCCGACTGGGCGACCAACCCCGCGACGCAGATCGCGTGGGGCCTGGACTACATCGCCGGCTCGTACGGCTCGCCGTGCGGCGCGTGGTCCCACTCGCAGGCGACCAACTGGTACTGAGCACGGATCTACCGAGCGGACCGGCTCCGGACGGGCCCGCGACCTCCGAGGTCGCGGGCCCGTCGTCGTCCGGCGCCCCGAGACGACCCCACGGCGCGCTGCGCGGGCCGACTAAGATCGCCCGCATGACCCACATCCTCTCGGCCGTGGCGTGGCCGTATGCCAACGGGCCGCGCCACATCGGCCACGTCGCAGGTTTCGGTGTCCCGTCGGACGTCTTCAGCCGGCACATGCGGATGGCGGGTCACGACGTCCTCATGGTCTCGGGCACCGACGAGCACGGGACGCCCATCCTCGTGCAGGCGGACAAGGAGGGCGTGAGCCCGCAGGAGCTCGCGGACCGGTACAACCGCGTCATCGTCGAGGACCTGCACCAGCTCGGGCTGTCCTACGACCTGTTCACGCGGACCACGACGCGCAACCACTACGCCGTCGTGCAGGAGATGTTCCGCACGGTCCACAAGAACGGGTACATGGTCGAGCAGACGACCATGGGCGCGATCTCGCCGTCGACGGGCCGCACGCTGCCGGACCGCTACATCGAGGGCACGTGCCCCATCTGCGGCTACGACGGCGCGCGCGGCGACCAGTGCGACAACTGCGGCAACCAGCTCGACGCGATCGACCTCATCAACCCGCACAGCCGCATCAACGGCGAGACGCCCAAGTTCGTCGAGTCGAACCACTTCTTCCTCGACCTGCCCGCGTTCGTCGACGCGCTGGGGGACTGGCTGCGCACGCGCACCGAGTGGCGCCCGAACGTCCTGAAGTTCTCGCTCAACCTGCTCGACGACGTGCGCCCGCGCGCCATGACGCGCGACATCGACTGGGGCATCCCGGTCCCGCTGCCCGGGTGGGAGGAGAACTCGAGCAAGCGTCTCTACGTGTGGTTCGACGCGGTGATCGGCTACCTGTCGGCGTCGATCGAGTGGGCGCGGCGCAGCGGCGACCCGGACGCGTGGCGCGCGTTCTGGAACGACCCCGAGGCCCGCTCGTACTACTTCATGGGCAAGGACAACATCACGTTCCACTCCCAGATCTGGCCGGCCGAGCTGCTCGGCTACGACGGCCGGGGGAGCAAGGGCGGGGCGCCGGGTGCGTACGGGAACCTCCAGCTCCCGACGGAGGTCGTGTCGAGCGAGTTCCTCAACGTCGAGGGGCAGAAGTTCTCCTCGTCGCGCGGCGTCGTGATCTACGTGCGCGACATGCTGGCCCGCTACCAGCCGGACGCGTTCCGGTACTACGTCGCGTCGGCGGGCCCGGAGACGCAGGACGTCGACTTCACGTGGGCGGACTTCCAGCGCCGCACGAACGACGAGCTCGTCGCCGGCTGGGGCAACCTCGTGAACCGCACGGCGAACCTCGTGCACAAGAACTTCGGGGCCATCCCGGAGCCGGGTCAGCGCCAGCCGATCGACGAGGGCGTCCTCGCCACGACGACGACCGCGTTCGGGCGCGTGGGGGAGCTCATCGCGACGCACCGCCAGCGCGCGGCCGTCGCGGAGGCGATGAAGACGGTCGGCGAGGTGAACAAGTACGTGTCGGACACCGAGCCCTGGAAGCTCAAGACCGACCCGGACCGGCTCGCGACCGTGCTGCACACCGTGACCCAGGCGGTGAGCGACCTCAACACGATCCTGTCGCCGTTCCTGCCGCACTCGGCGCAGCAGGTGCACGAGGCGTTCGGCGGCACGGGCACCATCGCGCCGCAGCCGCGCATCGACGAGGTGACCGACCTCGACGACGAGTCGCGCCACTACCCGATCATCACGGGCGACTACCGCGCCGAGGGTCTGGCGACCTGGGAGCCCAAGCCGGTCGTGCCGGGCACCCCGGTCGGCAAGCCGACGCCGGTGTTCACCAAGCTCGACGACTCGATCGTCGAGGAGGAGCTCGACCGCCTGCGCGAGACCGCCTGACCGTGGCGAAGCAGCGCGAGCGCGGGTGGCCGCCCGACCCGGAGCCGCTGCCCGTCCCGGTCGTGGACAACCACACCCACCTCGACTCGATCGGGCACGTGCTGCCCGACGACGTCCCCGCCCCGAGCGTCACGGACCACCTCGCGCGGGCGGCGGCCGTGGGAGTCGACCGGGTCGTGCAGGTCGGGTGCGACCTGCCCGCCGCCCGCTGGACGGACGCCCTGCTGCGCGGTGACCTCGCGGCATGGGACACGACGTCGGCCGCCGAGCAGGGCGTCGGACGGCTGCTCGGCGCCGTCGCGATCCACCCGAACGAGGCGGTGCTGCACGGCGGGGTCCGCGAGGTCGGGCCGGACGGGCTCGAGCCCGACCCGCGGCCGCACCACGACGTCCCCCTCGACGACGCCGTCGCCGAGATCGCGGCGATCGCGCGCGCGAACGACCGCGTGCGGGCGATCGGCGAGACGGGCATGGACCTGTTCCGTACAGGGCCGCAAGGCGAGGCCGTACAGCGCGAGGCGTTCCGGGCGCACGTCGCGCTCGCGAAGGAGCTGGGTCTCGCGCTGCAGATCCACGACCGCGACGCGCACGCCGAGGTGCTCGACGTGCTCGCGCGGGACGGCGCACCGGAGCGCACGGTGTTCCACTGCTACTCGGGCGACGCGGCGATGGCCCGGTTCTGCGCGCAGCAGGGCTGGTACCTGTCGTTCGCCGGCCCGGTGACGTTCCGCGCGAACGACGAGCTGCGTGCTGCCTTGCGGGAGGTCCCGCTCGGGCAGGTGCTGGTCGAGACGGACGCGCCCTACCTCACGCCGCACCCGTACCGGGGCCGTCCGAACGCCCCGTACGTGCTGCCGACGACCGTGCGTACGGTCGCCGAGGTCGTGGACCTGCCGCTCGCGGACGTGTGCGAGCGCCTCGCCGCGACGTCCGTCGCGGTCTACGGGCCCTGGTGACGCGGGCCGGCGGGGCGCCACCCGTCACCGCCCGTTCCGGGCGAACCGGAGGTTTCGTCCTGGGTCACGTTTCGGCTACGGTCGGGTCCGTGCGTCGCGCGCCGTGCGCCGACGACGTGCCCCACCTCGCCCCCGGCGGTCGCCGAGGGCTGCTTCCCCGCAGAAGGGACCGCGCGCGTGCTCGCACCTGACGGAACCGGTCGCCGGCGCCTGCAACGGCTGGCGGCCCAGGGCGTCGTCGTCGCGAGCCTGGTGGTCGTCACCGGTGCGTTCGCCTCGCTCCAGAAGAGCGTCACGCTCGACGTCGACGGCGAGCTGCACGACGTCTCCGCGTACGGGCGCACGGTCGCCGAGGTGCTCGACTACCAGGACGTCGCGGTCGGCGCGGAGGACCTCGTCGAGCCCGGTCTGACGGACCCCGCGCGGGACGGCAGCACGATCGTCGTCCGGTCGAGCCACGACGTGACGATCGAGATCGACGGCCAGGTCCAGACGATCTCGACGACCGCGCGCACCGTCGGGGAGCTCCTCACCTACCTCGGGCCGCGTGCCGAGGGAGCCGTGACCGAGGTGTCCCGCACGCAGGCGCTCGGTCGCGACCCGATCCGGGTCTCCACGCTCAAGACGGTGCACGTCGCCGTCGACGGCGCGGTCATGCCCATCACGACGGCGGAGCCCACGGTGCGCGGCGTCCTCGCGACGGCCGGCATCGTGCTCGCCGAGGGCGACAGCACGTCCGCGCCGCTCGACGCGGCCGCGGTCGACGGAATGCTCGTCCTCGTGAGCCGGGCCGCGGCGTCGGCGACGACCGTCACCGAGGTGCTGCCCTTCGCCACGGAGGAGGTCGAGGACCCGAACCTGCCGAAGGGGCACCGGGTGGTCGTCCAGTCCGGCCGCGTGGGCGAGGCGACCACGACGTACGCCGTCCAGACGCTCGGCGGCGCCGAGGTCTCGCGCACGGTCCTCACGCGCACGGTCACGACCGAGCCGCGGAACGAGATCATCAAGATCGGGACGATGGACATCTCCGTCTCGGTGGACCCGGGCTCGGCACGTGCCATCGGCCGGTCGCTCGCCGCTCAGCGCGGCTGGGGCGACGACCAGTTCGTCTGCCTCGACAAGCTCTGGACCAAGGAGAGCAACTGGCGGGTCGACGCCGACAACCCGAGCTCGAGCGCCTACGGGATCCCGCAGGCGCTGCCCGGGTCCAAGATGTCGAGCGCCGGGGCCGACTGGCGCACCAACCCGGCGACCCAGATCACGTGGGGCCTCGGCTACATCGAGGGTCGGTACGGCACGCCGTGCTCGGCGTGGTCCCACTCCGTGGCCAAGGGTTGGTACTGACGCCTGGCACGGCGATCGCGGTCCGCGGGCGCCGCGCCCGGGCAGGTCGGCGGGAGATCGGCTAGCGCTCGAGCATCTCCAGGTAGTGCGGGTTCTGCATGATCCCCAGCACGTTGCCGAACGGGTCCACGACCGAGGCCGTGACGAAGCCCTCGCCCTGCCCGCGCTCGACGACGCCCTCGTACTCGGTCGCGCCGAGCGCGAGCAGCCGGGCGAACGCGTGGCGCACGTCGTCGACGTGCCAGTTCACGATGACGCCCCCGGGCGTCTGCGGCTGCGGGTGCGGCGACCACGACCGGGCGATGATCCCGAGCTCGTCCTGACGGTCGCCGACGCGGAACTCCACGTACCCGCCCGGCACCACGTAGTAGGGCTCGATCCCGAGCACCTCGGCGTACCACGCGGACGCCGCCTCCAGGTCGTCGGCCCACAGGTTCAGCGTCGCCATCCCACGCAGCATGCTGGTCTCCTCGTCGTCGGCCGGGCGTGCGCCCGGGG
The DNA here is from genome assembly GCF_042723955.1 of Cellulosimicrobium cellulans. Classification (GTDB taxonomy): domain Bacteria; phylum Actinomycetota; class Actinomycetes; order Actinomycetales; family Cellulomonadaceae; genus Cellulosimicrobium; species Cellulosimicrobium cellulans_H. The sequence continues at coordinate 5,286 of NZ_JBHXIC010000039.1, read as the reverse complement.
TCGTGGTCGTCGCGTCCCTGGCAGGACCGACACCACGACAGTAGGACCCCATGCGGAACGTGCGGTTCCGCATTGTCGGGCAGGATGAGACGCGTGCTGGACACCTCCGGGCGACTCCTGCGCCTCCTGGCGCTCCTCCCGACGCGACCGACGTGGTCCGGTCCCGAGCTGGCGGACCGGCTCGGCGTCACGACCCGCACCGTCCGCAACGACGTGGAGCGCCTGCGGATCCTCGGGTACGAGGTCCGGTCGGCGCCGGGTGCCGCGGGCGGCTACCGGCTCGGGTCGGGGACCGCGCTGCCGCCGCTCCTGCTCGACGACGAGGAGGCGGCCGTCGTCGCCGTGTCGCTGCGGGCGGCCGCCACGGGGTCGGTCACGGGCGCCGAGGACGCCGCCCGCCGGGCGCTCGTCAAGCTCGACACCGTGCTGCCCGCCCGGTTGCGCGCCCGGGCGGACGCGCTGCGCGCCGCGGTCGCGAGCGCGCCGGTCGGCGGGCCGGCCGTCGACGCGCGGGTGCTCGCCGACGTCGCGACGGCCTTCGCCGCCCGGACGGGTCTGCGGCTCGAGTACGAGGCGCACGACGGCACGACGACGCACCGCGAGGTCGAGCCGTACCGGCTCGTCCACGTCGGTCGGCGGTGGTACCTGCTGGCGTTCGACCTCGACCGCGACGACTGGCGCACGTTCCGCGTGGACCGCTTGAGCCTGCGCACGCCGGGCGGTCCGCGCTTCGTTCCGCGCCCCGTGCCGGGCGGCGACGCGGTCGCCCACGTGGTCCGCGGCGTGGGGTCGATGGCGTGGGCGCACCCCGCGCGCGTGCGCCTGCACGCACCGGCGAGCGTCGTGGCGGACCGGATCGCGCCGGGAACGGGAGTGCTCGTGGACGACGGACCGGACGCGTGCGTGCTCGAGACCGGGGGGACGTCGCTCGCCCAGCTCGCGGGGTTCCTGCTGGGCCTCGACGTCGACCTCACGGTGCTCGGTCCGCCCGAGCTCGCGGCGACGTTGGCGCGGGTCGGGGCGCGCGCCGCGCGATCAGGGGGTGGGGGATCGCAGCGCGGGGGGCCGGGGGAGGGCGGCTTCCCGAGTGACGCCGACGGTGACGCCGGGTGAGGAGCGCGTGGAGGCGCCGGTGACATACATCCAGAAATCAGGACAGAACCTCCCAGTCTAGCGGCGCAGGGGTTGGACTTCGATAACAGATCGGTTACGGTCGAACGTCGCTCGCGCGCGAACGGCATGCTCCTGTGGTCCGGACGGACCGAGGGAGACGTGCCCGGACCACGCGGGCGGTGCGCCGTCGTCGGGCCCTGGGGAAGGGGCGCCGGGGTGGCGCCGGCAGCCGGATCGGCCGCTCGAGACCCGCGGACGCACGTGTGCGCCCGCCGCGGAGGACGCACGTCCGCCGCGGGCCGCGGGTGGTGCCCACGCGCCGTCGAGCACCCGTGCCCGGGACCCCCGACGACTGGACCCGAGTGAAGAACCCCTTCCACCGGACCGCTGACGCGGCCGGCGCCCCCGAGAGCGCCGACACCCCCCTGACCCCCTTCGAGACCACCACCGACGGCCCCGCGGAGGGCCCCCAGAGCCCCGCGAGCACCGCCACCCGCCGTCGCCGCTGGCCCCTCGTGGCCGGCGCCACCGCCGTCGTCCTCCTCGCGACCGGCGCCGTCGCCTACGGCAACGCGCGCAAGACCGTCGAGCTCGACGTGGACGGCAAGATCACCACCGTCACGACCTTCGCCGGGTCCGTCGAGGGCCTGCTCGCCGAGCAGGACGTCGCCGTGGGCGACCGCGACCTCGTCGTGCCCGACGTCGACTCGGCCCTGCGCGGCGGCGGCGACGTCGTCGTGCGCTACGGGCGCGAGGTGCCCGTCCAGGTCGACGGCTCCCAGTCCTCCGTCTGGCTCACCGCGCTCGACGCGGACGAGGCCCTGACGACCCTCGCCTCGCGCGGCAGCGACGTGCGTCTCGTGGCGTCGCGCTCCGGCGAGCGCGCGTCCCTCCCGATCCGCCTCGACGTGGACGGCCCCGTGAACGTCGTCGCGGACGGCGAGACGAAGGTCGCGCCCGACGGCAGCATCGGCATCGACGCGATCCTCGACCAGCAGGGCATCCAGCTCGGCGAGCTCGACCGCGTCCACGTGGAGAAGTCGGACCAGATCGCCGCGGCCCAGGCCGATGCCGCCGCCGAGGCGGCCCCCGCCGCGGACGCCGACGCCACCGCCGCCGCGACCGAGGACGACGAGGCCGCGGCGGACGCCGCGCCCGTCTCGCTCGTCGTGCAGCGCGTGAAGGTCGAGGAGGTGCCCACCGAGAAGGCCGTCCCGTTCGAGACGGTCACCGAGGAGGACGCCAACCGCTTCGAGGACCTCGACCCGGTCGTGAAGCAGGAGGGTGTCGAGGGCGTCCACACGACCGTGCACCGCGTCACGACGGTCGACGGTGCCGAGGAGTCGCGCGAGCTCGTCTCCGAGGGCGTCACCACGCCCCCGGTGAACAAGATCCTCGTGCAGGGCACCAAGGAGCGCCCCAAGCCGCAGCCGAAGGCCGAGACGCAGCAGCGTTCGTCGTCGTCGTCCTCCTCGTCGTCGTCGGGCGGCTCGTCCGCGCCGGCCGCGAACCTCGGCTCCGCCCCCGGCGGCGTCTGGGGTGCGCTCGCGCAGTGCGAGTCCGGTGGCAACCCCGCGACGAACACGGGCAACGGCTACTACGGCCTCTACCAGTTCTCGCTGTCGACGTGGCAGGCCATGGGCGGCTCCGGTCTCCCGTCGGAGGCCTCGGCCGCCGAGCAGACGCAGCGCGCCCAGGCGCTCCAGGCCCGCTCGGGCTGGGGCCAGTGGCCCGCCTGCGCGGCCAAGCTGGGTCTCCTCTGACCCGGTAGCAAGGACTCGCGGCCGCCCGACGGCCGCACCGCGAAGGGGGGGGGGGGCGCGCGCCCCCCCCCCGGGGGGGCCCCCGCGCGGGGGCGCGCGCGCCCCCCCCCCCGGGGGGGGGTGTGTGTGGTTAGAGGGCCCCC
>NZ_JBHXIC010000039.1:0-2257 GCF_042723955.1 Cellulosimicrobium cellulans | reverse complement strand
CCCGCGCGGCGGCCCAAGGGGGTTACTCCTTTGCCCGGGCACACGGGCGGGGCGCCCCCCCCCGGCCCCCACCGGTACGGGGGGGGCGCCCGCCGCCCCGCCCTTCGTCGTCCCCCGTGGCGTCCGGACCGGGCCCGCCCCGGTCGGTAGGCTTGGCTGTCATGAGCGACACCCGCGGTGCCCTGCTGGGTCCGGCCGAGATCCGTGACCTGGCGGGTCGCCTAGGCGTCCGGCCGACCAAGACCCTCGGTCAGAACTTCGTGCACGACGGCGGCACCGTCCGCAAGATCGTGCGCGCCGCGGAGGTGGGGCCAGGGGAGCGCGTCGTCGAGGTCGGCCCGGGGCTCGGCTCGCTCACCCTGGGACTCCTGGAGGCCGGGGCGAGCGTCGTCGCGGTCGAGATCGACCCGGTCCTCGCGAAGCAGCTTCCCACGACGGTCGCGGCGCACGTCCCCGACCTCGGCGACCGGCTCGAGGTCGTCGGCGCGGACGCGCTGGAGGTCACGACCCTGCCCGGCGAGCCGCCGACGGCGCTCGTCGCCAACCTCCCGTACAACGTCGCGGTGCCCGTGCTGCTCACGTTCCTCGAGCGGTTCGACTCGCTCGAGCGCGTGCTCGTCATGGTGCAGGCCGAGGTCGCCGACCGGCTCGCCGCTCCGCCCGGGTCGCGCACGTACGGGGTCCCGTCGGTCAAGGCCGCCTGGTACGCCGACGCCCGCCGCGCCGGGACCATCGGCCGCAGCGTGTTCTGGCCCGTGCCGAACGTCGACTCCGCGCTCGTCGCGCTCGACCGCCGCGAGCCGCCGACCACGACCGCGACGCGCGAGCAGGTGTTCGCCGTCGTCGACGCGGCGTTCGCGCAGCGGCGCAAGATGCTCCGCTCCGCGCTGTCCGGCCTCGCGGGCTCCGCGAGCGTCGCCGCCGAGGTGCTCGCGGCGGCCGACGTCGACCCGCAGGCGCGCGGCGAGGTGCTCGACGTCGCGGCCTTCGCGCGCGTCGCCGAGCAGCTCGTCCTGCGCGGGGCCCTCGACGAGCGCCCCGCCCGCGGTGCGGCGCCCGCGGAGCGTCGCACCGGACGACCTGGCACAGTGGACGCGTGACACCCCCGCGACCGCCGGGCATCGCCCTCGCGCCACCCCCGTCCGTCCGCGTGCGCGCACCCGGCAAGGTCAACCTCTCGCTGCGGGTCGGGGCGCTCCAGGACGACGGCTACCACCCGCTCGTGACGATCTTCCAGGCGGTCGGGCTCAGCGAGGACGTCGTCGCCCACCAGGTGCCGCCCGGCTCGGGCGTCTCGCTCAGCGTGACCGGCCTCCAGGCCGACGTGGTGCCGACCGACGAGACGAACCTCGCGTGGCGGGCCGCCGTCGCGCTCGCCGAGCACGTCGGCCTCGACCCCGACGTGCGGCTCGAGATCCACAAGGAGGTCCCCGTCGCGGGCGGCATGGCGGGAGGCTCGGCCGACGCCGCCGCCGCGCTCGTCGCGTGCGACGCGCTCTGGGACGCCGGGGTGCCCCGGGCCGACCTCGTCCGGCTCGCCGCCGGGCTCGGGGCCGACGTCGCGTTCGGGCTCGTGGGGCACACCGCCGTCGGGACGGGGCGGGGCGACGTGCTCACGCCCGCGATGACGCGCGGCGAGTTCCACTGGGTCTTCGCCGTCCAGGCGGAGGGCCTCTCCACGCCCGAGGTGTACCGCACGTTCGACGAGACCGTCGGCGGCCCCGCCGAGCTCGACCTCGCCGACGACACCGCGCTCATGCAGGCGCTGCGCGCGGGAGACGCCGTCGGGCTGGGGCAGGTGCTGCGCAACGACCTCCAGGGCCCCGCCCTCGCCCTGCGCCCCGAGCTCCGGCGGACGATCGACGTCGCCACGGAGGCCGGCGCGCTCGGCGCGATCGTCTCCGGCTCCGGACCGACGGTCGCCGCCCTCGCGCGCAGCCGCCAGCACGCGCTCGCGATCGCCGCGTCATGGACGGCGAACGACGCGTGCGACACCGTCTGGTGCACCACGGCCCCCGCCGCCGGCGCCCGCGTCGTCGCCCACTGACGAGCCCGCCCGCCGAGGTCGAACCGAGGTCGCGAGGTAGAACCGTGGCTGCGCGAGGTAGAACCGTGGTTGCCCGAGGTAGAACCGTGGTGGCGCGAGGTAGAACCGAGGTTTCTTGTGCTCGACGGCGGTCTGGTCACCTTGGGTGGGCGGGGTGGGTGGTGGGGGGGGGGGGGGCATGCCGGGCGCGCGGGGGGGGGGGCGCGCGGA
>NZ_JBHXIC010000038.1:23410-40302 GCF_042723955.1 Cellulosimicrobium cellulans | reverse complement strand
GTCGAGCACCGAGTGACGCATGACCTGCTCGAGCGTGAAGCCGCGGTGCAGCGCGAAGGTCGTGCCGTCGTCGTGCGCCGGGCGCGCGCCCGCTCGCCGGGGCGCCCCCGGCGCCGGCCCCCCCCCCCCCGCGCCGCGGCAAACTTGGGCCCCGCCGCACGCCCCACCCCCCCCCGCCCCGGGCGGGGGGCGGGGACGGTCGTGCGGATGCCCGACCCGGTCCCCGAGCCCGACGCGGCCCCGCTCGCCGCGGACAGCACGGACGCCGAGCTTGACCTCGCGGTGACGCAGGTCCTCGCGGCGGTCACGACCGTCCAGGAGGACCTCACGGCCCGTGCGGCGCGAGCCGAGGGTACGGCGGCGGAGGTGCTCGGCGTGACCGCTGCGATGGCGGCGGACCCCGCCCTGGCGCGCGACGCCGTCGGGCGCGTGCGCGAGCAGCGCTCCACCCCGGCGCGGGCTGTGTGGGACGCGGCGGGCGTCGTCGTCGGGCGGCTCGAGGCGCTCGGCGGGCTCATGGCGGAGCGGGCGCGCGACGTGCGCGACGTACGCGACCGGATCGTCGCGACGCTGCTCGGCCTGCCCGCCCCGGGCGTGCCCGACCCGGGGTTCGCGTTCGTGCTCGTCGCGGACGACCTCGCCCCTGCGGACACGGCCCAGCTCGACCCCGAGCGCGTGCTCGCGGTCGTCACGCGGGGCGGCGGGCCGACGTCGCACACCGCGATCCTCGCGCGCGCCCTCGGCATCCCGGCCGTCGTGGCGGTCGAGGACGCGCTGACGCTGCACGACGGCGAGACGGTGCTCGTGGACGGCGGGCTCGCCACGGTCGAGCGCGACCCGTCCGCCGAGGATGTGGCCGCCGTCGTCGCCGCGCACGGCGCACGGGGCGAGCGCCGCCGCTTCGACGGCGAGGGGCGGACGGCCGACGGCCGTCGCGTCGAGCTCCTCGCCAACGTCGCGAACGGGGAGGACGCGCGGGCCGCCGCGGAGGCGGGGGCGGAGGGCGTGGGGCTCTTCCGCACCGAGGTGTGCTTCCTGGGCCGCACGGTCGAGCCGACGATCGACGAGCAGGTCGCTGCCTACCGCGAGGTGCTCGCGGCGTTCGGCGGTCGCAAGGTCGTCGTGCGCACGCTCGACGCGGGCGCCGACAAGCCGCTCCCGTTCGTCACGCCCGAGGCCGAGCCCAACCCGGCGCTCGGCGTGCGCGGCCTGCGCACCGCGCGCCGGCACCCCGAGGTGCTCGACCGCCAGCTCACGGCGATCGCGCGCGCGGCGGCGGCGGAGTCGGCGGACGTATGGGTCATGGCGCCGATGATCGCGACGCCGGACGAGGCGGAGTCGTTCGTCGCGCTCTGCGCGGACCACGGCCTCGGCACCGCGGGCGTGATGATCGAGGTGCCCGCCGCGGCCCTCGGGGCGCGCTGGGTGCTCGCCAAGGCGTCGTTCGCGAGCATCGGCACGAACGACCTCACGCAGTACACGATGGCCGCCGACCGCGAGGTCTCCGACCTCGCGCGGCTCTCGACGGCGTGGCAGCCGACGGTCCTCGCGCTCGTCGGGGCGACGGGCTCGGGGGCGGCGCTCAACGGGCGCCCGCTCGGCGTGTGCGGCGAGGCCGCGGCCGACCCGGTGCTCGCGCCGGTGCTCGTGGGGCTCGGCGTGACGTCGCTGTCCATGACGCCGCGCGCGCTCGCCGACGTCGCGGCGGTGCTGGCCGCGACGACCTCGGACCAGTGCGAGGAGCTCGCGTTCCTCGCGCTCCAGCAGCCCACGCCCGACGCCGCACGCGCGGCCGTGCGCGCCCGCCTCCCGATCCTGGCCGAGCTGGGCCTCTGACCCGCGCTCGACCTCGCTCCTGAACCCCGGGTTCGGCGCGCCCGCCGGCGCCCATGTGCAATTGGAGGGTTGCGCATAGCCGGTGCCTGGGCTAGCGTGATGCGCAACCAAAGAGTTGCACAAATACGCGGACGGGAGAACGGTGATGGTGGACATCCTGCACAGGGTGGGCGTCGAGGGGTCGACGCCGGAGGCGGTGTACCGGGCGCTGACGACGGTCGACGGGCTCGCCGGCTGGTGGACCGAGGACACGACGGGCAGCGGCGACGTCGGGGGAGTCCTCGCGTTCCGGTTCCCGCCGGTCGGTGGGTTCGACATGGAGGTCGTCGAGCTGCGGCCGTCCGAACGGGTCGTGTGGCGCGTCGTGGACGGGCCGGAGGAGTGGGTCGGTACGACGGTCGAGTGGGACCTGCGTCAGGACGGTGACTGGACGATCGTGCTGTTCGGCCACCGGGGCTGGGCCGAGCCGGTGGAGTTCATGCACCACTGCAGCACCAAGTGGGCGTCGTACCTCCTGAGCCTCAAGGGGCTCACGGAGGCGGGTGCGGGTGCGCCCGCCCCGCGCGACGTGCAGATCAGCGACTGGCACTGAGTGCGCGGACACGGTCGGGCCCGCCGCGCGCGGGCAGGGCCGCGGGCGACGGGCCCGGCGTGCTCAGGCGACTTCGGTCTGCTCCAGGAAGGTCGCGAGCGCGTCGATCGACGTGCTCGCGTCGTCGCCGTCGGCGTCGGTCGAGAGGACGACCTCGTCCCCGGCGGTCACGCCCAGCGTCATGACGCTGAGGATGCTCGCCGCCTCGACGGGGTCGCCCCCCGGCTTGGCGATCCTCACGGGCGCGGGCTGGGCGGCGGCCGCCTTGACGAACAGGGCGGCGGGGCGGGCGTGAAGGCCTTCGGTGATCGCGACGACGACGGCACGGTCCATGGTTGTTCCTCCGGCAGACAAGTGGTCTGGACCAGTGCATCCTAGGGGATCGCCGCCCACAAGGCGAGGGTCCGAGGACCTCCGGTCCGTACGCCGTCGGCCGGCGCCCGCCGCCGCACCCGTCACACGTCACGCGTCGTGCGCACGCCGTCCCGCCGGTCGAGCGTCGAGCGCGCCGCCGCGAGTCGCGCGATCGGCACGCGGTAGGGCGAGCACGACACGTAGTCGAGCCCGATCTCGTCGAACAGCGCGACGGACGCCGGGTCGCCCCCGTGCTCGCCGCACACCCCGGCGTGGAGGCCCGGCCGGGCGCGGCGCCCGCGCTCGAGCCCGACGTGCACGAGCTCGCCGACCCCGTCGCGGTCGATCGTCGCGAACGGGTTCGTACCCACGACCCCCGCCTCCAGGTAGGCGGTGAGGAACGACCCCTCCGCGTCGTCGCGCGAGATGCCGAGCGTCGTCTGCGTGAGGTCGTTCGTGCCGAACGAGAAGAACTCCGCGTGCTCGGCGATGCGGTCCGCGACGAGCGCCGCGCGCGGCAGCTCGATCATCGTGCCGACCGCGTACGGCAGCGGGGCGTCCGCGCCCGCGAGCTCCTCGGCCATCGTCGCGTCGACGACCTCCCGCACGCGGCGCAGCTCTTCGGAGAACCCGACGAGCGGCACCATGATCTCCACGCGCGGGTCGTGCCCGGCCGCGCGCACGGCGAGCGCCGCGCGCGCGATCGCCCGCACCTGCATCGCGGCGATCTGCGGGTGCAGCAGTGCGAGCCGCACGCCGCGCGTGCCGAGCATGGGGTTCATCTCGCTCAGCCGGCGCACCTGCGCGAGGAGGCGGCGCGCCCCGGCGAGCCGCGCCGTCGTCTCCCCGCCGCCGGCCGCGGCGGCCCAGCCCTCGACGACGGCGTCCGTCCCGTGCAGGGGTGCGCCGGGGTCTCCGACCTCGTCCTCCAGCCGCTGCACGAGGAGCGACTGCTCGACGAGGTCGGGCAGGAACTCGTGCAGGGGCGGGTCGAGGAGCCGGATCGTCACGGCCAGCCCGGACATCGCGGCGAAGATCTCCTCGAAGTCGGCCTGCTGCATGGGGAGCAGGCGGTCGAGCGCGGCGGCGCGTGCGGCGTCGGTCTCGGCGAGGATCATCTCGCGCACGACGGGGAGGCGGTCCGGCGCCATGAACATGTGCTCGGTGCGGCACAGCCCGATGCCCTCGGCGCCGAGCTCGCGCGCCTTCGCGGCGTCCTCGCCCGTGTCGGCGTTGGCCCGTACACCGAGGCGCCGCACGTCGTCGGCCCAGCCGAGCACGGCCCGGAAGTCGTCCGTGACCTGGGGCGGCACGAGCGGCAGTGCGCCCGCGTAGACGTCGCCGGTCGTGCCGTCGAGCGTGATCGTGTCGTCCTCGGTGAGCACGTGGTCCCCGACGTGGACGCGGCGCCCCTCGACGTCGATCCGCAGCGCCCCGGCCCCGGCGACGCAGGGCTTGCCCATGCCCCGGGCGACGACCGCCGCGTGCGACGTCATGCCGCCGTGCGCGGTGAGCACGCCCTGGGCGGCGATGACGCCTGCGATGTCGTCCGGGTTCGTCTCCCACCGCACGAGCACGACCGCCTCGCCGGCCTTGCCGCGCTCGGCCGCGGTCTCGGCGTCGAGCACCACGCGCCCGACGGCGGCCCCGGGCGACGCGTTGAGGCCGCGCGTGAGCGGGGTGGCGCCGTGGCCGGGGTCGAGCGCCGGGTGCAGGAGCTGGTCGAGCTGCGCCGGGTCGAGGCGCCGCAGGGCGGCGTCGCGGTCGATCACGCCCTCGTCGACGAGCTCGCGCGCGACGCGCAACGCCGCCTGCGCGGTGCGCTTCCCCGTCCGGGTCTGGAGCAGGTAGAGCGCGCCGTCGTCCACGGTGAACTCGATGTCCTGCATGTCCCCGTAGTGCCGCTCGAGCCGGTCCATGGTCGCGCGCAGCTCGCGGAACGCGTCGGGCAGGATCGTCTCCATCTCGGCGAGGGGTCGCGGTGTGCGGATGCCCGCGACGACGTCCTCGCCCTGCGCGTCCACGAGGAACTCCCCGTAGAGCTCCTTCGCGCCCGTCGCGGGGTTGCGCGTGAAGCACACGCCCGTGGCCGACGTCGCGCCCTTGTTGCCGAACACCATCTGCATGACGTTCACAGCCGTGCCGAGGTCGTCGGGGATGCCGTTCGCCTTCCGGTAGACGGCGGCGCGCGGGTTGCCCCACGACGCGAACACTGCGTCGACCGACCGGCGGAGCTGCTCGCGCGGGTCCGTCGGCAGGTCCTCGCCCGTGTGCTGCCGCGCGACGGCGCGGAACGTCGCGACGAGCCCGCGCAGGTCGTCCGCGTCCAGGTCCGTGTCCTGCGCGACGCCGCGGCGCGCCTTGAGCGCGTCGAGCTCGTCGGCGAACGCGTGCGCGGGCACGCCCTCGACCACCTCGCCGTACATCTGCACGAACCGCCGGTACGAGTCCCACGCGAAGCGCACGTTGCCGGACTCGGCCGCGAGCCCCTCGACCGAGTCGTCGGAGATCCCGAGGTTGAGGATCGTGTCCATCATCCCGGGCATCGAGAACACGGCGCCCGAGCGCACCGACACGAGCAGCGGACGCTCGCGCGCGCCGAGCCGGCGACCCGTGCGCGCCTCGAGCGCGTCGAGGTGCGCGACGACCTCGTCCCACAGCCCGTCCGGCCACGACCCGCCGCGCTCCATGGCCGTGACGCACGCCGCCGTCGTCACGGTGAAGCCGTCCGGCACGGGCACGCCGATGCGGCGCATCTCGGCGACCCCCGCGCCCTTGCCGCCCAGGAGGGCGCGCATGTCGGCGCGGCCCTCCGCGAGGTCGTAGACGTACCGGTCGCTCATGGCTGCTCCTCGTGGTCGGCGGCGGTGGCCGCGCGGGGTCCGGCCCGACGGCGGTCCGCCGGTCGGGTCTGCGGGGTCGCCCGGGCGAGGTCGTCGCCCGGTGGCTGCGGCGCGTCGTCGGGCGCGAGGGCGCGACGGCGCGCGGTGACGAGCTCGACGACGCGCCCCGCGGCCTCCTCGAGCGCGAGGGTCGTCGTGTCGAGGACCGGGCAGCCGAGCCGCCGCTGGAGCCGGGAGACCTCGTCGAGCTCGTCGTGGATGCGGGCGAGGTCGGCGTACCCGCCGAGGGCCGTGCCCCCGTGGCCCCCGAGTCCACCGTGGCCCGCGACGCCCATCGCGTGCACGCGGCGCTGCCGGATCTCGAGCAGGCGCTCCGGGTCGATCGTCAGGCCCACGACCTTCCAGCGCTCCGCCTCGAACAGCTCGCGCGGGGGCGCGAGCCCCGGGACGAGCGGGATGTTCGCGGTGGGGTAGCCGAGGTAGCCGAGGTACATCGACAGCGGGGTCTTGCCCGTCCGTGACGCCCCCACGAGCACGACCTGCGCCTCGTCGAGACCGTCGGTGAGGTGGCCGTCGTCGTTCGCGACCGCGAACTCCATGGCGTGGATGCGGTCGAAGTAGTCGGCGGCGAGCCCGACCGGCTGCACGACGCGCGCCGGCTGCGCGCCCGTGCGCGCGGTGAACGCGTCGAGCGCGGGGGCCAGCAGGTCGGCGCACGGGACGTCGAGCGCGGCGCACGCGTCGAGCACGCGCGTGCGCAGCGCGTCGTCGACGACGGTGCAGAACACCACGGCCGCGGCGGGGTCGGCGCGGAGCTGCGCGACGACGTCGTCCACCCCCTGCGGGCTGTGCAGGCGCGGGTGGCGCACGACCCGGACCGGCTGCCCGGGGAACTGCGCCTGCGTGGCGCGCGCGACGCGGGTCCCGGTGTCTCCCGTCGAGTCCGCGACCACGTGGATGTCGATGACGCGCGCCGTCGCCGCCATGACCCCAGGCTAGGCGGGCCCTGGGCCGCGCTGCATCCGAGAGCGGTCCGACCACCCGGTGACGACGGACGGACGAGCGGTGGCGCCGTGGGACGACCTCACTACGGTGGGCGCCGGGCGGACGACGTGCGTCCGACAGCAGGGGGGAACGAGCATGCCGGAGACGGTGATCACCATCAGGGTCGAACGGGACGGCGCGCGGCGCGGCCACGGATCGGCCGACGCGCCCGCGGGCAGGGTGCTCCAGTTCCACGGCTGTACCGACGGCTGCTGCCCGCCGCCCGACCTCCACGTGGCAGGCGTCGCGGGGTCGGTCGTCGCGGACCGCGACGGGTGGCGCCTCGCCAACCGGAGCGCGGTGATGCCGCTGCGCGTCTGGAACCTCGACGACCCCCGCGACCGGCTGCGCCTGCTGCCCGGGTGCGCGACGGCGCCGCCGTTCGACCTCGCCGGGATCGCGGGGGCGGCCGGTCACGTCCTCACGGTCTTCGGACCGGAGCAGACCGCCGGGACCGACGCCCGGTGCGTCGGTCACGTCCGGGAGTCCTGGGGCCTCGACCCGAGCAGCCGACGCCACGCGGTGATGACCGCGCTCGTCGCGGACCGGATGCGTGGTGAGGGCGCTGCCCCGCTCCCCACGGCCCGGGAGATCGGGGCACGACTGGGTATCTCCCACCGGACGGTGCAGGAGCACCTGGTCCAGCTCGCCGAGCAGCTCGGGGTGCCGGACCCGGGCCACCGGCGGGCGGGTTGGATCCAGGAGGCGCTCGTCGAGTTCGCGCTCCTGCACCCCTACGTCCCGGCGCCCGGCTCACGGATTCCCTGGTAGCCCGCACCGAGCCCGTGCTGTACGGGTTGGGCGGCCGCCGCGACACGGGCACCCTGGACGACGTTGCGGCGCCGCGACATCTGTCCAGCACTGTCGAGCAAGGGGGAAGAGGATGTTCGGAAAGCTCCGGAAGCCGGTGGCCGCGGTCGCGCTGACCGCCGCGGTCGTCGTCGGTGGGGCGGGTGCGGCCTACGCCACCGTCGCGTACGTGGGCGGTGGCACGTGGAGCTACGGCACGGGCGGAGGCGAGGTCTGGTCCGACTACTACCACGGCGGCAAGTGCCACGGTTCGTCGGTGCAGGGGACCTACTACGAGAAGGACTACGCCAGCGCCGGCTACTGGTCGCGGGCCGACGCGCCGGACCGCTGGTGGGCTGTGGACCAGTCCTGGTACGACACCTCGTGCTGACCTGAACGGGTGGGGCCGGGCCGCGCGGCGGCTCGGCCCCACCTGTCGTGTCCGTGGAAGCCGCCTGTCCAGGAGAGAGCCCCATGCTGCCCCGACTCGTCCGTCTCGCCTACGTGCTCGGCGTGATCCTCCCGACCGTCCTCGCGCTGCAGCTCTTCCTCGTCTTCGACGGGACCGAGGGCGCGGGCGCACAGTTCCAGGTCGTGGCGCAGTCGATCGCCGTCGACGGCCGGGTGTCGACGGCCGACCTCGCGCCCGTGCTCCAGGAGACCGCCACGTCGACGGGGGCCGACGTCGGCAGGATCGTCGTCGACGTCAGCGACCCGACGCACCGCAAGCATCTGTACGCGGTCGTCGGGCACGAGGGGGGCGAGGTGGCGCAGCGCCTCGCCGGCGGCTACCGACACTTCGACCCGCGGACCGAGGAGGAGTACCGGCCGTTCGTCGAGGTCGGCGACGCGGACCCGCGCGGGTACTACCTCGTGTGGGGCGACCGCGCGGACGCGGAGGCGGTCGTGGAGGCGATGGGCCAGGTCGGCCTGACCGCGGAGCTCGCCCCCTTCACGGGCAGCGTCGTCGATTTCCTGACGGACCCGGCGGTGCTCCTGGACCCGGTGATCGGGACCGCGGCGGCCGTGTCGGTCCTGGCGCTGATGGTCATGGTCGGGGGCGGCGTGGTGATGAGCGCGCAGGGCTACGGCGTGCAGCGGCTCCAGGGGCGGTCGTTCGGCGTCGCGGTCGCGCGCGACCTGGCCGAGGTGGGGAGGTTGCTCCTGGTGACGCTGTGCGCGGTCGCGGTCGTCGGCGGTGTCGCGCTGTGGTCCTACAACCGGGGCGCGCGCTCGGGCGAGCTCGTCCTGATGGTCGCCGTCGCCGTCGCGCTCGTCCTCGGGGTGATCGTGCTGACGCACCTGGCCGCCGCCGGGCTCGCGTTCCGGGTGCCGATCCTCGCGGCGGTGAAGGGGCAGTTCTCGGCAGGGTGGGCCCTCGTCGGCATCCTCGGGGTGCGCGTCGTGGGAGTCCTCCTCGCCGCGAGCGTCGCGTTCGCGACCGTGCAGGCGGCGCTCCAGGTGTCGGACCGGTCCGCTGCACAGGAGCGGTGGTCGTCGGACCCGGACGCGGTCTACGTCCAGATCTCCGGCCAGATGGGCGGCGACGACCCGGAGACGGAGGCGCGGTACGCCGCGATGGCCCACGCGGCGGTGGACGCCGGTGACGCGGTCCTGGTCGACGACGTGACGCAGGACGTGGCAGCGGTCGATCCTGCCACCGGTGCGCCGCGGCGCGGCGGCGGCGCGGCGCCGTGCCCGGTGCTGCTGGTGAGCGACTCCTACCTCGCCCGCCAGCAGGTCCTGGACCAGGGAGGCTCGCCCGTCACCGCGGTGGCCGGCGACGCCGTGACGGTCCTCGCGCCTCCGGCCTGCCAGGCGTTCGCGCGCGAGGACGTGCCCAGCGTCGTCACGGGGACGAGCGACGCCGCGGGCACCGTCTCGATCGTCCACCGAGAGATCGCCGCGGGCCAGGACCAGTTCACGTACGGCACGGTGCGCAAGGTGCGGGACGCGGCGCTGCTGCACGACGCGGTGCTGGTCGTCGTCCCGCCCGGCGTCGACGTGCTCTCGGACGCGTTCTACGGCGCGTACCTCACCCAGGGCAACGTCGTCTTCGGTGACGCCGAGACCGCGGGGCGGTACGTCTCGGAGCACGAGGTCGGAGCCATCGTCAACGGCATCTGGTCCGCGCGCGACTACGCCGCGGCCCAGTACGCCGAGGTCGTGTCCAACCTGCGGATCTCGCTGCTGAGCCTGCTCGTCTCCGTCGTCGTGCTGGTCGTGACGGCGGTGAGCGTGAGCGCGGTCCACGTCCGCCGGTCAGCGCAGCTCGTGTACGTCCGGTACATCACGGGCTGGCCGCAGTGGTACTCCCATCGCCTGGTCCTGACCCTCGAGCTCGTCCTGGCCGCCGTGGTGGTCGGTGCGGGGGCGTCGGCGGCCGCCGCACCCCAGGCCGTGCGATTCCAGGCCGCCGTCTTCGGAGGGCAGGCGGCGCAGTGGCGCGTCGGGATCGCCGTGGCGGTCGCGCTCCTGGCCGTCTGCTCCGTGCTCGTCGGTCTCCGCTGGGCGACCGCCCGGTTGATCGCCACCCGCTCCGCCGACTCCTGACACGACCCGTGACGTGCCACCGGCTCCCGGTGCCACGAACGCCAACGAGAAGAGGTACCCGTCATGTCGTCCGTCGTCGCCGAGGGCGTCACCAAGTCCTTCGGCAGCCGCGTGCTGTTCGAGGACCGTTCCTTCGTGGTCGAGCCGGGACAGATGACTGCGCTCACCGGCCCGTCGGGCTCGGGGAAGTCGACGTTGCTCAACTGCGTCGGCCTTCTCGAGAAGCTCTCGGCGGGTGCCGTCACGGTGGACGGCCGGGACGTCACCCGCCTTCGGCCTGCCGGCGCACGCCGCTTCCGCCGTGACACGCTCGGCTACCTCTTCCAGAACTACGCCCTCGTGGACAACGCGTCCGTGCGGGCCAACCTGCAGATCGCCCGCGCGCCCGGCCACCGCGGGGACCTGGGGGTCGGGATCGAGGAGGCGCTCAAGCGTGTCGGCCTGGACGGCATGGAGCACGTGCCGGTCTTCCAGCTCTCCGGCGGCGAGCAGCAACGGGTCGCACTGGCGCGGCTGCTCGTGAAGGCGCCGACGGTCGTCCTCGCCGACGAGCCGACCGGGGCGCTCGACCAGGTCAACGCGGACATGGTGCTGGACGCCCTGCGAGACCTGGCGGCCGGGGGAGCGGCGGTCCTCGTCGCGACCCACTCCCGCCACGTCGTGGACGCGTGCTCCGACGAGGTACGGATCGGCTGACGCCCCGCCGTGAGCCGATCCGGTGGCAGGTCGAGCACGGCGTCGCCAGGCCCGCTGGGTGTGGGCCACAGCCGACGGGTCTAGGGTGACCGGCATGTCCGACGCGACGACGCCGCGCGCGCACTCCCGGTCCCCGGGGGAGGCGCAGCGCATCCACGTCACGCTCTCGACGGCCAGCGTCTACCCGCGCAAGGCCCCGTACGCCTTCGAGGCGGCGGCCGACCTCGGGTACGACGGCGTCGAGGTCATGGTGTGGTCCGACGAGACGACCCAGGACGCCGCGGCGCTCCGGCGGCTCTCCGCCGAGCACGACGTCCCCATCCGCAGCATCCACGCGCCCACGCTCCTCGTGAGCCAGCGCGTGTGGGGGCGCGCGCCCGGACCGAAGCTCCGGCGCACGGTCGAGCTCGCGCAGGAGGTCGGGGCGAGCACCGTCGTCGTGCACCCACCGTTCCGGTGGCAGTACCGGTACGCGCGCGAGTTCGAGGACCTCGTCGGCGAGCTCGACGAGACCGAGGGTGTGACCATCGCGGTCGAGAACATGTACCCGTGGCGCAGCCGCAAGCGCGAGATGCAGGCCTACCTGCCCGGCTGGGACCCGTCCGAGCACGGGTACGAGCACGTCACGCTCGACCTCTCGCACGCCGCCGTCGCGCAGCAGGACGCGCTCGCGCTGCTCGACGTGTTCGACGGGCGCCTCGCGCACGTGCACCTCGCCGACGGGTCGTCGTCGATCACGGACGAGCACCTCGTGCCGGGCCGGGGCGACCAGCCGTGCGACAAGGTGCTCGCCGAGCTCGTGCAGCGCGGCTGGTCCGGAGACGTGGTCGTCGAGATCTCGACGCGCCGCGCCCGGACCGCGGCCGAGCGCCGCGAGGACCTCGCGGCCTCCCTGTTCTTCGCGCGTACCTACCTCACGCCCGGGCCGCACCCGGCCTACGAGCCGCCGCCCGGGCACCCGCACCGCCACGCCGACGCCTGGGGCGAGGAGGACGCACGGGACGGCGCGGCGGAAGCGGGCACGGACGACGACGTCGCGAAGGCGGCCGGGACGGCCTGACGCCGCCGGGTCAGAACTGCAACGACCCCAGGACCCCGCGCAGCGTCTCGAGCCCCGCCTCGTCGCCGGGGAGCGTGATCGAGAGCAGGACGTCCGGACCGCCGTCCTCGCCGTGGAGCTCGACGTTCGCGCTCAGGGCCGGGACGGCATCGACCGCCCAGTGCGGGCCCTGGCTCGTCAGCACCTGGGCGAAGTCGGCTCCCGGGACGACGATCGTCTGCGGGTGGAACTGGTCCGCGGCGGTGCTGAACGAGCTCGTGCCCGTCTCGCCGACCTGCACGAACATGTTCCAGCGCACGTCGGACGGCGCGCCGTCCACCGGCGGGCCGGACCACTCGACCCCCGGTCCGAAGTTGCCCTCGACGTCGCGGGAGGTCCACCCCTGCGGGACGGCGTAGCCGAGGTTCTCGGTGGAGACGGTCTGCCACCCCGCGGGAGCTCCCGGGACGACGACCCCGATCTCGGGGTACGTGTACGTCGGGCTGAACCACTCCGGCGCTCCCTCGGGCTCGAACCACAGGTTGCCCAGGAAGGTGCGTGCCAGCTCGTCGCCCACCTCGTCGTCGGTGAACTCGAGGACGACCGTCCAACCCGTGCCCGTGCCGGCGTACCGGACGTCCGCCTCCCAGCGAGCGAGGCCCGGATCGTCGGACGGGCCGCGCGTCACCGCGACGAAGTCCGCGCCGGGGATCTCGACCGTCCAGGCCCCGGAGTCCCTGGCCGGGGTGGCCCACGACGCGGCGCCAGGGTCGACGTCGATCGTCAGGACGGCGCCGGAGTCGTTCATGGGCGGCGGGACCGCGTCCGCGGGAGTGTCCGACCCCGGGGGGTTCCAGTGCTCCGGGGACTTCCAGGTGACCGACGCCGGCGCGCCGAACGCCTCGCCGTCGACCTCCCACCCCCCGGGCGGCAGCGTGTACGTGAGACCGCCCTGCATGGTGTAGTCCGAGTGGTGCGTCTCGACGACGCCGTGCTCGATGCCCGGCAGCTCCGGGAGCTCGCCGCCGCCCACCGGCAGGTAGCGCAGGGGCTGCTCGGGCTGCTCCGGCGTCGGGTCGGGCACCGGGTCCGCCGTCGGCTCCGCCGGTGCGGGTGCGGCGGTCTGCGCCGGCGGCACGGTCAGGGCGAGGTCGGACGTGTGGGGCAGCATCCCGGGCAACAACGCCACGGCGGCGGCCAGGACGCCGACGACCGCGGTGGACCCGCCCGCCGCGAGGGCGGTCCGGCGGACGCGCACGCGCCGCACCGCGCGGTGCGCGAGGGCGTCGGGGTCCAGCGTCGTCGGCACCTCGACCGCGGCCTGCGCCGCGCGCACGCGGGCGACGACCTCGGTCTCCTCGACCGCCACGGGCTCGGGCGTCGTGCTCATCGCTGTCTCTCCGTTCCGTTCTCGGGGGCCACGAGGGTGCGCAGGCGGGCCAGCGCCCGGGACCCGGTGGACTTGACCGTGCCGACGGCGATGCCGAGCTCCGCGGCGGTCTCGGCCTCCGAGCGGTCGAGCACGTAGCGCAGCAGGACGACCCGCCGCTGCTTGACCGGCAGGGCGAGCAGGGCACGCACGATCCGGTCGCGGTCCTCGACCCCGGACGGGTCGGTCGCGGACCGACGCTCGAGGCCCGCCAGGGTCTCGTGCTCCACCGAGACCTCCCGTCTGGTCCGTCGCCAGGTGTCGATGCGCGCCGTGGCGACGACGCGACGCGCGTAGGCGAACGGCTCGCCGTCGCCGACCCGTGACCACGCCCGGAACGTCCGCTCGAGCGCGAGCTGGACGAGGTCGTGCGCGCGGTGCGCGTCGCCGCACAGCAGGTACGCGAAGCGGTAGAGGTCCGCGGAGCTCGCGCGCGCGAACTCGGTGAAGTGCTCCTCGGCGGTCTGCCCCACGCGCACGACCCGCACGTGGGGCGCGTCCGCCCGGTCGATCGCGACGTCGGTCATGCCCGACCGCCCCCCTGCTGCGGTCGGCGCTCCGGCCGACGTCGGTTCCTCACGAGTGCTAGACGCAGCGGAGGGCGGCGGGGGTTCCATGTTTCTTCCCGGGTCCGGAGGGATCGCCCAGGATCCCACGGCCGGCGTTCCCCGCCGCCCGTCGGCCGCGGGCGTGGCAGCGCTGACGTAGGCTCGGCGATCGTGGCTCGCGTCAACGGTCTCCTCGCCGACACGACGCCGCTGCGTACCTCCCCGCCGTTCCGCCGGCTGTGGTGGGGCCTGGGGATCTCGAACCTCGGCTCGCAGCTCACCGTCGTCGCCGTCGGCCTCCAGGTGTACGCGCTCACGGGCTCGTCGCTCGCCGTCGGCGTGCTCGGGCTCTGCGCCCTCGTGCCCCTCGTCGTGCTCGGGCTCTACGGCGGTGCTCTCGTCGACGCCTACGACCGCCGCAAGGTCGCGCTCGCGGCGTCGACCGCCCTGTGGGTCATCACCGCGCTCATCGCCGTCCAGGCGTGGCTGCACCTGAACTCGGTGGGCGTGCTCTACGCGCTCGTCGCCGCGCAGTCCGCGGCGTTCGCCATCAACAACCCGGCGCGGTCGGCGATCATCCCGCGGCTCGTCGAGCCCCGGCTCCTGCCCGCGGCCAACGCGCTCCAGACGATCGCGTGGAACGTCGCGCTCACCGTCGGCCCGCTGGGCGGCGCGTTCCTCGTCGCGCTGTGGGGCTACCAGGTCGCGTACACGATCGACGCCGTGCTCTTCACCGCCGCGCTGTGGGCGGTGTGGCGGCTCCCGGACATCCCGCCCCTCACCGGCGGCGGCGACACCCCGCAGGCCGCGCCCGCGGGGCGGCGACGCCGGATCGTGGGCTGGCGCTCCGTCGTCGACGGCCTGCGGTACCTCGCGACGCAGCCCAACGTCCGCACGACCTTCCTCGTCGACCTCGCCGCGATGGTGCTCGCGTCGCCGCGCGTGCTGCTGCCCGCCGCAGGCGTCGTGTTCCTCGGCGGCGGCGAGGCGACGACGGGCGTCCTCACCGCCGCGTTCGCGGTCGGCGCCGTGCTGGCAGGGGTGTTCTCCGGCGGGCTGTCCCGCGTGCGCTGGCAGGGCCGGGTCATCGTCTGGGCGGTCACCGCGTACGGGCTGTCGATCGTGCTGTTCGGCCTCGTGCTGGTGGGGGTCGGGGCGACCTCCCCGACGACCGTCCTCGTGGGCGGGGTCGTCGCCGCGAGCGTCGCGCTGGCGCTCGCGGGCGCGTCCGACGCGGTGAGCGCCGTGTTCCGCCAGACCATCCTCCAGACCGCGACGCCCGACGACATGCGCGGCCGCCTCCAGGGCGTGTTCATCGTCGTCGTCGCGGGCGGGCCGCGCCTGGGCGAGCTCGTGCTCGGGGCGCAGGCGACATGGGTCGGCGAGGCGTGGGCCGCCGTCGCCGGGGGCGTGGCGTGCGTCGTCGTGCTGTGGCTCGTCCTGCGGTCGCAACGGAAGTTCTGGCGCTACGACGCCCTCCACCCCGAGCCTTGACGTCGTCCGCCGAGAAGTGCGGATCCGCCCTCGAATCGACCGATCCAGGGGCGGATCCTCACTTCTCGGCGGGTGCGGTTGAGCCGATCCGCTCGATGCGGTCGCGGCCCCAGTCGCCGAGCGACCCGAGCGCCGCGTTGAGCGCGCTGCCGTGCTCGGTGAGGGAGTACTCGACGCGCGGCGGCACCTCGGGGAACACCTCGCGCACGAGCAGGTCGTCGGCCTCCATCTCGCGGAGCTGCTGCGCGAGCACCTTGTCGCTCACCCCAGGCAGACCGCGCTTGAGCTCGGCGTAGCGCCGCACGCCGTGGTCCTCGAGCTCCCAGAGGATGAGCGACTTCCACTTGCCGCTCACCACGTCCATCGCGGCGTCGAGGCCGCACACGTACGGGCCGCGTCGTGCCGTGCTCGTCGGGGTGCTGGTGGATGTGCCCGCGACGGCGCCCGAGGGCGTCCTCGCGCTCGGGGCGGTGCGGACCGGAGGGGCCGTCGTCGTCATCGTTCGCTCCTTCGTCGCTGACCGGTTCCGTGCCGGGAGGCGCCTGACCTGCACGCTCACCTGGAGGTGAGAACCCCACCTCGAAGTGCGTTCTTCCCGGACGGCCGGAGGTCGCGGAGGGTGGACGACGAGGGCACGCAGCACCGTCGGCCCCGCCCGAGCACCACCACCAGACCCGGAGGAACGATGCCAGACCCGTCAGCACGCTCTGCATCCTCAGCACGCTCTGCATCCTCAGCACGCTCTGCACCCGCAGCACCTCCCGTGACCGTCCTCGGCCTCGGCGCGATGGGCAGCGCCCTCGCCGCCGCGACCGTCACCGCCGGGCACCCGACCACCGTCTGGAACCGGACGCCCGGACGTGCGGGCGCGCTCGTCGCGACCGGCGCCCGCGAGGCGGCGACGGTGCGCGACGCCGTCACCGCCTCGCCGCTCGTCGTCGCGGTCCTGCTCGACCACGCGTCCGTGCACCAGACGCTGGGTCCCGTCGTGGACGCGCTCGCGGGCCGGACGCTCGTCAACCTCGTCACGACGACGCCCGAGGAGTCGCGCGAGCTCGCGGCCTGGGCGGGCGCCCACGGTGCGACCTCCCTGGACGGCGGCATCATGGCCGTCCCCGGGATGATCGGCGGGCCGGGGGCCGAGGTCCTGTACAGCGGGTCGCGCGCGGCGTTCGACGACGCCCGTCCCGTTCTCGACACGTGGGGCGCGAGCACGTGGTTCGGCGAGGACCCCGGCCTCGCGCCGCTCTACGACCTCGCGCTGCTCGCGGGGATGTACGCGATGTTCGCGGGCTTCTTCCACGGGGTCGCGATGGTCGGGACGGCCGGCGTGAGCGCGAGCGACTTCGCGCGCCGCGCCGCGCCCTGGCTCGTCGCGATGGCGTCGGAGCTCGCGGGCTACGCCGACGTCATCGACCGCCGCGACTACGCCGGCCCCGGTCAGCAGAGCCTCGACTTCTCCGACCTGACCCACCTGCTCCGGGCGAGCGAGGACGCCGGGCTCGCGCCCGACGTCGTCGCCGCAGTCCAGGCGCTCATCGGCCGCCAGGTCGACGCCGGCCACGGCGTCGGGGGGGGGGGGGCGCCCCGCGGGAGCCACAGCCCAACCCCCCCCCCCCCCCCCCCCCCCCCCCCCCCGGAGTCCACCTAAGAGCGCCCCCCCCCCCCCCCCCCC
>NZ_JBHXIC010000038.1:15548-23400 GCF_042723955.1 Cellulosimicrobium cellulans | reverse complement strand
CCCGGCGGGTGCCGGCGCGCGGCGCTGCGCGCCCCCCGCCGGCCTGCAGGGCGCCGCGCTGCCGCGCCCCGCCAGGGTCACC
Source organism: Cellulosimicrobium cellulans (assembly GCF_042723955.1). GTDB lineage: Bacteria > Actinomycetota > Actinomycetes > Actinomycetales > Cellulomonadaceae > Cellulosimicrobium > Cellulosimicrobium cellulans_H. Next base: position 23,318 of record NZ_JBHXIC010000038.1, on the reverse strand, counting down.
CCGGGTTCGCGCGCGCCGTCGAGAGCATCCGGAACCCCGTCCGCACCCCCGCCACCGCCACCGCTGGAGGAGCACGATGAGCGCGCCCGCCCCCGTCACCCTGATCGGCCTCGGCCCGATGGGCCAGGCCATGGTCCGCACGCTGCTCGCCGCGGGCCACCCCGTCACCGTGTGGAACCGCACGCCGTCGCGCGCCGACGCGCTCGTGACCGAGGGCGCCGTCCTCGCCGCGACGCCGGCCGAGGCCGTGGCGGCGAGCGACGTCGTCGTGCTCAGCCTGACGGACTACGCGGCGATGTACGACGTCCTGGGCGCTGCGACGGACGTCCTGCCCGGCCGGACGGTCGTCAACCTCAGCTCGGACACCCCCGGGACGACGCGCGCTGCTGCGCGCTGGGTGGACGACCACGGCGCGACCCTGGTGACCGGCGGCGTCATGGTTCCCGCGCCGATGGTGGGAACCGTTGACGCGTACGTGTACTACTCCGGTCCGGAGCGTGCCTTCCGGGCGCACGAGGCCACGCTCGCGCTGCTGGGCGCGCCGCGCTACCTCGGCGATGACCCGGGGCGCGCGCAGCTCCTGTACCAGGCGCAGCTCGACGTGTTCCTCACCGCGCTGTCGGGCGTCGCGCACGCCGCCGCGCTCGCGCAGGCGGCCGGTGTCCCGCCCACGCGGTTCGTCCCCGAGGCCCTCCGGACGCTCGTCGAGACCCCGGCGATGGTCGGGGGATCGGACGCGCCCGGTGTCGCGTTCGAGACCGGCGTGCACCCTGGGGACCTCAGCACCACGACGATGATGGGCGCGACCGCTGCGCACATCCTCGGAGCGAGCGAGGAGCTCGGCGTCGACACGGGACTCCCGCGCGCGGTCCTGTCGCACTACGAGCGCGCCCTCGCTGCCGGCCACGGGCGGGACGACTGGACGGCGATCTTCGAGGTGATCAAGGCCCGCACGCCCGCGACGCAGGCCGTCGGTGGCGGGTCCTAGGCTCGGGGCGTGCCACCCAAGAAGCCGACGACCGAGCCGCCCGTGATCGACCCCGTCGTGCTGGACGACCTCCAGCGCGGCGACGCCTACGACCTCGAGGCGGAGGCCGACCTCGAGGGGTTCGAGCTCGTCGACCTCCGCCTCGACCGGCTCGACCTGCACGGCGCGAGCGTGTTCTCCACGCGCCTGGACCAGGTGCGGGCCGACGAGGCGGACCTCGGGGCGGTGACGCTCACCGAGGTCGTGCTCGACCGTCTGGACGTGCCCGTGCTGCGCGGGACGCGCGGCCGGTGGCGCGAGGTCGAGGTGCACGGCGCGCGCCTCGGGTCGGCCGAGCTCTACGAGTCGTCGTGGGCGGGGGTCCGGTTCGTCGGCTGCAAGCTCGGGTTCGTCAACCTGCGCGGCGCGACCCTGCGCGACGTGATGTTCACCGACTGCACGATCGACGAGCTGGACCTCGTCGCCGCGGACGCGCTGCGCGTGGCGTTCGAGGGCACGCGCGTCCGCCGACTCGACGTCCAGGCCTCCACGCTGGCGCACGTCGACCTGCGGGGTGCGGAGATCGACGAGCTGAGCGGCATCGAGTCGCTGCGGGGCGCGACGATCGACTCGACCCAGCTCGCCCGCCTCGCAGCGACGTTCGCGCACAGCCTCGGCATCACGGTCACCGACTGACCGGGGGATAGGGTGCGCGACGTGACCGACGCGACACACCCGTCCACCGCGCTGCCCGACCCCGCCGGGACCGACGTCCTCGTCGCCGGGCCGGCGTCGTGGAACCTCCTCGTCCAGCTCGACGAGCTGCCCGCGCCCACCCCGCACACCGTCTTCGCCCGGTCGCACCGCGCCACCGTCGGCGGGACGTCGGCGGGCAAGGCGCTCAACCTCGCGCGGCTCGGCCGGTCGGTGCTGCTGCGCACCGTCCTCGGGGCGGACGACGATGCCACGCGCGTCCGGTCCGTGCTCGAGGGCGCGGGCGTGCGGGTGCTCGCGGAACCGTCGCCCGACGGCCTCACCGAGAGCCACCTCAACCTCATGGACGACGACGGCGGGCGCGTCTCGGTCTACCTCCGCGCCCCGGGCGAGGTCCCGGCCCAGGGCCCTTCGTGGGACGTCGCGGTCGCGGCGCTCGACGCGGCGAGGGCCGTCGTCGTCGACCTCGCGGTCCCCGCGCTGCCCGTGCTCGACCTCGCGGTGTCCCGCGGGCGCGACGTCTGGGTCGACCTGCACGACTACGACGGCGAGTCCGCGTTCCACCGGCCGTGGGTCGACGCGGGGACGCACGTGTTCCTCAGCGGGGACCGCCTCGAGGACTGGCGCGGCTTCATGTCCGCGCGGGTCGACGCGGGCGCGCGGCTCGTGGTGTGCACGCACGGGTCGCGCGGCGCCGTCGCGCTCACGCCCGAGGGAGGTTTCGTCGAGGTGCCCGCACAGCACGTGCCGCGCGTCGTCGACACGAACGGTGCGGGCGACGGCTTCTTCGCGGGCTTCCTCGACGCCCACCTGCGGGGCGCGGGCGTCGAGGAGGCGATGACGGCGGGCGCCCGGCACGCCGCGCTCGTCGTGCAGAGCCCGGACATGGTCCCGGCCTGACGGGTCGGGCCGGCGTCGGCGCGCCGCGCTCGGTCACCGCGCGGCGCCGACGGGCTCGGCCGCGGGTGCGACGTCGTCCGCCTCGCGCAGGGCGGCAGCGGTCGCCGCGCCGCGGTCGCGGAAGTGCCCGACGAGGGAGAGCAGGAGCCCGAGCACGGCCCACCCCGTGAGCACGAGCCAGGGGAAGGTCGTGTCCGCGCCGGGGAAGTACGACAGGTCGCGCAGCAGGGTCGCGGACGCGCCCGGCGGGAACCACTGCCCGACGGCGCCCCACGGGCTGAGCAGGAACTCGACCGGCATCGCGGCCGCGGAGAGCGGGTTCGCGACGAGCAGGAACAGGACGGGGCCGACGGCGATACCGGGGCGCCCGAGCACCGCGACGGCGCCGACGATCGTCCCGCCGATGCCGAGCAGCGTGAGCCCGACGGCGAGCGAGTCGGCGAGGTACGCGCCGTGCAGCCCGCCGAGCCCGTGCAGGATCCCCGCGATCGCGAGCCCGCCGACCACCGAGTAGACCCCGAGCGCCGCGACGCGCCGCCACACCCCGACGACGGCGAGCGAGATCGCGATGCCGCCGACCATGCCGCCGAGCACGAGCGGGAACGACGCCGCGGCGAGCGTGGAGCCGCGTGGGTCGTCGACCGAGAGCGGGACGACGTCTGTCACCGTCACGGTGGGGACGGACTCGGCGGGCACGCCCTGCGCGGTGGCGGCGGCGGAGACCTGGGCCTGGAGCGCGGGCTGGAGACCGGCGAGGAGCTGCGCGACGGCGGGGCTCGCCGCGGAGGCGGTGAGGACCTCGGGCTGCTGGCCGAGGACGATCGCGCCGTACGCGTCCCGGGTCTCGACGAGGTCGACGGCCGCGTCCCGGTCGGCGACGGTGACGAGCTCGATCGCGCCCTCGGCGCGCTGGTCCAGCCCGGCCTGCACCTGGGCGACGAGGGCGGGGTCGCCCGCGGCCGCGACCGGGAGGTCCTTCGGCTCTGCGGTGACGGAGGGCCACAGGAACGCGAGGACGACGACCGCGACGAGGGCGACGAGCCCGACGGCGGTCGTCACGACGCGCGGCCAGTGCGTATGCGGGGCGGTGGCGGAGCTCATGGGGAGACCTCTCATAAAACGAATGTTCGTTCTCTATAGAGTCGTCCTGGCTGTCGCCTCCTGTCAAGAACGATCGTTCGGTTTAGGGTGGGCGGATGCCCCGCGTGAGTGACGAGTACCGAGCGCAGCGGCGCGACGACATCGCCGCGGCCGCCCTGCGCGTGTTCCGCCGCAAAGGCTTCGCCGCCACCTCGATGGCGGAGATCATCACCGAGTCCGGGCTGTCCGCCGGGGCGATCTACGGCTACTACGACTCCAAGATGGCCATCGTGCACGACGTTGCGGGCCGGATCGTCGGCGGCCGCATCGCCGACGTCGAGCAGCTCGCCTCGCGCGACCCGCTCCCACCTCCCTCGGACCTCGTCGCCGTCCTCATGCACGGGGTGGTACGCGAGATCGGCAGCACCGCGATCCTGCTCCAGGTCTGGGGCGAGGCCGTGACCGACCCCCGCATCCTCGAGTTCGCCTCGGCCGTCCTCGCCCGCCTGCGCTCGGTCTTCGCCGACTACGTCGCGGCGTGGCACGAGCGAACCCACGGCCTCGACCCCGTACGCGCGGCGGAGCTCGGCGCCGAGCAGGCGCCGCTCTTCGTCGCTGCGTGCCAGGGCTTCATCGTCCAGAGCGCGCTCATGGACGACTTCGATGCCGACGCCTACCTCGCCCGCACGACCTGCCACCTTCCACGCTGACTCCTCGACCTCGCGCGACCGGGGTCGTCCCTCGGGGGGCACAACTCTTCGTGGGGCGGCGCCGTGGCCGCAGGCCGGGGTCGTGCCGCGGGTGTGGAGCTCAGGCGAGGCCGGTGTCGCGGGCGACGATGGCCGCCTGCATGCGGGTCGCGACGCCGAGCTTGGCGAGCACGCGCGAGACGTGGGTCTTGGCCGTGGCCTCGGTGATGTAGAGGTCCGTCGCGATGCCCTGGTTGGACAGGCCGCGGCCGAGCGCCGCGAGCACGTCCATCTCGCGGGGCGTGAGGTCGGCGAGCCGGGGGTCCAGGGCCGGGTCTTCCGTGGTGGGGTCGTGACCGGCGTGCCCGGTGCCGGGCGCCGGGGTGCCACCGGCCGTGCTCGACGGCGGTCCCGCGGCCGGGTCGACGGTCCCGCCCTGGCGAGTGGTCGGGACGGGCCGGGGCGCACCGTCCGGCGCCGGGCCGCGTGCGAACGCCGCGAGGAGGCGGCGGGTGACCTCGGGCGCGAGCACCCCGTCGCCGTCGGCGACGCGGCGGACGGCGTCCAGCAGCGCGGCGGGCTCCGCGGACTTGAGGAGGAAGCCCGCGGCGCCCGCGCGGAGCGCGCCGTCGACGTACTCGTCGAGGTCGAACGTCGTGAGCACGAGCACGTCGGCGAGCCCTTCGCCCGTGATGACGCGCGTGGCCTCGATGCCGTCGACCCCCGGCATGCGCAGGTCCATGAGCACGACGTCCGGACGCAGCGCGCGGGCGTTGGTGATCGCCGCGGTGCCGTCGGACGCCTCGCCGACGACCTCGACGTCGTCGGCGGCGTCGAGCAGGAGGCGCAGTCCCGCGCGGATCGCGGCGTGGTCGTCGGCCAGCAGCACCCGGACCGGTCGTGGCGTCACGCGCGCTCCCTCTCCACCGGGCGCCCGGCGACCGGGACGGACGCCCGCACGACCCACCCGCCGGCCGCCGTCGGCCCGGCCGCGAACGTGCCGCCGAGACCGTCTGCCCGCTCGCGCATGGTCAGCAGCCCGGTGCCGGCGCTCAGCGGGGCCTCGACCGGCGACGCCGAGCCCGGCGCGCCGTCGTCGCGCACCTCGAGCACGACGGCCGAGCCGTCGCGGACGAGCCGCACCGTCACGGGCGCCCCCGGCGCGTGCTTCAGCGCGTTGGTCACGGCCTCCTGCGCGATCCGGAACAGCGCCTGGTCCGCCGCGGCCGGCAGGGCGGACGCGGCGACGTCGTCGGGGTCGTCGAGCACGACCGTGGTGGTCGCGCGCGCCGCGTCGAGCAGGGCGTCGAGGCCCGCGAGCCGACCCGGCGCGGCGACGGCGTCGGGGACGTCGTCGCGCCGCCCCTCCGTGCGGAGCAGCAGGATCATCGACCGCATCTCGTCCAGGGACGCGACGGCGCTCGCACGCACCTGCTCGAGCGCGGCCCGGTCCTTCGGCGCGTCGGGCGGGAGCGCGAGCGCGGCGCCGGAGTGGATAGCGATGGTCGACAGGTGCGACGCGATGACGTCGTGCAGGTCGCGCGCCATCGCGGCGCGCTCCGCCTGCACCGCCTCGTGCCGGTCGAGCTCGGCGATGCGCTCGAGGTCGCTCGCCCGCTGCCGCTCCAGGTCGGCCGTGCGCGCCGCGGCCTCGGCCTCGCGCGCGGCGAGGTCGGCGCGCTCGCCCGCGAGCTCGGCGAGCTCGCTCTTGGTCCGCACGTTGGTCGCCCACCACATCGGCACGAGGAGGACGGCCCCGAGCTGGAGACCCATGTACACGAACTGCCGCACGTCGCGAGCGGCCTCGCCCGCCGCGACGGAGCCCAGGACGGCGACGGTCACGGCCACCCCCCAGAGCCAGGCGCGCGCCCGTGGCCCCGACCACAGCGCGGCGGCGTAGAGCAGGTCCCACAGCACGAGCGTGATCGCGAGGCTGCCGCCCCACCGGACGTCGACGGCGGTGACGGCGACGCCGCCGAGGAGCGCGAGGATCGGGTGGGCGCGCTTGACGAGGATGAGGAGGCAGCCGACCCCGAGCAGGGCGACGCGCCACCACGGTTCCGCAGGCTCGACGACGAACGGCGCCCGGACGATCCCCACGAGGCCGACCTCGAGGAGGACCCACCCGAGGACGAACGTCGTGACGGCGGAGAAGACGTCGTTCCGCCGGTCCTCGATGTGCCAGACCTGGGGGAGCGACCGGACCGCCGCCTCCCAGCGCCCGGGGCGCGGGGGCACGACGGCGCGTCCCTCGTCCGTCCCGCCGTCCTCCGTGCTCACGGAACCATCCCAGCACACCGGGCCGTTCCCCCGGATCGGTCGAACGGTGTACGACGGCGCCGTCACCGTCCCCGCGGGTGGCCCGCCGAGGGCCCGGGATCGGTCGTTCGCCCGACGACGGGACGGCGCCCCGGAGGCGAGGCTCGACGGCATGGACATCCCCCTCGACCTCGACGCCGTCGGCGGCCCCGGCCTGGGGCTCGCCGCGATGGCGGGCGTGCTCGTCGTGCTGGCCCTCATCGACTCCACGAGCTTCGGCACGCTGCTGATCCCCGTCTGGCTGCTCCTCGCCCCGGGCCGACTGCGCGCCGGGCGTGTGCTCGTCTACCTCGGTACCGTCGCCGCGTTCTACCTGGCCGTCGGGATCGTCGTCCTGCTGGGGGCGGGGGCCTTCCTCGACCGGTTCGGCGACGCCCTCGACACCCGCGCCGCGGCGATCGTGCAGCTCCTGCTCGGCATCGGCCTGTTCGCGCTGAGCTTCCGGTTCGACAGCAAGCGTGCGGCCAAGCGGGACGCGCGCGCGGCCGCCGCGGCACCGGCGACGGTCGGCGCGCGACCGTCCGTCCCGGGCGACGCGCCCGGCGGGGAGCGGGAGACGACGTCGGCCCCGCGTCCCGGGCGGCTGTCCCGTTGGCGCGAGCGCGCCCTGGGGATCGAGGCGGACGCGGCCGGTGCCGGCGGCGTCCGCACACGGCCCTCCGTGATGCCTCTCATGGGGCTCGCGCTCGGAGCCGTGGCGATCGAGGTCGGGACGATGCTGCCCTACCTCGCCGCGATCGGGCTGCTCACGACGTCGGACGTCGGCTGGCCCGCGACGGGCGGGATCCTCGCGGCGTACTGCGTGGTGATGGTCGCGCCCGCGCTCCTGCTGCTGCTCGGGCGCCTCGTCGCGGCGCGCGCCGTCGACCCGCTGCTGCGCCGGCTCGACGCGTGGCTGACGAAGAACGCGACCGACATGACCGGCTGGGTGCTGGGGATCCTCGGCGTCCTGCTCGCGCTCAACGCGTTCGGCCGCCTCGGCTGGACCTGAGCAGGCAGTGCGCCGCGCACGGCGACGGGGCGCCCCCGGGGGGCGGGGGGGGCGGGCGGGGCGCCGCCCCGGGGGGCGGGGCTCTCGGCGGCGGGGGGGGGGGTATAAAA
>NZ_JBHXIC010000038.1:0-15538 GCF_042723955.1 Cellulosimicrobium cellulans | reverse complement strand
CAACCGGGGCTCCGGGCCCCCCACAACCGGTTGGGGCCCCGCGGGCTGCCCGTCCCCCGGCCGGCCCCCCCCCCGGGCGCGCCCCGCCCGGTTGTGCCGGGGCGGCCCGTCGTCGTACCGCCGGCGTGAGCCGGTCAGACGGTCAGTGCGAGGTGCCGTTCGACGCCTTCTCGCTCGAGCCCGTGAGCTGGGTGCCCGCGAGGTTGGCGATGAGCTGGTTGATGTCGACGCCGGTGAGCTGCTTGATGACGCCCTGGCCCTCGCCGAGGACCGACGCGACGTTCTTCGTCACCGCGGACGCGCCGTCGGTCGAGACGACGGTCATGCCCTGGATGTTGCCGATCGGCTCGGCCGCGGCGCGCACGATCTCGGGCAGACGCTCGATGAGCTCCTGCACCAGGGCCGCCTCGCCGTACTTCTGGAGCGCGTCGGCCTTGGCGTCGGTCGCCACGGCCTCGGCACGACCCTCGGCCTCGATCGCGGCGGCGCGCGCCTCACCCTCGGCCTTGATACCGGCGGCGAGGGCGACCTGGCGGTCACGCTCGGCCTCACCGGCGCGGCGCACGGCCTGCGCGGACGCCTCGGCGTCCTGGATGGCGGCCGTCTTGTTCGCCTCGGCGATGACGGTGCGCTTGTACGCGTCGGCCTCGGTCGCGGCGTTCGCGGCGTCACGACGCGCGTTGGCCTCCTGGACCTCGGCGTACGCCTTGGCCTCGGCCGGCTTGCGGATCTCGATGTCGAGGCGCTCCTGCGTCACGCGGGCCTGCTCGGCGAGCGCCTCGCGCTCCTGCTGCGCGACGAGGCGGTCCTGCTCGGCGCGCGCGAGCTGGCCCGCGGCCTCGGCCTCGGCGTTCGCGCGGTCGGTGTCGGCCTTGATCACGGCACGCTTGAGGTCGAGCGCCTTCTGACGCTCGGCGATCTGCTCGGCCGCGTCGATGACGGCGAACTCCGAGGCGCGCTGCGCCTCGGCCTCGGAGACCTCGGCGACCTGGCGGGCACGGGCAGACTCGGCACGGCCGAGGTTCGCGAGGTAGTCCGAGCCCGGCGTCGAGATGTCGGAGATGTTGAGCAGGTCGACCTGGAGGCCCTGCTCCGAGAGGTCGGCCTTGGTGGACTCGACGACGCGGTCGGACAGGCCCTTGCGGTCGGAGATGATCTGCTCGATCGTCATGTCGCCGACGATGGAGCGCAGCGAGCCCTCGAGGGACTCCTTGATGATCTCCGTGAGCGTGCCCTGCTGGGAGAGGAAGCGCTGGGCCGCGCGGCGCACGCCCTCCTCGTCACCCCGCACCTTGAAGTTGATCGACGCCTTGATGGCGATCTTGATGCGGTTCTTGTCCACACCCTCGACCGTGATGCCGATCTGGCGCTGCTCGAGCGAGATGGAGAAGCCCTGCTGGAGGATCGGCCACACGAACGTGCGGCCGCCGACGACGACCTTCTGCCCGCTGCCCGCGGCCTCCTTGCGGCCCGCGCCACGGCCGACGATGACCAGGGCCTCGTTCGGCGGGACGCGGCGGATGCGCTTGCTGATGAAGATGACCACCGCGAAGAACGCGATGACCAGGGCGACGATCGCCAGGGTCGTGATGAGGTTCGTGTCGTCGAACATGGTCCGCGCCGGAGCGCGTCTCCTTCCGTGGGTGCGGGCAGGTCAGGGCGTGCGGCAGTGCTCGGTGGCCCGGCCGGCTGGTGCCCGGCCGGCCCGGCCGGTGGTGCGTGCGGGTGCGCGGCACCCACGGGTCGACGCGCGGGGCGTCGCGGTCGGTCCGTCAGGACCTCAGTCGTTGGGGTAGTGACGCTGGACGCGCACCCGGCTCCCGGACTGCTCGAGCACGACGACGCGCGCGCCCTCCGGGATGGGCTCGTCCGCCCATGCCAGACGACGCTCGAGCTCGTGCGCGGCGTCGAGCGAGACCTCGCCGCGCGCCGGGTCGATCGCGGTCGTCGCGGTGCCCTGCACGCCGACGAGCGACGTCGGGACGCCGTCCTCCGAGTCCCGCAGGTGCTTGACCAGCGCCTGGACGAGCACCATGACGACCAGTGCCACGACGAGCGACCCCACGTACGCGAGCCACGTCGGCAGGTCGTTGGACGCCACGATCACGCCGACGGCGCCGAAGACCACACCACCCACGCCGAGCGACGTCCCGGACACCGCGCCGTCACCCAGGTCGACGATCTCGCCGACGAGCAGCGAGAGGAGCAGGAGGGCGAGTCCGGCGATGCCGATGACGATGAACGCGATCATGCGAGGTCCCCTTGCTGCGGCGGGCGGCCGTGCGTGTGTCGGTGCCGTACGGACGGTCGTGCCGACCGTCGTGTTGACGTGGCGTGTGGAGTTGTCGTGAACGTACGCACACCCTATCGTGACCCGACCGTGCCGAGAGCCCGCCCCGGGCGTCCGGGCATGGGGAGGACTCCCCAGGGTCGATCGCGGTCAGGAGCCGAGCTCGTCCAGCATCCGCAGGAGGTTCGCGCGCGCGGTGCCGGCGTACCCCTCGACCCAGTCGCCCTCGTAGGCGCGCGGGACCACCTCGACGGTGAGGACGCACGCGAGGTACGCGCGGTACAGGCTCAGCCGCGCCCACGCGTCGGGGTCGCCCGACCCTGGGGTGCCGTCGCCCACGCCAAGGTCGCCGCCCTCGGCGGCGTACCCCGCGAGGAGGTCGGGGTCGACCGCACCGGCACCGAGCTGGTCGGCCCCGGCAAGCTCGAACAGCGGGTCTCCCCACAGCGACCGCTCCGCGTCGAGCACGCCGACGATCGCGAGGTCGTCCGCAGGGTGCGGGTGGCCCGGGTCGGTCGTGGGGAGGCCGAGCAGGACGTTCCCCGGCCACAGGTCCGCGTGCACGAGCCGGGGGACGGTCACGCGGGCGAGCAGGTCGTGGTGGCGCGCGACGGCGTCGCGCACCCGGGCCTCGGGGAGCTCCACGCCCCAGCGGCGCGCGTCGTCGAGCACGGCCCCGACCATGCGCGCGAACGCGTCGGGCCACGTCGCCGCGGCGAGGTCCGACGCCCGCGCCGGGTACCCGAAACGGTCGCCCGTGATCCGGTGCAGCCGGGCCATGAACGACCCGAGCCCGCGGCGCACGACCGCCGTGTCCGCGTCGTCGAGCTCGCGACCGCTCCACAGGGCACCGTCGAGGAACGTGACGACGAGCGCGTCGCCGTCCACGTGCTCGCGCGTGAGGTCGGCGTGCAGCACGCGCGGGACGGGGAGCCCGGCGGCGTGCGCCGCCCGGTAGGCGGCGTCCTCCGTGGTGAGGATGCCGTGCTCGTAGCGCAGCAGGCGCGACGTGTCCGCCCCGGTGACCTTGACGACGACGCGCGCGGGGACGCCGTCGGGCAGCAGGCTCCCGGGCGTCGCGGCGAGGTCCACGGCGAAGACGCTCGCGAACATGCCGCCGCTCAGCGGCTCGACGCGGACGGCCTCGCCGAGCGGCGCCACGACGGCCGCGACCTGGTCCTGCGTGACCGTCGCCTTGGTGAGCACGCGGCGATGCTACCGGTCCGTGCGCGCCCCCCTCGGGCTCGTCACGACGGGGTGAGCAGGTCCTGCTCGGCCACGGCGTCGAGGCTCAGCGTCCGGTACCCGTGGGTCTCGAAGAGGACGGTCACCCGGTCGTCACCCTCGTACCCCATGACGGTCCCCGGACCGAACTCCGGGTGCTGCACGGTGGTGCCGGTGGACCACGGGGTGGAGGCGTCGTCGGTGGACCTCTCCTCCGCGGTGCCGGCCCAGCAGGTGTCGCAGCGGCCGCACGGCTCGGGCAGGTCCTCCCCGAGGTAGGCGAGCAGGAACTGGCGGCGGCACTGCGTCGTCTCGGCGTACGCGCGCATCATCTGCAGGCGCGAGTCGTCGACCCGGCGTCGGGCCTCGGCGAGGTCCCGCGCCGCGTCGGCCACCGCGGCCGGGCGCGCGTCGTCCCCGGCGAGGGCCCGTGCGTCCTCGACGAGCGCGCGCAGTCGCGCGAGGCGCCGGGGCAGGCGGGTCCGACCGTCGGCCGCGCGGCTGCTGGACGTCCCGGGGCCGAGGGCGCGCGCGACCTCGCGCAGGTCGTCGTGGTCGGGCACGCTCACGGCGAAGTAGCGCTGGAGCCCCAGGTCCTCCGGGCGGTAGAAGAGGACGGCGACCGCCGGGTCGCCGTCACGGCCCGCGCGGCCCACCTCCTGGTAGTAGGAGTCGGGCGAGCCGGGGACGTCCGCGTGCACGACGAACCGCACGTCCGGCTTGTCGATGCCCATGCCGAACGCGGACGTCGCGACGACGACGTCCAGCTCGTCCTCGGTGAAGCGCCGCTGGGCCTCGTCGCGCTCGGCCCGGCGCAGGCCGCCGTGGTAGGCCGCGGTGCGGAGCCCGGCCTGCGCGAGCGCGTCCGCGACCTCGGTGGTGCGGCGCCGCGTGGCGACGTAGACGATCCCGACGCCGTGCTCCGCCTCGGCGCGCACCCGCTCGACGACCGCGCGGTCCTTGTCGGCCGCCTCGACGGCCCGCACGACCTCGAGCGCGATCCCGGGGCGCGCGAACCCGTGGACGATCACCGCGGCGTCGCGCAGGTGCAGGCGCTCGGCGACGTCCTCGCGCACGGGTGGCGACGCCGTCGCGGTGAGCGCGAGGACCGGCGGCCGCGGGTCCAGGGTGTCGAGGCGCTCGCCCACCCGGAGGTACTCGGGTCGGAAGTCGTGCCCCCAGGTCGAGACGCAGTGCGCCTCGTCGACCGCGACGAGGCTGGGTCGGGCCGCGCGGACGGCGTCGAGGACCTCGTCGTTGGCGAGCTGCTCGGGCGACAGGAAGAGGAACTCGAGGTCGCCCGCCGCGGCGGCCTCGAGCGCGGCGCGGCGCTCGGCGGCGGGCACGGCGGAGCTCACCGCCGCGGCCCGGGCGTCGTCGTCGCCGAGCTCGAGCAGGGACCGCACCTGGTCCTGCTGGAGCGCGATGAGCGGCGAGACGACGAGCGTGGGCCCGGGCAGCTCGAGGCCCGGGACCTGGTAGACCGCGGACTTGCCGGCGCCGGTCGGCAGGACGAGCAGCACGTCGCGGCCGTCGAGGAGCGCGGTGATCGCCTCGCGCTGCCCGGGGCGCAGGTCGCGGTAGCCGAAGACCTCCCGGGCGGTGACGCGGACGTCGGCGAGGGTCGGCTCGTCCGTCACGGGCGCGGCACGTTGCGCAGGTTCGCGCGCGCCATCGAGACGACCTCGCCCATGCCGCCGCCGAGGACCTCCTTGCTCATCGCGACCGCGAACCCGCGGACCTGGCCCGCGGTGATGTTCGGCGGGATCGAGAGCGCGCGCGGGTCCGTGACGACGTCGACGAGCGCCGGGCCGGGGCGGTTCAGGGCCTCCTGGAGCGCGCGGCGCAGGTCCTTCGGCTTCTCGACCCGCACCGCCGGGATGCCGATCGCGTTCGCGACCGCGGCGTAGTCGACCTGCGGCGACTCGGTGCCGAACATCGGCAGCCCGTCGACGAGCATCTCGAGGCGCACCATGCCGAGGCTCGCGTTGTCGAAGAGGACGACCTTGACCGGCAGGTCGTAGTGCTTGAGCGTCACGAGCTCGCCGAGCAGCATCGAGAGCCCGCCGTCGCCGGACATCGCGACGACCTGGCGGCCGGGCTGCGCCGCGGCGACGCCGATCGCGTGCGGCAGCGCGTTGGCCATCGACCCGTGGATGAACGACCCGATGACGCGCCGCTTGCCGTTGGGCGTGATGTACCGCGCGGCCCACACGTTGCACATGCCCGTGTCGACCGTGAACACCGCGTCGTCGGAGGCGACCTGGTCGAGCGTGTCGGCGACGAACTCCGGGTGGATCGGCGTCGTGCGCTCGACCTTCTTGGTGTACGCCCCGACGACGCCCGTCATCGCCTTCTCGTGCTTGGCGACCATCGAGTCCAGGAACTTGCGCGACCGTGCCTTCTTCACGAGCGGGAGGAGCGCACGCACCGTCTCGCCGACGTCGCCCACGACGGCGAGGTCCAGGCGCGTGCGGCGACCCAGGTGCGTCGGGTCGACGTCCACCTGCGCGGTGCGGACCGACTCGGGGAGGAACTGGTCGTACGGGAAGTCCGTGCCGAGCAGGATCAGCAGGTCGCAGTCGTGCATGGCGTCGAACGCGGCGCCGTAGCCGAGCAGGCCGGACATGCCGACGTCGAACGGGTTGTCGTACTGGATGAACTCCTTGCCGCGCAGCGAGTGGCCCACCGGCGCGGCGATCTTGTCGGCGAGTGCGAGGACGTCGTCGTGCGCGCCGCGCACGCCCGCCCCGGCGAAGATCGTGACCTTCTTCGCGGCGTCGATCGCGTCCGCGAGCTGCTGGACGGCGGTCGCGTCGGGGACGACGCGCGGAGGAGCGGGTCGGCATGCGACGTCGGGCACGGCGGCCGGGGCGTCCAGGTCGGCGACGTCGCCGGGGAGCGTGAGGACGGAGACGCCGCGGGCGCCGTACGCGTGGTGGATCGCGGAGTTGATGACGCGCGGCGCCTGGTCGGCGCTCGAGATCATCTCGGAGTACACGGAGCACTCCGTGAACAGGCGGTCCGGGTGCGTCTCCTGGAAGAAGCCCGTGCCGATCTGCTTGCTCGGGATGTGGCTCGCGATGGCGAGCACCGGGACGCGCGACCGGTTGGCGTCGTACAGGCCGTTGATGAGGTGCAGGTTGCCCGGCCCGCACGACCCCGCGCACACCGCGAGGCTGCCCGTGACCTCGGCCTCCGCGGCCGCGGCGAAGGCCGCCGCCTCCTCGTGGCGCACGTGGATCCACTCGATGCCCTTGCCCGCGTTCTCGCCCGTGTTGGACCGGTGCACCGCGTCGACCACGGGGTTGAGGCTGTCGCCGACGATGCCGTAGATCCGCCGCACCCCCGCCTCGATGAGCTGCGCGACGAGCAGGTCCGCGACCGTGCGGTTGCGCTTGTCCTGCGGGGAGCGACCGATTCCGAACGGCATGACGTACCTCCACGGGTGGGTTCGGGTTCGTCTCCATCGTGCGCCGGGGCCGCGCGCGCCGCAGCGTGAGGCGGCGTCTCGTGCGTCACGGTCGCCGCGCCCCCCGCCCTGTTCGGTGCCGAACCCGGGGTTGTCCCCGGGTTCGGCACGATCCTGGGTGACAACCCCGGGTTCGGCGCGGCGGCTCAGGTCGCGGGCTCGGCGTCAGGCCCGGGCCGCTGCGGAGGGGGTGCGGCGGCGCGCGACGGCGGCCGCGGCGTCGGCCAGCGCGAGCTCGCCGTGGATCCCCGCGCCGGCCATGACCCCCGCCGCGGCGGACGCGCCGACCTGCGCCATGAGGTCGCTCGAGTTGCCTGCGGCCCACACGCCCGGGACGGCGGTCTGGCCGCGCGGGTCGGCGGGCACGAACCGCCCGAAGGGCTGCTCCTCGAGCGCGCCGCCGAACTGCTCGAACAGCTCGCCGCGCGCGACGAACCGCGGCCCGACGACGACCGCGTCCACCGCGAACGACGTCCCGTCCGCGAGGACGACCGAACGCACCGAACGGCCCTCGACGTCGAGGCGCTCGACCTCGCCCTCGACCACGCGCACGCCGAGCGCCGAGAGCTGCTCCCACGTGGCGTCGTCGAGCTCTGGGGCGGTGTGCTGGAAGAGCGTGACGTGCGGGCTGAGCTGGCGGAACAACAGCACCTGGTGCGCCGCGGCGGGACCCGTCGCGAGCACCGCGATCCGCTGCCCCCGCACCTCCCAGCCGTGGCAGAACGGGCAGTGCAGCACGCTCGACCCCCAGCCCTCGCGGACCCCGGGGACCTCGGGGAGCTCGTCGACGAGGCCCGTCGCGAGCAGCACGCGGCGCGCGCGGACCTGCGTGCCGTCGTCGAGCGTGAGCGTGAAGCCGGTCTCGGCGTCGCCGGCCGCGTGGGTCACGCGCGCGTCGCGCACCTCGGCGCCGTAGCCCTCGGCCTCGGAGCGGCCCGCGACGAGCAGCTCGCGCGGCGGGACGCCCTCGCGCCCCAACAGGTTGTGCGCGCCCTCCGCGGGCGCGTTGCGCGGTTCGCCGGCGTCGAGCACGACGACGGAGCGCAGCGACCGCGCGAGCGTCACCGCGGCGCTCAGCCCGGCGGGCCCGCCGCCGACGATCGCGACGTCGTGGACGGTGCTCTGGGTGGTGGTGTCCATGTCTCTCCTCAACAGGGGAAGGGGGTTCACTGCTGAGTGCGTGAAATAGTCGCGGGAATCGGCGCGGACGGCGACTATTTCATGCACTCAACGGGGGCGGCGGGCGGCCCAGACGATGCGACCGCCGCGTGCGCCGACGGTGTGCGCCGACGTCGACGCCGGTGCCGTCGCGTCGAGCACCGCGTCGAGCGCGGCGAGGTCGGCGAGGTCCAGGTGGTCGGCGAGGTGCTCGCGCTGGCGCGCGGCGGTGGCGCGGGCCCAGCGGGACGCGTCCGGGCCCGGCGGTACGACGGCGGTGCGCTCGCGCCGGTCGACGAGGTCCAGCCCGGCGTCGGCCAGGTAAGGCGTCCAGTCCGGGTAGCGGTTCCAGCCGGCGTGCGCCATGGCGCTCTCGAGGTGCCCGGCGAGGTCGGCGTGGGCCGCGTCGTCGGGCAGGACGGGAGACGTCGCCGTCATCTCGACGACGACGAGCAGGCCGCCGGGAGCGAGCGCGTCGTGGGCATCGCGCAGGACGCGGGCTGGGTCGGCGACGTGGTGCAGCGACGCGGACGCCCACACGACGTCCGCGGTCCCGACGTCGGGCCACCGGGCGTCGAGGTCGGCCTCGACGGTGCGCACGCGGCTCTCCAGGCCGGACCCGGCGAGCCCGTCGCGCAGCCGTTGGAGCATCGTGGGGTCCGCGTCCACGGAGACGACCTCCGCGTCGGGGAACGCGCGGGCGAGGGCCCGCGTCCCGGTGCCGGTCCCGGCGCCGAGGTCGACGACGACGCGGGTGGGGGTCGGTGCGTGCTCGACCGCGACCGCGACGGCCTGGTCGAGAAGCCCGCCGAACACGGACGCGTCGAGCTCGAGCAGCTCGGCCATCCCGTCGGCGTCGTGTCCGTGCGCCGCGTGCCCGTGCCCGTGCCCGTGCGCGTGGCCGTGACCGTGGCCGCGGTCGTGAGGGTGGTCGTGCCCGGGGGAGTTCATGCATCCCACCGTAGAGCGATTCTGCGTCTGAGACATAGGATCTTGCCCATGACGCAAGAAGTCGACCTCGACGCCGTCGTCCGGCAGCGCATCCGCGGGCTGCGCCTCGCGCGCGGCTGGACCCTGGACGCGCTCGCGGCGCGGTGCTTCCTCAGCCCGTCGACGCTCAGCCGCCTCGAGACCGGGCACCGGCGCATCGCGCTCGACCAGCTCGTGCCGATCGCCCGTGCCCTGGGCACGACGCTCGACCAGCTCGTCGAGCCGGTCGACGACGAGGACGTCGTCATCCGGCCCGAGCCGCAGCGCCGGCCGGGAGAGACCACGTGGCTGCTCTCCCGCGACCGGCCCGGGACGATGGTCGCGAAGATGCGGCTGACGCCCGAGCGCGCCGTCGGCCCCGAGCACCAGCGCGTCCACCCGGGGCACGAGTGGTTCACCGTCCTGTCGGGGACGGCCGTCGTCTACCTCGCGGACCGTCGGATCCTCGTGCACGAGGGGCAGGCGGCGGAGTTCTCGACGATGGTGCCGCACTCGTTCGGCGCGCACGAGGGGCCGGTCGAGATCCTCACGATCTTCGACCAGGAGGGCGAGCGCGCGCACCTCTCGGACACCGACCACGCCTGACGCGCGTCGTCGCGGTCTCTCCGATCCCGGCCGAACCCGGGGTGCCGCGTCCCCGAAGCCCGGACGTGCCTCGGAACCGCGGGTTGGGCGGGACGCACGGTGGGCCCCGCCGTCGTCAGTGCGCCGGCGCGACGTCCTCGCGGTCTGCGCTGCGGCGCAGCGACCGGAGCGCGACGAGCACGAGCACGACGGCGAGCGCCGCCGCCGCGACGACGACCTCGAACCCGGCGTGCGCGCCGCCCGCGTCGATGCGCGACCCCGCGACGGACGACCCGATGGACACGCCCACGCCGAGCGACGTGCCGACCCACGCGAGCCCCTCGGTGAGCTGGTTCGGCGCGACGAGGTTCTGGACGAGGTTGTTGCCGTTGATGAGCGTGGGCGCGATGGCGAACCCGGTCACGAACATCACCGCGGCGAGGACGGGGATCGACGTGACGAAGAAGAACAGCGAGACGCCGGCGGCGAGCGCGACGATCCCGAGGACGAACCGGCGCCACAGCGGCGAGACCCAGTGCCGCGCGCCGTAGACGAGGCCCGAGATGAGGGAGCCCGTCGCGAAGACGGCGAGGATCAGCCCGGCCGCGCCCTTCTGCCCCTGCTCCTCGGCGAAGGCGATGGTCGAGACGTCGGTCGCGCCGAACACGATGCCCATCGCGACGAAGATCACGGCGAGCACGATCATGCCGGTCGACCGCATCGCGGAGCGCTGCTTCACGCCGGCCTCCGGCAGGACGACCGGGGGCTCGGTCGCGCGCTGCGACAGGAACCACAGCCCGCCGACGACCGCCGCGACCAGGGGCACCACGAGTCCCGCGGACGGCGAGACGCTCGTGGCGAGCACCGTCGCGAGCACCGGCCCGACGACGAACACGAGCTCGTCCAGCGCGGACTCGAGCGAGTAGGCCGTGTGCAGGCGCCGCACGTCGGGCACGGTGTGCGTCCAGCGCGCGCGGACCATCGACCCGTACGACCCCTGCGTCGCGCCGGAGATCGCGGCGAACACGTAGAGCGTCCACTCGGGCGCCCGGAGCACCGCGCACAGGATGAGCCCGCCGAGCCCGAACGTCGCGGCGGCGAGCAGCGGCAGCATGACGACGCGCTGCCCGGTGCGGTCGACGAGGCGCGCGATCTGCGGCGACATGATCGCCTGCGCTACAACGAGCGCCGCCGCGACACGTCCCGCGAGCGCGTACTCGCCGTAGATGCCCTGGATCATGAGGATCGTGCCGATGCCGACCATCGACATCGGCAGGCGCGCGACGAGCGCCGCGGCAGAGAACCGCCACGCGCCGGGCAGGGTGAGCACGGCACGGTAGGGGTTGCGCGAGGCGGGGGCGGCGTCCTCAGGGAGCGTGCCCGACGTCGTCTCGTCGGTCGTCAGGTCGTCCCGCCGGTGCTGGGGTTTCTCGGGGTCGTCGGCGCGCGACGGGGAGTCCTGGACCACCGTCCCAGTGTCGCACCTGGAACCCGCCCGCCCGGTAGCGAATTCACCCGCCGCGGCCGGACGTGACGACCGTCTCGCCGGTGGCACGGCCCGTGCCCACGGTTGTCCCGACGGCCGTGCGGCGGCGACGATGGGCGCCATGACCGACAGCCCCGCACCCCGCACCACGACCGTCACCGTCACCGACGAGGGCGACCGCTTCGAGGCCCGCACCGACGACGGCGTCGTCGCCGGGTTCGCCGCCTACGTCCGCGAGCCCGGGAAGGTGATCTTCACGCACACCGAGGTCGACCCCGCGTTCGAGGGACAGGGCGTCGGTTCCGCGCTCGCCGCGGGCGCGCTCGACCAGGTCCGCGCGTCGGGCGAGCGCGTCGTGCCGCTGTGCCCGTTCATCCGCGCCTACATCGAGCGCCACCCGGAGTACGAGGACCTCACCCGGCGGTGAGACGACGCCCGGCGGCGGTGCGACGTCCGCCGGTGAGACGACGGAGCGCCCCGGTCCCGCAGGACCAGGGCGCTCGCGCACGGCAGCGAACCCGTGAGGGTCGCGAGGTCAGGAGATGGTGCCCGTGCCCTCGCCCTCCATGCGCTCGTCGTGCAGCAGCTCGCCCTCGGCGTCGACCGGGACGATCGTGCCGTCGAACGTGATGGGCGAGCCCGACTGGTAGCGGAAGTTCGTCGCGTACGAGTAGGACTGGCCGGTGCCGAACGTGTAGACCGTCGGCTCGCGGTACGCGCCCGGTGCCATGCCGTCGTCGTTCACGCCCTGCGCCTCGTACAGGTCGTCGTCGACGATCGTGTCCATGCCCTGCATGTAGGGCCAGTCGTCGTAGCGCTCGTCGATGCTGACGAGGCTCGAGCCGAGGTCGATCGGCGCGCCCTCGTTCGTGATGACGTAGTTGACGAAGACGATGTCGTCGCCCTCGGCGATGATCGGCTGGTTGTTCTCCGGGTCGACGAACAGGCCGTCCTTCGTCGCCTGCGTGACGCCCACCTGGTAGACGTCGATGCGCACGTCGCCGACGTTGAAGGTCGAGATCTGCTCGCCCGGGTTCGTGACGGGGTTCGCCCAGTCGGGCAGCTCGCCGCTCGAGCCGGTCTCCTCCGCCGCGGCGTCGTCGACCTCCTCCGCGTCCTCGACGGGCGCGGTCTCCTCGGTGGTGGTCTCCTCCGGCGTCGGCGTCTCGGGCGAGCCGCCGCCGACGTTGATGGTGCACGCGGTGAGGCCGAGCGCGAGCGCGGCGGCGACGGTGAGGCGGGCGGCGGAACGGACGGGACGCATGAGGAGCTCCGGGAGTCTCGGGGGGAGGTGCCGCACGGACCTTACCCACAGACAAGCTCCCGCCTCGATGGGGAGCGGTGCCCATGAGACGGCGCGGACGTCCGGGACCTTCGCCTGTTGCGCCGCCGCCGGAGCGCGAGGACCCTTCCTCTATGCCGCGGCACCGCCTCTCCCCGACCCCTCCGGCGTGCGCGGACCTGCGCGTTCGCCCCGCATCGGCCGCACCCTGGGGGTGCGCGTGACCACCCTGCGCGTCGAGCGTGCCGACGTCGTCGTCGTGGGCGGCGGTGGCGCAGGTCTCAGTGCGGCGCTCGCGGTCGCCGAGGCCGCGGCGCGCGACGAGCATCGCGCGCCCGTCGTCGCGCTCGTCTCGAAGGTCTACCCGATGCGCTCGCACACCGTCGCCGCGGAGGGCGGGGCCGCGGGCGTCGTGGGCGACGACGACTCGCTCGAGCAGCACGTCGCCGACACCCTCGCGGGCGGCGCCGGGCTCTGCGAGGAGGACGCCGTCCGGTTCGTGGTCGAGCGAGCGGCGGGCGAGCTCTACCGTCTGGAGCGCTGGGGCCTGCCGTGGTCGCGCACGGACGACGGCGACGTGGCCGTGCGGCGGTTCGGCGGCATGAGCCGCGCGCGCACGTGGTTCGCCGCCGACAAGACGGGCTTCCACCTGCTCCACACCCTGTTCCAGACGTCCCTGCGGTACTCCGGCGCCGACGGACCTGTCCGCCGGTACGACGAGCACCACGTGCTCGACCTCGTGGTCGACGACGCGGGCGGGCCGGACGCGCGGGTGCGCGGCGTCGTCGTGCACGACCAGCACCGCGGCGAGCCGCTGCTGCTCGAGGCGCCCGCGGTGGTCCTCGCGACGGGCGGCTCGGCCCGCGCCTGGGGGACGAGCACCAACGCCGGCATCTGCACGGGCGACGGCACCGCGATGGCGCTGCGCGCGGGCGTGCCGCTGCGCGACATGGAGTTCCTCCAGTTCCACCCGACCGGCCTGCCCGGGAGCGGCATCCTGCTGACCGAGGCCGCGCGCGGCGAGGGCGGCGTGCTGCTCGACGCCGACGGCCGGCGCTACCTCGCCGACTACGGCCTCGGCCCGGAGACGCCCGTCGGAGCACCCGTGCCGCGCACCATGGAGCTCGGCCCACGCGACCGGCTGTCGCAGGCGTTCTGGCACGCCGACCGCGACGGGCGCACGATCCCGACGCCCGACGGCGGCGTCGTCCTGCTCGACCTGCGGCACCTCGGCAAGGAGCGGCTCGCCGAGCGGCTGCCGCTCGTGACCGGGCTCGCCAAGCAGTTCGCGGGCGTCGACCCGGCCGCCGAGCCCGTGCCCGTCCGCCCGACGGCGCACTACACGATGGGCGGCATCCGCACCGACGCGCGCGGCGCGACCGCTGTCGCGGGGCTGTTCGCCGCGGGGGAGTGCGCGTCCACCGGCCTCCACGGCGCCAACCGGCTCGGGTCCAACTCGCTCGTCGAGACGCTCGTCGTCGGGCGCGCGGCGGGCGAGGCCGCGCTCGCGTGGTCGCGCGAGGCCGGGCACCCCGGGGCCGACGGCGGCGCGGCGGGGGCCGGGGCCGGCGTCGGTCCCGCGTCGGCGGACGGCGAGGTCGTCGACCGCGCCGCCGAGATCGCCGACGGCTATCTCGGGATGCGCGGCCGCGGCACCGAACCGCCCGCCGCGATCCGGGCCGAGCTCGGCCGCGTGCTCGATGCCGACGCCGGGATCTACCGCGACGCCGACGGGCTGCGGCGGGCGCTCGCGGCCGTGGAGGACCTGCGCGCGCGGTACGCCGACGTGCGCGTCGCCGACACGAGCGCCGTGCTCAACACCGACTGGGCGACGACCGTCGAGCTCGGCGCGACCCTGCTCGTCGCGCACGCGACCGTCGCGGCCGCGCTCGCGCGCGAGGAGTCCCGCGGTGCGCACCAGCGCCTCGACTTCCCGGACGCCGACGACGTGCCGCGCCACTCGGAGGTCCGGCTCGGTACGGCCGGCGCGCTCGAGGTGGCGCACGTCCCCGTGGGCGCCGAGCACGACCTGAGGGCCGGAAAGAGCCCGATGACGACCCGCATGTCGTTCTCGGCGGACGAGGGAGCGGGTTCGTGAGCGAGGCAGAGCTGCCGGTGGAGGCACGGACGGTGCGGCTGGAGGTCGCGCGGACCTCGCCCGACGGCGCGGACACCGGGCGGCGGGACGTGTTCGACGTGCCCTACGACGACCGCACCTCGGTGCTCGACGCGCTCCAGTGGGTCAAGGACCACGCCGACCCCACGCTGACGTTCCGGTGGTCGTGCAAGATGGCCGTCTGCGGGAGCTGCGGCGTCATGGTCAACGGCCGCCCGGTGCTCGGGTGCGAGACGTTCGTGCGCGGCTACCGCACGTCCGGCCTTGTCGTCGAGGCGCTCGCGCACGCCCAGGTGCTCCGCGACCTCGTCGTCGACACGGAAACGTTCCTCGGCAAGCTCGCCACCGTGCAGCCCTGGCTCGTGCCCGACGGCGCCACGCGCCTCCCGCTCGTCGACGCGCCCGCGCCTGTGGCCGGGTCGGGCGCCGGCGACGACGCCGCGGACCCAGCGGCAGCGGACGGCGGCGACGCGCTGCGGGCGCACGGACCGGCGTCGGGCCACCGGCAGACGCCGGGCGAGCTCGCCGCGTTCAAGGGCTTCGCCGAGTGCATCGACTGCATGCTCTGCTACGCGGCGTGCCCGCAGCTCGACGTCGCGCCCGACTTCCTCGGGCCCGCCGTCGTCGCGACGGCGCGCCGCTGGGACGAGGACTCGCGCGACGCGGGCGAGCTCGACCGCGCCGACGTCCTCGACACCGAGTTCGGCGCGTGGCCGTGCATCCAGGTGGGCGCGTGCACCCAGGTCTGCCCCAAGGGCGTCGACCCGGCCCGCGCGCTCCGCGACGCCCAGCGCGTCGCGACGGACACGTGGGACGAGCGCGAGCGCCGTCGCGCGAGATAGAACTTCGGTCCGCCGAGGTAGAACCGTGGTCCGCCGAGGTAGAACCCTGGTCGCCCCCGGGTTAGCCAGGTGATGTGCCACGTGGGAACAACGCGAAGAACCGGTGTGAAACCG
>NZ_JBHXIC010000037.1:0-40587 GCF_042723955.1 Cellulosimicrobium cellulans | reverse complement strand
CTCACAGAGAGAGCGATCGGGCGGGCGACCGCCCGCCCGGGCCCCCCCCCTTCCGGGGCAGGGCAGGGTGGGACGGGTCAGGCGACCGGGACTGCAAGGTCCTCGACGACCTCGACGCCGGGCAGGCGCCCCAGCAGGTCGCCGGGGAGGAGCAGCTTCGAGCGCCGCACGCCGCTGCCGATCAGCGCGAGCGCGCCGTCGGTCACGACGCGCGAGTCCACGAGGACGCGCCACCCGTCCGGGAGCCCGACGGGCGTGATGCCGCCGTACTCCATCCCGGACTCGGCCGTCGCGCGGTCGGTCGGCAGGAACGACGCCTTGCGCACGTCGAGCAGCTTGCGGATGCGCGTGTTGACGTCGGCGCGCGTGTGCGCGCGCACGACGGCGGCGGCGACCCGCTCGTCGCCCGCGCGTGCGCCGCCCACGACGACGCAGTTCGCCGACGCCTCGACGGGCAGGTCGAACGCGGCGTTGAGCGTCGCGGTGTCCGCGAGGTCGGGGTCGATCTCCGTCACGGCGACGAGCGCCGCGACGTCCGGGTCGGCCTCGGCCCAGCGGCGCAGCGCGTCGGCGGTCACGGGGGCGACGAGGTCGAGGTGGTCGAGCGCCGGCTCCCAGGTGAGCGAGCCGAGCGTGGGCAGGGTCGTGCGGGCGTCCATGGCGCCAGCCTGCCATCCCGGGACTGCGCGTGCGGGCGAGGACCGGGTGCCGAGCATGCCCCTGCGCCCGCCGAGCATGCGCTCGTGGCTCGTGGCTCGCACGCCGGACGGACTGCGATCGCATGTTCGGCAGGCAGGAGGTTCAGGTAGAGGTCGAGGGTTGGGGTCAACCTTCGAGCGACGGTCGAGAGTTACGGCGGGCATCTCGGACGAAGCCGACGGCTCTCACCTGCGGAGTTGACACCCCGCGGCGGCGGTCGTTCACTGGAAGTGTTCGAACATCTGTTCGAACGATGGTGGGTGCAGAACGACGCCCCCAGCAGTCGACGCGCGGTGCGCGTCCCGTCCGAGCAGCATCCCCGGGAGGCGAGATGGCCCTTCTCGCCGACCCTGCCGAACGGGCGGGGACACCAGGCCCGACGGCCGCGGCCGTCGACAAGGCCGAGCGCGCCCGCGCCGTCCTGCGCCGTGCGGAGGAGCGTACGGGCGTCCGCCGACACCGCGCGGTCGTCGCGCCCGCGGTCCCGACAGCACCGGTCGCCGTCCCGCTCACCGACGTCCCGCTCACGGACGTGCCGCCCTCCGACGTCTCCTCGCCGGCGGTCGCCCGGCCGACCCCTGTCGCGCCGGCCGAGCGCCCGGCGCGCGCCCGCGGCCGCCACGTCGCGATGCGGGACCCGAACCGGGACGTGATCCCGGACGAGCGGGCGTGGCCGGTGCACGACGCGCTCGTCCCGCTCCTGCCGCTCGGCGGGCTCCAGCGCGGCACGGTGGTCGCGGTGCGGGGGTCGACGAGCCTCCTGCTCGCGCTCGTCGCGCGACCGTCGCGAGCCGGGGCGTGGACCGCCGCCGTCGGGTTCCCCGCGGTCGGGCTGCTCGCGGCCGCCGACGTCGGCGCGGACCTCGACCGCGTCGTCCTCGTCCCTCGGCCGGGACCGGACGCGGCGCTCGCGATCGCGGCGCTCGTCGACGGCCTGGACGTCGTGGTCGTCGGGCCCGACGCCGCCCTCACCGACACCGACCGGCGCCGCCTCACCGGCCGCGCACGGGAGCGCGGCGCGCTGCTCGTGGCGGCCACGGCGTGGCCGGGCGCGCACGTCGCGCTCACGGTGACGGGCGGCGGCTGGTCCGGCGCGGACCGCGGGGCGGGCTGGCTGCGTCGGCGCACGCTCGTCGTCGAGCGCGCGGGCCGTGGGGGTGCCGCGCGACCCACGCGGGTCGAGGTCGACCTCCCGCTCGCGCACGAGGACTGGCCGGTGTTCCTCGCGGAGCCCGAGCCGGTGAGTGCGGGGGATCTGCAGTCCGTCGGCTCCCGCGACGACGAATACCCCGCACTCAGCGAGCCGGGTGGACCCGGGCTGAGGCTCGTCGGATGAGCACGAGCCCGACCCGCACGGCGGCCCTGTGGGTGCCGGACTGGCCGGTGCTCGCGGCGATGGCGGTGCGCGACGTCCCCGCGCACGTCCCCGCCGCGACGCACGACGGCCGCCGCGTCGTCGCCGTCTCCGCGACCGCCCGCGCCCAGGGCGTGCGCCGCGGCATGCGCCGCCGCCGGGCCCGCGAGTGCTGCCCCGAGCTCGAGCTGCTCGACGTCGACGACGCGCGCGACGCCCGCGAGTTCGAGCCCGTCGCGCTCGCGGCCGAGACCGTCGTCGCCGGGCTGGAGATCACCCGCCCCGGCCTGCTGCTCCTGCCGGCGGCAGGGGCGAGCCGGTACCACGGGTCCGACGCCGCGCTCGCGGAGGCGCTCGTCGCGCGCGTCGCCGAGCGCACCGGGCACGAGAGCCAGGTGGGCGTCGCCGACGGCATCCTCGCGGCCGTGCTCGCCGCACGGGACGCCGCCGTCGTGGTCCCCGGCGGCTCGGCCGCGTTCCTCGCGCCGCGGCCCGCGCGCGACCTCGCGCACGTCGCCGCCCGCCCCGACGCCGCCGTCGCGATCGACGAGCTCGTGGACCTCCTCGGCCGGCTCGGCGTGCGCACCCTCGGGGCGCTCGCGGCACTGCCGCCCGCGACCGTCGAGGGGCGGTTCGGCGACCTCGGCGCGTGGGCGCACCGGCTCGCGCGCGGCGAGGACCTGCGCCCGCCCGCGCGGCGCCGCGTCGAGCCCGACGTCGCGGTGAGCACCGAGCTCGACCCGCCCGCCGAGCGGGTCGACGTCGCGACCTTCGCTGCGCGCCGGCTCTCCGAGGACCTGCACGACCAGCTCGTCGCACGCTCGCTCGTCGCGGGGCGGCTGCGCATCACCGCGCGGACCACGGAGGGCGACGACCTCGAGCGCACCTGGCGGCTCGACGGGCCGGGCGCGATGAGCCCGGCGCGCCTCACGGACAAGGTCCGGTGGCAGCTCGAGGGCTGGCTCACCACGACGAGCATCCGGTCCGCCCGCGCGGCCCGGTCCGCGCGCGGTGGCAGGCGTGGTGGCGAGCGCGGCAGCTCGCCCGGTGGGGCCGACGTCGTCCCGGGCGTCGCGCCGCTGGCCCGCCTGTCCCTCACGGCCGAGGAGGTCGTCCCGGCGGGGGCGGAGCAGCCGCGCCTGTGGGGCGCGTCGAGCGGGGAGGACGCGCGTGCCCACCGCGCGCTCGGGCGCGTGCAGGGGATCCTCGGCGGCGATGCCGTCCTGCGCGTCGAGGTCCAGGGCGGTCGCGACGCGACCGACCGCGTGCACCTCGTGCCGTTCGGGGAGGACGTCGCGCGCCCGCGCGACCCGGCCCTGCCCTGGCCGGGCGCGCTGCCGAGCCCCGCGCCGGCGGTCGTGCCCGTCGAGCCGCAGGACGTCGTCGTGCTCGACGCCGCGGGGCGGCCCGTCGTCGTCGACGCGCGCCTCGCGATGAGCGGCGAGCCCGTCACCGTGCGGTGGCCTGCCGCTACGTCGGAGGAGGGCCCGCGCCGCCCGGCAGTGCCCTCGCGCGAGGCGGCGCTGCCCGGCCCGGGGTCCGCGCGCGCCGTCGTGGACTGGGCCGGTCCGTGGCCGCTCGCCGAGCGCTGGTGGACCCCCGCGCCGCGGCGCCGGGTGCACGTGCAGGTCCTGCTCGACGACGGCCGCGGGCTCCTCCTCGCGAGCGCCCGCGGGCGCTGGACCGTGGAGGGCCTCTATGACTGACCGGACGACCGCCCCCCGGTACGCCGAGCTGCACGCCCACTCCGCGTTCAGCTTCCTCGACGGCGCGTCCCACCCCGAGGAGCTCGCCGCCGAGGGCGCGCGGCTCGGGCTGTCGGCGCTCGCGGTCACCGACCACGACGGCCTGTACGGCGTCGTGCGGTTCGCGGAGGCCGCGCGCAAGGTCGGGCTGCCCACGATCTTCGGCGCCGAGCTGCACCTGCCCGTCGTCGAGCACGGGCGTACGCCCGCGGGACCGCCCGTGCTCGACCCGCCCACCGGCGTGCCCGACCCGCGCTCGACCCACCTCCTCGTCCTCGCGCGGGGCGCGCAGGGCTACCGCAACCTGTCGAGCGCGATCGCCACCGCGCACCTCGCGACCGGGACCAAGGGCGCCGCCCGCTACGACCTCGGCGCGCTCGGCGCGCAGGGCGCGGGCGAGTGGCTCGTGCTCACCGGCTGCCGCAAGGGATCCGTCCGGCGGGCGCTCGTCACCTCCGGGCGCGCCGCGGCCCGCCGCGAGCTCGACCGGCTCGTCGCCGTCTTCGGCGCGGGCAACGTGGCGGTCGAGATCACCGCGACCGACGACCCCCGAGACGCCGACCTGCACGCGGCGCTCGCGGACCTCGCCGCGGACGCCCGGCTGCCGCTCGTCGCGACGACCGCCGCGCACTACGCCAACCCGCGCGACGCCGACCTCGCCGGGGCGCTCGCCGCGGTGCGCGCCCGCTCGTCGCTCGACGACCTCGACGGGTGGCTCCCCGGCGCCCCGACGACGCACCTGCGTTCGGCGGCGGAGATGCTCGCACGCCACCACCGGCACCCGCAGGCCGTCGAGACGGCCGCCGTGCTCGGGGACGAGTGCGCGTTCGACCTGCACCTCGTCGCGCCCGACCTCCCGCCGTACCCCGTGCCGGACGGGCACACGGAGGCCACGTGGCTGCGCGAGCTCGTACGACGCGGCGGCGAGAACCGGTACGGGCCGCGCGACCAGGAGAAGATCACGGGCGCGTGGGCGCAGATCGACCACGAGCTGCGCGTCATCGAGGACCTGCACTTCCCGGGGTACTTCCTCGTCGTCTACGACCTCGTGGAGTTCTGTCGGGTGAACGGGATCCTCGCGCAGGGCCGCGGGTCGGCCGCGAACTCAGCGGTCTGCTACGCGCTCGGCATCACGGCCGTCGACGCGGTGAAGCACGGTCTGCTGTTCGAGCGCTTCCTCGCGCCCGAGCGCGACGGCCCGCCGGACATCGACGTCGACATCGAGTCGGGTCGGCGCGAGGAGGTCATCCAGCACGTCTACGGGAAGTTCGGGCGCACGCACGCCGCGCAGGTCGCGAACGTCATCTCCTACCGGCCCAAGTCCGCGGTGCGCGACGCCGCCCGCGCGCTCGGGTACGACGTCGGGCAGGCCGACGCGTGGAGCAAGTCCATCGAGCGCTGGGGGTCGCTGCGTGGCCCCGACCCGTCGTCACCCGCGGCCGACCGGGCGGCGAAGGAGCGGGCGATCGCGGCGAAGACCCCGGGGCCCGCCGCCGGCCCGGCCGCGTCACCGGTCACGACGCGGACCGCGCGGAAGGACGCCGCGACGGCGCGGCTGTGGGGGAGCAGCGACTGGTCGCCCGACCTGAGCGGCCGGGGCGCGCGCGTCGTCGACCCGCTCGCGGTGGACGAGGGCGAGGTCCTGCGCGCGGACGACACGCACGACGTCGTGCCCGCGCACCGGCCGCCGTCGGCCGCGCAGGAGGGCGAGATCCCGGACGCGGTGCTCGGCCTCGCCGACCGGATGCTGCGGCTCCCGCGGCACCTGGGCATCCACTCGGGCGGCATGGTCATGTGCGACCGCCCGGTCATCGAGGTGTGCCCCGTCGAGTGGGCGCGCATGGAGGGGCGCACGGTCCTGCAGTGGGACAAGGAGGACTGCGCGGACGCGGGGCTCGTGAAGTTCGACCTCCTCGGCCTCGGGATGCTCACGGCGCTGCGCATCGGGTTCGACCTGGTCGAGCGGCACGAGGGCGGCCCGCGTCTCGCGCTGCACACGCTGCCCGAGGACGACCCGGCGGTGTACGACCTGCTGTGCGCGGCCGACACCGTCGGCGTGTTCCAGGTCGAGTCGCGCGCGCAGATGGCGACGCTCCCGCGACTGCGACCGCGGAACTTCTACGACATCGTCATCGAGGTCGCCCTCATCCGCCCGGGTCCCATCCAGGGCGGGTCCGTGCACCCGTACATCAACCGCGCGCGAGGGCGGGAGAAGGTGACGTTCCTGCACCCGCTGCTGAAGAAGTCGCTCGGCAAGACGCTCGGCGTGCCGCTGTTCCAGGAGCAGCTCATGCAGATGGCGATCGACGTCGCGGGCTTCTCGCCCAAGGAGTCCGACCAGCTCCGGCGCGCGATGGGGTCCAAGCGGTCCGTCGAGCGCATGGAGGAGCTGCGCGGGCGGCTCATGGACGGGATGCGCAAGAAGGGGGTCACCGACCCGGCGGTGCGCGAGGAGATCTACGACAAGCTCAAGGCGTTCGCCGACTTCGGGTTCCCCGAGTCGCACGCGTACTCGTTCGCGTTCCTCGTCTACGCGAGCTCGTGGCTCAAGGTGCACCACCCCGCCGCGTTCTACGCCGGGCTGCTCGCGGCGCAGCCCATGGGGTTCTACTCGCCCCAGTCGCTCGTCGCCGACGCGCGCCGCCACGGCGTCACCGTGCTGCGCCCCGACGTCAACGCGTCCGACGTCGAGGCGACGGTCGAGCGGCTGCCGGCCGACCGTGCGGCTGCGCCCGACCGTGCGGCTGCGTCCGCAGACCCTGCGGATACCGACCGCCCTGGCGTCCGGACGGGCGACAGCCGCATGCTCGGCGGGGAGTTGCGGATCGACACCGCGTTCGGGCCGGAGCCCGATCTCACGCTCGCGGTGCGGCTCGGGCTCGCGAGCGTGCGGGGGCTCGGCAAGGACGCGGCCGAACGCGTCGTCGCGGCGCGCGGGACGCCGGGGGAGGGGCGGCCGTTCAGCGACCTGCGCGACCTCGTGCGGCGCGTCGACCTCACGACGGCCCAGCTCGAGGGGCTCGCGACCGCCGGGGCGACGGACTGCCTCGGCGTGACGCGGCGTGAGGCGCTGTGGGCGGCGGGCGCGCTCGCGCAGGAGGGCCCGGGGACGCTGCCGGGCGTGAGCGTCGGGGTCGAGGCCCCGTCGCTGCCCGGCATGACCGACGTCGAGACGGCCGTCGCGGACGTGTGGGCCACGGGCGTGTCCGCCGATTCCTACCCGACGCAGTACGTGCGCGACGGCCTGACCGCGGCGGGCGTGCTCACCGTCGTCGGGGCGGTCGAGGTGTCGCGGCAGATCGAGCAGGTCGACGAGGCGGAGCGCGCGGCGGGCGAGGTGCCGGGGACGCGCCCGCACCCGTCGTCGCGCGTCGCGGTGGGCGGCGTCGTCACGCACCGCCAGCGCCCCGGGACGGCCGGGGGCGTGACGTTCCTGTCGCTCGAGGACGAGACGGGCATCCTCAACGTCGTGTGCTCGCCCGGGCTGTGGCAGCGGTTCCGGAAGGTCGCGCGCGGGTCCGCGGCGCTCGTCGTGCGCGGGCGGCTCGAGCGGGCCGACGGCGCCACGAACCTCGTCGCGGAGCACCTCGCCCCGCTCTCGCTCCAGGTCGCGACGACGTCGCGCGACTTCCACTGAATCAGGACGGACCCGCCGTATCACCCCGTTCGCGAGCCCTCTCCCTCGTCGTATGAGGACCATGAGGAGGGCCGAGCGATGGTGCTGGCGACGCAGGACGCAGGACCAGGTGGACGACGACACCGGGTAGGACGCGCGACCGTCTGGGCGCTGCTCAGCACCGCGGTCGTGTGCGGTATCGCAGCGTGCAGCTGGGGTGCCGACGGCTCGGCCCAGCAGGTGTCGAGCAGCGTGGAGCCGGAGGCGACCGACGAGGCCACCACCTCGCCGCCGACGTTCCCCGACGCGGAGAGCTCGGAGAAGCCCGAGGGTCCCCGTGGTGGTGGCGGGAGCGGAGGGTCACCGGTCGCCATGGCGACCGCCGCGCAGAAGGACGGGCTGCCCTTCACGGGTGTGCGCCAGGACTTCCTCGACGAGATGACGGTCAACTGCGGCGGGACGCTCTGCGTGACGGTCGTCTCGGAACCTCCCGAGGCGGACGACGCGGACAGCGCCTGCACGTACCTGGGCTCCGACCCGCCGTGGAGGGAGGGAGGCTTCTCCATCCCACGCGGCTCGACCGTCGTGCTGCTCGCGGACTGCAGCCCCGGCACGGGCGAACCAGGGGGAGCCGAGGAGCCCGAGGCAGGGACCGGGGTCGAGACGGAGACAGAGACCGGGCCCGAGACCGAGACCGGGACCGGCGCGGAGACAGGCGGCGAGAGCGGCGGTGAGGACGTCCCCGGTGACGACGGTGAAGACCCGGATCACGAGGGCGGAGGAGCCGACGGGACGGACGGCGCGCCATGATCGACAGCGACCGCCGGCCCGCGACGAGAGACGAGCCGAGCACGGAGGACCCGAGGTCGGACGTGCCGCGCCTCGCTCGGATCGCGACCGAGATCGTGGCGCCCGCAGGTCTGATCGCCGGGCTGCTCTACTTCTTCGGCCGGCAGCGCGCCATGTTCTTCTACTACTACTTCGGTGTGGACGTGACGTCCCTGCAGCTCACGTCGACGGACTACATGGTCCAGGCGCAGGACGGGCTCCTGCTGCCGCTCGCCGCGGTGGCGGTCGTCGTCCTCGTGTCCCTGTGGGCGCGGGGCGGGTCGACCCGCGCTCCCGGCGCACGGCGGCTCGGTCCGCGTGCGCTCCTCGGGATCGGTGCGGTCGGGACGATGCTCGTCGTGTTCGGCCTGTTCCAGGCCGTCTGGCCCGGCACCGGCCTCGCCGACGGCGTCCCGAGCTGGGTCGCGCCGGTGTGCCTCGCGCTCGGGGTCCTGGCGCTCGTCGCCGTCGTGCAGACGTGGCGGTCGGAGCTGCGACGGACCCGGCCCGAGTGGCGGACGCCGTCGGTCGGGGCGCGCCTCGCCGAGTGGGCGGCGGTGTTCACGCTCGTCGCGGTGTCGCTCTTCTGGGCGGTGGCGAACTACTCGGCCGAGGTGGGGGAGAGCCGCGGACGCCAGTTCGAGGCCGAGCTCGCGGAGTACGCCGGGGTCGTGGTCCGGAGCACCGCCGACCTCCAGCTCGTCGCGCCGGGGGTGACCGCGGGCCGGTGCGGGCCCGACGGCGCGGCCTTCGGCCACCGGTACGACGGCCTCGTGCTCCTGCAGCAGGCGGGTGGCACGTACTTCTTCGTCCCGCGGGACTGGGCGCGCGAGTCGGCGGACTCCGCGGTCCTGGCCGTACCGGTCGGGGACGGGGTGCGACTCGACTACCTCCCGCCGCGTCCCGACGGCACCGCCCCGCGAACCGGCCCGGTCGTGGCCGAGGGCAGCGTGTGCTGAGACGGCCCCGTCAGGTGGCCAGCGGTGCGACGACACAGACCTCGAACGTGTCCCGCGCGCGGCGGAGCAGGTACCGGACCTCCTGCGCCTCCTGCTCGTTCGCGTACTCGTCGCGGTAGCTCCAGCGCACGCGCGCCCACACGAGCGCGTCGCCGACCTCCTCGACGTCCTCGAGGTGCGCGACGACGCCGACGAGGCCGCGCTCGCGGAACCCGCGCGCGGTCTCGGTGGTCGACTCGCGCACGTCCTCCGGGTCGGCGAGGAGCACCGACCCGGTCGACCCGACCACGAGCGCCGGGAACGCGTAGCTCTCGCCGATCGTGTCGAGGTCGCCCGTGGAGAGCGCGACCCCGTAGGTCGTGAGGAACGTCTGGACGTCGTCGGCGTCGAAGGACTCGGTGGAAGGCTCCATGGACCCGTTCTACCCCGTCCGCTCGGTGTCGGCGCGGTCGGCACACGCCGCAGAAGGTCGGACCTCAGGCCCTGACCGCTGCGGTGATCTGCTCGAGGAGCGCGAGGTCGGCGAGGACCGTCGCGTGCGTGGCGTCGCCCCGCGCCGCGTCTTCATCGGCGCTCGCGGTCGCGCCGAGCGCCGGCGCGAGGACCGCGAGAGCGTGCTCGACCACTGGTGCGAGGTAGTCGGCGTCGAGCACGACCTCGGCGCGCTCGACGCCACCGGGAGTGCGCACGGCGACCGCGAACCCGGCGGTCGGGTGGGAGCCCGGGTCGAGGAGCGCCAGCCGGACGTCGACGCCGTCCAACCGGGTCGTCGCGACGATCCCGTCGGTCGAGGTCGTCACCACGGGCGGCGCCCACGCCGCGCCGGGAGCACCGCCGACGACGGCGCGGGCCGCCTCCACGACGTGGATGCCGAGGAAGAAGAGACCGTCGCGCTCGTCGCGCGGGTCGGCGGGGCCGGACACCTCGACGGCGGGCCCGGGCGACGTCGTCGTCCCGTCCTCCGGTGCGGCCGGGTTGCCGGGCCTGGCCGTGGCGAAGCCGCGCCCGGCCGTGGCCGCGAGGACGTCGTGCGCCGCCGCGACCTGCGGAGCGAAGCGCAGCGCGGAGGCTGTCGTCACGGCGGTGCCGCGGGCGCGGGCCACGTCGAGCGTGGCGCGTGCGTCGGCGACCGACGCAGCGAACGGCTTGTCGACGAGCACCGGGACGCCCGCGCGCAGGAGCGTGCGGGCCGCGGCGCCGTGGAGCCGGCCCGCGCGGTGGGCGACGATCGCCGCGTCGACCCGCCCGACGACGTCGGGCACGGTGACCTCACCGGTGCCGAGGGACAGCCCGCCCGCGGCGGCGAGCTCCGCGCGTCGGGCCGGCTCCCCGTCGACGAGCGCGACGACGCGCACGCCCGGCCAGCGCCGCTCGACCTCGACGAGCCGGACGTAGTGGTCGGCGTGGGACGAGTCGAGCCCGACGAGGGCGAGGCGCAGCACGCGGCGATCGTCCCACGCCGCGCCTGCGCCTCCCGCGTCGAGCGTCCTCGCCCGTCACCACGCCTCGGCGAGCAGGAGCGCGAAGAGCTCGTCGGCGTCGGTCTCCAGCCCGCGCGCGGCGAACCACGCGGACATCGTGCGGCAGTCGCGCAGCAGCAGCTCGGTGCCGAACGGGTTCGCCACGAGGTCGACGACCTGCGGCAGGTCGATGATGACGAGCCGGTCGCCGTCCGCGAGGACGTTGTACGGGGACAGGTCGCCGTGCGCGAATCCGAGGCGGGCCAGCACGGCCATGCCGTCGCGGAGCTGGTCCCACCACGACGCGAGCAGGTCCGGCTCGGGGCGGGTGCGCGCGAGCCGCGGCGCGGCCTCGTGCGCGACGCCGTCCGACGTGCCGACGAACTCCATGAGGATCTCGTTGCCGTCGATCTGCACCGGGTAGGGCACGGGGGCGCCCGCGGACCACAGCTCGCTGAGCGCGGCGAACTCCGCCGCCGCCCACTGCCCGGCCGCGACCTGGCGGCCGTAGCGGGACTTGCGGTCGAGCGCGCGACGGTCGCGCGTGCGGCGCACCCGGCGGTCCTCGGTGTAGACCGTGTCCCGCCGGAACGCGCGGTGGTCGAGGTCCCGGTAGCGCTTGGCGGCAAGCAGCGTGCGTTGGACGGCCTCGCCGGGGACGGCGCGCTCGATGAGGAACACGTCCGCCTCCTTGCCGGTCTTGAGCACGCCCAGCTCGGTGTCGACGGCCGCGTCGGCGGTCACGACCCAGTCGGGGCGCGGCTCGGGTCCGCGCTGCCCCTTCTCGACGGCGGACCACGTGGACCAGCGCTGGTCGTCGCCGAGCGCGGCGTCGAGGACGCCCATGGCGGGACCGGCGTCGTCGATGTCGGCAGTGTCGTCGCTGCGCCGCAGGCGGCGGGGCGGGGGAGTGCGGGGGTCTCCCGCGAACGTCGGCGGGAGGTACGGATCGGGGTGCAGCAGGTCGTGCTCGGGCAAGGGTGGGCTCCTTCAGGCGGGGAGCGCACGGCGCTGCCGCTGCCGCCTCGCGGGCGGCGGCGGGCGCGGACCGTCTCGGACGGTCGCCGACCGGCCTAGCGGCGGTCGGTGCTCCCGGGGGTGGTGGACACGCGAGCGGGGGTCGTCCAGCTCATGGCGTTCCTCCTTCCTCCGGTGCCCGGACGGCGCGGGCGACGTGCTCCGACCGTTCCACCCGGGTGCGGGGTGGAGCAAGCGAATTTCTCCGGCCCGATCAGGCTGCGCCGGCCGCCGGCTCGCTCCGAGCACGACCGGGGTGACGTGTTCGACGCCTTCACGTCGTCCCGGGTCGTGTCCGACGACGGGTCAGCTCGGGCTCGGGGCGCCGCCCGGTAGGAACGAGCGGAGCGCCGTCAGGAACTCCTCGGGGCGTTCGGCGGGCAGGGCGTGACCGCAGCCCGGCGTCACCCGCAGGCTGGCGTCGGGCAGGTGATCGAGCAGAGGGAGGACGCCGCTCAGCGGCGTGACGCGGTCCTCCGCGCCGTGGAGGAGCAGCACCGGTGCCCTCACCTGGGACAGCGTGCTCGGCGACAGCGTGAGGTCGTCCGACCACCGGGTCCGTGGCGGAGGGAACATCGACGCGTACGTCGTCGCCCCCGCGCGCATCGCTCGGGCGCGGGTAGCGACGGCGGCGTCCGTGACGAGTGCCGGGTCGTGGAAGAGCCGAGCAAGCATGTCGCGCGCCCCGCCGGAGTCGGGCGTGGCGGCCCAGAGCGCATCGAGGTCGTCGGAGAGGGGAGCACCCGGCGCCCCCATCGTGCCGACCGCGACGACGTGGGTGACCTGTCGCGGCCGAGCGGCGGCCAGGGCCAGCGAGACCGCTCCGCCCATGGAGTGGCCGACGACGGCGAACGTGCCGACCCCGAGCGTGTCCATGAGGGCGCCGGCCTGCTCGGCCCAGACCGCGAGCCCCCCACGGGAGCCGGGCGGCAGCGGCGTCCTGCCGAACCCCGCCTGGTCGGGGGCCACGACGTGGTGGTCAGGAGCGAGGGCCCGTGCGGTCGCGGCCCACGCCCCGGCCCCGGTCGTGCCAGGGCCGGAGCCGTGGAGGAGCAGCACGGTGGGGCCCGTGCCTCCCTCGAGGACACCGACGACGTCCCCGTCGACCTCGACGGTCCGCGATGTCGTCATCGGCCGGGAAGGGCCACCGTCACGCGGCGGCCTTGCCGAGAGAGCCGTCGAACACCTGCATCAGCACCCGGCCGAACTGCGGCATGTCCGGCCAGCCCCGGCACGAGACGAGGTTCCCGTCGACGACGTCCGGGGCGTCGACGACGGTCGCGCCCGCGTTCTCCATGTCCCCGGTGATGGGCGGGAAGCAGGCCGTGCGACGCCCCTTCAGCAGGCCGTAGACCGCGGGCACCTGCGCACCGTGGCACACGAGCGCGATCGGGAGGTCGCGCGCGAAGAAGTGCTCCGTGATGCGGCGAACGTCGGCGTCCACGCGCATCCACTCGGGCGCGCGCCCACCAGGGATGATGAGAGCGTCGTAGCGCTCGACGTCGACGTCCGCCCAGGGGACGTCGACCGGGAGCTTGCGGCCGTTCTTCTCGACGTACGCGTCGGAGCCGGGGTCGAACTCATGGATGACCAGCTGGACGTCGCGCATCGTCCTCGAGGAGACGTCGACGTCCCAGCCGCCTTCTTGCACGCGGTAGTACGGGTACATGGTGTCGAGCTCCTCGGCGGCGTCGCCGGTCAAGAGCAGTGCTCTGGGCACCTGGTCCTCCTCATCGAGGTCAGTGGATCCGATCAGATCGGATCGGATCCGAGATCGACTCCAGAGTACAGACGTCGACGCGGACGTCAACTGCCCGGTGTGATCTCGCTAACACGGTGCGGCTCCTCGGGCTGCTCGGCCTTGTCGAACAGCCGTCGGAACCGGTCGCCGGAGACCAGGATGTGGCTCCGCATGGCGTAGGCCGCGGCGTCGGCATCGCGTGCCGCGACGGCCTCGAGGACCGCGTCGTGCTCCCCGACCGCGAGGTGGGTCACGTTCCGGCCGTAGAGGAGGCGGAAGAGGTGCACGTGGGTGTGCAGGCGGGAGAGGGTCTCGCGGATGACCCGGTTGCCCCCGCCGGCCGCGACGAGGTCGTGGA
This sequence comes from Cellulosimicrobium cellulans, assembly GCF_042723955.1. Lineage (GTDB taxonomy): Bacteria > Actinomycetota > Actinomycetes > Actinomycetales > Cellulomonadaceae > Cellulosimicrobium > Cellulosimicrobium cellulans_H. Next base: position 26,810 of record NZ_JBHXIC010000037.1, on the reverse strand, counting down.
AGGCGGCGTCGCGGAGGCCGAACGAGCCGTACGCCAGGTGGCCTTCCGTCGCCATGAGGGCCGACATCTCCTCCTGCATGCGGCGCAGCTGCGCCACCTGGTCCGGGGTCGCGTGCTCAGCCGCGCTGCGGGCGGCCGCGGGCTCGAGGAGGAGGCGGACCTCGAGCATCTCCTCGAACCGTTCCCGCGTGATCTGCGGCGGCACGCGGTAGCCCGCGTGGGGCACGCGCACCACGAGACCGTCCGCCTCCAGCCTGCTGAGCGCGTCGCGGATCGGGGTCTGCGACACGCTCAGCTCGCGCGCGAGCGCGTCGATGGTCACGCGCGAGCCCGGCGGCAGGTGCAGGGACATCAGCTGGTCGAGCAACGTGTCGTAGACCTCGTCGGCCATGCGCCCGCTGGTGCGGCCGATGGGATGCCCGGCACCCCAGGTGAGGGGTGTGCTCGTCGACGTGCCGCTCGTCATTCCGGTCATCCCTGGGCCGTTCCTCTCATGGGGCTGATCTACCTGTTGACATCCTGCACGGAGGTGTCCCAGACTGTCGCGCTATCAGATCGTATAGGAAATGCCGGTCACCGGATCGCAGAGTCGCGAGGTGAGAGGCCTCTCCGTTCACGACATCGTCTACCACCTGGAGCCCTCATGAGCATGCTCGGCGTGCTGCGCGGACCACGGCAGGTCATCTTCGGAGCGGGGCAGCGGCGTGTGCTGGGCCGGGTGACCGCCGGCCTCGGCCGGCAGGCGCTCGTGTGCACGGACAGCCGGTTCGGGAGCACGGACGAGTTCGCCGAGATGCTCCGGTCGCTCGAGGACGCGGGGGTCGCCGTCACCGTCTTCACCGGCGCGCTGCCCGACGTGCCGGTCGCGCAGGTCGCCCGGTGCGCCGAGATGGTCGCGCAGGATGAACCGGACGTCGTCGTCGGCGTCGGCGGGGGCAGCTGTATCGACCTCGCCAAGGCGGTCGCCCTGGTGCTCGCGCACGGTGGGCAGGCGTCGGACTACTACGGCGAGCTGCGCGTCCCGGGTCCCGTCGTCCCCGTCGTCGCGGTGCCCACCACCGCGGGGACCGGCTCGGAGGTCACGCCCGTCGCGGTCCTCAGCGACCCCGCACGCCTGAGCAAGGTCGGCATCTCGAGCCCGCACCTGATCCCGCAGGTCGCCGTGTGCGACCCGGAGCTCACGCTCGGCTGCCCCCCGGTCCTCACCGCGAGCGCAGGGGTCGACGCGCTCTCGCACGTCGTGGAGGCGTTCACCGCAGTCCGGCGGCCGGCGACGCCGGAGCTGGCCACCGAGCGTGTGTTCGTGGGGAAGAACGTCCTGACCGACTTCTACGCACGCCTCGGGGCGCGGCTCATCGCCGAGAACCTGGAGCGTGCCTGGAGCAACCCGGACGACGTCGGGGCGCGCGAGTCGATGATGCTGGCCGCGCTCGCGGGAGGATACGCGCTGGGCAGCGCCGGGACGGCGGCCGCGCACGCGATCCAGTACCCGGTCGGCGCCGCCACCGGGACTCCGCACGGGGTCGGTGTGGGCGTGCTGCTGCCGTACGTCATGGAGTTCAACCGCCCGGTACGGACCCGCGAGCTCGCTGAGCTCGCCGTCGAGCTGGGCGCCGCCCCGGGGGGTGAGGTCGACGATCTCGCCGGCGAGGCGATCGACCGCGTCGCCACGCTGCTCGGCGCCGTCGGCATCCCGCGGACGCTCGCGGACCTGGGGCTGCCGACCGACCGGTTGCGCTGGACGGCCGAGCAGTCGACGGGGTCCGCGCGCCTCGTGGAGAACAATCCGCGTCCGCTCGACGTCGACGCGCTCGAACGTATCGTCCGCGCGGCGCACAGCGGGGACCGGGCGTCCCTGCGGACGTCGTACGAGGCGGACCTGATCACCTCGGAGGTGGCCCGATGACCGTCGTCGACACTGCCCTGCGTCCGGTCCTCGACCGGCTCGACGTCCCGACCGACCTCCTGGTCGGGGGCGCATGGCGCGCCGCGGGCTCCGGGCGCCGGTTCGACGTCGCGGACCCGTCGACGGGCGCGGTGCTCGCGTCCGTGGCCGACGCCGACGTCACCGACGCGCGGGCCGCGGTGGACGCGGCCGAGGAGGCTGCGGCCGGGTGGGCCGCCACGTCTCCCCGGGCGCGGGCCGAGGTGCTCCTGCGGGCGTTCGGCCTCATGCAGGACAGGGCGGAAGAGCTGGCCCAGCTCATCAGCCTGGAGAACGGGAAGTGCCTGACCGACGCGCGGTCCGAGGTCGCCTACGCGGCCGAGTTCTTCCGCTGGTACGCGGAGGAGTCGGTCCGCGTGCGCGGCGAGGTGGGGATCTCACCGAGCGGCGCCAACCGCATCCTCGTCTCGCACCGGCCGATCGGGATCAGTGTCCTCGTCACGCCGTGGAACTTCCCGGCCGCCATGGCCACGCGCAAGATCGGTCCTGCGCTCGCCGCCGGGTGCACCGTGGTGCTCAAGCCGGCGTCCGAGACGCCGCTGACGGCGCTGGCTGTCGCGGGCCTGCTCCGGGACGCCGGTGTGCCCGCGGGTGTGCTCAACGTCCTGACCACGTCCACGTCCAGCACCGTGGTGGAGGGCCTGCTCACCGACCCGCGCACGAGGATGTTGTCCTTCACCGGGTCCACGCAGGTCGGTCGTCTGCTGCTGCGTACCGCGGCGGACCAGGTCCTCAAGTGCGGCATGGAGCTCGGGGGCAACGCACCGTTCGTCGTGCTCGACGACGCCGACGTCGACGCCGCGCTGGACGGCGCCATGGTCGCCAAGATGCGCAACGGCGGGCAGGCGTGCACGGCCGCCAACCGGTTCTTCGTGCACGACGCCGTCCACGACGAGTTCGTCGCGGGGCTCGTCGCCCGGATGAGCGCCGTGCGCGTCGGGGCGGGGACGGACGAGGACAGCCAGTGCGGCCCGCTCATCAACGCGGGCGCGGTCCGCAAGGTCGACGAGCTGGTGCGGGACGCCGTCGAGCAGGGGGCGCGGGTGCTGCTGGGTGGCAGCCCCTCGACCGGCGCCGGCCACTTCTACCCGCCGACGGTCCTCGTGGACGTCCCGGCGCACGCGCGGATCCTCCACGAGGAGGTGTTCGGGCCGGTCGCGCCCGTCGTCCGGTTCGACGACGAGGACGCGATGCTCGAGCGCGTCGAGGACACCGAGTACGGGCTCGTCAGCTACGTGTACACGACCGACCTCGCGCGCGGTCTGCGGATGGCCGAGCGGATCGACAGCGGCATGGTCGGCCTCAACCGCGGCCTGGTCTCCGACCCGGCCGCGCCGTTCGGCGGCACCAAGCAGAGCGGCCTCGGCCGCGAGGGGAGCGCCGAGGGGTTGCTCGAGTTCAGCGAGACGCAGTACGTCGCTACGTCCTGGTGACGTGGGCCGACGCCGTAGGAGAAGGACCGGCGGTGCCGACGGACGCCACCGCCGCGACCAGCGCAACACCTGACAAGGAAGCAGGAGAACAGATGCGCCACTCAGACCCGCGGGGAACCTCGCGCAGGAACGGACGGCTCGCGGCCGTCGCCGTCACGACGGCGATGTTCGCCGTCGCGTGCAGCTCCGCCAGCGGCGGCGGCTCGGGATCCACGGGCGCCGTCGCGCCGGGCACCGTCCCCGAGCTCACCGACGACCCGGTGACGCTGTCCTTCATCTGGTTCGAGTGGCCGCCGGCGCAGCTGCTCGAGGACTTCGCGAACGCGGAGTACACCAAGGAGCGTCCGAACGTCACCGTCGAGGTCAACACCGTCCCGAACGCGAACTGGCACGACGCCATGTTCACGCAGTTCGCGGCCCGGGAGACCAACTTCGACATCGCCGTGCTGGACTCCCAGCACATCGGCGAGGCCGTGACGAACGGCAACATCCTGGACATCACCGACTTCGTGAACGAGAACATCGAGGTCGACGCCTACGACCCGTACCTGCTCGCGGCGTACGGCCAGTACCCGCAGGCGGTGACCGGGGAGCGGGACGAGAACGCGAAGCTGTACGGCCTCCCGCTGCTGGGCGACACCTGGACGATGATCTACCGCAAGGACCTCATCGGCGAGGAGCCGCCGGCGACGTGGGACGAGATGATCGCCGCGGCCTCGAAGTGCCAGGAGGAGAACCCCGGCGTCAGCGGGCTCGCCTTCCACCAGTCCAACGGTTCCGATGCGGCGGCAGTCACGTACAACACGGTGAACGGCGTGTACGGCGGGACCCTGTGGGACCCGGAGGAGCGCCAGATCGAGGGCATCATCAACGACGAGGCCGGCCAGAAGGCGATGGACATCCTCGTCAACCAGATGAAGCCGCTCACGGCCAAGGGGTCGGGCAACTGGTTCATCGACGAGGTCAACGCGGCGGTGGCACAGGGCAAGGCGTGCATCGCCTTCAACTGGATCGCCCCCAGCGGTGGTCTCCTCGACCCCGCGCAGTCGACACTGGGTGCGACGACCGAGGAGATCGAGGCGAAGCTCGGCTTCGCCCCGCTGCCGACCCAGGACACCGACGTCGTCCCGCTCGGCGGGATGGGCATGCACGTCTCCGCCTACGTCCCCGAGGAGCAGCACGCCGAGGCGCTGAACTTCATGCGCTGGTTCGAGCAGGCCGACATCCAGAAGAAGTGGGCTGCTGCGGGCGGTGTGCCCTCGCGCACCGACGCCCTGGAGTCCCCGGAGTTCCTGGACGGTCCGCCCTTCAACCAGGTGTACACCGACTCCGTCGCGCGCCAGCGGGACATGTGGAACGTGCCGGAGTACGCGCGCCTGATCGACATCGAGAACACCAACGTCAACGCCGCGCTGAACGGTGCGAAGGACCCGCAGGAGGCGCTGGACGACATCGCCGAGCAGCAGCAGGAGATCCTCGACTCCAGCGGCGGGCTGTGAGCGACGCCCGATGACGACGACGACACGCCCTCGGGTGCGGGAGACGGCAGCACCGGCTCCCGTGCCGGGGAGGCGCACCCGCCTGAGCGACCGGTGGCTCGCCGTGGGGTTCATCTCCCCGGCGATGCTGCTCCTGCTCCTCATGTCCGTGTTCCCGCTGCTGTGGGCGCTCTACCTGTCCTTCACCGACTACTCGGTCACCCGTGACGCGCCGGCCGGTTTCGTCGGGCTGCGGAACTACGCCGAGATCGTCACCTCCCCGGAGGTCCACCAGCGCGCGCTGACCACGCTCGTCTACGTGGTGGCGGCGGTCGGACTGCAGACGGTGCTCGGTTTCGGTATCGCGTACCTCATCTCTCGGCGCGAGACCGGCCGCGGGCTGCTGACGACGCTGTTCCTGATCCCCATGATGCTGTCCCCGGTCGTGGTCGGTCTCTTCTGGCGATTCATGCTGGACGCCCAGTTCGGAGTGGTGAACAGCATCCTCGGCTCGTTCGGCATCGGCCCGGTGGAGTGGCTCACGAGCCAGAACACCGCGCTGCTCTCGCTGGTGGTGGTGGACACCTGGCAGTGGACGCCGTTCATCATGCTCATCGCGCTGGCCGGCCTGACCGCGGTGCCGAAGTACCTCTACGAGGCCGCGTCGATCGACCGCGCGTCGGAGTGGTTCCGGTTCCGCCGCATCACGCTGCCGATGGTGTGGCCGCTCGTCCTCGTCGCCGTGCTGTTCCGAGCGATCGAGGCGTTCCGACAGTTCGACCTCGTGTACATCCTCACCAACGGTGGCCCTGGCGTCTCCACGGAGACCCTGTCGTTCCACGTCTACAAGGTGGCGTTCCTCGGTTTCAACACCGGCACCGCGGCCGCGTACGGGATCCTCATGGTGGTCGTCGTGATCGTCCTCGCGCAGCTCTACCTGCGGTACCTGAACAAGTCGAAGGAGGGACGATGACCAGCCCTGCCCCCGTCGGCGAGGTCGTCCCCGCCACGCCGGTGTCCGACGACGACGCGAACCCCCCGCGCCGGCGTCGCCGCGGCACGGTCCGGGTCGTGATCGAGGTGGTAGCCCTGGTGGCGGTCGCCCTGATCATGCTCTTCCCCGTGCTGTGGATCCTCGAGACGTCGGTGAAGGTCAACCGCGACGTGTACGCGGTCCCCGCGCAGTTCTTCGGGTTCGAGGTCACGCTGCAGCACTACAAGGACGTGTTCGTCAACCCTGGTGGCGGCGCGTCGGACCTCTCGGTGTCGTTCTTCAACTCCGTCCTGGTCGCGGGTGGGTCGACCCTGCTGGCGACGGCGTTCGGTGTCCCGGCGGCCTGGGCCTACTCGCGGTTCCGGCTGAGGGCGAAGAAGGACCAGCTGTTCTTCATCCTCTCCACGCGGTTCATGCCGCCGATCGTCATCGTCATCCCGGTGTTCCTCATGTACCGGTCGCTGGGGCTCATCGACACCCAGCTCGGGCTCGTGCTCGTCTACGCCGCGTTCAACGTGTCCTTCACGATCTGGATGATGAAGGGATTCGTCGACGAGGTCCCGGCGGAGTACGAGGACGCAGCGATGCTCGACGGATTCACCCGCCTGCAGGCGTTCCGCCGCGTCACCCTGCCTCTCCTCGTCCCGGGCATCGCGGCGACGGCGGTGTTCGCCCTGATCTTCTCCTGGAACGAGTTCGTGTTCGCCATCTTCCTCACGTCCAGCCAGGACGTCCGAACGGCCCCGCCGGCCATCGCCGGCCTCATCGGCGGCACCACCGTGGACTGGGGGCTCGTGGCCGCGTCGGCCACCGTGTTCGCCGTCCCGGTGCTCGTGTTCGCCTTCCTCGTCCGCAAGCACCTGGTGGCGGGGATGACGCTCGGGGCGGTGCGTCGCTGATGGCCGGCATCGAGGTGACTTCCCTGCACAAGCGCTACCCGGACGGCACGGTGGCGGTGGAGCGCGTGGACCTGTCCATCCGTGACGGCGAGCTCTTCGTCATGCTCGGCCCCTCGGGTTGTGGCAAGACGACCACGCTGCGCTCCATCGCGGGTCTGGAGCGTCATACCTCCGGGGACATCCGCATCGGCGACGTCCTGGTCAACGACCTGCCTCCCGCGGATCGGGACATCGCGATGGTGTTCCAGTTCTACGCGCTCTACCCGCACCTGAAGGTGCGCGACAACATCGCGTTCCCGCTGCGGGCCGAGCGGATCCCGGAGAAGGAGGTGCGGGCGCGGGTCGACGAGGCGATGAAGCTGATGCGCCTGGGCCGGCTCATGAACCGTCGCCCGACGCAGCTCTCCGGAGGCGAGCAGCAGCGTGTCGCGCTCGCTCGGGCTCTCGTGCGGCGTCCACAGGCCTTCCTCATGGACGAGCCGTTGACCAACCTGGACGCCGAGCAGCGCACCGAGATGCGTACCGAGATCAAGCACCTGCAGACGCAGCTCGGCGCGACCATGGTCCACGTCACGCACGACCAGGTCGAGGCGATGTCCCTCGGGGACCGGATCGCCATCCTCAACAAGGGCAGGGTCGAGCAGATCGGTACTCCCCTGGAGGTCTACGACCGGCCGGCGACCCTGTTCTGCGCGGGATTCATCGGTTCCCCGCCGATGAACCTCGTCGAGGTCGAGGTGGCCGACGATGCCCTGCGGGGCGCGGGCGGGCTCGTCCTGTCCCCGCCCCCCGGCGTGCCCCGCGAGAGACGGTTGGTGGCCGGCGTGCGTCCGGAGGCGCTCGAGGTGACCGACCAGGGCGCGGAGGGGGCGGTCCCCGCACGAGTCGTCTCCGCGGAGGCGCTGGGCGACGAGCTGATCTACGTCGTCGACCACGGGGGATCGCACGAGGTCCGGGTGCGCATGCCTCCCACGGCGCGCTACGGCGTCGACGACGCGGTTGGTCTGCGGCACGTCGGTGTGAGCACCCCTGTCTACGACCTGAGCACGGAAGAGCTGGTGGCCTGATGGCACGCGTGACGGCACACGGCCTGCACAAGGCCTTCGGCGGCGTCCAGGCGCTCGACGGGGTGACGTTCGACGTACCCGACAGCGCGTTCTTCGTGGTGCTCGGCCCGTCCGGGGCCGGCAAGACGACCACCCTGCGTGCGCTCGCCGGGCTGGAGCGGCTGGACACCGGGTCGGTGCAGCTGGACGGACGGGAGGTCACCCACGAGACCCCCGCCGCGCGGGACCTGGCCATGGTGTTCCAGAGCTACGCGCTCTACCCGCGGCGCACGGCGTACGAGAACATCGCCTCGCCGCTCCAAGCGCGGCGGGCGTCGTCGAGCGACATCGCCGCGGCGGTCGATCGGGTGGCGGGACTCCTGCACATCGAGCGGCTGCTGCAGCGGCGGCCCGCCCAGATGTCCGGGGGTGAGCAGCAGCGCGTCGCGCTGGCGCGTGCGCTGGTACGTGACCCGCAGGCGTTCCTCATGGACGAGCCGCTGACGAACCTCGACCTCAAGCTTCGCGTCGAGATGCGGACCGAGCTGACCCGCATCCACCGCAGGCTCGGCAGAACGTTCGTGTACGTGACGAACGACCAGGTGGAGGCCTTGTCCATGGCGGATCTGGTCGCCGTGCTGCGTGACGGGAAGGTGCAGCAGGTCGGTACCCCGCTCGAGATCTATGAGCGGCCGGCGAACCAGTGGGTCGCCGGGTTCGTGGGAAGCCCGCGGATGAGCATGCTGGCCTGTCGCATCGAGGACGACCGCCTGGTGGGGGAGCAGGGATGGTCGATGCCGTGCCCCCGGTGGACCACCGCCGAGCAGGGCCGGCCGCTCGTGCTCGGGGTGCGCGCCGAGGACCTGTCGGTCGAGCGCCGGGGAGATGCCGTGCTCCCGGGGCAGGTGTACGCGTACGAACCGCTCGGTGACCGGACGATCGTCGACGTCAAGGTCGGCACGGAGACGGTCAAGGTCAAGGCGCGACCGACCGTCGTCGGTACACCGGGGGAGACGGTGGGCGTGTCGGTCGACCTGGACCGGGCACACCTGTTCGACGCCCACACTGGCCTCGCGCTCTCCGCCGCGGGGAGGTGACGGAGCCAGAGCCGGCCGCCACCCGGTCTCGCCCGGGCGTGGGACGACCGGTCGCGGCCGGGACGAGCGGACCACCGCGGACGGCGGCCCGGCCCGCTCAGGCGACGCCCGACGCCAGTGCCTGGATCGCTGATACCACGCGCTCGTACGTCCCGTACGTGTCGTAGCCCATCTGATCGAGCGCGGACCACACGAACCCGACCGTCGCGTAGAGGCCGACGGCCGTCGCGAGGATCCACTCGCGCACCGACCCGGTGTCGCCGAGCAGGGGGAGGGCGAAGCTGCCGCTGGGGCGCCACACGTCGTCGACCACGAGGGAGCGGCGCACCCAGCGCGGGGAGCGGATCTTCACCGGCCACAGCAACGGTGCGCCGTTGGTCGTGAGCACGTCGCCCAGGATGTGCACGGTCACGCCGGTGCCGACCGCGACCGGGAGCCAGTTCCACTCCTCGGGCGAGAAGAGCGCGACGAGGGCCGCGATCGTGAGCGACGTGACCCACGGCATGAGCTTGCCGCGCCGCGTGAGCTTGAGGGCCTTGAGCGCGAGTGCGACGAGGAGGACGGCGAGCAGGCCGCCACCGACGTAGACCGTGCCGAAGCTCTCCGTCTCGATCGTGACGAGGCCCACGAGCCAGGCGAGCGCGGTGAACACCGCGATACCGAGGAACGAGTGCGTGCCCTGGCGGTGGCCGCCGGAGATCGTCTCGACCGCGTCGGACACCCACTCGCTCACGGGCGGCAGCGAGTGCGCGAACGTCCCGTTGTGGTGGTCGGCGTCGGGCAGGAGCGCGGCCCCGGCGCACACGACCGCGCCCGTCATGACACCGACCGACGACACGGGGTGCCACCCGAGCGCGAACGGGGCGGTGGACGTCACCGCCACCCAGGCGGCGGCTCCGGTCGCGGCGTGGTGGGCGCCCATCATGGCGGCGGGTCTCCTGTCGTCGGCCCGACCGCGTGGTTCGTCGGCGTCGGGAGGTGTGTCCGGAACGTCCGGAACCCTACCGGGTGCCGCCGACAGCCCCGGTCGTTCGTCCGGAACGCCGGGATGGGCGCTCCAGTAGAAAAAGTGTGCCAAGCGGTGCCAGCGTCCCGTAGGGACCGGCCCGCCGAGCCCGGGCGGGGAGGCGGCCGCCTGTCGCGTCCGGAAGTCGGCGCGCGAGCCAAAGATGCCACCGGGCGCGCAGGGCGCACGTACTGCGCGTCGGGCTGGAAAAGGGCGTCGGCCGGTTGGCCCTCGGCCGGCCCACTGGACCTCGGCCGAAGAATTTCTGTCGAATTCAGAAAATGGGGTTGTGCCGATCGGGAAAGGCGCGTACGGTCTTCCTCGGTCGACGACATTCCGGTGCGTGGGCCACCCGACATGACCGAGAGGAGCAGTGCCGTGCGCGAACCCGTCCAGCAGGACCGGCGACGTCCCGTCCTGCCCTGCGAGCAGCTGCACGGCGTGCTGCCCGTGGCGTATCTCAGCGTGTCCTCGTTCCTCGCCGGCGACTCCGGCGGTCCTGTCGTCTGACTCAGCGTCGTACGACAGGCCGTCCCGGGACTCGCCGGGGCGGCCTTTTTCTTGTGCGTGAATGCGCCCCGAGCAGGGTGCATTTGTCGTGCCGCCATTCTGCTCCAATGCCGTCGGCGCGCATTTGTCGTGCGCCTGCGGTGAAAAGCACTGCCTTCGTGGTCCAACGGACACGACGCCGCTCTACGGAAGCGGAGACGGGGGTTCGACTCCCTCCGAGGGCACCTGGACGCCTCGCGTCCCGTCTGCTCGACGTTAAGGAGCACCAGCGCGCGTAGCTCAGCGGACAGAGCGCCGGCTTCCGGAGCCGGGCGTCGGGGGTTCGAGTCCTCCCGCGCGCACCAGATCGGACGATCCGTCGTTATGGGCGGCGTGGAGCGACGGCGGCCTGGGCCTTCTGAAGCCGCCATCGTCGCATCGAGATGCTCTGGACCGTTCGTCCGAGCGCTTCGGCGGCCTCGTCCGGCGGGAGCTTGAGGACGATCGCGTCCTCGGCTGGCATCCAGGGTTTGCGCACGATCCCGTACCGATTCTCGCGGCCCGGTTCCGGTCGCCACGCCGCGACGGCCTCCGCGAGTCGTCGCTTACGGCCGATGCCGAGCACATCTGGCGAGGGCCAAGCCCACCGAGCGAGGGTAGCGGCGGCGAGGTTCGCGACCATGATGTTCATGACACCGTCACGCGCGTTCGGCGTTGCGGTCCTTCGTACGCCGCAGACGTCCCCGATGACCGAGCAGAAGTACGTCGCGAGAGACGGACTCGCGGTGACCAGGCTGACGAAGGGAGCCCCGGTCGCCGTGAACCCCAGGGACCCGTCACCGTCGAGAACGCCACGGACATAGTCCGGCGCTGCGAAGGGCGCGGATGGTGGACTGATGGTGGAGCTCTTTCGTCCTGGTGTGACGCCGAGCGAGGCTAGTTGCTGTCGGGCCGTCTGGTTGAAGATCCCCAGTACCGCCGTGGCGTAGTCCGCCCCGAAATTCGTCGTGCGTTGCCGGAGCCGGACGGACGAGTAGCACGGGAGCAACGACGAGATCGCGTCGAGCACGTCGCGGTCTCGCGCGGAGAGCTCCAAAGAGATCCGTCCTCTGTGGTCAGGGTCGCCGTGATGGCTGCCGTCGGTCTGAAGCAGACCCACGATGTAGGCGGTGTCGGGTCGCCGTGCATCCCAGAACATGCGTCATAGCGTTCCAGCGGCTACCCACAGCTCCGGAGCGATCAGCGGGGGAGGCGGACGGTGAAAGTTGTGCCGGTGGCGCCTGGCTCGTGGGCGGTAGTCGACGACACGGCGACGGACCCGCCGTGGGCGGTGACGATCGCGTCGGCGATGGCGAGGCCGAGGCCGGTGGAGCCGCCGGTGCGGTTGCGCGCGTCGTCGCCGCGCGTGAAGCGGCGGAAGAGCGTCGGGCGCAGGGTCGCCGGGATGCCGGGGCCGTCGTCGGCGACGGAGAGCACGACGTCGTCTCCGTCGGTCGCGAGCCGCACCTCGACGTGGGTGCCGGGCGGGGTGTGCGTGCGGGCGTTCGCGAGGAGGTTCGCGAGCACCTGCCGCAGGCTCGCCTCGTCGCCCGTGATCTCGAGGTCGACGTCCTCGTCCGGGCCCTGCCCGCCGGGGTCGTGCGCCGCGACCGCGCGATCCACGTCGTCCGTCGTGTCGCCGGGCTCCTCGGACGGCTCGGTCGTGGGGTCGACGTCGAGGGCCTCGCCGGGGAGGTCGAGGGCCCAGTCGTGGTCGGGGCCGGCGGCGTGGGCGTCCATGACGGCGTCGACGGCGAGCGCCGCGAGGTCGACGGGCGCGCGGTCGAGCGGGCGGCCCGCGTCGAGCCGGGCGAGGAGCAGCAGGTCCTCGACGAGCCCGGTCATGCGCACGGCCTCGGACTCGATGCGGTCGAGCGAGCGCGCGGTGGCGGGCGGGACGTCGTCGGGCGAGCGGCGCACGAGCTCGGCGTACCCGCGGATCGAGGCGAGCGGGGTCCGCAGCTCGTGGCTCGCGTCGGCGACGAACCGTCGCACCTGGGTCTCGGAGTCGTGCCGCGCCTGGAGCGAGGTCTCGACGTTCTCGAGCATGCGGTTGAGCGCGGCGCCCACCTGCCCGACCTCGGTGCGCTCGTCGGTGAGGTCGTCGGGGACACGCGGGATCGCGTCGATCTCGCCCTGCGCGAGCTCGAGCTCGGAGACGCGGCTCGCGGCGGCGGCGACGTCGTCGAGCGGCCGCAGCGAGCGCCGCACGAGCCACGTGCCGAGGAGCACGGCGGCGAGCAGGCCCGCGGCGCCGAGCCCGACCTCGATGAGCACGTACTTCTCGACGGTCGCGTCGACCGACTCGGTGCTCGACGCGACGACGACGGGCTGGCCGTCGTCCGTGGTCCGGTGCACGGCGCGGAAGGACCCGAGGTCCGGCAGGTCGACGTCGTGCGCCTCACCGTCGGCGGGCACGTCCTCGAGCGCGGCGACCTGCGCGTCGTCGAGCGCGACGCGCTCCAGCGTGGGGCTGACGTACTCGGCGAGCACGATCTCCCCGCCGTCGTACCGCAGCACGGCGCTGCCCGGCCCGGTGCCGGCGGGGAACCGGGACGGGTCGTCGGGCGGGTCGCCGGGGTCGGGCGTGTCGCCGGTGCCGTCGGGCGGCTGCTGCCCCGGGGCGTCCGGGCCGTCCCCGAAGTCGTGGGCGAGCCGCTCGCTCGCCTGCTCGACGCCGCGGTCGACCTGCTCGACGAGCTGGGTGCGCAGCGCGAGCGCGGAGGCGGCGGCGAGCCCGACGGTGACGAGCAGCACGACCCCGGCGAGCACGAGGACGAGGCGGCGGCGCAGCGCCGTCGGGCGGCGCGCGGGCGCGTCAGGCACCGGCACCGTCCGCCCCGGCGGCGGGCTTGAGCACGTACCCGACGCCCCGCAGCGTGTGGATCATGGGCTCGCGGCCCTTGTCGATCTTGCGGCGCAGGTAGGAGATGTAGAGCTCGACGATGTTGGCCTGCCCGCCGAAGTCGTAGTTCCAGACGCGGTCGAGGATCTGGGCCTTGGAGAGCACACGGCGCGGGTTGCGCATGAGGTAGCGCAGCAGCTCGAACTCGGTGGCCGTGAGGCGCACCTCCTCGCCCGCGCGCCGCACCTCGTGCGCGTCCTCGTCGAGCTCGAGGTCGCCGACGACGAGCACGGAGTCCTCGCGCTGCGCGGTCGCGCCGCCGCGGCGCAGCAGGCCCCGCAGCCGCGCCACGACCTCCTCGAGGCTGAAGGGCTTGGTCACGTAGTCGTCGCCCCCCGCGGTGAGCCCGGCGACGCGGTCCTCGACGGCGTCGCGCGCGGTGAGGAAGAGCACCGGGACGTCCGTGTCGCGCTCGCGCAGCCGGCGCAGCACGGTGAGGCCGTCCATGTCGGGGAGCATGACGTCGAGCACGACGACGTCCGGCCCGGTCTCGCGCGCGGTGCGGATCGCGGAGTGCCCGTCGAGCGCGGTGGACACGTCCCAGCCCTCGTAGCGCAGCGCCGAGGTGAGCAGCTCGGCCAGGTTGGGCTCGTCGTCGACCACGAGGACGCGGACGGGGGAGCCGTCCGGGCGCGTGAGGCGCGGCTGCTCGGGGCGGCCGACGGGGGCGGTGGCTGCGGTCATGGTCTCAGCGTCCCGCGGTGCGCGTGGTCGTGCCTGTGGTGACCCTGTGCACGCGCTGTGCCTGGGGGCGCTGCGTCGCGACCGTGGGTCCGGGTGAAGTCGCCGCGCGGAGGTCGTTGAATCCTTGACTTTTGCTCGGTCGCCGTCAAAACTCGCGGCATCGGCAGGAGCCGACGTCCACGCACGCAGGAGTGCGCGCCCCGCCGGATGCCGAGGGTGCCCGGCGACCGACCGGGGACCGAACGCCCGGTTCGCGCTCTCGACGACGAGGGAGAAGCACGCATGGATTTGTTCAGCGGCACGACGATCAGGCGGGCGGTGGCGGCGGCGGTCGCGCTGCCGCTCGCGGGCGGGGCGACGCTCGTGGCCGCCGGCCCGGCCGCGGCCGACGAGGAGGACTACAAGATCCTCGTGGTCGGCGAGACGCTCGGGTTCCGGCACTCGCACATCGACGACACCACGCGCGCGCTCGTCGCGCTGGGTGAGGAGAACGGCTTCACGGTCGACGTGTGGGACCCGCCGAACTCCTCCGCGGGCTGGTGGGGGAGCGGCTCGCCGGGTCAGCCCGACCTCACGATGGGCTCGACGCCGTTCACGAGCGCCGAGGACCTGGCGCAGTACGCGACCATCGTCTTCGCGTCGCCCGTCGACAACACGAACTCGCTCAACCCGGCGACGCCGCGCCTGCTCGACGACGCCGAGCTCGCGGCGTTCCAGGGCTACATCCGCGGCGGTGGCGGGTTCGTCGGTCTGCACGCCGCGACCGACACGATGCACACCGTCCCGTGGTACAGCGAGCTGACCGGCGGCGGCGCGCGGTTCGTCTCCCATCCCGCGCAGCAGACCGCGACGATGCGCGTCGAGAGTCCCGCGCACCCGTCGACCGCGCACCTGCCGGCCGTCTGGGAGCGGTTCGACGAGTGGTACAACTACACGACGAACCCGCGCGAGGACGTCCACGTCCTCATCACCCTCGACGAGTCGACCTACTCCCCGGGCAACGGCGCGATGGGCGAGGACCACCCGATCGCGTGGTGCCAGAACTTCGAGGGCGGCCGGTCCTGGTACGAGGGCGCCGGGCACACCGACGCGTCGTGGACCGACCCGCTCTTCCTCGAGCACGTGCTCAAGGGCGTCGAGTGGACCGCGGGTGTCGTCGAGGGCGGCGGGAACTGCGTGACCTTCCCCGAGGTCGACGCGATCGTCGCCGGCCTGGACACCGCCGCGGTGGGCGACGGCGTGATCGCGGGCGCGATCTCGTCGCTGCTCGGCAGCGCGCGCAGCGCGGCCGAGGCGGACGACCCGGCGACGGCCGTCCAGGTCCTCGGCGGCGCACGGTCGCTCGTCGACCACCTGTCCGCGGCCGCGGGCGACCGTGAGCTGCTCGCGTCGAAGATCGACGACCTCGTCGTCTGGCAGAGCGCGCTCGTCGACGACGGCCCGGCGATCGACCTCGCGGCCGAGGCCGAGCTGCGGACCATGGGCGGCAAGCAGTACGTCGCGGTGCGCGTGCTCAACGAGGACGACACCCCCGTCGACATCACCCTGGCGACGCCGTACGGGAGCAAGGAGTACGCCGACGTCGCGCCCGGGAAGAACGCCTACCAGGCGTTCGCGACCCGGCTCGTCGAGGCCCCGGCCGGGGAGGTGACCGTCACGGCGACGACCGAGCGCGACGGCGAGACCGTCACCGAGGAGCTCGTGCTCTCGTACGCGGGTACGGCCTGACGCGCCGTCCGCCGCGCCCCGACGGCGCCCGTCGCACCCCCCGTGCGGCGGGCGCCGTCGTGCGCCCGGGTACAGTCGCGGCGTCCCGCAACCGCCCGAGAGGAGCGACCGCGTGCCACCGCACCCCGACCCGGCGCCACCACCCGACCAGCCCGTCGGGCACCCTCGGCGGACGCCGCCGAAGGTGCCGCGCCCCGTGCCGGCGCCGCGCGTCGTCGGGCCCGTGGTCGAGCGGCTCGAGGCGGCGCTCGCGGCGGCGGCGCCCGGGGACCGCGATGCCGTGGTCGAGCAGTTCTGGGCGCAGGCCGCGCGGGCCACGCCCGTCGTGGAGGCCGCGGGCCCGGCCGAGGCCGTGGCGACCTTCGTCGTGCGCGATGCGGACGCGCGCGCGGTGCTGCTGTTCGTCAACCGCCTCACCGACGAACGGGACCTCGCCGCGAGCCTCATGGCGCGCGTGCCCGGGACGGACGTGTGGCACCTCGCGTACCGGATGGGGAGCACCTGGCGCGCCTCGTACGCCGTGCTCGCGCACCATGACGCCGGCCCGCCGCCCTGGGACGCGCCCGACCAGGCGGCGCTGCGGCGCGCGCTGGACGTCGCCGGGCGCCCGGACCCGCGCAACCCGCGCACGTGTCGCAACCGCGCGGGTCGGGTGCAGTCCGTCGTCGAGCTCCCCGACGCGCCCCCGCAGCCGTACCTCGAGCCGCGACCCGGCGTCGCGCGCGGCCGGGTGGTCGAGCACGAGGCGCCAGGCGGCCGCCGCGCCTGGGTGTACGAGCCGCCGGTGCCGGAGGGCACCGTGACCGACGTCGTGCTCGTGCTCGACGGCGACGCGTGGACCGGGCCGCAGGACCTCACCACGACGCTCGACAACCTGCACCACGACGGCGCGGTGCGGCCGCTGCGCGCGGTCCTCCTCGACGCCGGGTCGCGCGAGCGGCGCTGGGCCGACCTCGGCCGCGGCGGCGACGTCGACGCCTACCTCGCGCACGACCTCCTGGACTGGGCCCGCGCGCGCTTCCCGGTGCGTCCCGGCCGCGACGCCGTGAGTGTCGCGGGCCAGTCGCTCGGCGCGCTCACGTCGCTGCGCGTGCTCGCCGCGCACCCGGACCGGGTGGGCACGGCGATCAGCCAGTCGGCGTCCCTGTGGCAGGGCGACCCGAGCGCAGGGCTCGCGCCCGAGGCCCTCGCCGGGGCGCGGGCCTGGGTCGAGGTCGGGCGGCAGGAGTGGGTCCTGCGACCCGACCACCCGGCCGCCGTCGCGCGCCTGCGGGCGGCGGGGTGCGACGTCGCGTACCGCGAGTACGAAGGCGGCCACGACGACGCGTGCTGGCGCGGCGGGATCGCGGACGCGCTGGCCTGGGCGCACCCCCGCCCGTGACCCGTCGCGCGCCCGCGTCAGGCGAGCTGGATCGTGGTGAGGCAGGTGGGGTCGTCGGCACCCGTCGAGACGGTCGTCGTGCCGACTCGCCCCTCGTGCTCGACGCGCAGCTCGGCGTCCACGTCGCGCGGGAGCCAGAGGCCGACGAACCCGTTCGCGCCGAGCGTCGTGTCCTCCTCGACGAGGACCTCGCCGGTGGCAGCGTCGACGACCGTGACGGACACGGGCTCGTCCGCGAGCTCGCCCTGGCACGTCGTCAGGGAATGGTAGAAGCACTCGTGCGTCTCGTCCACGAAGGGCGCGACCGAGAGGTAGAACGTGTCCTCGGGCAGCGGGACCGTGGTCTCGTACGCCTCGTCCGCGAGCACGAGCTCCGCCGCGCGGACCGAGGCGACGAGGTCGGTGGGCCGGTCCGCCGTCTCCAGCCCCTCCAGGCGGTCCACGACCTCCCGCCCCGAGAGACCGGCGAGGTCGTGACGGTCGAGCAGCGCGTCGAGCGCGGTCGGCTCCGGCGTGCCGGCCGAGCAGCCGGCCAGGACGAGGACGGTGGCGGTCGCGGCGGTCGCAGCGGTGGGGAGGGCGCGTCGTCTCATGCGCCGATCCTGTCAGAGCGCAGGCCTGTGACCAGGGCCGGAGGTCCCGGGCACGCGACGGCCGGGCCCCGACACGATCGGTCGGGGCCCGGCCTGGGAGGACGGCGGTGTGCGAGCCGTCGTCACGCGGTGAGCATCGCCACCGGGTTGTCGTGCGTGAGGCGGGCGAGCACGTCGCGCGGCACGCCGCGGGCGGCGAGCATCTCCGTGAACACGGTCGGGACGTAGGCGAACCCGTTGCCCCCGTGCTGCACCCACATCTGCTTGAGGAACACGTCGTGGCTGAGCAGCACCTGCCCCGCGTGCCCACCCTCGACGAGACGCTGCACCGCCGTCGCGGTCGTGTGCGGGTCGGGGGACACGCCCTCCTTCGGGAAGGTGATGTCCATGCCGACCATGTCGAACTCGAGCCAGACGCCGCGCTCCGCCACGGACCGCTGGTAGTCCGGGTCGTCCGCGGACGGGTCCATGTGGCACAGCACGACCTTCTCGGGGCGCATTCCCACCTCGTCGAGCACGAGGTCGAGCACCTCGTGCGCGCGGCGCTGCCAGCCGGGCAGGTGCACCTGGAGCGCGACGTGCGGGTGCTCGCGCTGCGCGAGGGCCGCCGCGCGCAGCGACGCGGCCTCGCCCGCGGTGAACGACGGCGAGACGCCGATCTCGCCGATGATCCCGGGCCGCACCCCGGTCCCGCCGATGCCGTCGGCGAGCTCGGCGACGATCGCGGACGCCTGCGCGTCGACCGCCGCGGCGGCGATGCGGTCGCCCTCGAACTTCTCGAGGTACGCGCCGCAGCCCGCGACCACGTGCAGGCCCGTGCGCCGCGCGACCTCCGCGAGCCGCTCGGGGTTGCGCCCGATGGCCGCGCTGGACGTCGCGTCGACGATCGTGCGCCCGCCCAGCGCGGCGAAGCTCTCGAGCTCCGCCGCGACGGCGGCGACCGGCTTGTCGGCGATGTTGTCCGCGCAGCAGTACGGGTCCTGGCGCAGCGCCCACGCGACCGATGCGGAGACCGGGGCCTCGACGACCGCCTCGGAGAAGCGGTAGCTCGGCGGGTCGAGCACGCCCGACAGGTCGTTGAACAGGTGCTCGTGCGGGAGCGTCAGGCCGAGGTCGGCGGCCGCGGCGCGGCCTGTGACCGTCTGGACGTGGCCGGCGGGCGTGACGCTCATCGCCCGCTCGCCTCGCCCGCCTCGCCGCCTGCGACGGCTGCCGCCACGGCGTCCTCGTGCTCGCCGTCGCCCGGCTCGTCGGGGTGGGCCGCCTTGCCCGACGGGATCATGCCGATCCCCGCGGCCACGAGCGCGATGACGGTGCCGATGACGGTCGCGACGTGCACGGTGTGGCCGAGCGCCGGGATCGCCGCGTCGAGCACGAGCGAGCCGACGAGCTGGCCCGCGACCGACGCGAGGCCGAGCAGCAGCAGGCCGAGGCCGCGCACGAGGAGCGCCATGAGCGCGATGGAGAGCAGGCCGAGCGGGCCGCCCAGGTACATCCACCACTCGCTCGGGAGCTGGAAGTCGACGCCGCCCACGGCCGCGCGCACGAGGTAGGCGATCAGCAGGGCGGTGAAGCCGACGAGGAAGTTCCAGCCGATCGAGACGAGCATCGACCCGGTGACGTCGGCGACGGCCGCGTTCCCGGCGGGCTGCCAGCCCGCGAGGAGGCCGCCCACGAACGGCATGATCGCGAGGACGATCGTGTGCGGCACGGAGAAGCTCGGGGAGATGACGACGACGGTCGCCGCGATGGCGAGCGCCGCGCCGAGGAAGCGCGTCGTGGTGAGCGGCTGCTTGACCGACGCCGTGACGCCGAGGCGGTCGCAGATGACGCCCGAGATGACGAGGCCCGAGATGAGCGAGATCTGGAACGTCGCGACGCCGAGGACGCCGACGGTCACGCCCTCGGACAGGACGATGACGGCCCCGCACAGGCCCGCGAGGTAGTTCCACCACGGGATGGTGCGCGAGCGGATCAGGCCGGGGATCGCGAGCGCCTCGCGCCGGGTCGCGGGGCGCGCGAACACGACGACGAACATGAGGACCAGGCCGGTCCCGAACGAGATGAGGGCGGCGGCGTGGCCGTCGCCGATCGTCTTGCCGAGCTGGCCGTTGACGGCCGCCTGCATGGGCCCGAGAGCCCCCGCGAGGACCGTCGCGACGACGAGCAGAGCGGTCGCGGTGTCCTTGACCCTGCTGCGGCGGGCTGACGAGTTCAGAGCACCTCCCTGAGTGCCGGACGGGGAACCGGTGGTCGCCGGCGTGGTGTGCTTCATTGCGTGACCGTGCCTTCCTCCGACGGTACGTCGGACTTAGCTGTGGAGCGGAATCCTGGCGCCCTCGCGGGCCAGGTCGGTGGCGCGCGGCAGGGAGTCGACGGCGCCGTGGCGGGTGGTGGTGGCGGCGGCGACGCGCGCCGCCCAGCGGGCGGACTCGACGAGGTCGCCGCCGTGGAGGAGGCCGTCCGCGAGCGCCGCGCAGAACGAGTCTCCGGCCGCGGTCGTGTCGACGGCGTCGACGCGCTCCGCCGGGACGGTGACGGGTGCGCCTCCCGCGGGGACGACGAGCGCGCCGTCGGCCCCGAGGGTGACGACGACGTCCCCGGGGTGGTCGAGCGCGCGCACCATGGCGAGGACCTCGTCCTCGCCAGCCGTCTCGGCAGCCGCCCCGACGAGGGTCGCGAGCTCGAACCGGTTGGGCACGAGCACGCGGAACGCGGCGCGCACGTGGGCGGGCAGCGGGACGGCGGGCGCCGGGTTGAGCACGGTGGTGCCCGTCGCGGTGGCCGCGACGGCGCGCAGGGCACCGAGCGGCGTCTCGCACTGGCACAGCACGGCCGCAGCCTCGCGGACGAGGTCGGCGCGCTCGCTGACAAACGCCTCGTCGACGACGGCGTTCGCGCCGGGCTCGATGACGATCGTCGACTCGGGCTGCTCCCACAGCACGACGGCGACGCCCGTGGGTCGGTCCGCCATCGCGAGGCTGTCGAGGACGAGGCCCTCGACGGCGAGGCGGCGCCGGATCGCGCGGCCGTCGTCGTCGTCGCCGACGGCGCCGACCATGGCGACGCGCCGGCCGAGGCGGGCGGCCGCGACGGCCTGGTTGGCGCCCTTGCCGCCGGGGGAGCGGACGAGGCCGGTCGCGGAGACGGTCTCGCCCGAGCGGGGCAGGCGGTCGACGGTCAGCCGGAGGTCCATGTTCAGGCTGCCGACGACCACCACCTCGGGCGTCATCAGCCCGCGAGCCAGGTGACGGCCTGGCCGAACAGCGGGCCGTAGCCGGCCCAGTCCATGAACTCGCGGGGGGCCCAGTGCGGGGAGATGTCGGAGGCGAACGCGAGCGTGCGCCCCTCGCCCTCGGTGCGGACGGCGACGAGCGGGCGGCCCTCGATGGTCGCGAGGACGGTCGCGTCGGCCTTGGCGGTGAGGCGCTGGTAGCCGAGGAGGATCGGCCACTCGCGGTCGAGGCCGGCGGTGACGGGGTGCTCGACGCCGGTCAGGGTGCCGCCGATGCCCTCGGGGGTCTCCTCGCGGTCGTCGTACGGGAGGATCTCGACGGGCAGGACGGCCTCGACGGCGGTGCCGTGGTAGTTCGCCTTGGCCTGGAAGCCCTGGAAGCTGAGGTAGCCGCCGGCCATCATGAGGCCGCCGCCACGGCGCACCCACTCGGCGAGGAGCTTGAGCCGGTTCGGGAACGGGCGCCCCTGCGAGAACACGACCGGCGGCAGCAGGAGCGAGTTCGCGCCGATGTCGGACAGGATCACGACGTCGTAGGCGTCGAGCTCGTCGAGCGTCGACGGGAAGTCCTCGGCGACGAGGTGCGAGGGCAGGTGCGTGACCTCGTGGCCCTCGGCGGCCAGCGCCTCGAGCAGGCGCGCGCACCCGATCTCGAGCTGGGCGTGGGGGAACGCGTCGTACCCCTTGTAGTCGGTGGTCGCGTTGATCCACGACTCCCCGGCGAGCAGAACCCGGCTCATCCCGGCCTCCTTGCGATCAGGTCGCGCGGCGACGTCGGCGACGACGTTGCGCAACGTTGTGTAGCGTTGCGCAAGACCGTAGGGTGGAGGTGCTCGGCCTGTCAAGACCGTCGGCGCGCTGGGGTGCCGGTAGGGTGCAGGGGATCGGGGAAGCGAGCCGCTGGAGGAGAGCCATGACGCTCACGCGTGTTGCGCAACGTGCCGGGGTGTCGGCCTCGACCGCCTCGCGCTACCTGCGCGGGCAGCTCAACGTGCAGCCGGAGACCGCGGCACGGATCGACGCCGCGGTGCGCGAGGTGGGGTACGTCGTGCCCGCTCCGGGCCCGGCCGCGCGCGAGGACGAACGCCGGACCGGCGTCGTCGCGCTCGTCGTGCCCGACTTCGTCAACCCGTTCTTCACCGCGCTCGCCGAGGAGGTCGCGCGCCTCGCGGGCGACCGTCGCGTCCCGCTCGTCGTCGCGCTGTCGACGCGGCACGGCGACGCGGAGTCGGGCCTCGGCCAGCTCCTCGCGAGCGACGGCTCGCTCGGCGGCATCGTCTACGTGGGGATGTCCCGGACCGACGACCGGCTCGCGCGCGCCGTCGCGGACGGCCTGCCCGTCGTCGTCATCGACGAGGAGGTCGACCTCGACCTGCCCGTCGAGACGATCACCGTGGACAACTACGGCGGCGCCTACCAGGCCACGAGCTACCTGGTGCAGCAGGGGCACCGGCGCATCGCCCACGTCGCCGGGCCCGCGGAGCTCTCCACGACCCAGGACCGCCTGCGCGGCTACGTCGACGCGATGCACGACGCCGGCCTCGACGTCGACCCGGACCTCGTGCGCCACGGCCCGTACACCGAGCAGTTCGGCGCGTCGACGTTCCCCTACCTCACGCGGCCCGGGAGCGCGCCGACGGCCGTGTTCGTCGGCAGCGACATCGTGGCCGTCGGGATGCTGGGCGCGGCCGAGCTGCACGGCATCTCCATCCCCGAGGACCTCTCGGTCGTCGGGTGCGACGGCATCCGCGTCGGCCAGTGGCTCCGCCCCAAGCTCACGACGCTCGAGCAGCCCGTCGCGGCGCTCGCGCTCGCCGCGATGGACGCGATCGAACGCTCGATGACCGGGTCGCGGCCCGCAGGCCCGCCCGCGCGCACCGTCCTGCCGCTGCACCTCGTCGTGCGCGGCTCGGTCGCACGGCCCGCGACGGACTGACCGTCGAGACCGGACGCGGCGACCGCTCCCGCGGTCACGCGTCGCGCGCGGGTCGTGCCCTGCCCGCCCGGCCCGTCCAGCGCATGACGACGTACAGCACCGCGCCGACGGCGAGCAGGATCCCCGCGCGCAGCCACGTGACGGCGTCCTGCTGGGTGAGCAGCAGCACGCACGAGGCGACGCCGAGGACCGGCACGACGGTCGCGACGCGGAAGTGCGGCGCGTCGACCGGGTCGCGACGCAGCACGAGCACGGCGACGTTCGTCGAGGCGAAGACGAGCAGCAGGAGCAGCACGACCGTCTCGGCAAGCGCCGCCACGTCGCCCGTGAAGACGAGCCCCATCGCGACCGCCGTCGTGACGACGATCGCGACCCACGGCGTGCGGCGCCGCGGGAGGACGCGGCCCAGGACGGACGGGAGCAGACCCTGCTCCGCCATGCCGTAGGCGAGCCGGCTCGCCATGATCATCGTGAGCAGCGCGCCGTTCGCGACGGCGATCAGCGCGACGAGCGAGAACACCCAGGCGGGCACGGACCCCTCCGCGTCGACCACCTCGAGCAGCGGCCCGGTCGACCCGGCGAGCGTCTCGGGGTCGACGACGGCGACGGCGGCGACCCCCACCGCGACGTACACGACGCCCGCGGTGACGAGCGCGCCGAACAGCGCGCGCGGGTAGGTGCGGCGCACGTCGCGCACCTCCTCGGCGAGGTTCGCCGACGTCTCGAACCCGACGAACGAGTAGTACGCGAGGATGGCGGCCGCGAGGACGGCGAGCGCCGGCGTCGTGCCCTCGGCGAACTGCGTGACGCGCCCCGGCGACCCCTCGCCGCGCCCCAGCACGACGGCGGCGAGCACGACGACGAGCACGAGCCCGGACAGCTCGATCGCGGTCATCGCGACGTTGGCGCGCAGCGACTCCTTGATGCCGCGCGCGTTGAGCGCCGCCACGACGGCCAGGAACAGCACGGCCACGAGCCGGTCGGGGGCGTCGACGAACGTCGCGAAGTAGTCGCCGGCGAAGGCCAGGGAGAGCCCCGCGGCGCTCGTCACGCCCGCGGCAAGCATGGAGAAGCCCACGAGGAACGAGACGAGCGGGCTGCGGAACGCCCGGTCGGCGAACACGGCCGCGCCACCCGCCTGCGGGTACTTGGTGACGAGCTCGGCGTACGACCCGGCGGTCAGCAGCGCCAGGCCGAGGGCGACCAGCAGCGGCAGCCAGACGGCGCCGCCCACCTCGCCCGCCATCTCACCGACGAGCGCGTAGACGCCCGCGCCGAGCACGTCGCCGAGGATGAAGAGGTAGAGCAGCCGTCCCCCGACCGAGCGGGACAGCTTGGTCTCCGGGTCGGCGGCCTGCTCCTGGGGTGCGGTCGGTGCGCTCATCGGGTCACCGTGCCACGGGCTCGTCCCGCTCGCGGCCCGGGCAGCGACGCCCCGAGCGGTGGGAGCCGGAGCGTGTGCGAGCCGGGTGGGCCCGTGTGAGCGTGGAGGTCCCGGGTCCAGCAGCGAGCCCGTCCACACGAGCGTGACCGGCCGGGACCAGGCGTCCTGCCCGTCGCGCACGGTCGCGAGGAGACGAGCATGGGCGACACGCCGGGGGTTCGGGGCACGGGAGCGACGGGGCGTCGCGCGGGGCGGGCCGTGGTCATGGGCGGTGCCGGGTTCGTGGGCAGCCACGTGTGCGAGGCGCTCGTGGCCCAGGGCACGGAGGTCGTGTGCGTGGACGACCTGTCGACGGGCGACGCCGGCAACCTCGACGCGCTCCGCGACGACCAGCGCTTCCGGCTCGTCGAGGGCGACGTCAGCACGGGGATCGACGTCCCGGAGCCCGACCGGGTCGACCTCGTGCTGCACCTCGCGTCGCCCGCCTCGCCCCTGGACTACCTCCGGCTCCCGCTCGAGACCCTGCTCGTGGGGTCCGCGGGGACGCGCCACGGGCTCGAGCTGGCCGAGCGCGCGGGGGCACGTTTCGTGCTCGCCTCCACGTCCGAGGTGTACGGCGACCCGGAGGTGCACCCGCAGCGCGAGGACTACTGGGGCCACGTCAACCCCGTCGGGCCGCGCAGCGTCTACGACGAGTCCAAGCGGTTCGCGGAGGCGACCACGGCCGCCTACCGTCGCAGCCGGGGCGTGGATACGGGGATCGTGCGGATCTTCAACACCTACGGACCACGCATGCGCGGCCATGACGGGCGCATGGTGCCCACGTTCGTGCGCCAGGCGCTCGCGGGCGAGCCGCTCACCGTCGCCGGCGACGGGTCCCAGACGCGCTCGGTCTGCTACGTGGACGACCTCGTGGACGGCATCCTCGCGTTCGCGCGCACCGACCACCCCGGCCCGATGAACCTCGGCGACCCGACCGAGCTCACGGTGGAGCGCGTCGCGCGGGACGTCCTCGCGGTGACCGGGAGCGACGCGGGGGTCGTGCGCGTGGACCTGCCCGAGGACGACCCTCGCCGCCGCCGGCCGGACACCGCGCTCGCGGAGCGCGTCCTGGGTTGGCGTGCTCGGACGCCGTGGCCGGAGGGCCTGGCGCGCACGGTCGCGTGGTTCCGCGAGGAGGCCGCACGCAACGCGT
Source organism: Cellulosimicrobium cellulans (assembly GCF_042723955.1). Classification (GTDB taxonomy): domain Bacteria; phylum Actinomycetota; class Actinomycetes; order Actinomycetales; family Cellulomonadaceae; genus Cellulosimicrobium; species Cellulosimicrobium cellulans_H. Next base: position 1,343 of record NZ_JBHXIC010000037.1, on the reverse strand, counting down.
CGGTGCCCGTGGGCGCGGTCGGGACCGGCGCGACCGCCGGCGGGCGGGGAGCGAGCGCATGAGGCTGTCCGTGCACGGGTGCGGCTACCTCGGGGCCGTGCACGCCGCGGCCATGGCGCGGCTGGGTCACGACGTGGTCGGGATCGACGTCGACCGCGCCCGGGTCGACGCGCTCGCGGAGGGCCGGGCGCCCTTCTTCGAGCCCGGCCTCACCGCGCTCCTGGCGGACCCCGACGGCCCGGGCTCCCTCGCGTTCTCGACCGACGCGGCGCACGCCGCCGCGGCGGACGTCCACTTCCTGTGCGTCGGCACGCCACAGTCGGCCGGGAGCGGGGTGGCCGACCTCCAGCAGCTCGACGCGGCGCTCGCCGCACTGCGCCCGCACCTGCGGCCGGGCGCGGTCGTGGTCGGCAAGTCGACGGTGCCCGTCGGGACGGCGGAGCGGCTCGCGCGAGACCTGCCCGAGGGCGTCGGGCTCGCGTGGAACCCGGAGTTCCTGCGCGAGGGCCACGCGGTCGCCGACACGCTGCACCCCGACCGGCTCGTCTACGGCGTGCCCGAGGACGGCGGTGCCCTCGTGGAGCGCCTCGACGCGGTCTACGCGCCTCTCCTGGGCGACGGCGTGCCGCGCCTCGTGACCGACCTCGCCACGGCGGAGCTGGCCAAGGTCGCGGCGAACGCGTTCCTCGCGACGAAGATCTCGTTCGCGAACGCCGTCGCGGAGGTGTGCGAGGCCGCCGGCGGTGACGCCGTCGCGCTCGTCGGCACCATGGCGCTCGACCGCCGGATCGGCGGCGAGTACCTGGGCGTGGGGCTGGGGTTCGGGGGCGGGTGCCTGCCCAAGGACATCCGCGCGTTCGCGGCCAGGGCGCGCGAGCTGGGCGTGGGGACGGCCGTGTCGTTCCTCGACGAGGTCGACGCGATCAACGACCGCTGCCGGGACCGGGCGGTCGAGCTCGCCCGCGCCGCGTGCGGCGGCTCGCTCACGGCCCGACGGGTCGCCGTCCTCGGCGCCGCCTTCAAGCCCGACAGCGACGACGTGCGCAGCTCGCCCGCGCGCGCGCTCGCGCGGGCGATCGCCGCCGAGGGCGCCGACGTCGTCGTCACCGACCCCCAGGCGCTCGCGCTCGCGCAGGCCGCCGCCCCCGAGCTCGGGTACGCGGCCGACGCGCGCGAGGCGGCCGTCGGCGCCGACGTCGTGGTCCTCGCGACCGAGTGGGACGAGTACCGCGCGCTCGACCCGGAGGACCTCGCCGGCGTCGTGGGGGCGCCGCGGGGGCGCTCCGCCCCGCCCACCCGGCCCGCGAGCCCCGTGGGGCGGGCGCCGGGGGGGGGTCGCCGCG
>NZ_JBHXIC010000036.1:23820-40868 GCF_042723955.1 Cellulosimicrobium cellulans | reverse complement strand
TGTGCGGGGCGCCGGCACCCCCCCCCCCACCCAACACCCAGCACTCAGCGGCGCGTGGAGCGGGTGACGGTGAACCGGGGGCCGCGCGCGACCTGGGTCGTCGGCCCGACCGCACGCTCCAGCGCCGGCCGGTAGCGCAGGTGCGAGTTCCACACGCACCACAGCTCGCCGCCCAGCCGCAGGACCCGCCCCGCCGTCGTGAACATGCGGTGCGCCGCGTCGGTGCGCAGGGCCGCGCCGTCGTGGAACGGCGGGTTGAGCAGCACGACGTCGGCGCTCGCGTCGGCCAGCGTCGCGCCGGCGTCGTCGCGCACGGTGCGCACCCGGGCGCCGACCCCGTTCTCCCGCGCCGTGAGCGCGGCCGAGCGCACCGCCGCGTCCGAGCGGTCCGCCGCGACGACGTGCGCCTCCGGCCACCGCCGGGCCGCCCACGTGGCGAGCAGCCCCGTCCCGCAGCCGAGGTCGACGACGTCGCGCGGCCCCGGGCCCGTCCCGCCCGGTGCTGGCCCGCCCGAGCCCGTGGCGCCGAGCTGGTCGAGCAGGAACCGCGTCCCGAGGTCGAGGCCCGCCCCCGCGAAGGCCGCCCCGAACGCCGCGACCCGCAGGCCGACGTCGGGCAGGGCGGCCGTCACGGGGTAGGTGAACCCTCCGTGCGCGGGGCGCGGCGACGACGCGACGAGCACGCGGGACTTGCCGCGCGCGAGGCTCGCGCGCACGTCCGCGAACGACTCGCCGAGGACGTCGTTCATGGCGCGGGTCATGTGCTTGACGCGTCCGCCCGCGAGCAGCACGACGCCCGGGTCGGCCTCGCGCGCGACGTGCTCCGCGACGTCGCGCAGCGCCGCGAGGCTGCGGGGCAGGCGCAGCAGCACCACGCGGGCACCTGCGAGCAGCCCGGCCCCGAGGCCGTGGCGCGCGTACGCGCCGGCCAGCCCGAGCGCAGCCGCGTTCGCGTCGAGCGCGGCCTCCGCCGTGCACGCGTCCTGGTGGACGCGCACCCTCGCAGGACGCCTGTCTCCCGATGCCAGCCCGTCCTCGGTCGACGCCGTGGCGGTGAGCAGCGCGGCGCCGAGCGTGAGGGCCCCGTACCGGTCGTCGACGACCGCCACGGCCTCCGGCCCGGCACCCGCGAGCCACGGCGCCGCCTCGTCGAGCAGGAGGTCGAGCAGCAGCCGGTCGACGGGGTCCACGGCGACCGGGGCGTCCTCGCGGTGCGGGCCGGTGTCGTCCGTGCGCAGGCGCGCGAGCAGCGCGGCGAGGTCGGGCGGGGAGGTCGTCACCGGTCCAGTCTCCCCGACGGCACTCCGCTCCCCGCACGGTCGCGCCGCGCCGTCGCTCCACCGAACCTCACCCGGCGTCGCCGCGCCGCGCGCCGCCGCGAGCGCTACTGTGCGGTTCCCGGACAGCGAGGAGGCACCCGTGGACGTCCCGCGAACCCTGGCCGAGTCCCGCGCGGCGGGGCGCGCCCTGCGCGACCGGGTGCCGCGCCGCACCCAGGGGGCGCTGCTGCTCCCGGAGCGCGACCCGGTCGCCGTCATCGAGGAGCAGAACCGCGACCGGCTCCAGGACCTCGTCCCGCTACGGATCGGGCGGATGCTCGAGTCGCCGTTCGCGTTCTACCGCGGCACGGCGGCCACGATGGCCCACGACCTGCGCGACGGACCGCGCACCGGCGCCCACGTCGTGGCGTGCGGCGACGCGCACGTGTCGAACTTCGGCCTCTTCGCGTCGCCCGAGCGGCGGCTGGTGTTCGACCTCAACGACTTCGACGAGGCGAGCGACGCACCGTGGGAGTGGGACGTCAAGCGGCTCGCGGCGAGCATGTACGTCGGTGGCCGGGACAAGGGGATGTCCGAGGCCGATTGCGGCGAGGCCGCGGCGAGGGCCGTGCGCGGGTACCGGGAGGCGCTCGCCGACCTGTTCGCGCGCAGCGCCCTCGAGCGGTTCGCGTACCAGGTCGAGACGGACGCGATCGAGCCGCTGCTGCGCAAGGAGGGGCGCGAGGAGCTGCGCCGCACGGTCAAGAAGGCGCGCAAGCGCACCTCGGAGCAGGTGGTGCAGAAGATCACGACGCGCACCACCGACGGCCGCCCGCGGATCGTCGACCAGCCGCCCGTGACCCAGCACGTCGACCGCGTCACGATCGAGGAGCTGACGGAGCTCTTCCAGCAGTACCGCGACCCCCTGCGGGCCGACGTCCGGCTCCTCCTCGGCCAGTTCGAGCTCGTCGACTTCGTGCTGCGGGTCGTCGGCGTCGGCAGCGTCGGGACCCGGTGCTACATCCTGCTGTTCGAGGGCCCCGAGGGCGAGCCGCTGGTCCTGCAGGCCAAGGAGGCCGAGACGTCCGTCCTCTCCCGGTACGGCGGGATGCCCGACGCCCTGCCCTCGGGGCTCGTGCCGGCCGGGGCGCTCCCTGCGCAGGGGCGTCGTGTCGTGACGGCCCAGCGCATCCTGCAGGCCCACTCGGACCCGTTCCTGGGGTGGATCACCATCGAGGTGCCGGAACGCACCGGCCGTCCGCGCGTGGACTTCTTCTTCCGGCAGTTCCGCGACATGAAGGGCTCGGTCGAGCTCGACCGGCTCGCCGCCGCGCAGTTCGTGCGCTATGGCGAGCTCTGCGGGCGGGTGCTCGCCCGGGCGCACAGCCAGTCGCCCGCTGCGCGGGTCGCCCACGGCTACCTCGGGCGCTCCGACGTCTTCGACGAGTCGATCGCGCGCTGGTCGCGCGCGTACGCGGACGTCGTGGAGCAGGACTTCGCGGCGCTCGAGGCGGCCGCGGCGAGCGGTCGGGTCCCGGCCGAGCGCGGGACGTGAGCCGAGCCCGGGCGGGTCGCGCGCCGGCTCGCCACCCGGTCGGGCGTGACGACCTCCGACCGTAGGCTGGGCGCCATGCCGCACGATGACCGGCCTGCGGGGCCCGAGACCACCGTGGTCGCCGAGGCGCCCACCGCGCCCACCCCCGTCGTCCCGCAGGGGACTGCGCGCGTCGCGGTCGAGTACTGCACGCAGTGCCGCTGGCTCCTGCGTGCGGCGTGGGTCGCCCAGGAGCTCCTGCAGACGTTCCGCACGCGCCTCGGCGAGGTCGCGCTGGTGCCCGGGACGGACGGTGTCTTCCGTGTCACGCTCGACGCCGGCGACGGACCCGTGCTCCTGTGGGACCGCAAGGCCGACGGCGGGTTCCCCGAGATCCCCGACCTCAAGCGGCGCGTGCGCGACGCCGTCGCGCCGGACCTGTCGCTGGGCCACACCGACCGGGCCGCCGCCCGGTCGGCGGCCGACGACGCGGGGGCGTCGGAGGGCTGAGGCTCAGCCCTTCTTGGCGCGGGCGGCGGCGAGCCGCTCCTCCTCGGCGCGGACCTTCTTCTGCACCTCGCGCTCGGTCTCGAGCCATGCGGGCGGGTCCTGGCGCAGCGCGTCGATCTCCTCCGTCGTCAGCGGCTCCGTGAGGCCGCCGCGCGTGAGGCCGGAGATGGAGACGCCCAGGCGTCCCGCGACGACGGGGCGCGGGTGGGGGCCGTTGCGGCGCAGGTCCGCGAGCCACTCCGGCGGGTTCTTCTCGAGCTCCTCGAGCTGGGCCCGCGTGATCGTGCCCTCCTGGAACTCCGGCGGCGTGGCGGGCAGGTACACCCCGAGCTTCTTCGCCGCGGTGGCGGGCTTCATGGTCTGCGCGGACTGCTTGGGGGTCATGGGCTCCAGGGTAGTCGGCCGGTCGGCCTCCGGCGGCGCGCCTAGGCTGGTCGGGTGGACGACGACGCGGGCACGGCCCCCGAGGTGACGAACGGCGCGACCTCCGACGACGGCGGCGGGGTGCGGCGGTTCCGGCTCGCGTACGTGCCGGGCGCGACGCCGGCGAAGTGGGTGCGCACGTGGCGCGAGCGCCTCGCCGACGTGCCGCTCGACCTCGTGGCCGTCGAGGCGGGCGACGCCGAGCGCGCGCTGCGGGACGACGAGGCGGACGCCGCGATCCTCCGCCTGCCGGTCGACCGCGACGTGCTCAGCGCGATCCGGCTCTACGAGGAGGCGCCGGTCGTGCTCGTCTCGCGCGACCACCTGCTCGCGGCGCTCGAGCCCGAGGAGCCGGTCGCGCTCGCCGACCTGGCCGACGACGTGCTGCTGCGGCCGCTCGACGACGTCGTGCCGTGGGCGGGCGAGCCCGGCGCGACGGACGACGCGCCGGCGCCCCCGGGCCGGCCGGCCGTCGAGCGCCCGGCGACGACGGGCGACGCGGTCGTGCTCGTCGCGGCGAACGTCGGGGTGGCGGTCGTGCCGCAGTCGCTCGCACGCCTGCACCACCGCAAGGACGTGACGTACCGGCGCCTCGACGACGCGCCGACCGCCCCGGTCGCGCTCGCGTGGGTCGCGGACCGGGACGACGAGCTGGTCGAGGAGATGGTCGGGATCGTGCGCGGGCGCACGGTCAACAGCTCGCGCGGCCGGCGCGCCGGGAGCGCGCCCGAGGCGCCCGCGACTCCTCGCGCGCAGAGCGGGCGCGGCGGCACCGAGGGGCAGGGTGGACGCGGCGGGTCCGGGCGTGGGGGAGCGGCCGGTGGGCGCTCCGGCGGAGCGAAGCAGGGGCGCGGCGGCGTCCCGAAGGGCCGGGGCTCCCGCGGGCGCGGCGGGAAGCGGCGGTGACGGCCGGGCCCGGTGCCCGCGCGACGACGGACCCGCAGCCGCCGGGGTCCGGCGGTGACGGCTCGCTCGAGCTCGTGCTGCTCGACGCCGTGCCCGGCGACGAGCGCGACGACCTCCTCGCGGCGGCTCTCGCGCTGCGGCTCGGCCCCGGCCAGGACGCGTTCGTCCCGCCCGCCACGGACGTGGTGGGTGCGGCCCGTGCCGACCCTGACCGGCACCTCCTGGTCGCGCGCGGGGTGTCGGGGGACGTCGTCGCGCTCGGCGTCCTGCACCCGGGCGGCGCGCCCGCAGAGGTCGTGGCGCTGCTCGGCGGAGTCGACTCGGACGACGTGGTGCTCTTCCGCGGCTTCCTCGTCGACGTCGCGTCGCAGGGCGCGGGGGTCGGCACGCGCGTGACGTCGGTGCTCCCGGGAGCGGTCGCGGACCTGGCGCGCGTCCGCCGTCGGGCTGCCCCGTACGCCGCGCTGGTCCTCACGGTCAACGACCGCAACGCCGCGGGCCGCCGTGCCTACGCGCGTGCCGGCCTGACCGACCGCGGCGCCTACCTCGGCGGGAGCGCCGGCCCGCAGCGCGTCATGGCGAGGTCTCTCAATAGGGCTTGACTTATATAAGCCAGCAATGAAGCATGGGGGTCATGGAAGCGTTCGACGTCCTCGGCGACCCGGTGCGGCGCCGGATCCTCGAGCACCTCGCCCGGGGCGAGCGACCGGCGGGGGAGCTCGCCGCGCTCGTGGGCGAGGAGTTCGGGATCAGCCAGCCGGCCGTTTCCCAGCACCTCAAGGTGCTGCGGACGAGCGGCTTCGCGACCGTGCGGCCCGAGGGGACCCGGCGCCTCTACGCGCTCGACCCCGCGGCGCTCGACGAGGTCGAGGACTGGGCCGCCGGCCTGCGGCGGTTCTGGGAGCAGCGGCTCGACGCGCTCGGCACCGAGCTCGCGCGCGGTGCGCGCGAGCGGCGCCGTGCCGCGGCCGCCGACGAGGACGCCGGACGCCCGACCGACACCACCTGGAGGACAGCATGAAGGACTTCATCGCCGAGCTCGAGGCCGCGCGACGCTCCGTCGGGACGGGGGCGCTCCCCGCGGGCGAGGCCCGCGTCCTCACGATCGAGCGGACCTACCCTGCCGACGTCGAGGACGTGTGGGACGCCGTCACCGACCCCGAGCGCATCCCGCGCTGGTTCCTGCCGGTCACGGGCGACTTCCGGGTCGGCGGCACCTACCAGGTCGAGGGCAACGCGGGCGGTGAGATCCGCGCGTGCGACGCGCCGATCCTCCTCCGGCTCACCTGGGTCATGGGCCCGCCGACGCCGGAGGACTCGTCCGTCGTCGAGCTCCGCCTCGCGCCCGCGCCCGACGGCGGCACGACCCTCACGCTCGAGCACACCGCCGTCGTCCCGCCGGAGATGTGGGACGTGTACGGCCCGGGCGCCGTCGGCGTCGGCTGGGACGGTGCGCTGCTGGGCCTCGGGCTGCACCTCGACGGCGCCGGGCCGCTCGACCCCGAGGAGGTCCTCGCGAGCCCCGGGCTGCGCGCGTTCAACGTCGCGAGCAGCGAGGCCTGGGGAGCGGCGCTCGCGGAGGCGGACGGGCTGGGCGCGGACGAGGTCGCGGCACGCGTCGCCGCCACGACGGCCTTCTACGTCCCCGCCGACGACACCCCCGACGCGCGGTAGGCCCACCCCGGGTGCTCCGCCCAGCGTGCCGGGCTCGGGGTGTCCGGCCCCGGGGGGAGGCTCGACGGCGGACATCCCCCGTGGGGCGGATGTTCACCTGCCGTTCACCCGGCTTACCCTCGTGCGATGACTCCGCCCGATTCGTCCCGTGCCGCGACCCTGCTCGACCGCCCCGACACCCCTGCCGCGACCCGCCCGACCGCGCGCCCGCACGCGCTGCCGGAGCCGCCGGTCGACGCGTCGTCGCGGGTCGCCGGCCAGGTCCTCGTCGCGGTGTCGTGGCTGGTCGGAGCGGCCCTGGTCGTGCTGGCCGCGCGGCTCCTGCGCGGCCCGAGCGAGGCGCTCTACCTCGCGGTCACGGCGCGGACCGCCGAGCTCCCGGGGTCCGGGCTCGTCGCGGAGGGCGGGGTGCTCGTGCTCCTCGGGCTGTGCGCGGTCGTCGCGTGGCGGTCGCGGCGCGCGGGCGCGTCCGCCGTCGCGACGACGCTCGTCGCGGGGGTGGGCGCCGTCGCGGCCTACGCGGCGAGCGAGGCCGTGAAGTCCCTGGTCCGCCAGCCGCGAGGGTGCTGGGAGCTCGTCGAGGTCGCGCACTGCCCCGCCGCCGGGGACTGGTCGTTCCCCAGCAACCACACGGCCATCGCGTTCGCCCTCGCGACGGCGGTCGTCCTGGCCGGTGCGCCCGCCGTGCGCGTCCCCGGGGCGGTGCCCGCGCGGCACGCCTACCGCTCGCCGCTGCGCCAGGTCGCGGTGTGGGTCGTGCTGCCCGTGGCGCTCGCCGTCGCGGTCGCCACGGCGCGGGTCGTCGAGGGCGTGCACTTCCCGCACGACGTCGTCGCGGGCGCGGCCGTCGGCGTCGCCGTGGTCGTCGCGGCGGTGACGGTCCTCGCCGGGCCGGCGACGGCTGCGGTCACCGCGGCGTGCCGCGTGGACGGCGTCCGCCGCGTCCTGCTGGCGCGGCCCGCCTGACGAGCCTCAGGGGCGGCGTCGGGCGCGGGCGATCCCCACGATCCCCAGGATCACCGCCGCGGCGAGCAGCACGGTGCCGAACGCGGCCTGCGGCAGGTCGACCGACGGCCCGACGGCGAACGTGCCGACCGCCGTCGCGCCCTCCGACCGGCACGTGAGGGTCACGGTGCCCGCGTCGCTCGCGAACGAGGACTGCGCGCGCCAGTGCCGGGGCACGCCGAGGTCCTGCTGCGACATCGAGACGCGGAGCCCGACGTCCTCGCCGTCCGGTCCCGTGCCCTCGCACCGGACCTCGCTCCAGGCGGCGCCCGTGTCGGCGTAGACGGTGTGGTCGCCCGCGGTGAGCTCGACGCGCGCCGTCTCGCCGAACGGCGTCGCGGCCTGGACCCGGAAGCCCGGGAGCACCCACAGCCACAGCACGCCCAGCAGGCACGAGCCCGCGATCACGAGGGGAACGAGGCCGGGGCGGGGGCCGGTTCTTCGTCCGGTCATGCGGGCACCGTACCGGCACGGGCCCCGGGTGCGGTCAGCGCGGCACGGTCAGCGCGGCACGGTGACGAAGACGTCGAACAGCTCCGGGTGGTGGGCGTGCACGAGCACCGCGAACACCACGACGTCGAACAGCAGGTGCACCGCGACGACGTACGTGAGCGACTTGCTCCACGAGAAGATCCAGCCCTGGACCAGGGCGAACGGGACGGTGAGGAGCGGTCCCCACTCGCGGTACCCGAGCTCCCACAGGAAGGACACGAAGACCGCCGCCTGCAGGAGGTTCGCCGTCCACAGGCCGAAGTGCTCGCGGTACAGCGCGAACACGACGCACACGAAGAACAGCTCGTCCCAGATCCCCACCGCGTTGACGCCCACGAACAGCCGCGCGATCTCCTGCCCGCCCGTGATCTCCGGCCAGTTGAGGTACGCGCCCGACCCGATGAAGTAGAACGGCAGGATCAGGTACCCCGCGACGACGACCACGACGAGGTACACGACCTGTCCCCGGGTCCAGCGCCGCCCGGTGGCGACGGGGAACCGGATGACGTCCTCGCGGAAGGCGAACCGCGACAGCGCCCACGGCACGAGCACCGCGAGCGACAGCACGACGGCGAAGCGCACCATCCCCGCGTCCGACAGGTCCGCCTCGAGCGAGATCGTCGAGATGATCGTCATGCCCGTCCCGACCAGCGCGAGGTCGCGCCCGAGGCGGCGGTCCACGGCGAGCCCCAGCGCCACGCCGAGCACGAGCGGCACGTACCCGAGCGGGCGCACGTGCACCGCGAAGAGCAGCACGGCAGCGCCGGAGACGAGCACCGCGGCGAGCAGCCGCAGCGGCGAGCCGACCGCCCAGGGCGGTCGGGCGGCGCCGGGCAGGGGAGCGAGGGCCGGTGACGTCACCCGCCCACGGTGCCATGATGCGAGGCGTGGAGCGAGGGCCCGAGCGGCAGCCGGACCGGCGCGGCGAGCTCGACGCGGTGCGCGCCCTCGTCGTCGTGGGGCTCGTGCTGTTCCACGCCGCGCTCGTGTTCGACGCGCGCGACGACTTCTACGTGAAGAACGCCGAGACGACCGGGCTGACGACGTTCGTCGTCGCGCCCGTCGTGGTGTGCGCGATGCCGCTGCTGTTCGCGATCGCGGGGATCGGCGCGTGGCACTCGGTCCGGTCGCGTGGACCCGGCGGGTTCGTCCGGGAGCGGCTGCTCCGCATCGGCGTCCCGCTGCTCGTCGCCCTCGTCCTGCTCCTGCCCCTCCCGCAGTTCCTGCGAGCCCGCGCCGAGGGCACGTGGACCGGCTCGTACCTCGCGTTCTGGCCGCGGTTCTTCGACGTGCGGTTCCAGCCCGGGGACGTCCCGTTCGTGCTCGACGGCGAGCACTTCGAGACGGGGCACCTGTGGTTCCTCGTGCTGCTGCTCACCTGGGCGCTCGTGCTCGCCGCGCTCGTGCGCCTCGTGCCCGACGACGTCGCGCGCCGGGCGCGCGGGCGGCTCGCCCGGGCGGTGGGGGCGCGGGGCGCGGTGCTCGCGCCGGCGGTGGTCGTCGGCGTCGTGTGCGCGGCGCACGAGCTCGAGGAGGGGTTCGCCGCGTGGAGCCGCTGGGGGTACCTGCCGTTCTTCCTCGGCGGCTTCGTGCTGGCGTCCGACGCGCGGTTCCGGTCGGCGGTGCGCCGGGATGCGGCCCTCGCCGGGCTGGTCGGACTGGTCGTGTTCGCGGTGGGCATGGTGCTGTTCCTCGGACCTGCCGGCGAGGTCGAGGCGTTCACGGGTCGCGAGGCCGGTGCGGTCGCGTTCCGGTGCCTCTACGGCGTCGCGGGGTGGTGCTGGGTGGTCGCGCTGCTCGGGCTCCTGGACCGGTGGGGCGCGCGCCGGCGCACGGCGGCCGCCGCTCCTGCGGCCGCGGTGGCCCTGGGTGCGACGAGCACCGCCCGGGGAACCGCCGTCGCGGTCCGTCCGTGGCGGCGTCGGGCCCGGGCCTACCTCGGTGCGGCGGTGCTGCCGCTGTACGTGCTGCACCAGCCGGTCGTGGTCGCGGTCGCGTACCCGGTCGTGGGGTGGGGCCTTCCCGCCGCGGCGAAGTACGCGGTGATCGTCGTGGCGTCGCTCGGCGCGCTGCTCGCGGTGTACGACCTGCTGGTGCGGCGCACGCGCGTCACGCGCGTGATGCTCGGGATGCGGGCCTGAGCCCGTCAGGGCTCCTCGTACACCGCGGGGTCCTGGTCGTTGGTGCGCCCGTCGGGCCGGGCGAGCCCCGTGAGGACGTTCATCTCGTGGGTCGTGAGCTCGAACGAGAAGACGTCGAGGTTCTCGCGCTGACGCTCGGGCGACGACGCCTTGGGCAGCGGCACGACGCCGAGCTGCACGTGCCAGCGCAGGATCGCCTGGACGGGGGAGACCCCGTGCGCGGCAGCCACCGCCGTGACGGCGGGGTCGCGCAGGAGGTCGCTCGCGCGGCCGATCGGGCTCCACGCCTCGGTGACGATCCCGCGCTCGGCGTCGGCGGCCCGCTGCGCGGCCTGCGGGAAGTACGGGTGCAGCTCGACCTGGTTCACGACCGGGGTCACGCCCGTCGCGGCGATCACCGCGTCGAGGTGCTCGGGCAGGAAGTTCGACACGCCCACGTGACGGATCAGCCCGCGCTCGCGGCACTCCACGAGCGCCTCGTACGCCTCGACGTACCGCCCGACGCGCGGGTTCGGCCAGTGGATCAGGTACAGGTCGATGCGGTCGAGGCCTGTGCGGAACAGCGACTCCTCGACGGTGCGGGCGGCGGCGTCGTGGGCCTGGTGGCGGCCGGGGAGCTTGGACGTGACGATCACGTCGTCGCGCGGGACGTCGGCGCGCCGCACCGCCGCGCCGACCGCGCCCTCGTTCTCGTAGCTGAACGCGGAGTCGACCAGCCGGTAGCCCGCGTCGATCGCGCGGGCGATCGAGTCCGCCCCCTCGTCGCCGCCCAGCGTGTACGTGCCGAAGCCGATCGCGGGGATCGTCATGCCGTCCTGGGCCGTGAGCGTGGGGATCGAGAGCGTCATGTCTCCATCTAGGCACGGTCCGCGTCCGATCGCGCGCCCTGCCGCTCCTACGCCGTCCCGCTGGAAGAGCCTCGGCTCGCGGGCCCATGACCGGCACTCGGCGAGCGGGACCGCCGTCCCTACGCGACGTCGGGTCGTGTCATCAGCGGCGCCCGCACGTGCAGCTCCAGGCTGGGGCCGGTCAGGGGCACGGTGCTCCACCTCGCCGTCGCGGTTCCCGCGTCGGCGTCGACGGTCAGCCGGACGCGGTGCGGGCTGGTGATGACGTAGAGATCGGCGAGGTAGGTGCTGCCCTGCCAGGCGCCGGCCGCGACGATCGGCCGGCCGAGCGGGGCGCTCTCCCGCCAGCCGCCGTGGCCGACCTCGACGTCGAGGAGCGACCCGAGCCGCACGAGCCATCCGCCGTCGACGGGGTCGACGGTGACCGTCGTCCCGTCGGGCACGGCCGAGCTCTCGGCCGAGGCGTCCACCCTCGCGCTGACCGCACGGCCCGGGGCAGCCGAGCCTGGCACCGGTCGCAGCGACAGCCGCCGGAGCCGGTCGGCGAGGATCGCGTCGTCCTCGACGCCGTCCGCGTGACCCACGCCGGGCAGCAGGCACTCCCACACGGCGTCGAGCACGTCCTGGGACTCCCCCTGGGCGGTCACGGCGACGACGAGATCGTGATACGGGACGACCACGCACTGCTGCGCGTAGGACCCGTGGCCGTGGTACCCGTGACGGGACCTCCAGAACTGATAGCCGTAGCCGTGGGAGAAGTCCGCCTGGTCCGATCCCTCGAGGACCCACTCGCTGCCGACGTGCCGACCGGTCGCCAGCTCCACCCAGCTGCGCGGGACGAGCTGCCGGTCCCCCCACACGCCTCCGCAGCGCAGCAGCTCGCCGAACGCGGCGACGCCCTCGGTCGTCAGGTGCAGTCCGTGGAACCCGAACACGGCGCCGCTGGCCACGCGGTCCCACTCGGCGTGGTCGATGCCCATCGGCGCGAACAGGCGCTCGTCGAGGAGCTCCGGAAGATCGCGGCCGGTGACCCGCTCCACCATCCGGGCCAAGATGTAGGTCGTCGAGTTGTCGTAGACGTGCCGGGTTCCCTCGGCCGCGGCGAACGGCAGGCTCAGGAAGCCCTTCACGAGGTCGTCGGGCTCACGCTCCCACGCCTCGGCGAGGCTGTCGGTGGCGTGCCCGCACGTCATGCACAGCAGGTGGTGGACGGTGATACGGCGCCCCTGCTCCGAGACGTCGGCCGGGACGCGGTCGGGCAGCACGTCCACCACACGGTCGTCCAGCGAGAGCAGCCCGTCGCCGATCGCGATCCCCACGGCCATCGACGTGAACGACTTGGTCAGCGAGTCGAGAAGGTGCGGGCGGTCGGCCGAGCACGGCGCCCACCATCCTTCGGCCACGACATGACCGCGGTGCACGACCATGACGGAGTGGCTCTCGCCCGACCGCGCGTCGAGCCTGTCCAGCAGCGCGGAGATCGAACGGGACGAGATCCCCGAGGCGGCAGGCGCCGAACGGGGAAGCAGGGTGCGCTGAGACGGCATCCCGGCTTTCTAGCACTCCGCACCTCTCGCCCGCACGGATAATCCGGTCGGCCTGCTGCGAGACAGGACGACGTCCAGTCGTGCGGGAGCGAACGCCCCGGCGGTCCCGCGCTCTCGTGAGACCCGCACCGCGGGGCACGGTGCGCGAACGGGTCTGGACCCACAGCAACGGCGGCCCGAGCGTCCGAGCGAGCAGGTCCGCCACCACGACGAACGGCCCTCGATCGGGTGGATCGAGGGCCGTTCGGGGGTGACTCGTGCGAGCTACGCGGCGCTCGGGAACGGGACGCCCGTCGTCGCGTGGCAGCGGTAGCCGTTCGGGTTCTTGTCGAGGTACTGCTGGTGGTAGTCCTCGGCGTAGTAGAACGGGCCGGCCTCGGCCGCGGGGCGCATCTCGGTCGTCACCGGGTCGTAGCCCTTGGCCTCGAGCACCGCGGAGTAGCGCGCCGCGGTGTCGCGGACCGCCTGCTCCTGCTCCGGCGTCGTCCAGTACACGGCGGACCGGTACTGGGTGCCGACGTCGTTGCCCTGGCGGTAGCCCTGCGTCGGGTCGTGACGCTCCCAGAAGATCTTGAGCAGCTCCTCCTCGGAGACCTTCGTGGGGTCGTACGCGACGAGCGCCGTCTCGGTGTGGCCGGTGCGCGCGGTGCACGCCTCCTCGTAGGTGGGGTTCGGCGTCGTGCCGCCCATGTACCCGACGGCGGTGCTCACCACGCCGGGGACCTGCCAGAAGATCTCCTCGGCGCCCCAGAAGCAGCCCATCGCGAGGTAGAGCACGCGCGTGCCCTCGGGCCACGGCCCGGTGATGGACGTGCCGAGCACGGTGTGGGGACGCGGGGTCTGCAGCACGGGCGACTGGCGCCCGGGCAGCGCGTCCTCGGGGGCGATCATCGTCGTCTTGCCGGACGAGCCGAAGATCGCGTCGAAGATCGAGTTCATCGCTTACCTCCTGAAGTACCCGGACGACCGGGGCGCTGGCCCACGACGCATCGTCTGGCACGGGGTAGAACGCCGCGGGGGCGGCGGGTGTTCCGGGCCGGGGCCGGCCCGCCGCGAGCCGGACGGACGCGCCGCACGAGCGTCTCACGGGACGATCGAGTCGATGTAGCCGCCGTCGACGCGCACCGCCGCACCCGTCGTCGCCGACGCCAGCGGCGACGCGAGGTAGGCGACCAGGTGCGCGATCTCCTCGGGCTCGATGAGCCGCTGGAGGAGCGACTGCGGGCGGTGCTCGCGCATGAACACGCGCTGCGCCTCGTCCCACGGCAGGTCGTCGCCGACGAGCTCGCGGGCGAACGCCTCGACCCCGCCCGTGTGCGTCGGGCCGGCGAGCACGCTGTTCACCGTGACGCCCGTGCCGGCCGCGGCCTTGGCGAACCCGCGCGAGACGCCGAGCAGCGCCGTCTTGCTCACGCCGTAGTGGATCATCTCGGCCGGGATCACGACCGCCGAGTCGCTCCCGACGAACTGCACCCGGCCCCAGCCGCGCTCGATCATCCCCGGCAGGTAGGCGCGCGTGAGCCGCACCCCCGCGAGGACGTTCACCTCGAAGTAGCGGCGCCAGGTCTCGTCGTCGATCGCAAGGGGGTCCTCGCTCGAGAAGATCCCGAGGTTGTTCACCAGGACGTCGACGTGCGGGACGGCGTCGAGCACGGCCGCCGTGCCGTCGTCGGTCGCGAGGTCCGCCGCCACGCCGAGCACGTCCGCCCCGGGCACGTGCTCGCGCACGTCGTCGGCCGCGCGCTGCGAGGTCTCCTCCGAGCGACCGTTGACGACGACCGCCGCCCCGCACTCCGCGAGGGTGCGCGCGATCGCGAGCCCGATGCCCTGCGCCGAGCCGGTGACGAGCGCCCTGCGCCCGCCGAGGTCGATCTCCATGCGTGCTCCCTCCGCGCCGGGCGACGCGCGTCGCCCCACCCACCGTCCCGCGCGACGACGCCCGTCGCCACCGCGGCCGAGCAGGCGGTGCGCCGTAGGCTGGCCGGGTGACCATCTCGAGCGAGCACCCCGACTGGACCACCACCGGCTTCTCCACGCGTGCGATCCACGCGGGCCAGGACCCGGACGCGACCACCGGCGCCGTCGTGCCGCCGATCCACCAGGTCTCGACGTACAAGCAGGACGGCGTCGGCGGGCTGCGCGGCGGCTACGAGTACTCGCGCTCCGCGAACCCGACGCGCACCGCGCTCGAGGAGGCGCTCGCGGCGGCGGAGTCCGGCGGCCTGCGCCCGACGGCGGACGGCTCGCCCGCCGCGCGCGGGTTCGCCTTCGCGTCCGGCCTGGCCGCGGAGGACACGCTGCTGCGCGCCGTCGTGCGCCCCGGGGACCACGTGATCGTGCCCGACGACGCCTACGGCGGCACGTACCGCCTCATCGCCCGGGTGTTCGGGCCGTGGGGCGTGGAGCACACGCCCGTCGACCTCACGGACGTCGAGGCGGTCCGCGCCGCGGTGCGCCCCGAGACGCGCGTCGTCTGGGTCGAGACGCCGACCAACCCGCTGCTCGGGGTCTCCGACGTCGCGGCGCTCGCGGGCGTCGCGCACGACGCCGGGGCGCTGCTCGTCGTCGACAACACCTTCGCGACCCCGTACCTCCAGCAGCCGCTCGCGCTGGGCGCGGACGTCGTCGTGCACTCGACCACCAAGTACGTCGGGGGGCACAGCGACGTCGTCGGGGGAGCGCTCGTCGTGGCGTCGGGCGCGCAGCTCCCGGGCGGGCTGGAGTCGCCCGTGGGCGGGACCGACGTCGCCGGCGCGGTCGGGTTCCACCAGAACGCCTCGGGCGCCGTCGCGGGGCCGTTCGACGCATGGCTCACCCTGCGCGGCCTCAAGACGCTCGCGGTGCGCATGGACCGCCACCAGGCGAACGCCGCGGCCGTCGCCGACTTCCTCGCCGCCCACCCCGCGGTCACCGAGGTGATCTACCCCGGCCTCGCGTCGCACCCCGGGCACGAGCTCGCGGCGCGCCAGATGAGCGGGTTCGGCGGCATGGTGTCGTTCCGCGCGGGCAGCGAGGCGAAGGCGCTCGACGTGTGCGCCCGCACCCAGGTCTTCACGCTCGCCGAGTCCCTGGGCGGCGTCGAGTCGCTCATCGAGCACCCGGGCCGCATGACCCACGGCTCCGTCGCCGGGACCGCGCTCGAGGTGCCCGACGACCTCGTCCGCCTCTCCGTCGGCATCGAGGACGTCGAGGACCTCGTCGCGGACCTCACCCAGGCGCTGGGGTAGCACGGGCACGCCCCGCCCGGGCGGTGGGGAGATCCTGCGCACACCGGGCGCGGCGCGGGTATTGAGCGCCGCGAGCGGAGGGTCGCTCGCCTAGGGTTGCGCTGTGAGCGCGCAGACGGACCAGCACAGCACCCCCGACCCGCTTCCGCCCGGGCGCCCCGGCGCGACGGCGGTGCCCGACTCGGTGCGCTCGGCCGCCGCCTGGTCGTGGCGGCTGCTGCTCATCGGCCTGACGGTCGCGGCAGCCCTGTGGCTCGTCACGCAGCTCAAGGTGATCGTCGTCCCCATCGCGGTGGCGCTCCTGCTCACGGTGCTGCTCACGCCGGTCCAGCGCTTCTTCCGCCGTCACCTGCGCATGTCGCGCGGCCTGGCGTCCGGCGCGGCGCTCATCGCGCTCATCGTCGTCGTCGCGGGGCTCGTGGCCATCGCGGGGCAGCAGATCGTCAGCGGCTTCCAGGACCTGCGCGACCAGGCGGTCGAGGGCTTCGAGCAGTTCACCGCGTGGCTCGCCGACGGTCCGCTCGGGCTCGACTCGACGACGATCTCGCACTGGCTCGACCAGGCGGGGACCGCGGTCTCGGAGAACCAGGACTCGATCGTCTCCGGCGCGCTGGGCGCGGCCACGACGATCGGCCACGTGGTCGCCGGCGCCCTCATCGCGCTGTTCTGCACGTTCTTCTTCCTGCTCGACGGGCGCACGATCTGGTCGTGGGTCGTCGGGCTGCTGCCGCTGCGCGCGCGCGACAACGTCCACCAGGCCGGTCGCCGCGGCATCGTCACTCTCGCCGCGTACACGCGCACCCAGATCCTCGTCGCCGCGGTCGACGCGGTGGGTATCGGGATCGGTGCCGCCTTCTTCGTCCCGTCGCTCGCGCTGCCGCTGGGCATCCTCGTCTTCGTCGGGTCGTTCATCCCGATCGTCGGTGCCATCGTCACCGGCTCGATCGCCGTGCTCGTCGTGCTCGTCGCGCAGGGCTGGGTCCAGGCCCTGATCATGCTCGGCATCGTGCTGCTCGTGCAGCAGATCGAGGGCCACATCCTCCAGCCCTTCCTCATGGGGCACGCGGTCTCGCTGCACCCGGTCGCCGTGCTGCTCGTCGTCGCGGCGGGCAGCTTCGCCGCGGGCATCGTCGGCGCGCTGTTCGCCGTCCCGATCGCCGCGGTCCTCAACACCGTCGTCCTCTACCTGCACGGGCACGACAAGTTCCCCGAGCTCGGGACGGACGACCGCGTCGTGGTGCGGGGGAGCCCGCAACCGCCGGTGATCGCGCGCGCGGAGGCGGACCTCGAGGACGTGGGCGCGCGCCGTCGGACCCGCGAGGGCGCCGGCGAGGACTCCGCCGTCGTCGGCCCGCAGGACGCCGGCCCGACGGAGGGCGCGCCCGAGGAGGCACGGTGACGTCGGGACCGCGTCCCCGCCCCCCCCCACACCCACCCCCACCCCCCCCCCCACCCCACAGCGCCCCCCACCCCCCCCCCCGC
>NZ_JBHXIC010000036.1:7956-23810 GCF_042723955.1 Cellulosimicrobium cellulans | reverse complement strand
CGAGGCTCGGCGTCTGCGGCCGGGCTGCCGCCCCCGATCGACGACGTCCGCGACGCCGCCCGCCTGCTCGACGGCGTCGCGTACCGCACCCCGGTCCAGACGACGCGCGCCATCAGCGAGGCCGCGGGCGTCCGCGTGCTGCTCAAGTGCGAGAACCTCCAGCGCGCCGGGTCGTTCAAGGTGCGCGGCGCGTACGTGCGCATGGCACGCCTGAGCGACGACGAGAAGGCGCGCGGCGTCGTCGCGGCGAGCGCCGGCAACCATGCGCAGGGCGTCGCGTTCGCGGCCGGTCTGCTCGGCATCCGCGCCGTCGTCTACATGCCCGTCGATGCCGCGCTGCCCAAGGTCGCGGCGACGCGCCAGTACGGCGCCGAGGTCCGGCTCGTCGGCGCCGACGTGGACGAGACGCTCGCCGCCGCACGCGCCGAGGCCGAGCGGACCGGCGCCGTCTTCATCCACCCGTTCGACCACCCCGACGTCGTCGCCGGTCAGGCGACGATCGCGCTGGAGATCCTCGAGCAGGTGCCCGACGTCCGGACCGTGATCGCGCCGCTCGGCGGTGGCGGGCTCGTCGCGGGCCTCGCCGGGGCGTTCGCGCAGACGGCGCCGCACGTGCGCGTGATCGGGGTGCAGGCGGAGCGCGCCGCCGCCTACCCGGGCTCGCTCGCCGCAGGAGAGCCGACGACGGCGCGGCTCGCCGCGACGATGGCCGACGGCATCGCGGTCGGGACGCCCGGGCACGTGCCGTTCGGGATCCTGGCCCAGCACGGCGTCGAGGTCCGCACGGTGACCGAGGAGGAGATCTCCCGGTCGCTGCTCATGGTCGCCGAGCGCGCCAAGCTGCTCGTCGAGCCCGCCGGGGCCACCGGCGTCGCCGCGCTCCTCTCCGGGACGGCCGCCGTCGACGCGGGCGCGGCGGACCCGGTCGAGGGGCCCGTCGTCGTCGTCCTGTCCGGGGGGAACATCGACCCGCTCGTGCTGCTGCGGGTCGTGCGGCACGGCCTCGCGGCGGCCGGTCGGTACATCCAGCTCCAGGTGCTGCTCGACGACCGTCCCGGTGCCCTCGCGCGCATGCTCGAGGTCATCGCGACCAAGCGCGGCAACATCATGCACATCGACCACGACCGCACCGACGTGGGCCTCGCGATCGGCGAGGCGTGGGTGCGCATGCAGGTGGAGACCAAGGGCCCGGAGCACTGCGACGAGCTCGTCGCGCACCTGCGCTCCGAGGGCTACCGCGTCGAGCGCAGCGACGGCGGCTCGCCCCGCCTCTGACGACGACGGCCCGGCACCTCCGCAGAGGGGCCGGGCCGTCGGAGCGTCCGTGGGTGGCGCGTCAGCCCTCGAAGGGCTTCGCGGCGACGATCTTCACGGCGATCTCGTTGCCGTTGGGCGCGGTGTAGCTCGTCTCGTCGCCGACGGTCTTGCCGTCGATCGCGGCGCCGAGCGGCGACGTCGGCGAGTACACGTCGAGGTCGGTCGTGCCGGCGATCTCGCGCGAGCCGAGGAGGAACGTCATCTCGTCGCCCGCGACGACCGCGGTGACGACCATGCCGGCCTCGACCATGCCGTCGTCCGGCGGGGTCCCGACCTGCACGTTGCGCAGCTTCTCGGTGAGCTCGCGGATGCGGGCCTCGTTCTTGGCCTGCTCCTCACGCGCGGCGTGGTAGCCGCCGTTCTCCTTGAGGTCCCCCTCGTCGCGCGCGGCGGCGATGCGCTCCGCGATCTCGGTACGGCCCTCGCCGGACAGGTGGGCGAGCTCGGCCTGCAGCCTGTCGTACGCCTCCTGGGTCAGCCAGGTGACGGTGGTGTCGGTCACGGTTCGCTCCTTCCTTTCCATGGTCGACGGCCGGGTCGGTCGCACGGCCGTACGGGTACGGGCAGCCGGGGCGCGTGCGTTCGCGGTGCGCCTGCCTGCCCGGGTCGGTGACGCTGGCCGGGTGGCAGCGCGTAGGACTGGTCTCCCGCTGGTCGCCGGGTCGCCCGGAGGACGCGTGCCTGTCACCAGCACGCAGTCTCGGGCTCCACACGGTCGGGTGCGGGAATCCCTCAGGATAGCAAAGCACAGGGTGCCGACAGCGACGCCGCAGGTCAGCGAGCGCGCGCGGCCGACGCCCCGGGGTGCGTCACGGGACGACGCGGCAGGACTGGACGATGCCCGTCGTGGCGAGCTCGGAGGTCGCCACGCTCACCGTGTACCGCGACTCCGTGACCTCGACCGGGCCGACCGTCACGTCGACCGTCCCGACCTGGGCGAAGCTGTCGGCGAGGGCGTCGAGCGTGCACGTCGCCGTCGTCCCCGGGTCCATGTAGACCTCGAACGTCACGTCGACGCGCTCCGGGCTCACGACGGTGTACCCGAAGTCCTTGAACCGCACCGGCTCGTTCGCGTACCGCAGCCCGATGACGAGCGTGATCGCGAGCCCGACGATCGCGACGAGCACGATCCCGACGACGGCCAGACGTCGGCGCCGCTCGGTCGGCTCGGGGCCGTAGCGGCCCGCCGGCGGTCGCAGGGGGGCGCCCGGGCTCGGCTGCGGGGCGGTGGTCTCGTTCGTCATGGTGCGGTCCCGTGGTCGGTGCCGCCGCGTCCGGTCGCGGACCCGGCGTCCTGCCGGTGGTCCCGGCGGTTCGTCAGGTGTGGGCGCGGTGGGGGATCATGTCCTCGACCCATCTTCGCAGAGCCCGGGCGCTCGTCGTGCACCCACGACGGGCCCGGCCGTGCGAGGAGACGTACGACGTACCCGGGAGGACCAGTGGCCGAACCCGCGGCCGGATCGACCACCCACCGCGAGCAGCCGGAGACGCTCCGTCTCCTGGCCGTGCACGCACACCCCGACGACGAGTCGAGCAAGGGCGCCGCGACGGCCGCCCGCTACGCGGCCGAGGGCGTCGACGTGCTCGTCGCGACGTGCACGGGCGGTGAGCGCGGCGACATCCTCAACCCGAGCTTCGGCGAGGGGCCCGACGGCATCGAGGGCATGCGCGCCCTGCGCCGGGTCGAGATGGCGTCCGCTGCGCGCGCGCTCGGCGTGCGCCAGCAGTGGCTCGGGTTCGTCGACTCGGGGCTCCCGGAGGGCGACCCGCTGCCCCCGCTGCCCGAGGGCTCGTTCGGGCTGGTCCCGCTCGAGGAGGCGGCCGCGCCGCTCGTCGAGCTCGTGCGCGAGTTCCGGCCCCACGTCGTCACGACGTACGACCCCTCGGGCGGCTACCCCCACCCCGACCACGTCATGTGCCACCGCGTCGCGTTCGAGGCGTTCCACGCCGCGGGCGACCCCGACCGCTACCGCCGCGAGGGCGGCGCGGCGCCGTGGGCGCCGCTCAAGCTGTACTACAACCACGACTTCTCGATGAACCGGATCCGCACGCTGCACGAGGCGATGCAGGGCGCCGGCCTGGAGTCGCCGTTCGGCGACTGGGTCGAGTCCCGGTCCGCGCGGGAGATCCCCGAGCGCGAGGTCACGACCCGCGTCCACGTCGCGCGCTACTACGCGCAGCGAGACGCGGCGCTCATCGCGCACGCCTCGCAGATCGACCCCGACGGCTTCTTCTTCGCGATCCCGCGCGACCTCGAGGTCGACGTGTGGCCGTTCGAGGAGTTCGAGCTCGCCGAGTCGCGCGTGCCCACGCAGCTGCCCGAGGACGACCTCTTCGCGGGCGTCCGCGAGCTCGTCGCGAGCGAGGGGGCGGCCTCATGACCCCGACGACGTCCCTCGCGGACTCCCTGGCGGCGACCGGTGCGGGCGGCCCGGGCTGGGCGGCCGACGTCGTCGCCGAGACCGCGACGCCGAGCCCCTCGGACGACCCCCTGCGCGAGGACCTCGACCCGAACGACGTGTCGCCGGGCCTCGTCGGCTTCCTCGCGATCTTCGCGGTGGCCCTCGCGACCGTCGGCCTGTTCTTCGCGCTGTCCCGCCAGCTCCGGCGCATGCGGCACAACGCCGAGGTGCAGGGCATCGGCGCGGACGGGCCGTTGGAGCCGGGTGACGACGCGACCTCCGACGGCGAGTCGCCCGACGGCGCACCGGGCGGCGGCGCTCCCGACGGGGCACCCGGCGGTCCCGCGCGGCAGGGCTGACCGTGGCCACCGGGGCGCGGGTCACGATCGGCCAGCTCGAGGTGTCGGCCGACCACGCGGCCAACCTCGTCACGGTCGGCGCCGCGTTCCGGGAGGCGGCGCGCGTGCGCGCGGACCTGCTCGTGCTCCCCGAGTACGCGGCGGGCTTCGACCCGCGGGGTACGGGCGCCGAGCACGCCGAGCCCCTCGACGGGCCGTTCGTGACGACCCTGCGCCGGCTCGCGCGCGAGCACGGCGTCGCCGTGATCGCGGGCACGCTCGTGCCCGGCAGCGCGGCGGGGCGCGCGGTCAACGTGGTGGTCGCCGTCGACGCGTCCGGCGAGCTCGTGGGCACCTACCGCAAGGTGCACCTCTACGACGCGTTCGGGCACCGCGAGTCAGACCGGCTCGACGCCGGGGACCCGGCGGCGCCCCCGCTGGTGCTGCCCGTCGGCGACCTGACCTTCGGCGTCATGACCTGCTACGACCTGAGGTTCCCCGAGAGTGCGCGGCGGCTGGTCGACGCCGGTGCGGACGTGCTCGTGGTGCCCGCGGCGTGGGCTGCGGGCGACCTCAAGGCGGACCAGTGGCGCACCCTGGCCCGGGCGCGGGCCATCGAGAACACCGCCGTCGTGCTCGCGGTCGGCCAGGCGGGCAAGGGCGTGACCGGCCGCTCGCTCCTCGTCGGCCCGGACGGCCAGGTCGGCCTCGAGCTGGGCGAGCGCGCCGAGCTGCGCAGCGCCGACCTCGACCCCGCGGCCCTGGCGGGCGTGCGCGAGCGCAACCCGTCCCTCGCCAACCGCCGCTACGCCGTCGTCCCGAAGGACTGAGCACGCCGGACCGAGCGGGGCAGCGGCCCGGGCGGCCACTCAGCGCGCGGCGACCGCCGCGAGCATGATCGCGACGTAGTGGCACGTGAACCCGACGACGGTGAGCACGTGGAAGATCTCGTGGAAGCCGAACCAGCGGGGGCTGGGGTTCGGCTTCTTGATGCCGTAGACGACGGCGCCGAGCGTGTAGGCGAGGCCGCCCGCGGCGACGAGCCAGACGATCGCCGGTCCGTTCGTCGTGGTCCAGAACTGCGGCATGTAGCCGACGGCGACCCAGCCGAGGGCGACGTAGATCGGCACGTAGACCCAGCGCGGGGCGTCGAGCCACAGGATCCGGGCGAGGAGGCCGAGCACGGCGCCGCCCCACACGATCGCGAGCAGGATCGTCGCGGTCCGCTGGGGGAGGAGGAGCACGGCGAGGGGCGTGTAGGTGCCGGCGATGATGAGGAAGATGTTCGAGTGGTCGGCGCGGCGGAGGACCCCCGCGACGCGCGGCGACCACGTGCCGCGGTGGTAGACCGCGCTGGTGCCGAAGAGCAAGCACGCGCTGAGCCCGAAGATCGCGCACGACACCTTGCCCGCGACCGGCGGCGCGACGACGACGAGGACGATGCTCGCGACGAGGACGAAGGGGAACGTCCCGGCGTGGATCCACCCGCGCAGGAGCGGCTTGACCGCCTCGGCGACCTTCTCGACGGCGTCGCCCACGCTCTCGCGGACGCTCTCCAGGGCGCCGGCGTCGGGTGCGCCGGGGGTGGGGTCGCTGTCGGTCGGTCGGTCCACGGCGTCTCCTCGGGGTCGTGCCGGATCAGGCGCGGTCAGGGTCGTGCTCGGTCTTGCGGGGCCGCGCGCGGCGCCGCCCCGATCAACCTACGCCATCGTAGGTTACGGCAGCGTAGGTTGACGACCGTGTGCCGCGGCGCGGTGTGAAGATCCTGGGCAGGGGCGTGCGCGGCCGCCGCTGCCCTGCCGTCCGGGCGGTGCGGGGCGGTAGCGTGTGCGCGTTCGGCCCGCGCGTCCCGACCAGGGATCAGCCTGCCGGGCGACACCCGTCCTTCCACCGTCGAGGAACCGTCGTGCGCCTGCCCCGCCCTGTCTACGGACTCTACGAGCGTCGCCTCGCCGCGACTCTCTCGCACGAGAGCGTGCCTCGCCACGTGGGCGTCATCCTCGACGGCAACCGGCGCTGGGCGCGCTCGTTCGGCGAGTCGACGGCGACGGGCCACCGCCGCGGCGCGGACAAGATCGCGGAGTTCCTGGGCTGGAGCGAGGACCAGGGCGTCGAGGTCGTCACGCTGTGGATGCTCTCGACCGACAACCTGTCCCGCTCGCAGGAGGAGCTCTCCGCGCTGCTCGACATCATCGAGGACGCGGTGCGCGACCTCGCCGACTCGGGCCGCTGGCGCCTGCGCGTCATGGGCCGGCTCGACCTGCTTCCCGAGCGCCTCACGGCCGCGCTGCGCGAGGCGCAGCAGCGCACGGCCTCCGTGGACGGGCTCCAGGTGAACGTGGCCATCGGCTACGGCGGCCGGCACGAGATCGCCGACGCGGTGCGGTCCTACCTCCGCGAGCAGGCTGCCGCGGGCGCGCGGCTCCAGGACCTCGCGGAGAACCTCGACGTCGAGCACATCGAGGAGCACCTGTACACCAAGGGTCAGCCGGACCCGGAGCTCGTCATCCGCACGTCGGGCGAGCAGCGCCTCGGCGGGTTCCTGCTGTGGCAGAGCGCGCACTCCGAGTTCTACTTCTGCGAGGCGTACTGGCCGGACTTCCGGCGCGTGGACTACCTGCGTGCGCTCCGCGCCTACTCCCAGCGCGAGCGCCGGCTCGGCCGCTGACCCCTGCCCAGCGGGTAAGGTCGATGCGAACGCATCGATCAATCCGTCCGGGGGTGTCATGGTCGAGCAGGGCCACGGCGAGCACGGGCCGATGACCCCACCGGGTCACGGGAGCCCGCGGCTCGCGGTCGAGACGTGGGAGTCGCTCTTCCGGGCACAGGTCACGGTCATGCGCCGGCTCCGGTCGGACCCCGTCTGGGACGGCCTGACCCTGCGCGAGTACGACGTGCTCTTCTCGCTCACCAAGGGCCCCGACGAGGGGATGCGCCTGCGCGACCTCAACGTCTACATCCTGCTCAGCCAGCCCTCGCTGAGCCGCATGGTGGACCGGCTGGCGACGCGCGGCCTCGTCGAGCGCACGTCCGCGCCCGACGACGCGCGCGGCACGCTCGTCCGGCTCACCCCGGCGGGTCGGGACCTCCAGCGGGCGACCGGCCGCGCGCACGCCCGGGCCATCGCGACGTACGTGGGCGGGGCGCTCGACGACGACGAGCTCGCGACGCTCGGCGGGCTCCTCGAGCGGTTGCGCGCGGCCCAGCAGGTGATCCCGGACGTGGTCCGTGAGGCGGTCCCCGAGCCGCGGACGGACGAGCGCCGATCCTGAGCGCTGTGGCGGGGAACACGTCCGCTCCGTCCGTTCCCGCGCGGACCGGACGGGTCCCGCTGCCTAGGATGCGAAGCGTGTCCTCAACGCCGAGCACCACCCCGACCGGTCCCGCCCAGCCGCGCCCCGACGGCCCCCTGCGCGTCGTCGTCGCGCCCGACTCGTTCAAGGGCAGCCTGAGCGCCGCAGACGTCGCGCGCGCGGTCGCCGCCGGGATCCGCAGCGTCGTCCCCGACGCCGACGTCGTCGAGCTCCCCATGGCCGACGGCGGCGAGGGGACCCTCGAGGCGCTCCTCGCGGTGTGGGGCGTGCCGGCGCGCGAGGTCGCGACGGTCGACGCGATCGGACGCCCGCGCACCGCGCGGTACGGGGTCTCCGCCGACGGGCGCCTGGGCGTCGTGGAGCTCGCGGAGGCGAGCGGCCTGCCGCAGGTGAGCGACGTCACGCTCCAGCCCCTGCACGCGCACACCCTCGGCACCGGGGCGGCAGCCGCGGCCGTGCTCGACGCGGGCGTGGACGAGGTGATCGTGTGCCTCGGCGGGTCGGCGTCGACCGACGGCGGCGCGGGGATCCTCACGGGTCTCGGCGCGCGGCTCCTGGACGCCGCCGGCGCGCAGGTGCCCGACGGCGGCGAGGGGCTCGCGCGCGTCGCACGCCTGGACCTGTCCGGGCTGCACCCGCGCGCCCGCGACGTGCGCTGGCGCCTCGCGGTCGACGTGACCAACCCCCTGCACGGCGAGCGGGGCGCCGCCCACGTGTTCGGCCCGCAGAAGGGCGCCCAGGAGGCGGACGTCGCGTTCCTCGACGACGCGCTGCGCCGCTGGGCGGGCGTGCTCGTCGAGGAGGCCGGGTTCGACGTGTCCGAGCTCGCGGGGGCGGGCGCCGCCGGAGGTGTGCCTGCGGCCATGGTCGGCGTCCTCGGTGCCGAGCTGGAGCCCGGCGCGCGTCTCGTCGCCGAGGCCGTCGGGCTGCCGGACGCGATCCGTCGTGCGGACCTGGTCGTCACGGGCGAGGGGTCGTTCGACTCGCAGTCGGTCAACGGGAAGGTCGCCGACGCGATGGGCGCGCTCGCCGCCGAGGCGCCGCACCGCCCGCCCGTCGTCGTGCTCGCGGGGCGCGTCCTGCTGCCGGCGCACCAGGCGCGCGACGCCGGCATCGCCGCGGCGTTCAGCATCGCACCCGGTCCCATCGAGCTCGACGAGCTCCTCGACCGGACGGCCTCCCGGCTGACCGACCTCGCCGCGACGGTCACGAGCCTCCACGTCGCCTCGCGGCGCTGACCGCCCCGAGACAGGGCTCGCGCCCCGGGGCCCGCGCCGTCGGTGTCACCGCCGGGGCCAGGTCCAGGGCGGCTGGTCGAGCAGGCCCTCACGCCCGGCGACCGTCGTCTCGCCGAACGGCGAGCGGACGAGCTCGACCTCGAGGAGGTCGTCGGGACCCGGCAGGTCGGCCGGGCCCGACGCCGTCGCGTCCCGCAGCGCCTCGACGAGCGGCGCCGCGTGGGTCACGACGACGACCTGCGTCTCCCGGGCTGCTGCGTGCACGAGCGCGCCGAGCGCGGGCAGCAGGTCGGGGTGCAGGCTCGTCTCGGGCTCGTTGAGCACGAGGAGCTCGGGCGGGCGCGGCGAGAGCAGCGCGGCGACGAGGAACAGGTAGCGCAGCGTCCCGTCGCTCAGCTCGGCGCCGGTGAGCGGCCGCAGCAGACCGTGCTGGTGGAGGGCGAGCTCGAACCGTCCGTCGTCGGCCTGCACGGCGAGGCGGCTCCCGGGGAACGCGCGCGCGACGGCGGCGTCGAGCTCGTCGCCCCGGCCGAGGTCGCGCACGGTCTCGAGCGCCGCGGCGAGGTCTGCGCCGTCGTGCGCGAGGACCGGCGTGCGGGTGCCGACCTGCGGCGCACGCGCCGGGGCGCCGGCGTCGGTGCGGAGCTGGTCGTAGAAGCGCCACGAGCGCAGGGTCTCCCGCACCGCGACGACCTCCGGCGCGCCCACGGGGTCGACGAGCTCGGTGAGCACGCTGTCGAACGACCGGAGGCGAGCGGGTGAGGAGACCCAGCCTCCGGCGTCGTCCCGCACGCGGACGGCGGGCCCGCGCCGCTCGACCTGGAGCGTCGCGGGGCGCGGGGCCGGCCCGGACCAGATCGTCTCGACCTTGATCTCCGGGTCGAGGCCGAACGCCGAGCCGGGGTGCTGGGGCAGTCCGAGGTCGACGGCGTAGCCGAGGTCACCCGGAGCAGCGCCCGTGAACCCCAGCCGCAGCGCGACGGGCGCGGTCCGCCGGGTACCCTGCACCGGGCCGCCGTCACGCAGCGCGCGGTTGCCGCCCTGCTCCGGCCCGGCCCACAGCGTCGAGCGCAGCCCGCCCTCGCGGGCGACCGCCCCCACCGCGCCCCCGAGCGCGCACTCCGCGAGCAGGCGCAGCGCACGGTACAGGCTCGACTTCCCCGTGCCGTTGGCCCCGGTCACGACCGTGAGCCGGTCGAGCGGCAGGACCAGGCTCCGCAGCGAGCGGTAGCCCTCCACGGCGATCGTCGCGAGCATCGTCACCTCCGCCGCGCACGCTACGCGTCGCCTCCCACGCGGACCCAGCCGTGCCGCGGACGCCCGCACCCCGAGGTTGTGGACGTCCGCATCCAGGAATTCGGGAAAGCGCGACCGGGAATGCTGGAATCCACGTCCGGAAATGCCGAGACCAGCGTCACCACCACGCACCTGGACGCCTTCGACCGGCGCTTTCTAGGCTGCTTTCTCGTGGGAATTCTCGAGCTCGTGGTGGTCGCCGTCGCGCTCGCGGCGGACGCGTTCGCCGTGGCGCTCGCGCAGGGCACCCGGATGCGGCGCCCGACGTGGCGCGAGACGGCGCGCGTCGCGGTCCTCTTCGGGCTCTTCCAGGCCCTCATGCCGCTCGCCGGGTGGGCGTTGTCCACGTGGTTCGCCGACGCGGTCTCCGGCGCGGCGCCGTGGATCGCGTGCGGGATGCTCGCCTTCGTGGGCGCGCACATGGTCAAGGAGGGCCTCCAGGACGAGGCCGAGCACGCCGTCGAGCACGTGGAGGGACCCGCGCGCGAGCGGGCCGTGCCTGCGGACGGCGTTGCCTCCGGCGCGCCGGCGGCGGTCGCGACGCTCGCGCCGCCCGTCACCCGGCGCCCCCGGGTGGCCTACCGCGTGCTGCTCCCGCTCGCGATCGCGACGTCGATCGACGCCGCCGCCTCGGGTGTCACGTTCGCGGTGCTCGGTGTCCCGATCCTCCCCGCCGTCGCGCTCGTGGGCGTCGTGACGCTCGTGCTGTCCGGGCTCGGGGTGCGCCTCGGCGCCCGTGTGGGCGAGCGTCTGGGCCGCTGGGCGACGGTCGCGGGCGGCGTCGTGCTCGTCCTGCTCGGCGTGCGCATCCTGCTCGCACGTCTGCTCTGACCCGCCGACCGGCTGTGGGCACGAGACGGGCCCGGTTCTCGACCGAGAACCGGGCCCCTTTCATGCCCACAGCGCGGGGCGGGAATCAGGCGGTGATGGCGAAGGCGTCGATCTCGACGAGCATCTCCTCGCGCGGCAGGCCCGTGAACACCGTGGTGCGGCTGGGGAGCACGCCGTTGGTGGTGTGCTGGGCGACGAACGCGCCGTAGGCGTCGTTCATGATGGGGAAGTCCTCGCGCTTGGTGAGGTAGACGCGCAGCATCACGACGTCGTCGAACGTCGCGCCGGACGCCTCGACGATCGCACGCACGTTCTCGAGCGTGCGCGTGGTCTGGGCGGCGACGTCCCCGGGGTACAGGTACTCGTTCGTCGCGGGGTCGACGGGCCCCTGGCCCGAGACCTGGACGAACGGGCCCTTGCGCACGCCCTGGTGGAACGTGTGCGCGGGGGCCGGGGCGTCGGGGGTCGAGATCGCGGTCTTCTCGCTGGTCATGAGGTCCTCTCGGTTCTACGGGGTCGCTGGGTGGACGTGGTCTGAGGCGATGGTCAGAGGTCGATGGTCGCGAGGTCCACGACCTCGTCGCCGCGCACGACGGCGGCCACGCGCCAGCGGTCGAACGTCGTGCAGGGGTGGGAGATGCCGAACCCGACGACGTCGCCCGGGCGCACCTGGGCGGTCGCGGGGCCGGTGACCTGGCTGGCACCTGGTTCTCCCGCGTCGAGCGCGAGGTAGAGGTGCTGGTCGTTGAGCGCGGTGACACGTGTCCCGGCGAGCTCGCGCGCGGGCAGCCAGCCGTCGTCGGACTGCGAGCGCAGCCACAGCGCGACGGGCAGGTCGATGTCGAACGACACGTCGCGGCGCCCGATGCCGCAGATCGCGAGGCCGGGCTCCGGGACGGACAGCACCTGGCCCCAGACCGTCGCGGCGCCCCGCAGCGGCTCCGCGCCGGGGATGCGGCTCCACGGGTCGGTGCGCGAGTAGAAGCCGTGGTCGTGCGTGACGTACGCGCCCGAGCGGACGACGACGCGGACCTCGGCCTCGCGCCCGTCGGCGCCCGGGACCGGTCCGGGCAGCTCGGCTAGCACGACGTCGAGGAACGAGCTGCCGCCCGCGGACAGCACGAGGGGCTCGTCGACGCCCGCGAGGCCCTCGCGGGCGAGCGCGGCGCCGAGGTCGCGCAGCCCGTCGCACCACGCGGCGACGGCGGCGAGCTCGTCGTCGGTCGTGCCGCCCGCGACCGAGCCCTCGTACCCCGTGACGCCGAGCAGGCGGAGACCGGACGCGTGGACCGCGCGCGCGAGGTCGAGCGCGGCCGCGGTGCTGCGCACCCCCGTGCGCCCGCCCGGGACGCCGAGCTCGACGAGCACGCCGAGGCGCGCCCGGAGGGCGGCGGGCGCGTCGGCGAACCCGCGCGCGAGCAGGTCGACGCCGTGCGGCGAGTCCACGCACAGCCACACCTCGTCGGGGGCACCGTCGAGGACGCCCGACAGGTCGTCGCGCAGCCACGCGATCTCGCGCGGGTCGAGCAGCTCGTTCGCGAGCAGCACGCGCGGGACGCCCCAGTCGCGCACGGTCCGCAGCTGCGACGGCGTGGCGACCGTCGCCCCCCACGCACCCGCGGCGGCCTGCCGCGCGTAGAGGGCGCGCGACATGGTGGTCTTCACGTGCGGCGCGTGCTCGACACCGCGCTCCGCGCACAGGCGCGCGACGACGCCGACGTTGTGGTCGAGCGTCGCGTCGTCGAGCGTGAGCAGCGGCCAGGAGAAGGCGTCGTCCGTGACGCGCGGCGAGCCCGCGACCACGTCCGCGACGGTCGCCGGGGCGTCGAGCCGCAGTCCCTTGGTCCGTGGCCCGACGCCGTCGCCCGACCAGGGGCGATCGGGTGCGGGACGTGCGGCGTCGTCCGTCGTGCCGGTCATGAGGTCCTCCTCGGGAGCGGGTCTCTCGTGCTGGACGGCTCGCGGCTCACGCTGCCGGCACCCCCGCGCCCGGGCGCAGCGGCCGGCCCGGGAGGGCGTCGGTGAGCGTGCCGTCGCGCAGGACGGGCACGCCGGCCACGAGCACGTCGTCCACGCCCGACGCCGGACGGCGCGGGTCCTCGTACGTCGCCTCGTCGCGTACCCGGTCGGGGTCGACGAGCGCGAGGTCCGCGACCGCCCCCGGCGCCACCACGCCGCGCCCGGCGAGAGCGAACCGTGCGGCGGGTCGCGTCGACAGGTGCGTGACGGCGTCGTGCCACGTCCAGTCCCCGAGCGTACGCACGTGCTCGGCGAGGAAGCGCGCGAAGGCGCCCCACCCGCGCGGATGGGGGCGTCCGCCGGCATAGATCGCGTCCGACCCGCCGACGTGCGCGCGGTGGCGCAGCAGGGCGCGCACGGACTCGGGCGAGTTGGTCGGGGGCTGGGCGAACACGCACGAGGCGCGCAGGCGCGTCGCGACGAGCAGGTGCACCGCGGCCTGGGCGGGGGTCATGCCCAGGCGGGCGGCGACGTCGGGCAGGGCCATGCCCTCGGCCCAGGTCAGGTCGTCGGCGGGTCCGCCGTGGAGCGCGCCGGCAGCGGTGCCGGTGGGGACGGCGGCCATGGTGACGCGGGGCCACAGGTCGGTCAGGGCGGGGAAGTGCTCGCGGTGCAGGCGGTCGAGCACGGCCGGGTCGGTCAGGGCGGCCACGGTCGCGTCGACGTCGGCGATGGGCAGCCAGGTCGGCAGGGACACCATCGACAGGATCGAGCAGCCGCGCAGGTAGGGATAGGAGTCGAACGTGACGTCCAGGCCCTGGGCATGGGCGTCGTCGACGTACCCCAGCAGCTCGGCGGCCGGGCCGTGGTAGTGCGAGACGTGCGTCGGGACCCCGGACGCGCGCGCGACGCGCACGAGCTCCGCGAACGCCGGGCCTGCCTTGTCCTCGTAGCCGCGCATGTGCGACACGTGGGGGAGCCCGCGCGCCGCGAGGGTGCTCGTGAGGGCGACGAGCTCGGCCTCGTCGGCGTACGTCGCCGGGACGTACTCCAGGCCGGTCGACAGGCCCAGGGCGCCGTCGTCGAGGGCGGCGGTGAGCAGCGCGCGCATGCGGTCGGTCTCGGCGGGTGTCGCGGCGCGGGCGGCGGCGCCCAGGACCGCGTAGCGGATCGTGCCGTGCGGGGCGAGGTAGCCGACGTTCACGCGCGTCGTGCGGTCGTAGGTCGCGAGCAGGTCCGCGACGGACCCGCCGCGGAACGTGGGGTGCTCGCCGTTGATCGCGGCGAAGTACCCGCTCGCCCAGGCCGCGGCGTCGTGCAGGCCCGACGCCGTCTCGTCGCCCGCCGTGTGCTGCCCGCCCGGGGCGGGCGAGGGCGCGTAGGACACCCCGTCCTGCCCGACGACGACGCTCGTCACGCCCTGGCGCAGCATCGCGAGCTGCACGTCCTCGTCCAGGACGGCGGCCTCGCCGTGCACGTGCGCGTCCACGAGCCCCGGCAGCAGCAGACGCCCGTCGGCCTCGACGAACGCCACGTCGTCGGGCAGTGCTCCGGCCCCTGCTGCGGTGGCGACGCTCTCGACCCGGCCCCCGCGGACCGTCACGTCCACGGGGGAGGAGGCACCGCCGTCGGGCTCGACGAGCCGGGCGCCGCGGACCACGAGCGCGCTCATGCGGGGCCGCCCTCGTCCTCGTCGCGGCCCTCGACCCAGCCGCCCACGCCGCGCAGGCCGCCCGCGGCGAGCTCGGCCGCGCGGTCGCGCGGCCAGCCCGCGACGCCCGGCCGGGTCTGCCACGGGTGCGGGCCGTCGAGCGGCCGGTACTCGACCCCGTACGCGTCGAGGCGCGCTAGGTGGTGCGTCACCAGGCGCTCGCGGAACGCGCGCGACGCGGGCGAGCCGGGGGAGCGGTCGGCCTCGGGCGACCACATGACCTCCGCGAACGCCGCGAGGCGGGGGAAGGCGGCGTAGTCGACGCGGCGCGCGGAGTCGAGGTGCTCGGACCACAGCTCGGCCTGACCGCCGAGAAGGGCGCCGGTGCGACCGGCCTCGGTGTGGTCCGTGTCCGTGCTCGCGGCCGCGAGCCCTGTCGGGAGCGGCTCGAACGCGTACACGTCGTCGAGCGTGCTGAGGAACCCGACGGGGACCGGCTCGTCCGGGGCGTCGCCGCCGCGGTGGTCGAGGTAGACGACCTGCTCCGGGGCCATGACGACGTCGTGGTCCGCCGCGAGCGCGTCCGCCCCCACGGCCCAGCCGCGCCACGACGTCACGACGACGTCGCGGGGGAGCGACGGCCCGAACGCCTCGTCCCACACGACCGCGCGGCGACCGCGCGACGCGACGTGCTCCGCGAGCCGGGCGAGGAACCAGCCGTGCAGCCCGCCGACGTCGTCGAGGCCGAGCGCCTCCGCGCGCGCGACGATCGCCGGGCTCTCGCGCCACAGCGTCGTCGGCACCTCGTCGCCGCCGATCGCGACGAACGGTGCGTCGAACACGTCGAGCACCTCGTCGAGCACGTGCCGGAAGAACGTCAGGGACTCCTCGGACGGGTCGAGCACCTCCGTGCTCACGCCCCAGGTGGTGCGGACCTCGTGCGGTTGCTTGCGCGTGCCGAGCTCGGGGTACGCGGCCACGGCGGCCTCGACGTGCCCCGGCGCGTCGATCTCCGGCACGACCGTCACGCCGCGCTCGCGCGCGTAGGCGACGATCTCGCGCAGGTCGTCCTGGGTGTAGTAGCCGCCGTGCGGGCGGCCGTCGAAGACGCCGGCGCGCCACGTGCCGACGCCCGACTCGCGCCGCCACGCCCCGACCTCGGTCAGACGCGGGTAGCGCGCGATCTCCATGCGCCACCCCTGGTCGTCGGTGAGGTGCAGCTGCAGCACGTTGAGCCGGTGCGCCGCGGCGAGGTCGACGAACCGCAGCACGTCGGTCTTGGGCAGGAAGTGGCGCGCGACGTCGAGCAGCACGCCGCGCCACGCGAACCGGGGGTGGTCCGTGATCGTGACGTGCGGGAGGAGCAGAGTCGGCGTGGGGGTGGCGGCGGGAGCGCGGCGGAACGCGGCCGGACCGGCGAGCTGGCGGAGCGTCTGCGCGGCGGCGTGCGCGCCGTGGGGGGGGGGGGGGGGGGTGCCGGACGGCGGGGGCCCCGCGGACGGTCGCTG
>NZ_JBHXIC010000036.1:2343-7946 GCF_042723955.1 Cellulosimicrobium cellulans | reverse complement strand
CTCGACCCCGGCCGCATCGAGTCGGGCGCCCCCCCCGGCCCCGGGCCCGACCAGTCGCCCCCGGAGGCGCGCGCCGCGGGCCCCCTCACCGGGCGCCACCCGCGGGGCCCCGCCGCGGGGGCGCGCGGCCGGCGGGGCGCGGGCGGCACCGCGCCCCGCCCCCCCCCCTCGACCGTGAGGCGGTAGCCCGACGGCGGGAGGTCGTCGTCGAGCGCGAACATCACCACGGTGGGGATCTCCGAGGCGTCGAGCCGCGCCGGGGCCGCCGAGCCGGCCGGTCCGGGGGCCGAGGGGTCGGCCGGCACGAGGTCGAGCCCGAAGGCGTCCTCGGTCACGCGGCGCCACCAGCGCGCGGCGGCACGCAGCGTCGGGTCGGCCACGATCCGCGCCCCGTCGACGACGGCGGTCGTGCCCTCGCCGGGCGTCAGCGCCGCAGGAGCAGGGACGATCCCGAACGGGTCCGTCGTGGACGCGGGGCGGGGCGCGGGTACCTTTTGGAAGGACACCGAACGAGCCTAGCCGCTACCACCGCAGACTCCCCACCCCCACCCGAGCCGGGCGGGCCCCCGCCCCCACCTCCACCCCGCGCCGAGAACGACATGACGGTCGGTATGAGTGCCAGAACGACCTTCATGTCGTGGTCGGCAGAGCCGTGCGCGTCGGCGCGGACCTGCGCGAGCCGCCTGACGCAAGCATGCGTTCGCGCGGCCCGGAATCACGCAAGCGGTTTGCGGCGCGGCGTATAGTCGACGGCATGTCGAGACGTCTGGCGGAGGTCGCCACCAAGGTCGGTGTCAGCGAGGCCACGGTGAGCCGCGTGCTCAACGGGAAGCCCGGGGTGTCGCAGGCGACGCGCGACGCGGTGCTCACCGCGCTCGACGTGCTCGGCTACGAGCGCCCGACCAAGCTGCGCGGCGAGCGTGGTCGTCTCGTCGGGCTCGTGCTCCCCGAGCTCGTCAACCCGATCTTCCCGGCGTTCGCCGAGGTCATCGGGGGTGCGCTCGCGCAGCAGGGCTTCACACCGGTGCTCTGCACGCGGACCGCGGGCGGCGTCACGGAGGCCGAGTACATCGACCTGCTCCTCGGTCAGCACGTGTCGGGCGTGATCTTCGCGGGCGGCTTCTACGCCGAGCGACTGGCGGACCACGCGCACTTCCGCCGCCTCGAGAAGCTCGGGCTGCCGGTCGTGCTCATGAACGCCTCGATCGAGGACCTCGACTTCCCGCGCGTCTCGTGCGACGACCTCGTCGCGATGAACCAGGCGCTCGGCCACGTGCTCTCGCTCGGCCACGAGAAGGTCGGCCTGCTGCTCGGGCCGGCGGACCACGTGCCGTCCGAGCGCAAGCTCGCCGCGGCGCAGGCGTTCGCCGAGCGGCAGGGGCACGTGCTCGACCCGACCCTCGTCGTGCACAGCCAGTACTCGCTCGAGAGCGGGCAGGCCGCCGCGAACCGCCTGCTCGAGGCGGGGGCGACGGCCATCGTGTGCGCGAGCGACCCGCTCGCCCTCGGCGCCGTCCGCGCGGTGCGGCGCGCGGGCCTCGACGTCCCGACGGACGTCTCCGTCGTCGGCTACGACGACTCCAACCTCATGAACTCCACGGACCCGGCGCTGACGACGGTCCGCCAGCCCATCGAGCCCATGGGCCGTGCCGCCGTCGACCTGCTCGCGAGCATGATCGCGGGCGCCGACGTCTCGCGCGACGAGCTCCTGTTCGAGCCTGAGCTCGTCGTGCGCGGCTCGACCGCCGCCGCGCACGCCGCCGGCCGCGAGGCCACCGCCTCCTAGCCCGCACCCCGCCTTCGCAGGGCCCCGGGCCCGCCCCGCACCCGCGCCGGACCCGGGGCCCCGCCCTCGTGCCCCCCCCCCGTCGCCCCAACCCGGGGTTGTCGGCACGGCGGAGGTCGAGCCCGCCGACATCCCCGGGCTCGGCGCGGTCGGAGTGCGTCGTGGCGCGGACGGACAGTGACGCGGAAGCGTGTGGTGCAAGAGGGCGTAGGTCTCTCGACGTCGAGAGATAGCGTTTCGATAACGGCACTGTCAGGTTCTTGCGCGCATCCTGTCGTCTAGTTACTGTCGTCCACGACGGCACGGTCGGTACCCGGTGCACGACGGCCGTCCCGGGAACCCCGGTCGGATCGAACGCAGTGCGCAGCAGCAGGCGAGGCACGGCCCAGTCACGTGCAGCCCACGAACTCACGGAAGAGGACGCGGTGAGCAACGATCACCCCCGAGTCGCCGACGGCGAACCCACCCCCGACGCGACCCTCGCGCAGGCGGTGCGGGTGCCGACGGCGGCGTCGCCCGACTGGTGGCGCAGCGCCGTGATCTACCAGGTGTACGTGCGCAGCTTCGCGGACGGGAACGGCGACGGCACGGGCGACCTCGCGGGCGTCCGCCGGCACCTCGGCTACCTGCGCGACCTCGGCGTCGACGCGATCTGGTTCACCCCCTGGTACGTGTCCCCGCTCGCGGACGGTGGCTACGACGTCGCCGACTACCGCGCGATCGACCCCCAGTTCGGCACGCTGGCCGAGGCCGAGCGGCTCATCGCGGAGGCGCGCGAGCTCGGGATCCGCACGATCATCGACGTCGTCCCCAACCACGTCTCCTCCGAGCACGAGTGGTTCCAGGCGGCCCTCGCTGCCGGCCCGGGGTCGCCCGAGCGCGAGCGCTTCTGGTTCCACCCGGGCAAGGGCGAGGACGGGTCTCAGATCCCGACACGCTGGGTCTCGGAGTTCCAAGGCAGCACGTGGACGCGCACGACGAACCCTGACGGCACGCCCGGCGAGTGGTACCTGCACGTGTTCGCGCCCGAGCAGCCGGACCTCAACTGGAGCCACCCCGACGTGCGCCGCGAGCACGAGGACATCCTGCGGTTCTGGTTCGACCGCGGCGCCGCGGGGATCCGCATCGACTCCGCCGCCCAGCTCGTCAAGGACCCGGCGCTGCCCGAGGTCCCGGCCCACCCCGGCCCGGGCGAGCACCCGCACGTCGACCGCGACGAGCTGCACGACATCTACCGCGGCTGGCGCGCCGTCGCCGACTCCTACGAGGAGCCGCGCGTCCTCGTGGGCGAGGTGTGGCTCGCGGACCGTGCCCGGTTCGCCCAGTACCTGCGCCCCGACGAGATGCACACGGCGTTCAACTTCGACTTCATGGCGCGCCCGTGGGACGCGAAGGCGCTGCGCGAGTCGGTCCAGACGACGCTCGACGCGCACGCCCCGGTCGCGGCGCCCGCGACGTGGGTGCTCTCGAACCACGACGTGACGCGCCCCGTGACGCGCTACGGCCGCGAGGACAGCTCGTTCGCGTTCGCGACCAAGCGCTTCGGCACGCCGACGGACCTGGAGACCGGGCGCCGTCGGGCCCGCGCCGCGGCGCTGCTCTCGGCAGCGCTGCCGGGGTCGTTGTACCTCTACCAGGGTGACGAGCTCGGCCTGCCCGAGGTCGAGGACCTGCCGCCCGACGCGATCCAGGACCCCATGCACTTCCGCTCCGACGGCGTCGACCCCGGTCGTGACGGCTGCCGCGTCCCGATCCCGTGGACCCGTGACGGGTCGAGCCACGGGTTCGGGCCCGACGGCGGCGCGCAGCCCTGGCTGCCTCAGCCCGCGGGCTGGGGCGAGGTGTCCGTCGAGGCGCAGGCCGACGACGAGACGTCGATGCTCGCGCTCTACCGCCGCGTCCTCGCGACACGGCGGGAGGAACCCGCGCTGCACGGCGAGGCGTTCCGCTGGCTCGACTCCCTCGGCGGGGTCGCGCTCGGCGACGACGTGCTCGCCTTCGTCCGCGGGGACACCCGCGGCGACGACGACCGCGCGGTCACGTGCGTCGTCAACCTCGGGGCCGACGACGTGCCGCTGCCCGAGGACGCCGAGGTCCTCCTCCACAGCGGCACCCCGCACGGGGCGGACGCGTCGGAGCCACCGACGCACCTCGCCCCCGACACCGCGGTCTGGCTGCGCGCGTGACGGCGCGCACGAGCCGTCAGGCCTGACCGCCACGAGTCCCCGGGCCGCGAGCCGGTCGGCCCGGACACCCAGCACACCCAGCACCACCGGAACACAGGAGTGACGATGAAGTCCACACGTCAGGCGATCGCCTTCACCCTCGCGGGGGCGCTCGCGATCAGCACGCTCGCCGCGTGCTCGAGCGGTGGCTCGGGCAGCGACGACGAGACCAGCGGCTCGGACGGCGACGGGAAGGTCACCCTCAAGGTGGTCTCCCTCCTCCCGGGCTCCGAGCAGGAGGCGATCGACGCCTTCAACGCGCAGGTCGAGGAGTTCGAGGCCGCGAACCCGGACATCGACATCGTGCCGGAGGAGTACGAGTGGAAGGCGACGACGTTCGCCCCCCAGCTCGCCGGCGGCACGCTGCCCGACGTCTTCGAGATCCCGTTCACCGACGCGAAGACGCTCGTGGAGAACGGCCAGCTCGCCGACCTCGACGAGCAGTTCCGCACCCTGCCGTACGCCGACAAGTTCAACCCGGCGATCATCGAGGCCGGGACGGGCGCCGACGGTCACGTCTACGCGATCCCCGCGAAGAACGTGTACGGCGTGGGCCTGCACTACAACCGCGCGCTGTTCGAGTCCGCCGGGCTCGACCCCGACCAGCCGCCGACCACGTGGGACGAGGTCCGCGAGGCGGCGAAGAAGATCGCGGACGCCAACCCCGGCGTGGCGGGCTACATGCAGATGTCGCAGAACAACACGGGCGGCTGGCAGCTCACGGTCAACACGTTCGCGCGCGGCGGCCGCACGCAGGAGGTCGCCGACGACGGCACGGCCACCTCGACGCTCACCAACGACGGGACCAAGGAAGCGCTCGAGTGGCTCAAGGCCATGCGCTGGGAGGACAACTCCCTCGGGAGCAACTTCCTCCTCGACTGGGGCACCATGAACCAGGCGTTCGCCGCCGGCCAGGTCGCGATGTACACGTCGGGCTCCGACGTCTTCACGTCGCTCGTCCAGACGAACGCGATCGACCCCGCCACCTACGGCCTCGCGGCGCTCCCGCTCGAGGGCGACGACGCGGGTGTCCTCACCGGCGGCACGCTCGCCGCGATGCCGGCGAACGTGGACGAGTCGAAGAAGGAGGCCGCGATCAAGTGGATCGACTTCTTCTACCTCGCGAAGCTCGTCGACGAGAAGCGCGCCGTCGCGGACGCCGAGACGCTCGTCGCGAACGACCAGCCCGTGGGCACCCCGGTCCTGCCGATGTTCTCCCAGGAGCAGTACGAGCAGAACCAGGAGTGGATCAAGGACTACATCAACGTCCCGCTCGACCAGATGACGAGCTACACGGACACGATGTTCGACCTGCCGCTCGTCGGTGAGCCGTCGCAGAAGACGCAGGAGATCTACGCCCTCCTCGACCCGGTCGTCCAGGCCGTCCTGACGGACGAGAACGCCGACGTGGACGCGCTGCTCGAGCAGGCGAACACCGAGGCGCAGTCCCTGCTCGACCAGGGCTGACGCCGAGGTCGCGCGGTCCGCACCGGGCCGCGTGACCGCAGACCCGGGCGGGGGCGGGCGGCGGCGCCGCGCCCGCCCGCCCGCCCCCCGCCCCCCGCGCGCGGCGCCGCCGGGCCCGGGGCCGC
>NZ_JBHXIC010000036.1:0-2333 GCF_042723955.1 Cellulosimicrobium cellulans | reverse complement strand
GCGGCGCGCACCCTGCTCCCCCGGGGCTCCCGCCGGGGTCGCGCGGCCCGCCCGGGGCCCCGTGACCGCAGACCCGGGTCGCCCGGCCCCGCCCCCGGCCGGCCGACCCGTACCCCGCCGGTGCCCGACGGCGCGACGCACCTCGCGTCGTCGGGCGCCTCCCACCGCACCGAAGGACGTTCGCCCGTGACCGCCACCACCGCACCGCCGCGACGGGGACCCGCCTCCCACGCGCGGGCCGACCGCGACGGCCGACGCCGCAGCCCCGTGACGTGGTTGCGTGGCGGCGGCCTGAGCAACCTCGTCTTCCTGCTCCCGCTGATCCTGATCTTCGGCGTCTTCTCGTGGTTCCCCATCGTGCGCGCGGTGATCATGAGCTTCCAGGAGACGAACCTGGTCAGTGACCCGACGTTCGTCGGGCTCGACAACTTCCGCCAGGTGCTGAACGACCCGCTCCTGTGGAAGGCCGTGAAGAACACGCTGTACTTCGCGTTCCTCGCGCTGCTGTTCGGGTACCCGATCCCGCTGGTCGCCGCCGTGCTCATGCGCGAGGTCCGCCGGGCGCGCGGGCTGTACTCCGCGCTCGCGTACCTGCCGGTCGTCGTGCCGCCGGTCGTCGCCGTGCTGCTGTGGAAGTTCTTCTACAACGGCAGCCCGACGGGCGTGTTCAACACGATCCTCGGCTGGGTCGGGCTCGGCCCGTACCCGTGGCTCCAGGACGCCTCGACGGCGATGCCCTCGCTCGTGCTCGCCGCGACGTGGGCCGGCGCGGGCGGGACGATCATCATCTACCTCGCCGCCCTGACGAGCGTGCCGCCCGAGCTCTACGACGCCTCCGAGGTGGACGGCGCGGGGCTGTGGCGCAAGATCTGGCACGTGACGCTCCCGGCGCTGCGCGGCGTCCTGTTCATCACGCTGATCCTCCAGGTGATCGGCACGGCGCAGGTCTTCCTCGAGCCCTACCTGTTCACGGGCGGCGGGCCGAACAACGCGACGCTGACGATCCTGCTGCTCATCTACCGCTACGCCTTCCAGAACAGCCTCGGCGGCGACTACGGGGCGGCGACCGCGCTGTCGATCATGCTCGCGGCCGTCCTCGCCGTCTTCTCGATCCTCTACTTCCGGCTCACCCGGTCCTGGAGCACGTCATGACTCTCTCGCCCACCGACAACCCGAGCGAGATCGGCGTCGTCTCGCAGGACTCCGCGGCGGCGACGGACGCCGTCGACGACCCCGCGGGCACCTCGCGTCGCGCCGCCGAGGCGAGCCGGTCCCGCCGCGAGGCGGACCGTCGCAGGGTGCGCGCGCGCCGTCGCAAGGCGCTCGACGGCGTCGAGGACCGCGGCGCGCTCTCCGAGGCGGACTGGCGCCGCCCGTCCGTCCGGTGGGGGATGGGTACCACGCACGTCCTGCTGCTCGTGATCCTCGTCGTCGCAGGTCTCGGGCCGATGCTGCTGCTCGCCAAGTACGCCGTCACGCCGACGCAGGACATCCTGCGCACGCCGATGGCGATCTTCCCGAACGGCATCGCGTGGGACAACCTCGACAAGGCGTGGAACGACGTCCAGGTCAGCCGGTACTTCCTCAACACGATCTGGCTCGCGGTCGGGTCGTGGGCGTCGCAGATCCTCGTCGCGACGACGGGCGGCTACGCGCTGTCCGTCCTGCGGCCGCGGTACGGGAAGGTCGTGCAAGCGCTCGTCCTGTCGACCATGTTCGTCCCGGCGATCGTCCTGCTCGTCCCGCTGTACCTGACGATCCTCGACCCGCCGCTCCTGGGGCAGTCGCTCATCAACAGCTTCTGGGCCGTGTGGCTGCCCGCGGGCGCGAGCGCGTTCAACGTGCTGCTCGTCCAGCGGTTCTTCGACAGCCTCCCGCGCGAGGTGTTCGAGGCCGCGCGCATGGACGGGGCGGGGCCGTACCGGCTGTTCTGGTCGGTCGTCCTGCCGATGTCCAAGCCGATCATCGGCGTGGTCTCGGTGTTCGCGGTCATCGCGGCCTGGAAGGACTTTCTCTGGCCGTTGCTGGTCCTCAAGGACCCGGCGATCCAGCCGCTGTCGGTGCGCCTGCCGTCCATCGAGGCGTCGACCGACCT
Organism: Cellulosimicrobium cellulans; assembly: GCF_042723955.1. Lineage (GTDB taxonomy): Bacteria > Actinomycetota > Actinomycetes > Actinomycetales > Cellulomonadaceae > Cellulosimicrobium > Cellulosimicrobium cellulans_H. The sequence goes on along the minus strand of NZ_JBHXIC010000036.1, from coordinate 238 downwards.
CGGCGTGTTCCTCGCGGCGCTCGCGATCTCCACGCTCATCCCGGTCGGGCTGTTCCTCGTCTTCCAGCGCATGTTCCTCCAGGGCGCGGGCCTCGGGGGAGCGGTCAAGGGCTGACTCGATCGTTCCGCCTCTCGCCGAGAACGCCATGGGTGGGGGGGTGGGGCGCGGCCACGCCCCCCCCTCGGGTGGGCCCGCCCCCCGGGGGGGGGGGGGCCGCCCCCCCCGCCCCCCCGCGCG
>NZ_JBHXIC010000035.1:0-40903 GCF_042723955.1 Cellulosimicrobium cellulans | reverse complement strand
GCGGGCGGGCCCCGCCGCCCCGCGCCGGGCGCCCGCCCCCCCCCCGAGACCCCGCGCCCCCCCCCCCCCCCCCCGGGGGGGGTCGGGGGGGCGGGGTACCGCCCCCGCGGCCCCCCTCCTCACGCTCGCGGCCGTAGCGGGGGTCAGTACCCCGTGAACCGCTGGCGGAACCCCTCGCCCTCGAGGCCGGTCTGCCCCTCGGTCGAGGAGAGCTGCCACGGCACGGAGGCCACGACGACGCCGGGTGTGAAGAGCAGGCGGCCCTTGAGTCGTAGCGCGCTCTGGTTGTGCAGGAGCTGCTCCCACCAGTGGCCGACGACGTACTCGGGGATGTAGACGACCACGAGGTCGCGCGGGGACTCGCGGCGCACCGAGCGCACGTACGACAGCACCGGGCGCGTGATCTCGCGGAACGGCGAGTCCAGCACGCGCAGCGGGACGGGGAGGTCGAGCGCCTCCCACTGCCGCATGAGGTCCTCGACGTCCTCGGAGTCCACGCCGACGGTGACCGCCTCTAGGACGGACGGGCGCGACGCCCGCGCGTAGGCGAGCGCCCGCATCGTCGGGCGGTGGATCTTGGACACGAGGACGATGGCGTGCACCCGGCTGGGCAGGGCACGGGCCGCGGCGGCCTCGTCGCCGAGCGCGAGCTCGTCGCGCACCCTGTCGTAGTGCTTGCGGATCGACCTCATGAGCACGAAGACGAGCGCCATCGCGAGGATCGCGATCCAGGCGCCGTGCGTGAACTTCGTGATGAGGACGATGACGAGCACCGTGCCAGTCATCGCCAGGCCCACCGTGTTGACCACGCGCGATCGCCGCATGCGCGACCGCTCGCGGGGCTGGTGCTCGGTGCGCAGCGCCCGCGTCCAGTGCCGCACCATGCCGAGCTGGGACAGCGTGAACGACACGAACACGCCCACGATGTAGAGCTGGATGAGGCGCGTGACCTGCGCGTCGAACGCCCAGATGAGCACGATCGCCGCGACGGCCAGCGTGACGATGCCGTTGGAGAACGCGAGCCGGTCGCCCCGCGTGTGGAGCTGGCGTGGCAGGTAGCCGTCCTTCGCGAGGATCGAGCCGAGCACCGGGAAGCCGTTGAACGCCGTGTTCGCCGCGAGCACGAGGATCAGTCCTGTCACCGCGGACACCACGTAGAAGAGCACGGGCACCCCGCTGAACACGGTCTCGGCGAGCTGCCCGATCACCGGGTGCTGCACGTAGTCCACGGGCAGCGGCTCCCCGTCCAGCGAGAGCTGCGTGTGCGGGTCCTCGGCGTAGTGCACGCCGGTCGCGCGCGCGAGGAAGAGGATGGACATGATCATCACGGCCGAGATGCCGCCCAGCAGGGCGAGCGTCGTGGCCGCGTTGCGCGACTTGGGCTTGCGGAACGCCGGGACGCCGTTGCTGATGGCCTCGACGCCGGTGAGGGCGGCGCACCCGGACGCGAACGCCCGGGCCACGAGGAAGGCGCCCGCGATGCCGATGAGCCCCTGGTCGAACCCGCTCTCCGCCGTGAGCTCGAACTCCGCGCTCTCCGCGGGGCCGAGGTTGCCCGTGACGTACTGGAAGAACCCGACGACCGCCGTCGTGCCGATGGCCAGCATGAAGAGGTAGACAGGGATCGCGAAGAACGTCCCCGACTCCTTGACCCCGCGCAGGTTGACGAGCGTGAGGACGACGACGAGCCCGATCGCGAACGCCGCCTCGTGGTCGCGCAGCGCCGGGATCGCGCTGGCCGCGTACTGCGCGCCGGAGGAGATCGAGACCGCGACCGTGAGCACGTAGTCGACCATGAGCGCCGACGCGACGCCGACGCCCGCCGACGGGCCCAGGTTGACCGTGGCCACCTCGTAGTCGCCGCCGCCCGACGGGTAGGCGCGCACGTTCTGGCGGTACGACGCGACGACCGTCAGCAGCACGACCACGACGGCGAGGCCCACCCACGGCGAGATCATCGTGGCGCTGAGCCCCGCGAGAGCGAGCGTCAGCAGGATCTCGTCCGGGGCGTACGCGACCGACGACAGTGCGTCGGACGCGAACACGGGCAGGGCCACACGCTTGGGGAGCAGCGTGTGCCCCAGGTGCTCGCTGCGGACAGGCCGCCCGAGCAGCAGCCGCTTCGCGGCATCAGCGATCTCCGACACGAGGCCTCATGCTATGCCCGACCGCGCCCGGTCGCGCTGGTGCGCGCCCGGCGGCCCCGCGAGCGGTAGCGTTCGGTGCGTGCACTTCGTCATCATGGGCTGCGGCCGCGTCGGCGCGACGCTCGCCCAGTCGCTCGAGTCGAGCGGCCACTCGGTCGCCGTCGTCGACCAGAACCCCGACGCGTTCCGGCGCCTCCCGGCCGAGTTCACGGGCAAGAAGGTGACCGGGGTCGGCTTCGACCGCGACACGCTCGTGCAGGCCGGCATCGAGGAGGCGTACGCGTTCGCCGCGGTCTCCGACGGCGACAACTCGAACATCCTCTCCGCGCGCGTCGTGCGAGAGACGTTCGGCGTGGAGAAGGTCGTCGCCCGCATCTACGACCCCCAGCGCGCCGAGATCTACCAGCGCCTCGGCATCCCCACGGTCGCGACCGTGCGTTGGACCGCGGACCAGGTGCTGCGGCGCATGCTCCCGTTCGGCGCGACCGACGAGTACCGCGACCCGTCCGGCCGCGTGCGGCTCGCGCAGGTCGACTTCCACCCCGACTGGGTCGGGCGCACGGTCCGCGCCATCGAGGACGCCACGGGCGCGCGCGTGGCGTTCGTCAGCCGCTTCGGCGACGGTGTCCTCGTCACCGACCGCACCGTCCTCCAGGAGAACGACGTGCTGCACGTGCTCATGGACGACGAGCAGGCCGCCGTCGTCGAACGCAAGCTCACCCACGCACCGAAGGTCGAGGCCGAGTGATGCGCGTCGTCATCGCGGGAGCGGGTTCGGTCGGCCGCTCGATCGCTCGCGAGCTCCTCAGCCACGACCACGAGGTCATGCTCATCGACAAGCAGCCGGCAGCCATGCGGGTCGCCCAGGTCGCGGAGGCGGACTGGCTGCTCGCCGACGCGTGCGAGCTCTCGACGCTCGCCGAGGCCAAGGTCGACGAGTGCGACGTCATCGTCGCGGCGACGGGCGACGACAAGGTGAACCTCGTCGTGTCGCTCCTCGCCAAGACCGAGTTCGGGGTGCCGCGCACGGTCGCACGCGTGAACAACCCGAAGAACGAGTGGATGTTCGACGAGTCGTGGGGCGTGGACGTGGCCGTCTCGACACCGCGCATCATGACCGCCATGGTCGAGGAGGCCGTCGCCGTCGGCGACCTCGTCCGCATCTTCACGTTCCACCAGTCCGGGGCGGACATCCTCGAGGTCACCCTGCCGCCGACCTCCCCGCTCGTGGGTCGCCGCGTCGGCGAGGTGAGCTGGCCCGCGGACACGGTGCTCGCGGCGATCGTCCGCGGCACGCGCCCGATCGCGCCCAGCCAGGACGACACGCTCGAGGCCGGGGACGAGCTCCTGCTCGTCACGGGCGACGAGGCGGACGAGGGAGCCCTCGGCCGGCTCCTCGCCGGTGCGCCCGACGACGTCGAGCCGACCGCCCCGGAGGCAGGCGTCGCGGCGCCCGAGGAGGGCGAGGGCGCCCTCTGACGGGCGCGTAGCGTCCGCCGGGCCTACGCCGTCGGCTGTGCGGGCCCCGCCGCGGCGTGGGGCCGACGCACGAGGATCCACGTGAGCCACAGGACGAGCGCCCAGAGCGGGATGCCCATGACGAGGCGCGCCGTGCCCAGCCAGCCGACGTCGCCGTCGAGGTAGAGCGGGACCTGGACCGCGAGCCGGGCGGCGAACAGACCGATCCAGAGCCACGTCGCGGCGGTGTACCGGCGCATCAGCGCCCGGTCGGACCGCCAGGTGCGGGCCCAGCGGGCGAACGCGCCGGGCTCGGCGGCGTCCGCGTCGACGGGGGTGCCCGCCGGCGTCGCGGTCGCCGCGGGCCGCTCGGCCGAGGAGTCCGCGGCGTCGACCGTGTCCGGTGACGGGTCCGCCGTCGTCCCGGCCGAACCCGAGGCCGCACCCGCGCCGAAGCCGCTGCGGAAGCCCTCGACCACGAGCCCGACGAGCGGCCAGCGGGCCACGACCGAGACGAGGAGCGCGACGAGGTAGGCGGCGTTCGTCCACAGGCCCCACGCGAAGTAGTCCTGCGCCTCGCCCGACCGCCACGCCCAGATCACGCCGATGCCGACGCCCAGCAGGCCGCCGAACGCCTGCGTCACGGGGGTGCGCTGGATCAGCCGCGCCGCGACCGCGACGAGCGCCGCCGCGACCGAGGTCACGAGCGCCCACTGGAGGTTCGTCGTGGCGACGTAGACGACGACGAAGACGAGGCCCGGGGCGACCGACTCCACGAGCCCGCGCACGCCCCCGATGGCGTCGGCCACGGAGAAGTCCTGCCCGGCGAGCGCGCGGACCCCGCGGGCGCGACCGTCCTCGGGCGCAGCGACGTCGTCGACGACGGTCTCCGCGACGTCCGCGTCGTGCGCGAGACCCTCCGGGACGTGCCCGGGGCCCGGACGCCCGTCCGCTGGGGCGCCGCTCGCGTCGCTGCTGCTCGTCATCTCGTGGCGTCCTCGGTGGCTCGGGGTCGGTCGGCTACGGTCCGGGCGCGTGGCCCGGGTCGGCCGCTGCACGTCCGCAGGATCGTACGGCACCGCCGCGCCTCGGCGGGCGTGGGTCACTCCCCCGGCTTGGCGAGGAGCTCGTAGCGCGGGTTGAAGATGGTGCGACGCCCGTCGACGTCGCACACCAGGCCCTCGACGAGGGCCCGGCGACCGGGCTCGATCCCCGCGATGCGCCGCCGGCCGAGCCACACGAGGTCCACGACGCCGGAGCCGTCGAACAGCTCGACCTCGACCGTCGGGACGCCCTCTCGGGGACGCAGCACCACGGACCGCAGGACGCCGGAGATCTTGGCCCGACGGCGGTTGGGCAGCTCGGAGACGGCTCGGCAGCCCTTCTGCCGTGCCGCCTCGGAGCGCTCCTCGTCGGCGGCGACCTCCTCCTGGGAGGCGAGGGCGGTGCGCCAGGCGTCCCGCAGCGTGGGGGCCATGTCAGCGGATCTCCGTGATCTCCGGCCCACGGGTCAGCGGGTCGAACGAGGGGGTCTCGGGGGCGCCGGCGGGCGCCGGCGCCGCGGCGGCCGGGCCCTTGCCCGGCAGGTGCAGGGCGAGGAGGTCGCGAGGCGGGCGCGGGCTCTGGTCGCGCACGACGACGATGTTGGCGAACACGGACTCGAGCAGCCGGGCCTCTGCCGGGTCGACCGCCGCCTTGCCGGTGAGCACGCCGCGGAGGAACCAGCGCGGGCCGTCGACGCCCACGAAGCGGGCGGGCCGCACGCCGGGACGCCCGTCCGGCGTCTGCGCGGGGATGCGGGCGAGCAGCTCGCGGCCGAACGGGCCGGGGAGGTCGTCGACCGTGCCGCCCTGCTTGGTCACCGACGCGGCGATCTCCCCGCGGATCTCGTCCCAGATGCCGTCCGTACGGGGCGCGGCGAACGCCTGCACCTGGAGACCGGAGCCGGCGACGGCGCACGCCACGCCGGTGATGCGCTGGGTCTTCTTGTCGACCTCCATGCGCAGCTCCATCCCGGGCACGCCCGGCAGCCACACGGCGCCCAGGTCCAGGCGGGGCCCGCGCTCGGGGACCTGGGAGGAGTCGTACGGCCCACGGGCGGGCTTCTCCTCGCTCGCCGCCTCGACGGGCGCGCCGTCGTCGACCGGCGCGGACGTCGTGCCCGACGGCTCGGGCGACTCGGTCGGCTCGGACGACCTGGAGCGACGGAACAGACCCACGGAGGAACTCCTTCACCTGCCCGGCCCTCGGCCGGGACTCCTCACGGGGCGCTCGCCCCGCACTGCTTCCACACTAGCCCGCGCAGCGACGGTCGTGGTGCGACGTTCGCTGCGCGACGACGGGCGCTGCGGCTCCTGCGCCCGCCGCCCGTCCACGACCGGTCAGGTCGCCGCGCCCCACCCGCCGCTCGACCCGAAGCCGCCCTCGCCGCGGTGCGAGCCGGGCAGCCGCTCGGCCTGCACGAACCGCGCCCGCTCGACCTTCTGCACGACGAGCTGCGCGACGCGGTCGCCCCGCCGGAGGACCACGGCGTCGCGGGCGTCGGTGTTGAGCAGCGTCACCTTGATCTCGCCGCGGTAGCCGGCGTCCACGGTGCCCGGCGCGTTGACGACCGTGAGGCCGTGCTTCGCGGCGAGACCCGAGCGCGGGTGCACGAACGCCGCGTAGCCGTCGGGCAGCGCGATCGAGACCCCGGTCGGGACGACGACGCGCTCCCCCGGCGCCAGCTCGACGTCGACGGTCGTCACGAGGTCGGCGCCGGCGTCGCCCGGGTGGGCGTACGACGGCACGGGGACGTCGTCGAGGAGCGTGATGAGGACGTCGACGTCCCCGGTCTCGGGCTGGTGGTGGTTCGGCACCCGGCAGAGCCTAGTGGTCGCGGGCGGGACCGGCGAGCACGTCGGGCGACGCCCCGACTGCTGGGATGATGGACCCATGACGGACCCCGCCGACCGCAGCACGCCCGCCTCGACCCCGGGATCCGCCGGGGCACCCGGTGCCGGGGGCGCGACGCCGTACCGCGAGCGCCTCGTCCCGGGCGTCGGCGGCTGGGCCGCGGCCGTCGGGTTCGCCCTGGTCCTCGGGATCGCGCTGTGGCCCGCGAGCCACGCCATCGCGCTCGGCGTGGGCGCGCTCGCCGCGGTGGCGGGCGTCGCGGGTCTCTGGTGGACCTCGCCGGTCGTCGCGGTGGCGGACGGCGAGCTCCGGGCCGGGCGGGCGCACATCCCCGTGTCCCTGCTGGGCCAGGTCACGACCCTCGACGCGGAGGCGATGCGCGTCCAGCTCGGCCCGCGCCTCGACGCCCGCGCCTACGTGTGCCTGCGCGCGTGGGCCCGCACCGGTGTGCACGTCGTGCTCGACGACCCGCAGGACCCGACGCCGTACTGGCTCGTCTCCTCGCGGCACCCGCAGCGCCTCGCGGACGCGATCCGGGCCGCGCGCGCGTCCTGACGGGGTACGACCTGAGGGACGGCCCGCCGGGTTGGGCTCGACGAGCCCACCCCACGAGCACCGCGAGATGAGCACTGCGAACGACGAAGGCCGCCCCCCCGGGGCAGGGGCGGCGGCCTTCGTGCGTCGTGCAGGTCAGGCGGCGCACTCCGAGCAGATCTGCTGCCCGTTCTTCTCGTACGCGAGCTGGCTGCGGTGGTGCACGAGGAAGCAGCTCGAGCACGTGAACTCGTCGGCCTGACGAGGCAGGACCCGGACGGAGAGCTCCTCGCCGGACAGGTCGGCACCGGGCAGCTCGAAACCTTCCGCCGCCTCGGTCTCGTCCTCGTCAACGACGCCCGAGCTCTTGTCGGAGCGACGAGCCTGGAGCTCCTGGAGCGAGTCCTCGCTGAGCTCCTCTTCACTCTTGCGGGGGGCGTCGTAGTCTGTTGCCATCTGTGGGGTCACTCTCCGGAGTATTCGTCGATCGCGACAGTGCCCGTCCGGGACCACCGGCGATGGCCGGTCGTGCCGGGCGGCACAGGTGCGGGGCGCGGGGCACCCCGTGACGTGGCGTGCCCCGAGGTCGTCGTGGCACGTGCACGCTGATCAATGCACGGCGCACCGGAATTGTTCCCGGCGGGCCACCGGATTCTGCACCATTTCCGGGAGGGATGCACCCTGTGGCGCCCCGCCCGCCCGGTGTCGTTCGTCACGGGCGAACACGGGGTAGTCCGGACCGGGGACGCGGGAACGCTCCCAGCCCCGCCGCGTGCGCTCAGGCGTCGGTGTCGGCGTCCGCGTCCTCGAGGATCCGGACGAGCCGCGCGACCGCCTCGGGCGGCCCCGCGACGGTCATCTCGCGGTCCGCGGCGCGGCCCCGGAGGCCTGTGACGCGCGCTCCGGCCTCGTGCGCCACGAGGGCGCCCGCGGCCATGTCCCAGGGGTTGAGGCCGCGCTCGTAGTAGAGGTCGAGCTCGCCCGAGGCGACGAGGCACAGGTCGATCGCCGCCGAGCCGAGGCGGCGGATGTCCCGGACCTGGGGCAGCACGTCGACCAGCACGCGCGCCTGCGCGCGGCGGCGGTCGGCGTCGTACCCGAAGCCCGTGCCCACGAGGCACTGCCCCAGGTCCGTCTCGGCGTTCACGCGGACCGGGCGCCCGTCCACCGTCGCGCCTGCCCCGAGGCCGGCGGTCCAGGTGCGCCCGTCGACGACGGAGTGCACCGCGCCGGCGAGGACCGTCCACTCGAGCGGGTCCGGCGGACCCACGACCGCGGCGACGGACACCGCGTACGACGCGATCCCGTAGAGGTAGTTGACCGTGCCGTCGACGGGGTCGATGACCCACGTGATGCCGGACGTGCCGGACGAGGCGCCCTCCTCCTCGCCGAGGACGGCGTCGTCCGGCCGTGCCGCCGCGATGCCGCGGCGCAGGAGCGCCTCGGAGTCGGCGTCCATGCGCGTCACGACGTCCGTGGCCGTCGACTTGGTGGCGGCCACCTCGACGCGGTCGGGTCGACCGGAACGGACGAGGTCGCCCGCCTCGCGGGCGAGCCGCTCCGCGAGGTCGCGCAGGTCGGCCACGGTCACGTCGTCGGGCTGTCGGGGGTCGTCGATGAAGAGGCGCACGGCTCACATCCTGCCCGACCCGCGGTGTGCGGTGCGACCCTCCCACGGACCGGGCGCGGACCAGCCGAGGCGCAGGGAGAGGAGGCGGAAGCCGAACACGAGCGCGAGGACCGCCGCCTGCGACAGCAGGCCGAGGGCGCCGGCCTCCGCGAGCCCGGCCGTCAGCGCCGCCCCCGCGAGCGCCGGGATCGCGTAGAGCTGCTTGTCCTGGAACAGCAGCGGCGCCTCGTTGGTCAGCAGGTCGCGCAGGATGCCGCCCCCGACGCCCGTGATGACGCCGGCGAAGATCGCCGCGAGCGGGCCCACGCCGTAGTCGAGGCCCTTCATCGTGCCGGAGAGCACGAAGAGCGCGAGGGCGCCCGCGTCGAGGACGATGATGCTCCGCCGGAGCCGCTCGAGACGCGGGTGCCAGAAGAAGGTCACGACGCCCGCGAGCACCGCGACGGCGACGAGGCGCCAGTCGGAGATCCCGACCGGGGGGATCGCGCCGATCAGGACGTCGCGCAGCAGGCCGCCGCCAAGACCCGCGACCCACGCGAGCACGAGGACGCCCACGAGGTCGAACCGCTTGCGCACCGCGGCGAGCCCGCCCGAGAGCGCCGCGAAGAACACGCCGCCGAGCTCGAGGGCGTCGCCGGGCACGAGGTCGAGGATCACACCCGGCATCATCCCAGCCGCCCGCCCCCGGGGCGCGGACGAGCCCGCGCCGAGTCCGCGGCACACCGCGCGTGCTGCGCGGCTCGCGGGTGGGACGATGGCACCCTCGAGGGAGCGGTGACGCGGGCGTCGCGGTCCGCCGAGCCCGGGAGACCGGCTCGCGGCCCGGCACCGGGCGGCTGGACGAGCGACCGGGCAGCCATCTGGAGCGGCACCGCGAGCGTCACCGGGCGCGGCGACACGGGAGGGTCCATGGACGAGCTGGAGCTGGTGAGACTGCACGAGGACGGGGAGCACCTCGTCCTGCGCGCGACGGGCGGCACGCAGTTCACGCTGCCGATCACCGAGTCGCTGCGGGCGGCCGTGCGACGCGACCGCCCGCACCTGGAGCACCTGCGCGCGGAGGGCGAGCGCAACCTCGCGCCGCGCGAGATCCAGGCCCGGCTGCGTGCCGGGGAGTCCGTGGAGACGGTCGCCGAGGCCGCCGGCCTCGGCGTCGAGAACGTGCGCCGCTTCGCGGGCCCGGTGGTCGCGGAGCAGGAGTACGTCGTCGACCGGGTCCGCGCCTCTCGCCAGGGGCACGACGAGGACTCGCCGACCGTCGGGGATCTCGTCGCGCAGCGGCTCGCGGCGCGCGACGTCGAGCCCGACACCGTGGAGTGGAGCGCCGCGCGCCAGCCCGGGGCTTCGTGGGTCGTGACGGCGGAGTTCGAGGTCGGGACGGGCAGCCGGACCGCCCGCTGGGAGTACGACGCGGCGACGCGCGCGCTCCAGGCGCTCGACGACGAGGCCCGCTGGCTCTCGGGGACGGACGCCCCGCGCGATCCGACGCCCGGGGCCGTCGCGGTGTTCGACGTCGATGCGACGGGGCGCGGCCGGGGGCTCCGCGCCGCTCCCCCGGCCGCTCCGCCCGCCGACGACGGGACCGCCGAGCTCCTCGACGACCTGAGCCAGCGCCGGGGCGTGCGCCCGCGCAAGGCCCCGGCGGGGCCGGTCGAGGTCGACGGGCAGGAGCCGTTCGAGGGGTTCGGCCCGAAGGTCGGAGCCGGTCCGGACCGCGACGGGTCGCCGGACGGCTCTCGGGACGACGCGGCCACCTCGGCCGGGGCGACCGTCGTCCACCTCCCGACGATCCGTCCGCTCGACGCGGTACGCCTGCCGGAGCCGGCGCTCTCGGACGCACGGGACGACGCGGGCGCGGAGCCGGAGGACGGCGAGGGCGGCCGTCCCCTGCGCGACGAGCGCTCGGGCGGCGGCGCCACCCCTGCGGACACGGACGACCCGCCACCGGCGGCGCGCCCCCAGACGGCGCGCGAGCCGCGCAAGGGGAAGAACCGCTCGCGCGCGAAGGTCCCGAGCTGGGACGAGATCGTGTTCGGAGCGCGCCCGGAGTAGGCGCCCACGCGCCGACCGGGCACGCCCGGCCACAGGCGCCGGGTCAGCGCGGCAGGTCGAGCGGCAGCCCGTCGGACGCCGCCTGGCGGCGCGCGAGGGCCGTGGTCATGCGGCGCATGTGGTGGCGGCGGCACAGCACCTCGTAGCCGATCTCGCCCGAGCCTGCCCCGACGTCCCCGACGACGACCTGGTCGCCCTCGACGACCATGCGCCCGTCGACCGTGCGCGCGTTGTGCGTCGCGCGCCGTCCGCACCAGCACAGCGACTCGACCTGGAGCACCTCGACCCGGTCGGCGAGCTCGATGAGGCGGGCCGAGCCGGGGAAGAGCCGGGTGCGGAAGTCGGCGGTGATGCCGAACGCGAAGACGTCCATCTCCGTCTCGTCGACGAGCCGCGCGAGCTGTTCCACCTGCGCCGGCGAGTAGAACTGCGCCTCGTCGCAGACGAGGTAGTCGACCGGGTCCGGCTCGGCCGTGACGAGCGTCCAGAAGTCGGTGTCGTCCCGGACCTCGCGCGCCACGACCTCGAGCCCGAGCCGGGACGAGAGCCGGTCGGTCCCGGCCCGGTCGTTGCGGGAGAAGATCAGCCCGCGACGGCCACGTGCGGCGTGGTTGTGGTCGAGCTGGAGGGCGAGGGTGGACTTGCCGCAGTCCATGGTCCCGGAGAAGAAGACGAGCTCGGCCATCGGGCGTTCCTTCGCAAGGTCGGTCGGTGCGAGGTCGGTCGGTGCGAGATCGCGGGCGGGCCGCGACGTGGCGTGGGTGGCGTCTGGCCTCGCGGGTGGTCAGGTCCCGGCGACGAGCAGCGGGACGCGCATCTCCCGCTCGGTGAGCGAGCCGTGCACACCGACGAGGGCGAGCGACGCGGGCGTCTGGGTGCGGGAGTCGACGACGGTCGCCTGCCCGCGCAGCGCGACGATCACGTCGCCGGCGGCGGCGACCGCCTCCGGGCGCGGGTCGGGCCCGAGCAGGCCGCGCGCGAGCACCTCCTCGCGCACCAGGACGAGCGCGTCGTCGCCCAGGACGTCGCGCCAGCGCGCCGCGACGGCGGTCGTCTCCCCCGGTTCGGTGTAGACGTGCACCGCGCGCGGCTCGCCGCCGACGAGCGTGACGCCCCGCGCGAGCACCGGGTCCGTGGCGACGTCGCGGCGCAGCGCCGGGTCGATGTCGACCATGCCGTGGTCCGCCGTGACGAGCACGAGCGTGCCTCGCGGGACCGAACGGGCGAGCCGGGCGAGCTCGCGGTCGAGCGCCTCGAGCTCGTCGCCCCACTGCCAGGACGTGCTGCCGTGGTGGTGCCCGGCCTTGTCCACCTCGCCCCAGTACAGGTAGACGAGGCCCGGACGCTTGAGGGCCCGCACGGCGGCGTCGACACGCGCCCCGAGCCCTTCGGCAGCGGCGTACGACCCGCCCCGCAGGGCGGCGACCGTCATGCCGGACCCGGCGAACCGGGCCGGCCCGGTCGAGGTCACGGAGACGTCCGCCGCGGCGAGCCGCTCGAGCACCGGGGTCTCCCGCTGGAGCTCCGCCGGGGCCGGCGCGCCCTCCCACGACACCATGTTGGCGAGCCCGCCCGTCGCGGGGTTGCGCTGCGTGTACCCGAGCATGCCGGTGCGGCCGGGGGCCGTGCCGGTGCCGAACGCGCCGATCGCGGCGGCCGTCGTGCTGGGGAAGGTCGAGGTGAGCGCCCGCGCGTCGGGCAGGAGCGAGCGCAGGAACGGCGCGTGCCCGGCGCGCTCCGCGAGGTTGACGTGCCCCAGTCCGTCGACGAGGACGACGCACACGCGCTCGGCCCGCGGCAGGTCGAGGGCCGAGCGTGCCGCCTCGCTCCCGATGCCCGTGGCGGTCGTGAAGCGGACGCCGAGCGCCCCCGCGGCCCCCGGGAGCACGGCGGCGAGGCCGCCGAGCCCGAGGTCGGGCGCGAGGAACCCCGCCGGGAGCGCCGGGGTGACAGGAGCCTCGTCCGTGCGTGCCTCGCTCACCGGGCGCTGTGCCTCGCGGTGGCGCGCGAGAGGGCGCGCGCGAAGTCGACCGCGGCGCGCACGGCGTCGCTGCCCTCCGCCTCGGCGCTCACGCGGACGACGACGTCGTCCGGCGTGATCTGCCCCGTGAGCCCGTGGTCGGCGTCGCAGCTCGGGTCCGCGCAGCCCGCGGGCTCGAGGTCGACGCGCGACACCGCGCCCCAGCCGAGGGCGAGCGTCACCTCGAGCGGCGCGGCGCCCGCGCGGTGCTCGTGCGGCTCGGCCACGACGTGCGTGAGCGAGACGGACCGCACCTCGGCCAGCGGCACCGACTCGGTCGTGGCGGCGGCGGACGCGGACGGGTTCTCGCTGTCGGCCGGGTGGTCGTCGACGTGCGCCGTGACGAGCCGCGTGGGCGTCAGCACGAGCACCGTGAGGTGGCGCCGTACCTCCGACGCGTCGAACGTCGTCTCCGGGAGCACGAGGTGCGAGACGATCTCCTCCCCCGCGACCGCGAGGTCGAGGACGTCCGCGACGAGCTCCGGGTAGTAGCCGGCGCGGTGGAGCTGGGTCGTCAGGTCGGTCCAGGCGTTCGAGGTTGCTGAGGGCACCCGCGCATTCTCCCATCCGGCGAGCGGGCGCGGCCACCCGCCCCGCCACCTGTGGACGGGCGACCGGTCCTCAGCCGGGCAGGGCGCGGCGTAGCGCGTCGGCGCGCTGGGCGTCCGCGAGCGTGACGCGCGCGCTGAGGACGGCGGCCTCGCGCTCGGAGACGACGACGGGGTACAGCTCGAGGCTGCGGACCTCGGGCAGGTCGTCCGCGAGCACGGAAACCCGCGCCAGGACGTCCTCGAGCGCGGCCGTCGCCACCACGTGCGTGCCCATGTAGCCGAAGAGCCGCGGGGCGGCGCGCACCGAGCGCACCATGGCCGCGACGTCGACGTCGGTGAGCGGCGGCACCCCGTACGCGACGTCGCCCAGGAGGTCGACCGCGTCGCCCGCGAGGCCGAACGACACGACGGGGCCGAAGAGCTGGTCCTCCGTCGAGCGGACCACGCACGCGACGCCCGCGTCGGCCATCGCCTGCACCTCGAACGGCTGGTCGGCCGCACCCGGCAGCACGGCCGCGAGCGCCTCGCGCATCTGCGCGATGTCCGACCGCAGCTCCGTCTCGTCCGCGATGTCGAGGCGCACGCCGCCGAGGTCCGCGCGGTGGCGCAGCCCGGCCGCCGTGCTCTTGAGCGCGACGGGCCAGCCGATCTCGCGCGCGGCCGCGACCGCCTCGTCGGCGGTACGGACCCGGCGTGCGGGCCACAGGCGCACGCCGTAGCACGCGAGCAGGTCGGCGGTCGTCGCGGGGTCGAGGTCGACGGCGTCCCGACCGGCCAGGGCGCCCTCGACGAGGGCGCGGGCGCGGCCCGCGTCGACGCCCGCGGGGCGCACGGGCGTCCCGTGGTCCGCCTCGCGCCAGCGGGCGTAGCGCACGACGGCGCCGAGCGCGGCGACCGCGTCCTCGGGGGTGGAGTAGGCGGGGACCCGCAGGAGGGCGTCGGATGCCCCGCCGTCGGGCGCGTCCGGGGCCGAGAGCTCGTCGGTGAGGCCGTGGAGCCCCAGCATGCTCGCGACGGTCGTCCGGCCCGTCCGGGCCGCCGCGAGCGCCACGGCGTGGGAGACGTCCTCGCGGCGCGGGTGCACCACGGGGACCTGGACCACCACGACGACGTCGCACGCGTCGGGCGCGTAGAGCGCGTCGACCGTGGCGGCGAGCTCGTCCGACGACGCGTCCTCGGGCAGGAAGTCCGACCGCGCAACGACGAGCCCCGCCGACGACGACGCCTCGGCGACGAGCGCGGCGAGCGACGCCGAGCTGGCGAGGATGCCGACGCGGCGCCCGCGCGGGAGCGGCTGGTGCGCGAGGAGCTGGGCGATGTCGATCATGTGGTGCGTGTTCTCGGCCCGGATCACGCCCGACTGGCGCAGCATCTCCTCGAGCGTGCGGCGGGGAGCGCGCGTCGAGCGCACGGCGTGGCCCGGCGGCACGACCTGGCCGGAGCGCCCCGCCGTGACGACGACGACGGGCTTGACCGACGCGAGGCGGCGCGCGATGCGCGAGAACTTGCGCGGGTTGCCGATCGACTCGAGGTACAGGCAGACCACCTGCGTCGCGGCGTCGTCCTGCCAGTACTGCATGAGGTCGTTGCCCGACACGTCCGCGCGGTGGCCCGCGGAGAGGAACGACGACACGCCCAGCCCGCGCCGCGCCGTCGTCGCGAGCAGCGTGACGGCCATGGGCGCCGACTGGCTGAACAGGCCCACGACGCCGGGCAGCGGCAGGTCCTCGGCGAGCATCGCCGCGAGCGCGGGCCGCTCGCGGGTCTCGCCCGTGCGCAGCAGGCCGTAGCTCGCGGGCCCGACGACGCGCAGTCCCGCCGTGTGCGCGACGCGCAGGAGCTCGCGCTGGAGCGCGAGCCCGTCGGGCCCCGTCTCGGCGAACCCGGCGGAGAGGACGACGACGCCGCGCACGTCGAGGCGCGCGAGCTGGCGGACGGCGTCGATCGCGTCGGGCGGCGGCAGGGCGACGACCGCGAGGTCGACCGGGCCGGGGACGTCGGCGAGGGTCGTGTGCACGAGGGGTGCCGGCCCGCCGTCGGGCACGTCCGCGCCGGCGCCCACGACGTGGACGGTCACGTCCGGGCTGCGCACGAGCGCCGCCAGGGCGCGGTGCGCGAGGACGCGGTCGAGGGGTGCGCCGTCGTGGTCCGGCCCGTCGCCGGGCGGTGCGCCGGGTCCCACGAGCACGACGCTCGTCGCACCGAGCAGCCCTTGCATGCTCCGCGCCTCCGCGCGGTGCTCGCGGTCGGCCATGACGGCCCGCGACCGTTCCGTGGGGTCGAGGTCGACGCTCACCTGGACGAACCCGTCGTCCATCTGCTGGCGCACGTCGTAGCCGGCCTCGCGGAAGACGGCGAGCATCTTGCCGTTCTGGGGCAGGACCTCGGCGGTGAAGCGTCGCACGCCGCGCTCGCGCGCCGCCGCGGCGACGTGCTCGAGCAGCACGGAACCCAACCCCCGACCCTGCGCCGAGTCGGCGATGTTGAAGGCGACCTCCGCCTCGCTCGTGCCCGTGCGGTCGAAGCGCGCGACGCCGATGATGTCCTCCTGCGCCTCCCCCACCTCCGCGTCCGGCGTCCCGACGTCCACGCCGTCGCGCGGGCGGACCGCGACGAGCGCGACGCGGTCGACGTGGTCCACGCGCGTGAACCGCTCCAGGTCGCGCTCCGAGAGCCGCTCCATGGGGGCGAAGAAGCGCAGGTAGGTCGAGCGCTCGGACTGACCCACGTGGAATCGTTGCAGCGCGTCGGCGTCCTCGGGGCGGATGGGGCGCACGTGCGTCGTCGTCCCGTCGCGCAGGACGACGTCCGCCTCCCACTCCACCGGGTACCGGTCCGGGCCCCGCCCGGGTGCGCCGCCGTCGCTCACGCCCTCAGGCTATGCGGTCCGGAGCGCGGTGCGCCTGCGCCACCCCGGCCCGACCCGGGAGGACAATGGTCCCTCGACAGCATCGCGACCCGGCGTGTCGGAGGGTTGGCGTACCCTCGCGTGCGGCACGCAACCGCAGCACGTCAGCGCCGGCGCACGCCGGCACAGATCCCGCGCCCTCGCGGCGCACCGAACGGCAGGAGCCCGCAGGCCCATGGCGCGCAAGTCCTCGACCCCCTCGCTCGACCCGGCCGAGGTGAACGAGAAGATCGTCGACGTCGACGTCCAGGCGGAGATGGAGACGTCGTTCCTCGAGTACGCCTACTCCGTCATCTACTCCCGCGCCCTGCCCGACGCGCGCGACGGCCTCAAGCCCGTGCAGCGCCGGATCCTCTACATGATGGCCGACATGGGGCTGCGTCCCGACCGCGCCCACGTGAAGTCGGCGCGCGTCGTCGGCGAGGTCATGGGCAAGCTGCACCCGCACGGCGACGCGGCGATCTACGACGCGCTCGTGCGCCTCTCGCAGGACTTCTCGCTGCGGCTCCCGCTCGTCGACGGGCACGGCAACTTCGGCACGCTCGACGACGGACCCGCGGCCTCCCGGTACACCGAGGCACGCCTCGCTCCCCCGTCGCTCGCGATGACGGCCGGGCTCGACGAGGACGTCGTCGACTTCGTGCCGAACTACGACAACAAGCTCCAGCAGCCCGAGGTGCTGCCGGCGGCGATCCCCAACCTGCTGGTCAACGGGGCCTCGGGCATCGCGGTCGGCATGGCCACCAACATGGCGCCGCACAACCTCGTCGAGGTCGTCGCCGCGGCGCGCCACCTCGTCGCGCACCCGGACGCCGACCTCGACGCGCTCATGCGGTTCGTCCCCGGCCCCGACCTGCCGACGGGCGGCAAGATCGTCGGTCTCGACGGCGTGCGCGACGCCTACCGCACCGGCCGCGGCACGTTCCGCACGCGCGCCACCGCGCGGGTGGAGAACCTCACGCCGCGCCGCAAGGGCATCGTCATCACCGAGCTGCCCTACCTCGTCGGGCCGGAGAAGGTGATCGAGAAGATCGCCGAGGGCGTCAAGACGAAGAAGATCCAGGGCATCACCGCCGCGACCGACCTGACGGACCGCGAGCACGGGCTGCGGATCGTCGTCGAGGTGAAGACGGGCTTCAACCCCGAGGCGGTGCTGGAACAGCTCTACAAGTTCACGCCGCTCGAGGACTCGTTCGGCATGAACAACGTCGCGCTCGTCGACGGGCAGCCGCGCACGCTGGGCCTGCGCGAGATGCTCACGGTCTGGGTGAACCACCGGATCGACGTGGTCCGCCGACGCTCGGCCTACCGGCTGCGCAAGCGGTCCGAGCGGCTGCATCTCGTGGACGGCCTCCTCATCGCCATCGTCGACATCGACGAGGTGATCCAGGTGATCCGCTCGTCCGACGACACCGCGACGGCCCGCGGACGCCTGCAGACCGTGTTCGACCTGTCCGAGCCGCAGGCGGAGTACATCCTCGAGCTCCAGCTGCGCCGCCTCACCAAGTTCTCCCGCATCGAGCTCGAGAAGGAGCAGGAGACGCTGCGCCGCGAGATCGAGGAGCTCCAGGAGATCCTCGGCAGCGACGCGAGGCTCCGGGCCGTGGTCTCGGGCGAGATGGCGGACGTCGCCAAGACCTACGGCACCCCACGCCGCACCATCCTCCTGGAGTCGGCCGGCGCCGCGCCGACCACGACCGCGGCCGTGCCGCTCGAGGTCGCGGACACGCCCTGCTGGGCGCTGTTCTCCGCGACCGGCCTGCTGGCCCGTACGAGCGACGAGACCGAGCCCGCGCGCAGCGGGCCACGAGCCGCCCACGACGTGCTGCGGGCCGTCGTGCGCACGACGGCGCGCGGCGAGGTCGGCCTCGTCACGAGCCGCGGGCGCATGGTCCGCGTGTCCGTGCTCGACCTGCCCGCGCTGCCGCCGACCGACAACGCGCCGAGCCTCTCGGGCGGCGTGCCGCTCAGCGAGGTCGTCGGGCTCGAGCCGGGCGAGGAGGCCGTGACGATCGCGTCGCTCGACGCCGACGCTCCCCCGCTCGCGCTCGGCACCGCGCAGGGCGTCGTGAAGCGCGTGCTCCCGGGCGACGTGCCGAACAACCGCGACGACTGGGAGGTCATCGGCCTCAAGGACGGCGACACCGTCGTCGGCGCGGCGCCCGCGACCGACGCGGACGAGGTCGTGTTCGTCAGCTCCGACGCGTCGCTCCTGCACTTCGACGCGTCGGCCGTGCGCCCCCAGGGCCGCGCGGCGGGCGGCATGGCCGGGATCCGGCTCGCGGACGGCCACCGCGTCGCGTTCTTCGGCGTCGTGCCGGCCGACGTGCGCGACCTCGGGGTCGTCGTCACCGTCGCCGGGTCGTCGGGCGCCCTCGCGGGCACCCAGACCGGGGCCGGCAAGGTCACGCCGTACGAGCTCTACCCCGGCAAGGGCCGCGGCACCGGCGGCGTCCGGGCGCAGCGGTTCCTCAAGGGCGAGGACGCGCTGATCCTCGCGTGGGTCGGGCAGGGTCCCGCGCGTGCCACGGGCTCCGGCGGCCAGGCCGTCGACCTGCCCGATGTCGACCAGCGCCGCGACGGGTCGGGTACGCCGCTCGCGTCTCCGGTGACGGCCGTCGGATAACCCGCTCGGGTTACCGGTCGCGGTTCTACCTGCCGTCCGCCCGGGAACGTCGGGACTTTCGCTCGACCTGCGAGTGCCCGGAATTGGGGCAGGCTCGAGGTGTGGCAGGACATCGGGGGCGCGCCGTCCGGACGTCTCGCACGAGCGACAGGGCCGCCGGTCCTGTCGACTACCACGCCGTCTTCGCGGTGCTCACCTCCCCCAAGGCGGTCCTCTCGCCCGACCTCACGGTGCTCGACGCGAACGAGTCGCTGCTGCGCACGATCGACGCGCCCGCGAGCGCCGTCGTCGGTCGGCACTACCTTGACGTGTTCCCCGCGCGTGGCCCGGACCAGGGCACCGTCGAGCGGGTCGTCCGGTCGCTCGAACGGGTCGCGCGCACGGGCCGGC
The DNA here is from genome assembly GCF_042723955.1 of Cellulosimicrobium cellulans. GTDB lineage: Bacteria > Actinomycetota > Actinomycetes > Actinomycetales > Cellulomonadaceae > Cellulosimicrobium > Cellulosimicrobium cellulans_H. Next base: position 21,692 of record NZ_JBHXIC010000035.1, on the reverse strand, counting down.
TCGAGATGATCGGGCCGCACCGGTACGACCTGCACCGCCACGACGGCGGGTGGACCGAGCGCTGGTGGATCACGACGAACCTCCCCGTCCTCGACGCGGGCGGGCGGGTCTCGGCGGTGGTGCACCGCGCCGAGGACGTGACGAGCGTCGTGCTCGCCCGCGGTCCCGCGGCACCGGAGACCGTCCGGGACGAGGTGACGCAGTGCCCGGACGAGATGTCGCTCGTGGACCGGGCACTGCTCCTCGGCTCGTCGGTCGACCGCTACGCGGAGGTGATCACGCGCGAGCGGCAGGCGTCGCTCGCGATCCAGGACTCGATCCTCACCCCGCCGCCCGACATCCCAGGTCTGGCCATCGACGTCCGCTACCGGCCCGCGGTCCCCGAGGTCCACGTGGGCGGGGACTGGTACGACGCGTTCGCGCACCCGGACGGCGACACGACCGTCGTCGTCGGCGACGTGACGGGGCACGACGTCGCCGCCGCCGCACACATGGGCCACCTGCGTGGGGTCCTGCGCTCCGTCGCCTTCGCGACCGACGCCGGGCCCGCCGCCGCGCTCGACGCCGCCGAGCAGACCGCCGAGGGGCTGGGGCTCCAGGCCCTGGCGACGGTCGCCGTCGCGCGGATCGGGGCTCCCGGACCGGACGGCCGACGGCTGCTCCGCTGGGCGAGCGCCGGGCACGTGCCGCCCGTCGTGCGCCGTGCGGACGGCACCGCGCACCTGCTCGAGGCGCGCCCCGCACCGATGCTCGGCATCGGCCTCGGCGGCGGACGGGCGGAGCACGAGGCCTCGCTCGGCCCGGGCGACGTCCTCGTGCTCTACACCGACGGACTCGTCGAGCGCCGGGACCGCTCGCTGCGCGACGTGCTCGACGAGCTCCCGGCCCGGGTCGAGGAGCTCGGCGACGTGGCCCCCGAGGAGCTGTTGGACGCGCTCCTCGCCGGGCTCGTCCCTCACGGCGCCCAGGACGACGTCGCCCTCGTCATGGTGCACGTCGACGACGGGGACCCTTCCACGGGTCCCGACGCCTGACCATCGTCGTCGGGGGCCCTCAGCCGCCCTCGAACCGTAGCTCGGTGCCCGGATCGCGACGGCACCGCTCGGCGAGCGCGACCACCCTGTCCACGACGGCGACGTCGGAACGGGCCGATCTCGACACCAGGACGCGCAGCTCGTCGAGGACCATCTCGGAGCCGCTGAGGACGACGTCGCCGTCGGGGTCGACGCGCGCGAGCATCGGCAGACCGCTCGTCGGGAGCACGCGGGCCAGCACGTCGCCGTCGTCGGGCACCACGGCGATCGACGACGTCGCACGACGCCGCGGGCTCGTCCCCTCCTGGACGATCCGCGCGAGCGTCACGTCGACGCCCACGCGGCGCCGCCCTTCTCGTCGACGGGCACCGCTGCGAGGCGCTCCCGCCGGAGCACGCCGAGGACGAGGAGCACCTGCCCGACGACATAGGTGAGCATCACCCAGAAGCCGTGCACGGGCAGGGCGTACCAAGGCGCGAACGCGTCAAGCGCGATGAGCGCGTCGGACACGAGGAACACCGCGCCGCCGACGGCTGCGAGCCGGTCGACGCCCGTCGCCGTCACGGCCATCAGCACGAGGCACGCGCCGTAGACGACCACCGGGACGAGGAGCGAACCGGCACCCGGCGCGCACGCGGCGACGAGGACGAGGAACGCCAGCAGGTAGGGGGCGAGCGCGAGCGGCCGGCGCAGGACGGACCCCGCCCGGTACGGCCAGAACGCGAGCGTGTACGTCACCTGGGCGCAGAGGAAGAACCCCACCATGACGAGGAACGCGGTGTCCCCGTCGGCGAGGTCGGGGGCGGTGTCGCCCAGCCACGAGAAGACGAGCGCGACGAGCGTGAGGCGGACCAGCCGCGAGCGCCGGGCCGGTCCGTCGCCGTCGCGTCGTCGCGTCGCGAGCCACAGGCAGACCGCGAGGAGGGGCATGAGGAACCACTGCGACGTGTCGGCGAGCGCCGAGGCGCCCGCGAGCTGCGCGGCGAGGTGGACGAGGGTGAGCAGGGCGAGCGCGCCCCACGCGGCGAGCATGGGTGTCGGGACTCCTTCGGTGGTGCTGCCGGCGTCGTTGCCGGGACGAGCGATTGTAGGCCCGGACGTCGTCACCGCCGGACCGCTTCGTCGGGAGCCCCCGCGGCGACCGACTCCATCGCCGCCCGGGAGCGCGCGAGGAGCTCGGCGACGTCGGCGGGAGCGGCGCCGCAGGGATGCTCCGCCGGCAGGATCGTCAGCCGGATCGGCGGCCGCGGACGCCACCAGGGCCGTCGGCCGTAGGTGAAGACCATCGGCACGACGGGCACGCCGAGGCGGCAGGCGTACACGAAGGCGCCGCGACGGAACGGCCGCAGCGTCGTGTCGTACATGACCAGCTCGCCCTCGGGGAAGAAGTGGACGCCTTGTCCGGCGGCGACGGTCCGGCGCAGCCGCGCCTCGAACGCGGAGAGCTCTCCCGGCCCGCGGGGCAGCGGGACGGCGAGCAGGTGGCTGACGAGGACGCCCGCCACGGGCAGGTGGAAGTTCGAGGGCTGGGAGACGACGGCGGCGCGCCGGCCGCGGAACTGCCCGGCGACCCACGGGCCGTCCAGGTAGTGCACGTGGTTGGCGACCGTGACGACCCCACCTCGCTCGCGGGCGAGGTGCTCGCGCCCCGTGACCCGCAGCCCGTGGGCCATGTACCCGTACCCACGTACGACGGCCATGGCGACGTCGAAGAAGACCACGTCGAAGCGGCTCCAGAGCCGCGGCGTCGCGGACCCGCGACCGCGGTCAGCGCTCATGCGAGCGCCCCGGCCCTCGGCCCGCAGCGTCGTCCCGGTCGACCGGCGTGGGGTCGGCCGAGCCGCCTCGCTCGACGACCGCCTGGCGCAGCATCTCCTCGATCTGCGGGACGCACACGTCGAGCGCGTGCTCCCGGCCGACCTCGGCATAGGCCGGACCCATGCGGGCACGCTCGTCGTCGTGCTCGATCCAGTAGTCGATCGCGCGCGCGAGGTCCGCGGCGTCCCCGGCGCGGAAGAGGCTGCGCTCGTCGAGCGCGAACTGCCCGGTCGCTGAGGCGCGGGAGTCGGAGATCACCGGGACGAGCCCGGTGGCGACGGCCTCGAGGCAGCCGAGGGCCTCGATCTCCGCGTCGGCGGCGTGCACGTACAGGTCGCTCATGGCCAGCACGTCCTGGAGCTCGTCCTGGGCGAGGAAGCCGATGCGCGGCGGGTGCGGCAGCGACGCGCCCTGCTGGGCGTACCTCTCCGCGAGCGGACCGCGCCCGGCGAGCACGAGCTGGATGCGGTCGGCGTGCCGGGACCGGCCGACGGCGTCGAGGAGCACGTCCTGCCGCTTCTCGCGCGAGAGCCGCCCCGTCATGGTGATGACGAACCGGCCGGCCAGGTCGGCGCTCTTCGGCAGCGTGCGCGGGACGAACCCGGGGTCGACGCCGTTGGACACCACGTGCAGGGCCGCCCGGTAGCCGTGGTCGCGCAGCTCCCCGGCGATGAACCGGCTGGGGCAGTGGACGTGCCCGAACCGGTCGTAGAACGGCCGGAACACCGCGTACACGAGGTCGTTCAGTGCTGCGAACCGCCCCAGGCCGAGGCTGTAGGTGACGTTCTCCGGCTGCACGTGGAACGCCGCGGTGGAGGGGACGCCGAGCGCGTCCGCGAGCCGCTTGGCCCGGGAGCCGAGCCAGAACGGCGACATGACGTGCGCGACGTCGGCCCAGCCCAGGGCATCGCGCAGCAGGTCGTCATCGGGCTTGGCGAGGACCCAGCCCTGGCCCGCGATGACCCGGTCGAAGCCCGGGACGCCGAGGGGTTCCAGCCGGTAGTGCGCGACGCCGTCCGCGCGGTTCGCGGCGTCGGCGCCACCTGGGCGGGCCGCGCCTCGGCAGCACGCGACGCGCACCTCGTGGTCGCGCTCACGCAAGGCGACGGCGAAGCGACGCGCGGAGATCGTGGTCCCGTTGGTGGGATCCTCGAACTGGTCGATGACGAGCAGGACGCGCACCCGCGGCTCCCTTGCGACGCGCGGCGCGTGGTCCGCGCCTACTGACGGGATGGCGCCAGGCTAGGCGATCGCCGTCGGCCTGGCGGGGAACCGCCGGTGTGCGTGTCGTGCCGCCGTGATCGACGAACCCTCGCCGATCGAGCGCGGAGGGCGACCGTCACGTCGCTGTGCGCGGTGCGGCTACAGCCCGAGGACCAAGCGCACGCCGTCGGAGACCTTCGACATCAGGTATCCCGGCAGGTGCCCGACCGGGTACGGATCGAGAAACTCGCGACTCACGGGCCCAACCTGCGAGACGACGGCGACGGAGTCCTTGTCCAGCCCCGACGCAGCCGCGGGCACGAGGACGTTCCCGGGGAACGCTTCGAGCCGGAGGTTCGAGGTCATCAGGACGACGATCGCCGTGTTGATCGTCGAGGCGAGGAGCCAGTCCTCCTGGATGATCAGGGCCGGGCGCGTCTTCGCGGGCTCGCTCCCGCGAGGCTGCCCGAAGCCCACCCAGACGACATCCCCGCGGGAGATCACCACTCGGTCCCGCGCGACATCTCGCGCTCGGACGCAGCGAGGAACAGGCCGTCCTCGGACGGCTGACCGGCGTCCGCGAGCGCAGCGTCCGCCAGTGCTGTCAGATCGCTGCCGCCCTCGAGCTCGTCGGCGAACTTCTCGCCTGCGCGTCGGAAGAACTCCGAGCGGTTCATCCCGTGCCGGGCCGCCACTCGCTCGAACCGCTCGAACTCACGATCGGGTACGGAGATCGCAGTTTTCATGCGTCGAGTATAACCAGTCATACCACGGCGAGACGAGGGTGGTGGGCGACGATGGATCAGCGTCCCTGTGCGGCGGGACGCGGCGCGTCGGCGACGAACACGCGACCGTCGCGCACCTGCGCCGCGAAGACCTTCAGCGACCTGCGGTCCTTGCCCCCGGCGTCGAGCACCTCACCGGTGTCGACGTCCCACACCTGCTTGAGCATGGGAGTGGTGACCGTGTCGACGTCGCGCTCCACGCCGTCGTCTCCGGTGACCCGGTGCGTGCCGACGAGGCCGCGCGACATGACGTTGGCACCGGAGTACGGGTCTCGCTGCTGGACTGCGCGCACGGTGCCGTCGGCGAGCCGGAAGACGGCGACCTGGGTGTCGCCCAGGAGCGCGCCGGCCCCGCGCTCGGGGTCCAGGTCGTCGAGCGCGCAGATGTCGACGAACATGCTCATCGGGCGTCCTCCAGGTCGGCACGGGCGGCGACGAGCGCGACGTCGCGTGCGGCGCGCGGGTCGGGATAGGCGACGGCGTCGCCCTCGTCGGCGGGCCGGACCTGGCCGCGCTCGGGGACGAAGGCGAGGTCGCCGTCGATCGCCTCGGGGGCGTTGACGAACGGCGTGAACTTGCGCAGCTTGGCCGGGTCGGCGAGCGTCGCGCCCCACTCGTCCTCGTAGTCACGCACGTGCTCGGCCATCGCGGCCTCGAGCTCGTCGGCGATCCCGAGCGAGTCCTCGACGACGACGCGGCGCAGCTCGTCGAGCCCTCCCGCGCGCTCCGCGACCCACGGGGCCGTGCGCTGGAGGCGGTCCGCCTCCTGGACGTAGAGCATGAGGAACCGGTCGACATAGCGGACCAGCGTCTCGTCGTCGAGGTCCTCCGCGAGGAGCTGGGCGTGCGCGGGCTGCGCTCCGCCGTTCCCGCCGACGTAGAGGTTCCAGCCCTTGTGCGTGGCGATGATGCCGACGTCCTTGCCGCGCGCCTCGGCGCACTCGCGCGCGCAGCCCGAGACGCCGAACTTGATCTTGTGCGGCGAGCGGAGCCCGCGGTAGCGCAGCTCGAGCCGCACCGCCATGGCCGACGAGTCCTGCACGCCGAACCGGCACCACGTGCGCCCGACGCACGTCTTCACCGTGCGCAGCGACTTCCCGTAGGCGTGCCCGGACTCGAAGCCGACGGCCGTCAGGCGGCGCCAGATCTCCGGGAGCTGGTCGAGGCGCGCGCCGAACATGGCGAGGCGCTGGCCGCCGGTCACGCGCACGTAGAGACCGAAGTCGTCGGCGACCCTCGCGAACTCCAGGAGCTGGTCCGCGCGCACCTCTCCCCCGGGCATGCGCGGGATCACCGAGTACGTGCCGTTCTTCTGCAGGTTCGCCATGACGTGGTCGTTGGTGTCCTGGAGCGCAGCCTGCTCGCCCTCGAGCACGTGGCCGCGGCGCAGCGTCGAGAGGATCGACGCGACCGTCGGGCGGCAGACGGCGCAGCCTCGCCCCGTCCCGTGCGCCGCGACGATCTCGGAGAACGTGCGCAGCCCCTCCTCACGCACGAGCCGGTAGAGCGTGGCGCGGGACATCGCGAAGTGCTCGCACAGCGCGTCCGAGACCGTGACGCCCGCCCGGGACAGCTCGGCGTTCAACAGCTTGGTGAGCGCGGGCACGCACGACCCGCACACCGTGCCGGCCGTCGTGCAGTCCTTGACCTGCCCGATCGTCCGGCACCCGTGCTCGGTCACGGCCGAGCGGACCGTGCCGGCGTCCACGTTGTTGCACGAGCAGACGACGGCCTCGTCGGGCAGCTCGGTGTCGCCCAGGCCCTCGCCGTCGGGCGCGATCACGGCGGCGGGGTCGGCGCCGAGCGGGCGGCCCAGCAGCGGCCGGAGCGCGGAGTAGAGCTCGATGTCGCCGACGAACACACCGCCCAGCAGCGTCGTCGCGTCGTCCGAGAGCACGAGCTTCCGGTACCGGCGGTGGATCGGGTCGACGAACGACACCTCCAGCGCGCCCGCGCTCACCGCGTTGACGTCGCCGAACGACGCCGCGTCGACGCCCACGCCCTTGAGCTTGGTGCCGTCGTCGGCGCGGCGGTGCACGCGCTCGCCGCCGAGGAAGCGGTCGACGACGACGTCGGCCATGTCGTTCCCCGGCGCGACCAGGCCCGCGCACACGCCGTCGACCGACGCGCACTCCCCGATCGCCCACACTCCCGGGTCGGAGGTCTGGCACGCCTCGCCGACGACGACGCCGCCGCGCTCGCCGATCGCGAGGCCTGCCTCGCGCGCCACACGGTCGCGCGGTCGGATGCCGACGGAGAAGACGACGACGTCCGTCGGCAGCGCGGACCCGTCGGTGAGCTCGACCGAGCCCACCGACCCGTCGCCGGCGGGCAGGAACCGGTGCGCACCCGCACCCGTGCGGACCGCGACGCCCAGGTCCTCGACGAGCAGGCGCAGCATCTCGCCGCCGCCCCGGTCGAGCTGGACGCTCATGAGCCGGTCGGCGAACTCGACGACCGTGGCCTCCGCGCCCAGGCGCTGGAGCGCCGCGGCGGCCTCGAGACCGAGCACGCCACCGCCCACGACGACGCCGCGCACCGCCCGGCCCAGCGCCCGCTCGCGGAGGCGCACCCACTCGGCCAGCCGCTCGACGTCGTCCAGCGTGCGATAGGTGAACAGACCCGGCAGGTCCGTGCCCTCCGCGCGCGGCGTCCACGCCCACGAGCCCGTCGCGAGCACCGCGCGGTCGTAGTGGACCTGACGCCCCGAGCGCGTCGTCACGACGCTCGCCGTGCGGTCGAGCGACGCGACCGCGTCGCCCGTGACGAGGGTGACGCGCGGGTCGTCCCACACGCCGCGGTCCAGGGTGAGCGCCTCGGCGTCGCGCGCGTCGAACCACTCCGACAGGTGCACGCGGTCGTACGGCTCGTGCGGCTCGTCGCCGATCACCGTGAGCGACCAGCCGCCCTCGGGGTCGCGCGAGCGCAGGCCCGCGACCAGGCGGTGCGCCGTCATGCCGGCACCGACGACGACGATCCGGTCGCCGTCCAGGGGACCGCCGGCGGCGTGAGCGACCGCGTCCGACGGGGAGTGAGAGAGGGAGGCCACGGGGAGCACTTTCGAGAGGCGGGGGCTGCGTCGAGGCCTCGGTCCGGGTGCGACCGGTGCCCTGCTCCGACCCTAGGGGAGGTGGTCTGACCACATCAGCCGTCTGGGACCAAGGTCCTCAGTACCCCCATCGAAGGCCATCGCGTGACCGCACCCGGACGCCACGACGCCGCGCCCCCGGGACGGGGACGCGGCGTCGTGAGGTGGGCGCGTCGGACGACGGCCACGGTGGCCGGACGACCGAGCGCGATTCGTAAGTCAGGCGTTCGCGAGCTCGCGGTCCTCGTCCGCCACGGGCCGCTGGTCCTCGTAGCGGCGCACGACGCGGCTCACGGTCGACCGCGACGCCGAGACCTTCTGGGCGATCTCGCCCTGCTTCATGCCCTGGCGGGCGAGCTCGACGATGCGGCGGTCGCGCTCCGCGGTCGGGTCCTCGCCGAGGGAGGCGTCGTCCCCCTCGGTCGCCGCGGCCTGCGCGCCGTTCGTGCCGCCCACGAGGTCGAAGACCTCGACGCGGCGCGTGTGGCCCGTCACGGCGGGGGGCTCCACGACCGGTGCCGCGCTGTCCTCCTCCGTGGCCGGCTGGTCCCAGGGGAGCGGACGCCCGAACAGCTCCTTCACCCGCGCCTCGAGGTCGGGGAGCGCCTCGAACGCCGTCTCGGGCACGTAGGGCTTCTCGTCGTTCGCCTCGCGAGCAGGCTCGGTCTCCGGCTCCGTCTCCGGCTCGACGTCCCGCTCGACGGCGGGCGCCTCGGCCGGTGCGACCGCGGCCGGGCTCTCCTGGCTCGGCTCGGCGGCCGGAAGGTCCCGGGCCTGCTCGACGGGCGCCGGGGTCTCCGTGCTGGCCCCGGCGTCGCGCACGGACTCCAGCGCGAACGTCTCCCTGCGGTGCGTCTCGACGAGCCCCTCGGCGGGCGTGGTGGTCCGGGCGACGACGACAGCCGCCGCGTCGGTCGACCCGGTGACCTCGGCCGACCCACGGGCGGTGCCGCGCTTCACGGAGCTCGCCCCGATGAGGTCGAGCCGGTTGCCGTGGCGCTCCGCGGCCTCGAGGCGGTCGACCCAGACCTGCATGCGGCGCTCGAAGTCCTCGACCGTCAGGAGCTTGAGCGCGGCGTCGCGCGCGGCGCGCTGCCGCTCGTGCGCGGCGCGGACCTTGCGCAGGTCCCCGGCCGAGCCCGCGCTGTCGGCACGAGCGTCGCGCCACTGCTCCAGAGCCGAGACGTAGCCGTGGACGCGCAGCTCACGGCGACGCTCCTCGAGCGTGTGACCCGTCACCATGTGCCGCTCCCCCACGAGGGCGAGGTGCCACATGAGCGCCGCCACCAGCGGCGGCACGAACCGGAACACCACCATGTACGGGGTGCTCGCCGTCGGGACGGCGATCTCGTGCAGCGCGGCGAACAGGCCCGACGTGCCCGAGAGCACCCACGTCAGCGCGAGGAGGACGCCGTACGGGCGGCCCTCGAGCGCCGCGTTGCGCGCCATGAGCGCCACGGCGACGAGGCTGATCTCGAGGAAGCCCGCGAGCCCGTACGCCTCGAGCGGCGACATGTGCGCCACCTCGAGACCGAACAGGACCATGCCGCTGTACGCCAGCGCGGTGGCGATCGTCGCCGCGATGACCACGGCGACCATCGGGAGGTGCCGGCCGCGATAGCGCACCTGCCGCGGGGAACCGCCCGCGCCGGTCTGGTCCTGCTGTGTCACGTCATCCTCCGAAAAGTGGTGTGGGCGCACATATCCCAACACTCAGGACAGTCCTCGTCAACGCACCGGAAGGATCGCAATCGGATCGTGAGCAGCGGCAGCCCGGAGCGGCCCGTCCGCGGGCCGCGGCCTGCGGGTCGAACGGCCGGAGACAGCACGACGCCGCGCCCCCGGGGGGACGCGGCGTCGTGGACGGACGGGAGGGATCGTCAGACGTTGAACCCTAGCGCGCGGAGCTGCTCCTTGCCGTCGGTCGTGATCTTCTCCGGGCCCCACGGCGGCATCCAGACCCAGTTGACGCGGAAGCCGTCGACGAGGCCCTCGAGGGCCTGCGCGGACTGGTCCTCGATGACGTCGGTCAGCGGGCACGCCGCGGACGTGAGGGTCATGTCGATGACGGCGTGGTTGTTCTGGTCGATCTGGATGCCGTAGACGAGGCCGAGGTCGACGACGTTGATGCCGAGCTCGGGGTCGATGACGTCGCGCATCGCCTCTTCGACGTCGGCGACGTTCGGCGGGCTGGGCGTGACGCCCTCGGCGGGCGCGCCGGTCTCGGTGGTCATCGGTTCTCCTCCGTCGTTCCCCGCGCGGCGAGCGCCGCGTCGGAAGCTGCTGCGGTTGATGCGTCGCCCAGCGTGCTCAGGGCGCCCGAGGTGACGAGCGAGTCGCGCAGCGCTGCCCAGCCGAGCAGGGCGCACTTGATGCGAGCAGGGTACTGCGAGACGCCGGTGAACGCCGTGGCGTCACCGAGCTCGTCCTCCGCGGTCTCGTCGAGGCCCTTGCCGCGCGAACCCATGAGCTCGCGGAAGACCTCGCCCAGGTGCTCGGCCTCGGTCACGGGTCGGCCGGAGACGAGGTCGGTGAGCACGGACAGCGAGGCCTGCGAGATGCTGCAGCCCTGTCCCTCCCAGCTCACGCGGTCGATCGTGTCGCCGGCGAGCTCGACGCGCAGCGTCACCTCGTCGCCGCACGTAGGGTTCACCTGGTGCGACTGGCCGCTGGCCGCGCCGTCCGCCACCTCGACCAGGCCCCGGCCGTGCGGGGTCTTCGCGTGGTCCAGGATGACCTGCTGGTACATCTGCTCGATCGAGCTCATCGGGTCCTCTCTCAGTCCACCGAGAAGAACGCGCGCACCCCGGCCAATGCTTCCCGGAACGCGTCGACGTCCTCGCGCGTGGTGTACACCGACGCGGACGCGCGCGCGGTCGCCGCGATCCCGAACCGGCGGTGCAGGGGCTGGGCGCAGTGGTGACCGACGCGCACGGCGATGCCCGCGTCGTCGAGCACCTGGCCGACGTCGTGGGCGTGCACGCCGTCCACGACGAACGACACGACGGCGAGCCTGTCGGCCGGCTCGCGCGGGCCGATGATCCGCACGCCGGGGATCTCCCCGATGCGCAGCAGCTCCGCCGCGAGCTCGTGCTCGTGCGCCGCGACGCCGTCCATGCCGAGCTCGTGCAGGTACTTCGCGGCGGCGCCGAACCCGACGACCTGCGCGACGGCCTGCGTGCCCGCCTCGAACCGCTGCGGCGGGGCCATGTACGACGACTCGGTCATCGTGACGACCTCGATCATCGACCCGCCGGTCGTCACGGGCGGCAGCGCCTCGAGCAGCTCGCGCCGTCCGTAGAGCACGCCCACGCCCGTGGGGCCAAGCATCTTGTGCGCCGAGAACGCCGCGAAGTCGACGCCGAGCGCGGGCAGGTCCACCGGCAGGTGCGGCACGGACTGGCACGCGTCGAGCACGGTGAGCGCCCCGACCTCGCGCGCCCGGGCCACGATCGGCTCGACGGGGGTGATCGCGCCCGTCACGTTCGACACGTGCGCGAACGCGACGATCCGCGTCCGCTCCGTGATGACGGTCGCCGCGTCCTCGACGCGCACGCGCCCGTCGTCGTCCACCTCGAACCACCGCAGGACGGCGCCCGTGCGGGCGGCGAGCTCCTGCCACGGCACGATGTTCGCGTGGTGCTCGGCCTCGGTGAGGACGATCTCGTCGCCCGGCGCGAGCGCGAAGCGGCGGGCCGCCTCTCCCCCGCGGCCGAGCGTCGCGTTCGAGATCCCGTACGCGACGAGGTTGATCGCGGCCGTCGCGCCGGACGTCCAGACGATCTCGCCCGGGCGCGCCCCGACGAACGCCGCGACGTCCGCGCGGGCGTCCTCGAACGCCTCGGTCGCCTCCTCGGCGAGCTGGTGCGCGCCGCGGTGCACGGCCGCGTTGCGCTCCTCGTAGAAGTCGACCTCGGTGTCGAGGACGACCTGCGGCTTCTGCGACGTCGCCGCGGAGTCGAGGTAGACGAGCGGACGACCACCGCGCACGGTGCGCTCGAGCAGCGGGAAGTCCGCCCGCACGGCGGCGAGCTCCGTCGCCGTCAGGGGGGAGCTGTGCGCGGTGGTCGTCATGGTCGTCTCCTCAGGGGTGGTGCGACCGCTCAGGCCGAGGCGGCGGAGGCGGACTCGACCGAGCCGGAGAGGTAGCGGTCGTAGCCCTCCTCCTCCAGGCGGTCGGCCAGCTCCGAGCCACCCTCCTCGGCGACCTTGCCGTCGACGAAGACGTGGACGAAGTCCGGCTTGATGTAGCGCAGGATGCGCGTGTAGTGCGTGATGAGCAGGATGCCCGCGTCGGTCGCGCCGTGGACGCGGTTGACGCCCTCGGACACGATGCGCAGCGCGTCGACGTCGAGGCCCGAGTCGGTCTCGTCGAGGACGGCGAACTTCGGCTTGAGGAGCTCCATCTGGAGGATCTCGTGGCGCTTCTTCTCGCCGCCGGAGAAGCCCTCGTTGACCGAGCGCTCGGCGAAGGAGTCGTCCATGCGCAGGCGCTCCATGGCGCCCTTGACGTCCTTGACCCAGTGGCGCAGCGCGGGGGCCTCGCCGTCGATCGCGGTCTTCGCGGTGCGCAGGAAGTTCGACACGGAGACGCCGGGGACCTCGACCGGGTACTGCATGGCGAGGAACAGGCCCGCGCGGGCGCGCTCGTCGACGCTCATCGCGAGGACGTCCTCGCCGTCGAGCGTCACGGTGCCGCTGGTGACCTGGTACTTGGGGTGGCCGGCGATCGAGTAGGCGAGCGTGGACTTGCCCGAGCCGTTCGGGCCCATGATGGCGTGGACCTCGCCGCTGGCGATCGTCAGGTCGACGCCGCGCAGGATCGGCTTGGGCCCTTCCTTGGTCTCGACGCTGACGTGCAGGTCGCGGATCTCGAGAGTGGACATCTGGTTCTTCTCCAAGAGGTTCTGGTGAGCCGTGGGGCGCGCGCGGCGCGCCAGGTCAGTGCTGGTGAACCGCTGACGGATCAGCGAGACGGATCAGGTGGGAGCGACGACGCGGTCGACGTCGACGAGCACCTGCTCGCCGTCGACCGTCACCGGGTACACGGGCACGGGCCGCATCGCGGGCAGCGCGGTCGGCATTCCGGTCCGCACGTCGAACTGCGAGCCGTGCAGCCAGCACTCGACGAAGCAGCCCTCGACCTCGCCGTCCGACAGGGACACCGCTCCGTGGGAGCAGATGTCCGAGATCGCGTGCCAGTCGCCGTCGCCGTCACGGACGACCGCGACCTCGACGACCCGCCCGTCCTCGGCCGGGAGCTCGACGCGGAGCGCCTCCTCCGGGCCGAGGTCGGACGTCGTGCAGGCGGGCTGTGCGGTCACGCCGTCGCCTCGGCGGGCTCGGCGCTCCCGTCGATGATCGACATGGACTTGCTCAGCTCGCGCTCGATCGCCTCGAGCAGGCGCTCCTCGACCGACGCGACGCCGATCTCCTGGATGAGCTCCGCGAAGAAGCCGCGGACGACGAGACGGCGCGCCTCGGCCTCCGGGATGCCGCGGGCCTGGAGGTAGAAGAGCTGCTCGTCGTCGAACCGGCCGGTCGCGGATGCGTGACCCGCGCCCTCGATCTCGCCCGTCTCGATCTCGAGGTTCGGCACCGAGTCCGCGCGCGCGCCGTCCGTGAGGACGAGGTTGCGGTTGAGCTCGTAGGTGTCCGTGCCCTCGGCCTCGGCCTGGATCAGCACGTCCCCGACCCACACGGCGTGCGCGCCCTCGCCCTGCAGCGCGCCCTTGTACGTGACGCGCGACTTGCAGCGGGGGACGGCGTGGTCGACGAACAGGCGGTGCTCCTGGTGCTGGTCCGCGTCCGCGAAGTAGAGGCCGACCATCTCGACGTCGCCGCCCTCGGCCGTGAACGTCGCGTCCGGGGTGATGCGCACGACGTCGCCTCCGAGCGTCACGACCACGTGCTTGAGCCGCGCGTCGCGCCCGATGCGGGCGCGGTGCGACGACGCGTGCACGGCGCCGTCGGCCCAGTCCTGGACGGAGACGACCGTGAGGTGCGCGCCGTCCTCGACGACGATCTCGACCGTCTCGTTGAGCGTCGCGGTCCCGACGTGGTCGAGCACGACGACGGCCTCCGAGTGCCGCTCGGCGCGCACGAGCACGTGGCTCGCGGTCGGCGTGGAGCCGTGGCCCTCGACGCGCACGGACGTGACGTCGGACGCGACGGCCTCCTTGGGCACCGTGACGACCGTGGCCTGCTCGAACGCGTTCCACGCCGTGACGGCGGTGCGGTCGCCGGGCTTGCTGGCGGTGCCGAGCCGCTCGTCGTCGCGACCGACGATCGCGACCTCGACCTCGGGGGCCTCGACGACCGTGACGCGCACGTCGCCGCCGCCGCTCTGCCCGACGAGCTTCTCGTCGAACAGCGGCGCGAGGCGCGCGACGGGCGAGAAGCGCCACTCCTCCTCGCGCCCGGAGGGCACGGGGATGTCGGCGAGGTCGAACGACGTGAGCCGCTCGGCGCGCGAGCCCTGGGGCACGACGCCGTGCGAGTGCGCCCCGTCGGCCTGCGCGCGCGAGTGGTCGGTGGTCAGGCCGGCCTCTTCGGGAATGGTGGTGGTGGTCATATCAGCCGACGGACCCTTCCATCTGCAGCTCGATGAGGCGGTTGAGCTCGAGCGCGTACTCCATGGGCAGCTCGCGCGCGATGGGCTCGACGAACCCGCGCACGATCATGGCCATCGCCTCGGTCTCCTCCATGCCTCGGGACATGAGGTAGAACAGCTGGTCCTCGCTCACCCGCGAGACCGTCGCCTCGTGCCCCATGGACACGTCGTCCTCGCGGACGTCGACGTACGGGTAGGTGTCGGACCGGGAGATCTGGTCGACGAGCAGCGCGTCGCACAGCACGGTCGAGGCCGAGTGCGAGGCGCCCTCGAGGACCTGGACCAGGCCGCGGTACGACGTGCGGCCACCGCCGCGCGCGACCGACTTCGACACGATGGACGACGACGTGTGCGGCGCCGCGTGGACCATCTTGGCCCCGGCGTCCTGGTGCTGGCCCTCGCCCGCGAACGCGATCGAGAGCGTCTCGCCGCGCGCGTGCTCGCCGAGGAGGTAGATCGCCGGGTACTTCATGGTGACCTTCGAGCCGATGTTGCCGTCGACCCACTCCATCGTCGCGCCCTCGGCCGCGGTCGCCCGCTTGGTCACGAGGTTGTACACGTTGTTCGACCAGTTCTGGATGGTCGTGTACCGCACGCGGGCGTTCTTCTTGACGATGATCTCGACGACCGCGGAGTGCAGCGAGTCCGACGAGTAGATCGGCGCGGTGCAGCCCTCGACGTAGTGCACGTACGAGCCCTCGTCCGCGATGATCAGCGTCCGCTCGAACTGGCCCATGTTCTCCGTGTTGATGCGGAAGTAGGCCTGGAGCGGGATCTCGACGTGCACGCCCGGCGGCACGTAGACGAACGAGCCGCCCGACCACACGGCCGAGTTGAGCGCGGCGAACTTGTTGTCGCCCGACGGGATGACGGTGCCGAAGTACTCCTGGAAGAGCTCCGGGTGCTCGCGCAGCGCGGTGTCCGTGTCGAGGAAGATGACGCCCTGGCGCTCGAGCTCCTCGTTGATCTGGTGGTAGACCACCTCGGACTCGTACTGCGCGGCGACGCCCGCGACGAGGCGCTGCTTCTCCGCCTCGGGGATGCCGAGCTTGTCGTACGTCTCCTTGATGTCCTCGGGCAGGTCGTCCCACGAGGCGGCCTGCTTCTCCGTGGAGCGCACGAAGTACTTGATGTTGTCGAAGTCGATGCCCGTGAGGTCGGAGCCCCAGCTCGGCATGGGCTTCTTGTCGAAGAGGCGCAGGGCCTTGAGCCGCGTCTTGAGCATCCACTCGGGCTCGTCCTTCAGCGCCGAGATGTTGCGCACGACGTCCTCGGACAGGCCGCGCTGCGCGGCCTCGCCGGCGGCGTCGCTGTCGTGCCAGCCGTATCCGTAGGCACCGATCGAGGCGATGATCTCGTCGTCGGTCTGCTTCTCACCGGTCGGCTGGGCCGTGCCGGTGGCGTCCTGGGTGGGAGCGCTCATGGTCGTCCTTCCACTGTCCGTCGTGTGCGGGCGGGGGCAGTCGGTACAAGGTTCGTGCGGGGGGTGTCGTGCGTGCCTCGGGGCGGCGGTGCGCCCCTCGGGTCAGGTCTCGCCCGACGTCGGGCGACCGCGCGCCCGGACGTCGTGGTCGTGGCCTGCGTGAGCATGGCCGTCGTGGTCTCGGAGCGGGCGAGCCGCCCGCGGTGCGGGCACCGGGACGGGCATGCCCACCGGGACGTTCGTCGTGCACGCGTGCGCGCCCGTCGCGAGCGTCGAGAGGCGCTGCACGTGCGAGCCGAGCAGCTTGGCGAAGACCTGCGCCTCCGCCTCGCACAGCTGCGGGAACTCCTCGGCCACGTGCTGCACCGGGCAGTGGCCCTGGCACAGCTGCACCGCGGAGGTGCCGGGCACGGGGCGCACGCTCGCCGCGTAGCCGTCGTCCGCGAGCGCCGCCGCGAGCTGGGCGGCCCGCCCCTCGACGTCGTCCGCGTCGAGCCGACCCTCGTAGCGGTCGGCGAGCTCGGCGAGCCGGTCCTGGGCGAAGCGCTCGACGGCGTCCGGCCCGGCGACGTCACGCAGGTACCGCAGCGCCTGGGTCGCGAGGTCGGCGTACGTGCCGCTGAGCGCGCCCTGCCCGGCCGACGTCGTGACGTAGCGGCGTGCGGGGCGACCGCGCATCCCGGTGGGGTGCCCGGCGTCGTGCACGGCGACGAGGTCGTCCTCCTCGAGGAGGGCGAGGTGGCGGCGGACGGCCGCGGGCGTGATCCCGAGCGTGGCGGCGAGGTCGGCGGCACTCACGGGGCCCGCGCTCGCCACGAGCTCGAGCACGCGCTCGCGCGTGCGCCGGTCGGCGTCGGCGGGCATCGTGGGCGCGCTCGCGGGAGCGGCGGAACGCAACGCGTCCGGGCGGACGGATCCTGCGGCCATGCTCACCTCCCGTGGCGTCCCGTGGGCTCGCGTGCGCGCGGCAGCGGCCTGTACGGCGTAGAGATCTACAGAACAGATATAGACAACATGGTTGTTCCCTAATTGCCTCAGCGCAAGCAAGGCGACCCTCAGACCCGCCCCGTTCCCCCGCAATGTGGCGTACACGACACCCGTACGGTCCGGGCCGGGCGGGAGCCGTTCGTGGCGGGCCCGCCCCCTAGAATCGCCGGGTGCCCGCCCCCGCCGTGCTCGTGCACGACCTCGTCAAGCGCTACGACGGTCGTGCCGTCGTCGACGGCGTGTCCCTCACCGCCGAGCGCGGCGCGATCACCGCGGTGCTCGGCCCCAACGGTGCGGGCAAGACCACGACGGTCGAGTGCTGCGAGGGCCTGCGCTCCCCCGACGCCGGGCGGGTCGAGATCCTCGGCCTCGACCCGCTGACCGACGCGCGCGACCTGCGCCCGCGCGTCGGCGTCATGCTCCAGGACGGCGGGCTCCCGACGGGCGTGCGCGCGCTGGAGATGCTGCGGCACGTCGCGTCCATGTACGCCCGCCCGCGCGACGTCGGCGAGCTCACGGAGCGTCTGGGGCTGGAGAGCTTCGCGCGCACGACCGTCCGGCGTCTGTCGGGCGGGCAGCGGCAGCGGCTCGCGCTCGCCGCGGCGATCGTCGGCCGGCCGGAGGTCGTCTTCCTCGACGAGCCGAGCGCGGGCATGGACCCGCAGAGCCGGCACGCCGTGTGGGAGCTCGTGCGCGAGCTGCGCGCCGAGGGCGTGGGCATCGTCCTCACGACGCACCTCATGGACGAGGCGGAGGACCTCGCCGACCACGTCTACGTCGTCGACCACGGCAAGGTCATCGCCGCGGGCGCGACCCGCGCCCTGCTCGAGACAGGAGCCGACGGCGCGGCGGACCGCACCGTCCGCTTCGAGGCGACGCCGGCGCTCGACCTCGGCGGCCTGAGCGACGCGCTCGCCGGGGCGGGCGTGCCCGACGGCGCCGCGCCGGGCGCGTGGACCGTCGCCGAGCCTCAGCCCGGCTCGTACACCCTCACCGGGCCCGCCGACCCCGCGACGCTCGTGGCGCTGACGACGTGGCTCGCCGCGCGCGGCGTCCTCGCCTCGCGCGTCACCGTGGGCCGCCGCACGCTCGAGGACGTGTTCCTCGACCTCACCGGACGGCACCTGCGATGAGCGCGACCCCGACGACGCCGACCACGCCCGAGGCCCAGATCCCGGCCCAGGACGCCGAGCTCGCCGCACCCGCGTGGCGTCGCGTCGTGGCCCAGACCGCGTTCGAGACGCGCATGATCCTGCGCAACGGCGAACAGCTCCTCGTGACGATCATCCTGCCCGTGATGCTCCTGCTCGGGCTCGTGCTCACGTCGTTCGTCGACCTCGACACGGGCGGCGCCACGCGCGTCGACTTCGTGACGCCCGGCGTCCTCGCGCTCGCCGTGATGTCGACGGCGTTCACGTCCCAGGCCATCGCGACGGCGTTCGACCGTCGCAACGGCGTCCTGCGCCTCATGTCGACCACTCCCCTGGGCCGCGGCGGCCTCCTCGCGGGCAAGGTGCTCGGCGTCCTCGCCGTCGAGGTGGTGCAGGTCGTCGTCATCACCGCGGTCGCGCTCGCGCTCGGCTGGCAGCCCGACCTCGCCGGGATTCCCGCGGCCCTGCTCGCCGTGCTGCTCGGGACCGCCGCGTTCACGTCGCTCGCGATGCTGCTCGCCGGGACGCTGCGCGCCGAGGGCGTGCTCGCGGTGGCGAACCTCGTGCTCGTGCTGCTTACCGTCGGCGGAGGCGTCCTCGTCCCGGCCGACCAGCTCCCCGGTCCGCTCGAGCACGTCGCGCTCCTGCTGCCGTCGGGCGCGCTGGGCGAGGCGATGCGCGGCGCGCTGCTCGACGGCTCGGTGCCGCCGTTCTCCGTCGTCGTGCTGCTCGGCTGGACCGCCGCGCTCGGCTGGGGCGCGGGCAAGCTCTTCCGCTGGACCTGAGCCCCGGGCCCATCTCACACCCGCAGGATTCCGGGGCTGTGCCGTCGTCCCGATACCGTGGGACCGTGAGCACCCCGCCCCCTGCGCTCGATCCCGCTCCCGCCGGCAGCCCCGCCGGCACGGCTGCCGGTGACGGCGCCGCACGTCCGGACCGACTGGCGCCGCTGCGCCGCTGGACGCGGCCGGTGCTCGTCGCGAACCTCGTCGCCCAGATCGGCATCATCGTCACCGGGGGCGCCGTCCGGCTCACGGGCTCGGGGCTCGGGTGCTCGACCTGGCCTCAGTGCGAGCCCGGGCAGTTCGCGGCGAAGTTCCACCCCGAGACGACGTACCACCAGTTCATCGAGTACGGGAACCGGACGCTCACCGGGGTGCTGAGCGTCATCGCGATCGCGGCCCTCGTGCTCGTGTGGACCGACCGCTCGCGCGTCCTGTCGTACCGGCTCCTCGGTGCCGTCCCGCTGCTGGGCGTCGCCGCCCAGGCCGTCATCGGCGGCGTCATCGTCCTGCTTCACCTGCACCCGGGCTGGGTGTCGCTGCACTTCGTCGTCTCGGCCGCGCTCGTGTCCGTCTCCCTGCTCCTCCTGCACCGGTCCGGGGAGGGCGACGCGCCGCCCGTCCCGACGGTCGCGCCGCGCTCGCGCGCGCTCGCCTGGACCCTGTACGGGCTCACCGCGCTCGTCGTCGTCCTCGGCGTCATCGTCACCGGCGCCGGCCCGCACAGCGGCGACGAGGAGGTCGGCTACCGCTTCGCCGTCGACCCCGCGCTCATGAGCAAGCTCCATGCGTGGGCCGTGTGGGTGTTCGTCGCCGTTCTCGTCGCGTACCTCGTGAGCGTCCGCCGCGGACCGCAGCATGTGCGTCGCGCGGCCTGGATCCTCCTCGCGATCACTCTGGGCCAGGGACTGATCGGGTACGTCCAGTACTTCACGGGTCTGCCCGCGCTCCTCGTCGGCCTGCACATGCTCGGCTCGGCGCTCCTCGTCGCCGGCTCCACGCGCGTCGTCCTCACGACCCGCACCCGCGCCTGAGCGGGCGGTGGCCCGGGCCTGAGCAGCCCGGGCCACCGCTGCGTCAGAGCGAGTCAGTGCCAGTCAGTGCCAGAGCGCTGCGACGGGCTCCGCGAGCGCGATACCCCGCTCGTACCCTGCCTCGGCCGCCGCCGGGCGCAGCGACAGGTCCATCGCCTGGGGCCCGAAGAAGTGGTCCGCGCCAGGGCCTGGGACGATCACCTCGACCTCGCTCCCCCGTTCCCGCAGCTCGTCGACCTGGGCCGAGAGCTGGAGGCCCCAGCCCAGCGGCGCCCGCGTCCTGCCCCCGAACGGCGACAGCACCAGCACGCGCCGGAACCCCTCCGCCAGGTCCGCGTTCTCGTTGCGGCGATATCCGCCGTCGAGGTACTGCCCCTCCCCGACCCGGTAGGCGAACCCGCTCGCGCAGCTCGCCGCGACGGCGTCGACGAGGTCGACCCCGCTCTGCCGGTCGAAGAGGGCAGGCTCACCGGTCCGCGCGTCGACGGCGGTGAGGAGGACGGCCGTCCGAGGCCAGGACGGGTTCGGCAGGCGCGCGGCGACGGTGGCCCGCCACCGGGACTGCACGGCCTCGTCCGACGACCCGGGCAGCGCGAGCGCCGCCTCCCCGAGCCGGCGGCGCATGTCCGCCGCGTCCCGGGCACCGGCGATGACCGCGGCCGTCCGCGCCATCTGGTCCGCCGCCTGTCGGGTGCGGTCCCCGCCCGCGGCCGGGCCGCCCGGCCCCGCCTGCGGGCGTGTCGGCGCGACGAGAGCGGCGGCGTACAGCTCCGCGGGCGTCGCGCCGGCGAGCTGCGCCGCCGTCGTCGACCCGGCCGACGTCCCGACGGTCAGGTCGGCCGTCGTGGACACGTCCAGCCCGGCGTCGGCCAGACCGGCGACGACGCCGATCAGCCACGCGTTGCCGGTGGATCCACCGCCCCCGAGGACGAGGGCGCGCTCGCCCGTCGTCGGGACGGTGCCGGAGACCGTGGGATCAGGGAGCGAGGAACCTGCGGGCGCGGTGCCCGGTGCAGAAGAAGGTGTGGTGGTGCGCATGGGAGTCGCCTCTCGCGATGGTGCGGCGGGCGCTCCCGACGACGACTACGGTCGTCGCGCGATCGTGGGCAGCGAGGGAGCGCCCGGTACGGACACAGCGTTCACGGGGCTCACCTCCTCGGCTCCATACACGATCGGCACCGACGCTAGCACCCAGGCCCGCCCCGAGACACGGCCTTTACGGGTTGTCGAGTCGACGGTTCGAGGCAAGGTCCGATCTCCGTCCTCCGCCTCGAGCCCGCGTGATCGGGTCCGCGGCGCGGGTCGCCTCGGTGCTCGAGCCCGCGGCGCCGTCACCGTGGTCCGCCGGGCCTGGATACCGCTCAGCATGCGGCTCACCCTGCTCCGCCGATGTAGAACCGTGGTCTCGCGAGGTAGAACCGTGGTTGCGCGAGGTAGAACCCTGGTCCCGCGAAGCAGAACCCTGGTCCCGCGAAGCAGAACCGTGGTCCTGCCCGACGGCGGTGGGTCGCCCGCCGCATCTCGCGGCACTGCAAGGGGCGAACCGGCACCGCGGGTGGTCGCCCGGGTGCGCGACGACCAGGGCGAGGCGGAGTAGGGCGGGGTGGGTGGTGGTGCCGCGTCGTGGGGGGCCTGGCGGGAGCGACGCGAGGAACGAGCGGCGCGGATGGTAGACGCGGCACCACCACCCACCCCCCCCCCCCCCCCCCCCCCCCCCCCGCCCCCCGCGCGCTACACCGGGTTTAAAAGGCGGGGCCCCCGGTTAAAACACGCG
>NZ_JBHXIC010000034.1:28035-42937 GCF_042723955.1 Cellulosimicrobium cellulans | reverse complement strand
TCGCGGCTTCCGCCAGGCCCGCCACGACGCGGCACCACCACCCACCCCGACCGGCTTCGACTCGCCCTGGTCTGCGCTCGCCCGGAAGGCAGCCCGCGGTGTCGGGTTCGTCCGCGTCGGCCGTCCGTGTCGTGCCGCGGGTCGCGCGTAGTTCGCGGTCCCGCCGCGCGGGTCCCGCCGCCGCGCCGGGCAGGTGGTCGGGTCGCGTCGTGGTCGTCTGGCGTGTTCGGGTCGCCTGCTCGACCGGCGACCCGACACTCGCGGCCGCCAGGCCGCCGTCGGACACGACCAGCGTCCTACCTCGACCGACCAGCGTTCTATCTCGACCGACCAGCGTTCTATCTGGACCGACCAGCGTTCTATCTCGACCGACCAGCGTTCTATCTCGACCGACCAGCGTTCTACCTCGATTGACCAAGGTTCTACCTCGACCGACCAGGGTTCTCTCTCGGTCGACCCGGGTTCTCCTGCGGCAGGCGGTCAGTCCTCGGCGACCCAGGCGCTCGGGTCCTCGACGACGGCGCGCAGGACCTCGCGCGCGCCGCCGGTGAGAGCGGCGTGGTCGCCGACCGGGGCGGGGAGCAGCACGACGTCCGTCCACGGGGCGGCGAGGACGCGCGTGCGCAGCTCGGCCTCGGCCGGGCCGCGCAGGTACGGCAGGAGCGCGGGGTAGATGCCGCCGAGCAGGACGGTGTCGATGTCGACGAGGTTCACGTAGTCGGCGAGCGCGCTGCCGAGCGCGGTCCCGGCCTGCTCGACGACGGCGAGCGCGGCGGGCTCCGCGGCGTCCAGCGCGGCGACGAGCGTCTCGGTGGGGGCGTCGACGGGCAGGCCCGCCCCGCGCAGGAGCGCGTCCTTGCCGGCGTACTGCTCGAGGCAGCCGGTCGCGCCGCAGCGGCAGCGCGGGCCGCGCGGGTCCACGACGACGTGCCCGACCTCGCCGGTCCAACCGTGGCGGCCGTGGAAGAGCCGGCGGTCGACGACGATCGCGGAGCCGATGCCGACGTCGCCGGACACGTAGAGGTAGGTCGACGGCGCAGGGTCCGCGGCGTCGTCGGGCACGACGCCACGGCTCGCCTGGGCGAGCGCGGCGAGCTTGGCCTCGTTGCCGATCTCGACGGCGACGTCGGGGCCGAGCCCGAGGAGTCGGACGGGGTCGAGGTGGGACCAGCCGAGGTTGGGCGCGACCTCGAGCCGCCCGGCGCGCGTGTCGACGAGACCCGGCAGCGCGAGCCGCGCGCCGGCGACGGTCATACCGTCGGCGCGGACGGTCGCGAGGAGGTCCTGCGCGATGCGCCCGAGCCGGGCGAGCACCTCGGCGGGGTCGCTGTCGTGCAGGTCGTCCGGGTCGACGCGCTCGGCGACGACGGCGCCGGTGAGGTCGAGCACGCGGCCGCCGAGGTAGTCGACGTTCACCTCGAGGCCGAGCCCGACGAGGGAGCGCGGCGCGGGCGCGAGGGGGACGGCGGGCCGTCCGGCGCGCTGCGGGGTCGCAGGCGGGAGCTCGGCGACGATGCCCGCGGCGACGAGCCGGTCGACGAGGGTCGATACGGTCGCCCGCGTGAGGCCGCTCGCCGCGGCGATGTCGGCGCGTGAGCAGGGCTGGGCGGACTCGAAGACCGCGCGGGCGACGAGGGCGAGGTTGTGCTCGCGCAGCGTGGCCTGCCGGGCTGCTGGGGGACCCGTGCGGGTCGCGACGCTGCGGTTCACGGTCTTGACCTTACCGACTCGGGCGGATAAGTTCATCCGTAAGACAAAAATAGGCCGTCGACGCGACGATCGCGTCGCGGCCCTCTCGACGAGGAGACCACCGTGGCCGACGAGACCACCCGACACGACGCAGACATCAACTTCTCCTTCGGTCTGTGGACCGTGGGCTGGACCGCGCAGGACCAGTTCGGCAGCGCGAGCCGTCCGGCGCTCGACCCGGCCGAGTCCGTGCGCCGTCTGGCCGACCTCGGCGCGTGGGGCTTCACGTTCCACGACGACGACGTCGTGCCGTTCGGCGCCGACGACGCCGAGCGCACCAAGCGCCTCGACTCCGTGCGCCAGGCGGCGCAGGACACGGGCCTCGTCATCGAGATGGTGACGACGAACCTGTTCAGCCACCCCGTGTTCAAGGACGGCGGCCTCACGTCGAACGACCGCGGCGTGCGCCGCTACGCGCTGCGCAAGGTGCTGCGCAACGTCGACCTCACGGCCGAGCTGGGCGCCAAGACGTTCGTCATGTGGGGTGGCCGCGAGGGCACCGAGTACGACGGCGCCAAGGACCTGCACTCCGCGCACGAGCGCTACGCCGAGGGCCTCGACCTCACCGCGGCGTACATCAAGGAGAAGGGCTACGACCTCAAGATCGCGCTCGAGCCCAAGCCGAACGAGCCCCGCGGCGACATCTTCCTGCCGACCATCGGCCACGCGCTCGGCCTCATCGCCAAGCTCGACAACGGCGACATCGTGGGCCTCAACCCGGAGACGGGCCACGAGCAGATGGCGGGCCTCAACTACACGCACGGCCTCGCGCAGGCGCTGTGGGCGGGCAAGCTCTTCCACATCGACCTCAACGGCCAGCGCTCGATCAAGTTCGACCAGGACCTCGTGTTCGGCCACGGCGACCTGCTCTCGGCGTTCTTCACGGTCGACCTGCTCGAGAACGGCTTCCCGAACGGCGGCCCCACGTACACGGGCCCGCGCCACTTCGACTACAAGCCGTCGCGCACCGAGAACGAGGTCGGCGTGTGGGACTCCGCGCGCGCCAACATGGAGACCTACCGCCTGCTCGCGCGCAAGGCCGCGGCGTACCGCGCCGACAGCCGCGTCCAGGAGGCGTTCGCGCACTCCGGCGTGTTCGAGCTGGGCCAGCCGACGCTCGCCGAGGGCGAGTCCGTGGCCGACCTGCTCGCGGACCGCGGCGCGTACGAGGAGTTCGACGTCGACGCCGCGGCGAACCGCGACTTCGGCTTCGTGCGCCTCAACCAGCTCGCGCTCGAGCACCTGATCGGCTGAGGTGTCGACCGACGCCAGGACGTCCGACGCCGGCGGCGAGCGCCCCCTCGTCGCCGGCGTCGACACGTCCACGCAGTCCTGCAAGGTCGTCGTGCGCGACGCCGCGACGGGCGCCCTCGTGCGCACCGGGTCGGCCAAGCACCCCGACGGGACGGAGGTCCACCCCGACGCATGGTGGGACGCGTTCCGCGAGGCCGCGTCCGCGGCGGGCGGGCTCGACGACGTCGCGGCGCTCGCCGTCGGCGGCCAGCAGCACGGCCTCGTCGCGCTCGACGCGGACGGGAACGTCGTGCGCGACGCGCTCCTGTGGAACGACACGCGCTCGGCCCCGGCCGCGCGCGAGCTGATCCGTGAGCTCGGCGAGGCCCGCCTCGCCGAGGGCGTCCCCGACGCGCACGACCGGGTCGAGTCCGCGACCGAGGCGGGCGCGCAGGCCTGGGCCGACGCGATCGGCTCCGTGCCGGTCGCGTCGCTCACCGTGACCAAGCTGCGCTGGCTGCGCGACGCCGAGCCGGAGAACGCGGCGCGCGTCGCCGCCGTCGCGCTGCCGCACGACTGGCTCACGTGGCGCATCGCGGGGTACGGCCCGGCGGGCGACGAGTCCGCGCCGCTCGGCCCGGACCTCGACGCGCTCGCCACCGATGCGTCCGACGCGTCGGGCACGGGCTACTACGACGCGACGCGCGGCGACGGGCCCGACGGACGGGGCGCCTACCGCCTCGACCTGCTCGAGCTCGCGTTCGGTCGCACCGACGTCGTGCTGCCGCGCGTCGTCGCGCCGGCCGCGACGGCGGGCGTCGCGCACGCCTCGGTCGCCGGCTCGGCGGTCGAGGGCGGCACGCTGCTCGGCCCCGGCGCGGGCGACAACGCGGGCGCGGCCCTCGGCCTCGGCATGGTCGCGGGCGACGTCGCGGTGTCGATCGGGACGTCGGGCGTCGTGTCCGCCGTGACCGACGACCGCACCGCCGACGGCTCAGGCCTCGTCAACGGGTTCTCCGACGCGACGGGCCGGTACCTGCTGCTCGCCGTGACGCTCAACGCGAGCAGGGTGCTCGACGCGGCGCGCGCCGTGCTCGGCGTCGACCACGCGGGGCTGTCGCGGCTCGCGCTCCAGGCGCCTCCCGGCGCGGACGGGCTCGTGCTCGTGCCGTACCTGGAGGGCGAGCGCATGCCCAACCGGCCCGAGGCGTCGGGCACGCTGCACGGGATCCGGCTCGGCACGTCGACGCCGGAGCACCTCGCGCGCGCGTACGTCGAGGGCATGCTGTGCGGTCTCGCGGACGGCCTCGACGCGCTGCGCGCGCTCGGCGTGCGGGTCGAGCGGGTGCAGCTCATCGGGGGCGGTGCGCAGTCCGAGGCGGTCCGGCGCATCGCGCCGCAGGTCCTCGGCCTGCCCGTGACGGTCCCCGAGCCGGGCGAGTACGTGGCCGACGGCGCCGCGCGCCAGGCGGCCTGGGTCCTCGCCGCGCACGCGGCGGGCTCCGGTGCGGACGTCGCGCCGCCGACCTGGGCCGCGTCGTCGGCCACGGTCGTGGAGGCCGACCCGGTCCCGGCGATCCGCGAGCAGTACGCGGCGGTCCGCGACCTCGTCTGACCCCGGACCCACCCCGCCCCCGCTGAGTGCATGAAATAGTCGCGTCCGAGGCCCCCGGACGCGACCATTTCATGCACTCAGCGGGGCCGGGTGTCTCGGCGCGGGTCACGCGCCGCCGGTGAAGCCCGTCTGTCGCCACGCCTCGTAGACGGCGATCGAGGCCGCGTTGGTGAGGTTGAGCGAGCGGCGCCCGGGCAGCATGGGGATCTTGAGCTGGTCGGTGATCCGCTCGTGGGCGAGCACGTCGTCGGGCAGGCCCGTCGGCTCGGGGCCGAACAGCAGGACGTCGTCCGGCCGGTAGGCCACGTCGGTGAACGACGTCGTCGCGCGCGTCGTGAACGCGAGCACCCGGCCCGGCAGGGTCGCGAGCGCGGCGTCCAGGTCCGCGTGCACCTCGACGCTCGCGAGGTCGTGGTAGTCGAGGCCCGCGCGGCGCAGCTTGGGCTCGTCCAGGTCGAAGCCGAGCGGCTCGACGAGGTGCAGGCGCGCCCCGGTCACCGCGGCGAGGCGGATCGCGTTGCCCGTGTTGCCGGGGATGCGCGGCTCGTAGAACACCACGTGGGGCAGGGTCGACGGCGGTCGGGCAGCCGGGTCGGCGACGTGCGGTCGCCAGTCGGTGCCGGGGTCGGGGGTCTCGCTCACGCCACCGATTCTCGCAGCGTCGGGGGAGGGGTAGCGTCGATGGCGCCGTCGACGACCGACCGAGGAGGCTCCCGTGCCCGAGACCGTCCACCGCGACGCCGTGATGGCCTGGGTCGACGCGTACGAGGAGGCGTGGCGCGCGAGCGACACGGCCGCCGTCGAGCGGCTGTTCACCCCGGACGCGACGTACCTGCGCTCGCCGTACGACGACGAGCCGTTGCACGGCCACGACGCGATCCGCGGCTTCTGGACCGCGGACCAGGGCGCGACCTTCACCGTGACCGTGGAGCCCGTCGCGGTCGAGGGCGCGGACGCCGTCGTGCGCCTCGAGGTCCGCTACCTCGCGCCCGAAGCGCAGGAGTACCGAGACCTGTGGGTGCTCCGGTTCGCCCCCGACGGGCGCGTCGAGCACTTCGAGGAGTGGCCGTACTGGCCCGGCCGGTCGTACACGGCGTCCGACGGGTCGTAGCGTGTCAGGCGCCGAGCGCGGCCGCCTTGTGGCGCAGCAGGTCCTGCTCGCGCGTGCTGGGGCACAGCCGCACCGCGAGCTCGTACTCCGCGCGCGCCTCCTCGACGCGGCCGAGGCGCCCGAGCAGCTCGGCGCGCACGCTCGGCAAGAGGTGGAACCCGGGCAGGCGGTCGGTCGCGACGAGCTCGTCGACGATCCGGAGCGCCTCCTGCGGACCCTGCGCCATCGCGACGGCCACCGCCCGGTTGAGCTCCACGACGGGTGACGGCGCGACACGTCCGAGCGCCTCGTAGAGGAGGACGACGCGATCCCAGTCCGTCTCCTCGACCGACGCGGCGACCGCGTGGCACTCGGCGATCGCCGCCTGGAGACCGTACGCGCCGCGGCCGTGGCCGGGCACCCCGACCGCGTCGGCGCGGGCGAGGGCGGCGCGTCCGCGCCGGATCGCGGACCTGTCCCAGCGCCGTCGGTCCTGGTCGGCGAGCAGCACGGGGTCGCCGTCGGGCGTGGTCCGGGCGGGGAACCGGGCGGCGGTGAGCTCGAGGAGCGCGACGAGCGAGTGGGCCTCGTGCTCGTCGGGGACCAGTCCCGCGAGGACGCGCGCGAGCCGGAGCGCCTCGTGCGCGAGGTCGGGGCGCAGCCAGTCCGCGCCGGTCGTGGCCGTGGACCCCTCCGTGAAGATCACGTACAGCACGTGGAGCACGGAGCCCAGACGCTCGCGCCGCTCGTCGGCCGGGGGCACGCCGAACGGCACGCCGGCCGCGGCGAGCGTCTTCTTGGCGCGCGTGATGCGGGCCTGGACCGTCGCGGTGGGGACGAGGAACGCGCGCGCGACCTCGTCGCTCGAGAGGCCGCCGACCACGCGCAGCGTGAGAGCGACGCGCGCCTCGGGCGAGAGCACCGGGTGGCACGCGACGAACATGAGGGCGAGCACGTCGTCGTCGACCTGGTCGGGGTCCCACGGCAGGTCAGCGCCCGCACCGTCCGTGGGGTCCGACGGCGGCCCGCCGGTCACGACGGCGCCCTCGCCCAGGCCGTGGGCGAGGGCCGTGTAGCGCTCGTCGAGGGCCGCGCGACGGCGGAAGGCGTCGATCGCGCGACGCCTGCCGACCGTGAGGAGCCACCCCGAGGGGTTGCGCGGCACGCCGTCGCGGGGCCACGCGACGAGCGCCTCGGCGAGCGCCTCCTGCGCGACGTCCTCGGCGAGCGCGAAGTCGCCGGCGTAGCGGGCGAGCGCCCCGACGATCCGTGCGGACTCGATGCGCCACACGGCCTCGACGGCGCGCCGGCCCGGGTCGGTCTGCCGACTCAGGCCGACACCCGGGCCGGCGCCCGCGTCGGGCGCGCTCACAGCTGGCCGGTCGCCTCGCGCCACGCTCGCTCCTTGCGGATCCACTCGTTGTCCTGCGGGAACTCGTCGATCGTCGTGACGCGGCGGACCTCGACCTTGGCCCCGGGCCCGGAGTACGGGAGCCGCTTGGCCCACTCGACCGCCTCCTCCTTCGACGCGACGTCGAGGACGTAGTAGCCGCCGAACAGCTCCTTGGTCTCCCCGTACGGGCCGTCGGTCACGACGGGCACGTCGGACGAGAGGTCGACGACCACGCCCTCCCCGGCGTCGTCCAGGCCCTCGGCCGCGAGCAGGACGCCCGCCCGGATCAGCTCGTCGTTGAACCGGCCGATGGTCTCGAGCATCTCGTCGAACGAGACGTCCTCGAACGCCGCCTGGCTCTCGTCGCTGCCACGCATGATGAGCATGTACTTCATCGTCGTCTCCTGGTGTCTGCGGGCCGGACCTCCCGACCCTCTCATCCTCAGGTCGAACGGGAACCCACGAGATCGACACGCGCCCGCGCGACCTCGTGGAGCGTGTCGAGGACGGCACGGGCCGGGGGCGTGCCGACGACGGCGTCGCGCAGCACCGCGTGGATCGAGCGCACCGGGGCGGGCCGGACCACGGGGACCGCCACGAGACCGGGGGGCAGGTGTGCGGCACCGAGCGCGGGCAGGACCGTGACGCCGACCCCGGCGCCCACGAACGCGATGGCGGTCGGGTAGTCGTGCGCCTCGACGTGGAACGGCGGGCTGAACCCCGCGGCGGTGCACGCCTCGACGAGGTTGCGGCGGCACCAGCCGCGCGCGAAGTCGTTGTCGACCCAGCGCTCGTCGCGCAGCGCGGCGAGCTCGACCTCGTCCCGGTGCGCCAGGTGGTGGTCGTCGCGCAGCACGACGACGTAGGGGTCGTCGAGAAGGTGGTGCGACCGGAAGCCGCCGCCCGGGTCGAACCCGCGCGGCGCGACGACGAGCTGCACGTCCGCGCGCGCGTCGGGGTCGTCGGGGATGGTCTCGCGCAGCTCCAGGTCGATCCGGACGCCGGGGAAGTCCGCCGTGAGGCGGCGCACGACGTGCGGCAGCCACGCGGCTCCGACCGAGGCGAAGTAGGCGACGGACAGCGTCCCGGTCCGGCCCGCGCGCAGGTCCGCGACGACGGCCTCGGCCTCGCCGAGGCGCGCGAGCACGCCGTCGGCCTGCGCGGCGAGCGCGATCCCCGACGCGGTCGGCCGTATGCCCCGGCCCGCCCGCTCGAGGAGCGTCAGACCGGTCTCGCGCTGGAGCGCGGCGACGTGCTGGCTCACGGCGGACGGCGTGTACCCGAGCGCGGCCGCGGCGGCCTGGACCGACCCGCTCGCGACGACGGAGCGGAAGACGCGCAGGCGGTGGACGTCGAGCATGGTCCCACGCTACAGCCGCACTGAATCGAGCGGTAGGAGAAATCGCTGGTGCTGAACGGTGCGACGGGGCGACGATCGACGCGTGACCGCACCCGAGACTCCGACGACCACACCCGTCGACGCTGCCGGTTCGGCTGCCCCGGCAGCGGGCCTCGCCCCCGGACCGTCCCCGGCGCGCGGGTCGGACCAGCGCGCCGCGCTCCCCGTCGTCCTCGCGGTGGCCGTGACCGTCCTGCTGTGGGCGTCGGCGTTCATCGGGGTCCGGGCCGCGGGCCATGACTACGAGCCCGGCTCTCTCGCGCTCGGCCGCCAGCTCGCGGGCAGCGTCGGCCTCACGGCGATCGTCGCCGTCCGGTGGCTGCGCAGCGGGGCGCGCCCCGTCCTCCCGCGCGGTCGCGTCCTCGTCGCGGTCCTCGCGTGGGGCTTGGGGTGGTTCAGCCTCTACAACCTCGCGCTCAACGCCGCCGAGCAGCACCTCGACGCCGGGACGACGGCGCTGCTCGTCAACGTCGCGCCGGTCCTCGTCGCGGTCCTCGCGGGCCTCCTGCTCGGGGAGGGCTTCCCGCGCCGCCTCCTCGTGGGCATGGCAGCGGCGTTCGCGGGGGTCGCGATCATCGCCGCGGCGACGTCCTCCGGGGAGCGCGACGTCGTCGGGGTCGCGTTCGGGCTCGCGGCCGCGGTCCTCTACGCGGGCGCGGCGACGTCGCAGAAGCGCCTGCTCTCGCGCGTGGACGCGCTGACGATGACGTGGGTCGGGTGCCTCGCGGGCACCGTCGCCCTCCTGCCGTTCGCCCCGGTGCTCGCCGCCGACGCGGGGTCGGCGCCCGCGTCGTCCACGTGGGCCGTGGTGCTCCTCGGGCTCGGCCCGACCGCCGTCGCCTTCACGACGTGGGGATACGCGCTCTCGCGCCTCAGCGCAGGGCGCGCGGCCGCGACCACGTACCTCGTGCCGCCCATCGTCGTGGTGCTGTCCTGGCTGGTGCTCGCCGAGGTCCCGGCCGCCGTCACGCTCGCGGGGGGCGCGCTGTGCCTCGCGGGGGTCGCGATCGCGACGCTCCCGCGGCGACGGGTCGGCCCGCCGGCCCCGGTGCCGGGCGCGCGGGCCTGAGCCGGAGCGACCCGGTCCGGACCGGGTCGGGCCGACGCGCGACGGCCCCGCTCGACGCGGGTTCAGCCCATCCGGTCGAG
This sequence comes from Cellulosimicrobium cellulans, assembly GCF_042723955.1. Lineage (GTDB taxonomy): Bacteria > Actinomycetota > Actinomycetes > Actinomycetales > Cellulomonadaceae > Cellulosimicrobium > Cellulosimicrobium cellulans_H. The sequence continues at coordinate 33,309 of NZ_JBHXIC010000034.1, read as the reverse complement.
GTCTGCCTCGCGCACCTCGTGGACCAGCGGCTCCCGGGCGCGGAAGCGGGCGAGTTCGTCGACCACGATCGCGCCCTGAGCGAGCCGGCCCTGCACGGTCGCGGCGGCGTGGTGCGGCGTGAGGAGCACGTTGCGCAGCCGCCGCAGCGGGTGGTCCTCGGGGAGGGGCTCGGCGTCGTAGACGTCGAGGGCGGCGCTGATCCGACCTGTCGCGAGCTCGCGGACGAGCGCGTCCTCGTCCGTGAGCCACGACCGCGCGGTGTTGACGAGCCCTGCGTGGTCGGGCAGGAGCGCGAGCTCGCGCGCGCCCAGCAGGTGGTGGGTCTCGGGCAGCACGGGCGCGTGCAGCATCGTGACGCGGCTGGTGGCGAGGAGCTCGTCGAGCCCGACGAGCGTCGCGCCGAGCGCGGCGGCGTCGGCGGGGGAGAGGGTCGGGTCGGCGACCACGACCTCCGCGCCGAGCGCGCGCAGCATCGCGACCGCCGCGCGCCCGGTGCGGGACGCCCCGACGACGCCGACGCGCGTGCCGGCGATCTCGTACCGCGGGGGCGCGGCCTCCGCGTCGGCCCACGGGACGCCGTCGTGCAGCGCGTTGTGGAAGGCGGGGACCTGGTGCAGCAGCGCGAGCGCGAAGGTCACGGAGACCTCCGCGACCGGGCGCGCCATCGCCTGGCCCGCCTGCGTCACGCGGACCCCGCGCGCCCACAGCGCGGGGGTGACGAACGGCTTCACGGAGGCGCCCGTGTGCGCGACGAGGCGCAGCCCGGGGAGCCGGTGCAGGAGGTCCGCGTCCAGGGGCGGCGTGCCCCACGAGATGACGAGCGCGTCGACGCGCTCGCGCGCCGTGGGGCTCAGGCGGTCGAGAGCGGTGCCGAGCGCCCGCGGGTCGTCGACGACGTCGAACGGTCCCGCGCCGGCCAGGCGCTCCCACACGTCCGGAGCGAACAGCTCGGCGCGCAGCCACGGCGCGACCGCGACGACCGCACGGGCCTCGGTCCCCGGACCAGGCCCCGCTACGGTCTCCACGCCGGGCGCGCCGGTCATCGCAGCCAGTCCTCGAGGTGCTCCGCGACGAGCGCGTCGTCCGCGGCGGCGAGCCACGGGTACGACGCCGTCACGCGCGTCAGCTCGTCGGCCTGCCCGGGGGAGAGGGTCTCGTCCGGGTCGAGGCACCAGGTGCCGGCGAGCAGGCCCTGGCGCCGCAGCACCTCGTGCACGCCCGCGATGACGCCCGCGAAGTCGTGCGCCGCGTCGAAGACGGCCGCGTTCGCGTCGGTGAGCCCGGCCGCGCGCGCGGTGAGGGTCGCGAGGGCGGCGGCGTCGGGCACGGTGGCCCCGCCGTCGGGGCCGATGCCGTGCGCCGCGTGCGCGAGGGCCAGCGTCTCGACCGCGCCGCGGGTCCACACGGCCCACTGCCCGAGCAGGCCGCCCACGAACCGGGCGGTGAACGTCGTGGCGCGGCCCTCGGCGTCGGTCAGCGGGACGTCGAGGCGCTGGGTGAGGTCCGCGACGATCGCGTCGTCGTTGCCCGTGTACAGCGCGATCTCGTCCCCGCGACCCGACGCGGCGACGCCGCGCAGCACGTCGATCGTGCGGTACCGGTGGAAGGGAGCGGCCTTGATCGCGACGACCGCCTCGATCGACGCGTACTCGCGCCAGAAGCCCTCGGACAGGCGCGGTCCGCCGATCGCCTCCTGGAGGTAGAACCCGATGACGGGCAGCACCTCGCCGACGGCGCGCGCCCGGTCGAGCAGCACGCGCTCGACCTCCTCGCGCGAGCCGGTGAGGCCCGGCACGCGCGGGGCCAGCAGGACGGCGTCGTACCCGAGGTCCGCCGCGAGCTCGGCCTCCGCGACGGCCTGCCGTACGTCGCCGGCCGCGCCCGCGACCTGGACGAGCGGGCGGGGTCCGGCGTGCAGCGAGCCCGCGGGCGCGTCGCCTGCGATCGTCGCGCGCGACACGTCGGCCGCGAGCTCGAGCACGGGCCGCAGGAGCCCGTGCTCGCGGATCTCGAACTGCGTCGTGTGGACGCCGACGGCCACGCCGCCCGCGCCCGCCGCGTGGTAGTACCGCGTGAGCGCGCGCTGGCGGCGCTCGTCGAGGCGACGGTCGGCGTCGAGCGCGAGGGGCTGGGCCGGGATGACGGTCCCCGCGCGCAGGAGCGCGGCGACGTCGTCGGCGAGGCGCGGGGTCGCCCGCGCCGCGGCGGGGGTGGCCGGGGTCGCCATCAGAACGCCCCGTCGCGCACGGCGAACTTCGTCGGCTTGCCGCTCGTCGGCAGCCCGGCCGCGAGCCACTGCGCCTGCCAGTCCACGAGCGTGCGCAGCGGCACCTGCGGGTACCCGAACAGCTCGTGGCAGCGCGTCGCGTCGTTGAGCAGCGCCGTCGGTGCCGGCTCGCCCGTGAACGAGACCTCGCGGTCGAGGCCGCGCGCGAGCAGCGTCGCGAGCCGCTCGACGGACGCCGTCTCCGGGCCCGTGAGGTTGATCGCCGTCGCGGGCGACGACGCGAGCCCGAGCGAGCGCAGCGCGACCTCGTTCGCGTACCCCTGCCACACGACGTTGACGTGCCCGGTCGTGAGGTCCACGGGCTCGCCCGCGAGGATCGGCGACGCGACGTCGAACAGGACGCCGTAGCGCAGGTCGACGGCGTAGTTGAGGCGGATCGTCACGACCTTCGTGCCGCGCGAGAGCGCGGCGTGCTGGAGCACGCGCTCGCGGCCGAGGCAGCTCATCGCGTACTCGCCGACCGGCCCGACGGGGTGCTCCTCCGAGCACCCGCCGGACTCGACGGGCACGAGCGGGTAGACGTTGCCGGTCGAGAACGCGGCGATGGTCGAGTCGGCGTAGCGGCGCGCGACGTCGTGCACGAGCGCCGCGTTCGCGGCCCACGCGAGCGACGGCGCGGACGACGTGCCGAACTTGGCGCCGACCATGTAGACGACGTCGGCGCCGTCGGGGAGGGACGCGAGGTCGGCGTCGGGCGCGAGCAGGTCGGCCGCGACGACGTTCACCCCGGCGTCGCGCAGACGGTCCGCCTGCGCGGCGTCGGACCACCGCGAGACGGCGTGCACGGCGTCGCCCGTGCGCCCGGCCGCGTCGAGCGCCCGGCGGGCGAGGACGGTCAGGCTCGGGCCCATCTTGCCGCCCGCGCCGAGGATGACGAGGTCGCCCGAGCGGGCGGCGAGGTCCTCCACGAGGGCGGGCGACGGCGTCGTGAGCAGCTCCTCGAGCTCCGCGACGGACGTCGGGGCCTTCAGGGCGGTGGTGCTGGTCTGCGTGGTCATGTGGTGAGTCATCCCTTGATGCCGGACGAGGTGACGCCCTCGACGAAGAAGCGCTGGGCCACGAGGTACGAGGCGAAGATCGGAACGAACGAGATGGTGGCGCCCGCGAGCACCATGTTGAGCGGCACGTCCTGCTGCTGGAGCGAGGCGATGCCGACGGTCAGCGTCCAGTGGTCGGTGCCCTGGCCGATGATGAGCGGCCACAGGAAGTCGTTCCAGTGCCACAGGAAGACGAACGTGCCGAGCGTCGCGAGGATCGGCTTGCACAGCGGCAGCACGATGCGCAGGAAGATGCGCCACTCCGAGGCGCCGTCGAGCTTCGCGGCCTCGAACAGCTCGTCGGGCAGGTCGAGGATGAACTGCCGCATGAGGAACACGGCCTGCGCGTTCGCGAGCGTCGGCAGGATCAGGCCCCAGTACGTGTCGAGCCCGCCCGCCTGCGCGATGAGGATGAACGTCGGGATGAGGGTCACGTGGTACGGGACCATGACCATCGCGAGGAACGACCAGAACATCGCCTCGCGCCCGGGGAACTTCTTCTTCGCGAACGCATAGCCGGCCATCGACGCGAGCAGCAGCACCGCGACGACGGACACGACCGAGTACACGAGCGTGTTGACGAGCCACGTGCCGATGTTGCCCGCGCCGAGCACGCGGCCGTAGGCCTCGGTCGTGAGGTTCGTCGGCAGGAGCGACGCGGGGAAGTCGATCGCGGCGGCCGGCTTCAGCGACAGCACGACCATCGCGTAGAACGGGAAGATCGTCACGACGGCGGCGAGCGAGAGCACGGCGTAGCGCAGCACCTTGCCGCGCAGCGACAGGTCGCTCGCACCCTTGCGGCCGCGCCGGCGGCGGGCGGCGGTGGGGCGCACCGGCAGCGCGGCCCCCTCGAGCACGCGCTCGGTGGTGGTGGGGTCGGCGGCGGTCACTTGTCCCTCCCGATGGCGTAGCGCTGGATGAGGGCGACGACGAGCGTGACGACGAACAGCGCGACGCCGAGCGCGCTCGCGTAGCCGAGGTCGAAGTACTTGAAGCCCTGGTCGTAGATGTAGAAGACGAGGTTGTAGCTCGCGCGGGCGGGGCCGCCCGCCGTCATCACGTAGACGAGGTCGAAGATCTGGAACGACGCCGTCGTCTCGATGACAGCGAGGAAGAACAGGGTCGGCTTGAGCTGCGGCGCGATGATGAACCAGAACCGCTTCCACGGTCCGGCGCCGTCGATCGCGGCGGCCTCCTCGAGCTCGCGCGGCAGGTCCTGCATGCGGGCGAGGAGGATGAGCATCCCGTACCCGAAGCGCGACCAGATCGCGACCATCGCGAGCGCAGGGAGCACGAGCAGCGTGTCGCCGAGCCACGACTCGGTGGAGAACCCGAGCGCGCCCATGAGCTTGGACCACGGGCCGTTCGTGGAGAACACCCAGGTGAAAACGGTCGCGGCGAGCACGAGACTCGTGACCACGGGCAGGAAGAACACCGACCGGTAGAAGCCGGAGCCGCGGAACGAGCGGCGCACCATGAGCGCCATGAACGTCGAGATCGCGAGCGACACCGGGACGATGAGCAGGCTCAGCACGACCGTGACGCGCAGCGCCGACCAGAAGATCGGGTCGTCGACCATGCGCCGGAAGTTCTCGACGCCCGTCCACTCGGCGCCGACGCCGATGGTGTAGTCGAAGAAGCTCAGCGCGACGCCCGCGATGGCGGGGCCGAACCGGAAGAGCAGGAACAGCAGGAACGCGGGGAGGGCGAACAGCAGGCCGATCCTCGCCTCACGGCGCTCCAGGACGCGGGTGCCGCCGCGCGGGGGCTTCGGCGCCGGGCGCCGGTCGGCCCCGTCGGCGGTGAGCCCGTCCGAGGTGGGGGCGGTCGCGGTCATGGGTTCTCCTCTCGTACCGCGAGGGGTGCCGCGGCGCGGGCGGCCAGGGGGGGGGGCAACCACCCACCCACCACCAGGAACCCCCAAAACGGGAGGACCCCCCCCCCCCCCC
>NZ_JBHXIC010000034.1:0-28025 GCF_042723955.1 Cellulosimicrobium cellulans | reverse complement strand
CTCGCTGGGGGGGGCGTCTGAGCTTTTGCTATCTACTACAGACCCTGGGGGGCCCGCGCGGGCGCGGCGTGCGGTGTGCGGCCCCCCCCCCCCCCCCACGTCGGTCAGCCGAGCAGCGGGTCTGCCGCCGCGGCCGCGTCCTTCAGGGCCTGCTCCGGCGTCTTCTCACCGATGAGCGCGGCCTGGATCTCCGGGGCGAGCACGCCCATGACCTCACGGGACTTCTCGTTGACCTCGCCCGCGGTCGTGTACTGGAGCGTGTCCTCGAGCGCCGAGAGCACCGGGTCGTCGGCGTAGAGGCCCGACTCGCTCTCGTACGGTGAGAACCAGCCCGCCGCCTTCGCGTACTCGGTGCTCACCGCGGGGGAGGTCGCGAACGCGGCCCACTTGCCCGCGGCGTCGAGGTTCTCCGCCGTCTTCAGCACGGACAGCGAGCCGACCGTGCCGAACGCGACCGCCTCGGCCTGCTTGAGCGGCGGGAGCACGACGACGTTCTCCTCGCCCCAGAAGCCCGCGACGTCGGCCGGGCCCTGCTGCCAGGTGCACGCGATCTTGCCCTTGGCGGTGTTCGTCTGCTCGAACGCGGGGATGGTCGTCAGCAGGTCCTTCTCGATGTACCCGCCCTCGGCGAGGTCCACCGCGAACTGCAGCGCCTCGACGCCCTCGGGGGAGTCGAACGCGACCGACGAGCCGTCCTCGGAGAAGACGGACCCGCCCGCCTGCCACAGCAGCGGGTAGAAGGACTCGTTGAGCGTCGCGTCGACCGAGCCCCAGTAGTTGGTGACGTCGTAGCCGGCGGCCTGGAACGTCGGCGCGAGCGCCATGAGGTCGTCCCACGTCTCGGGGTAGTTGCCCGCCTCGCCGACGGCCTCGAACGCCGCGGCGTTGCACACGAGCGGCTTGCTGTTCATGATCAGCGGCGAGCCGAGCATCGCGCCGTCGACCGTGACGGCCTTGGACGCGTTCTCGCGCAGGTCGCCTACCTGGTCGGTCACGTAGTTGTCGACCGCGGCCAGCGACTTGCCGTACTTGGGGATCTGGTCCGGGATGAGGTAGACGACGTCGGGGCCTTTGTTGCCCGCGATGGCCGTCGCGAGGGTCTCGTCACGGCCGGCCCACGGGTAGATCTCGACCTTGACGTCGACGTCGGGGTTCTCCTCCTGGAAGGCGGCGATCTGCTCGTCCCAGAAGGCCTTGTGAGCGGCCTCGTCGGCGATGACGGGGTAGGTCCACATGGTCACGGAGCCGGACGCGGCGCCGTCCTCGGGGGTGGGGGTGGAGCTGCCGGCGCCGGCACCGCCGGCGCAGGCGCTCAGCGCGCCGAGCGTGCCGACCGCGAGGGCGGCGGTCCAGAGGCGCTTCGTCGTGCGCAGGGTCATCGACGTGTCTCCTTGGTGAGGTCCCGCCGGGGTGGGCGGGTGGGGGGTGGGGTGGTGCTGTGCGGTGTGGTGCTGTGGAGGTGCGGGGTGGTGCGGTCGTCGCGCCGGACGCGTCAGCGGGCCGGGACGTCGACGACGGTGCGCCGGTGGCGCGACTCCTCGGCCGCGAACACGGCGAGGTGGCTCTGGAGGGACTCGACGGCGCCCGACCGGACGTGGCTCGGGTCGCCCGTGGCGACGGCGCGCACGAACGCGTCCATGACGCCCGAGTCGCCGCCGCCGTGGTCGTCGGCGGCGTTGGTGGCGCCGTGGTGGCCGCCGTCGTGCACGGTGACGCTGCCGTCGCGGAAGTCGGTCACGCGGACCTTCTCCCCGTCGCCGTCGAGGCACCCGTGGGTGCCGAAGATCTGGGTCTTGCGGTGGTCCTGCTCGGAGAACGCGGTCATGGTGAACGTCGCCGCGCCGCCGCCCTCGAGCTCCATGGCCACGACCTGGTGGTCGACGACGTCGTTGTCGGAGTCGTAGACGCAGCGGCCGTAGTCGGTGGTGCGCAGCGCCTCGATCACTCCCGCCTCGTCCGTCGCGTCGGTGATGACGGAGACGGGCCAGATCGGGCCCTTCTCGCGCAGCGTCGTGAGGTACAGGCGCGGCGCCGAGTACGGGCACGTGGGCTCGAGCGGGCAGTCCAGGCAGCGGTCCGCAGCGCCGGCGGGGCGCTCCTCGGGCCGGAAGTGCTTGAGCGAGCCGAAGCTCGCGACCGTCGCGATCCGCTTGCCGGTGACGTAGCGGATCCAGTCGAGGTCGTGGCTCGACTTCGCGAGCAGCATCGGGCTCGACGTCTTCTCCGAGCGCCACGGACCGCGCACGTACGAGTGGGCGTCGTGCCACCATCCGACGGGCTCGAGGTGCTGGACGTTGACGATCTCGCCCAGGACGCCCGAGTCGACGACGGACTTCACGAGGTCGGTGTACGGCATGTACCGCATCACGTGGCACACGCCGAACAGCACGCCCGACGCCTCGACCGCGTCCACGACGTCCCGGCACTCCTCCGGGCTCGGCGCGAGCGGCTTCTCGACGAGGATCGCGTATCCCTGCGGCGCGAGCGCGACGACGGGGTCGCGGTGCTCGCGGTCCTGCGTCGCGACGATGACCATGTCCGCGAGCCGGCCCGTGCCCCCGGCGGCCCGGTCGGCGTCGCCCGCGGCGACGAGGTCCTGCCAGCCGGCGAACTCCGCGACCTGCGGGAGCTCGACTCGCGGTTCGACAGCGAGCGCCGCGCCCGACTCGGCGCCCGATGCGAGGGCGTGGGCCGCGGAGACGCCGGCCTGCGCCGCGACGGCCTGGTCGACGACGAGGCCGCGCTGGTGGGGTCGGGGGTCGGCGACGGCGACGAGACGGGCGCGGTCGGGGTGCTCGGCGATCCAGCGCGCGTACGTCTGACCACGGTTCCCGGCGCCGACGAGGGCGACGGTGACAGGCTGGGGGTTCGGGGTCACGTGTGCGGTCCTTGCTCCGTTGCGATGGTCCTGCGGGGCGGGGGTCTCCCGGCCCTGGCAGGCCTCGTTTGCTATTTGCTATAGCAAGCCTGCCATGCCGATGTTACGCCAGATCGGCGCTCGTGTTAACTCACGCACGACGCGATGCGGAGTTGTGACCTTCGCGCCGCGGCTGCAGGTACCGGCGCGGCGGTCGCCGTGGGTCGGGGCCGGGGGTGGTGAGTGCGGGTCTACCATCCGCGCCGCTCGTTCCTCGCGGCGCTCCCGCCAGGCCCGCCACGACCCGCACTCACCACCCCCGGCCCCTTCGTCGTCTCGCCTCGCGCGGTGCTCACCGTGCCGAGTACCGCCCGGTGGGGAGAGCGGCACGAGGCGGGCTCGTCAGACGACGAGGTTGCCCGTCGTGACGACGCGGTCGCCGTCCTCGGGGAAGGCCGTGCGCGTCACGCCCTGCTCGACGTTGCCGCCGTGCAGGACGTACGAGTCGCCGCCCAGGGCGGACGGCGCGAGCGAGAGGGTGCCGCCCGCGAAGGTCGAGCCCGTGGCGGACCACTTGTTGATACCGGCGTCTAGGTTCACGTGTCCAGTGTCACCCGACGGCGCGGTGCTCCGGACGCCGTCGAGCGCCCAGGTGACCGGCTTGTCCGCCTTCGCCCGCCGCAGGAAGCTGCCGCCGGCAGGCTTCCCCTCGAGCCGGGCTCCGCCGTCGAGCCGGATCGTCTGCTCCGCGGCGCCCGCCGCGACGATCGCGACGTTGCGCACGAGGCCGCCGCGCACCGTGAGGTCGGCGCTCGCCGTGACGGTGCCCTCGCCCTCGGCCGCCTCGAGCGTGCACGCGTCGAGCACGACCTGCCCCTTCCCGGCGAACGACGCGTTCTTCAGCCCGTTGAGGGTCGTGCGGACGAGGTGCACCGGGTTCGTGACGTTCGCCTGGGTGATCGCGGTGTCCGGCAGGACGGCGAAGCGCGACCCCTCGATCACGTTGGGCCGCTTCGACAGCGCCGACGCCTGGGAGACGATCAGCGTGTCGTCGGCCTGGCAGCCGCGGAGCTGCACGCCGTCGGCGTTGACCCACATCATCCCCGAGCCCGCCAGGCCGTCCTTGCGGATCACCTGCACGTCCTCGAGCGTGAGGTCGGTGACCTTGACGCGCGCGACGAACCACGAGCACACGTGCCGCGTCACCGTGATGCGCTTGGCGGCGCCGCCCCAGGCCGCGCCCGAGTTGGCGAACGTCATGAGGCCCGAGTTCCCCACGTAGGTGAGGTCGTGCTCGTACTGGCCGTGCGTGACGAACGGGCCCTGGTCGTCGCCGTCGCCGTGGCAGTTCTCCACGAGCCCGTACGACGACGCGGTCCAGTCGTTGAGGTGCCGCGCGTTGGTCGTGTGGCAGTCGACCACGTGCCCGTAGTTGCAGTAGATCTGCTGCGTCAGGTAGCCCGCACCGCCCCACGTGACCGACGCCGGGTTCGTCAGCGAGCAGCCCGCCGTGCGGAAGAACGTGCTCCACCGGCGCATGACGAGCGGCCAGAACGTCGCGACGCCGTGCACGTTCTCCACGTTGCACCGGACCGCGTACTCGTAGGCGATCGGGTGGGAGCCGGTGTACTGGTCGCCGTCGGGCCGGCCGCGGAACGCGAGGTTGCGCACATGCACCTGCTCGACGGGCTCGATGCGCGTCCAGGTGAGCGTGCGGCCCTTCGCGAGGGACCAGCCCGCCTTGTAGTTGACGCGCACGTGGGTGGCGTCCACGATCTGCGTGATCTGCACCAGGCGCTGGAGCTCGCGCTCCCACCGGCCCGCGAGCGCGTTGACCTCGACCGCGTACCACTGGCCCACCTCGAACTGCGACGAGTCCGCGACCTCGTAGTCGTCGCGCAGCTCCGGCATCGTCGCGGTGAGGGTGTTCGTCCGGACGTCGTCCGTGACCTTGCCGCGGAAGAACAGCACGGCCGCGAACGGGTCGTCCTGCCCGGCGTCCTCGATGCCCTCGGTGGTCATGAGGTGGTTGCCGAAGTCGAGCTCGAGGGTCGAGCGCGTGAACGTGTGACGGCGGGTGAAGTTGAGGGCGGTGTGGGCCTCGACGCGCGTGACGCTGGGGTCGTCCACGAGGGCGTCGAGCGCGTCGTCAGCCGCGTTCTCGGGGCCGAAGAGGCCGAACCAGCGGAAGTCGGCGGTGCCGGTGTGCAGGGTGTGCCAGCGGCCCTTTGCTCTGGCGTCGCTCGGGGCGAGCACGGTGCCGCCGTTCGGGGCCGCGGTGGACTTTGCGTCGTAGCGCACGAGGCGCGCGGCGCCGTCGCCCGGGGTGGCGTGGCCCAGGAGCTGGGCCACCGTGCCGTCGTCGAGCTTCTTCGCCTTCCAGCCCGTGAGCTCGGCGACGGTGGCGGCGACGAGCACCTCGGCGTCGGGCTTGTCGTCCTTCTTCGCCGCGAGCGGAGCGCCGGCCAGGGGCGCCGCGTGCGCGCTGCCGCTGCCGAGGGCGACGGCGCCCGCGGCAAGGGACGCGATGCCGGCGACGCGCAGCAGGTTGCGCCGCGAGGGCGGCAGGGCGGCCTCGCCCGGCGCGGCCGTCGTCGGCTCGGTCGTGGTGTCGAGGGTCATGGGTGTCCTTTCGTCGGCCCGTGCACGACGGCGCGGGTGTCGGTGGGGAGGAAGGTGCGGGTGCCCGGGTGGTAGCCCGGGGCTGGTCACGCGGTGAGGTTCGCGTCGACGAGCACGCCGTCGCCGGACGTCGGGAGCCCGGTGCGGTCGACGCCCATCTCGACGTTGCGCGCGTGGAGCACGCGCACGCCGTCGGGCAGGTCGAGGCGGCCGCCCGTGAACCGCGTCCCGGTCGCGGTGTAGCGGTCGCCTGCCCGGAGCGCGACGTGCTCGGTGGCGTCGGCGGCCCGCAGGTCGGCGCCGCGGAGCGTGACGTCCACGGCACCCGCGCCGCTGCCGCGCGAGACGAGCGCGCCGGCCGTCGTCGTGCCCGACGCGCGCACGCCGTCGAGCACGAGCCGCTGGTCGCGCGCGCCGCTGAGCCGCACGCCCACGCCCCGCCACGACCCGCCCGTGACGGTGACGTCCGCGGAGCCGAGGTCGACCGGGGCGGCGGGCGCGTCGTCCGTTCCACCGACGAGCTCGCAGTCGGTGAACGTCACGGGACCGGCACCGCGCAGGATCGTGCCGTCGACGCCCGTGATCCGGGTGCGGACGAAGTGCACGGCGTTCGTCACCGGCGTCTGGTGCAGCACGGACCCCGCGGGCAGCGCGAACGCGCAGTCCTCGACGACCGTCGGGCGCCGCGACAGCGACGACCGCTGCCCGACGGCGAAGAAGCCGGCCGTGCAGCCGCGCACCTGCGCGCCGTCGGCGTTGATCGTGAGCGTCGCCTGGGGGTCGAACGTCGAGCGTGCGACGACGTGCACGTCCTCGAGCGTGAGGTCCGTGATCTTGGTGCCCGCGACGAACCACGAGCACGTGTGGTGCTTGACCGTGATGCGCTTGGCCGCGGTGCCCCACTGGCCGCCCGAGTTGGCGATGTCCATGAGCCCGCTGTTGCCGACGAACACGAGGTCGTGCTCGTACTGGCCGTGGGTCGTGAAGGGGTTGCCGCCCTGGTCGTCGCCGTCGCCGTGGCAGTTCTCGACGAGGCAGTACGCCGACGCGGTGAGGTCGTTGAGGTGCCGCGCGTTGTGGCTCGTGCAGTCGGAGACCCGGCCGTAGAGGCAGTAGATCTGCTGCGTGAGGTAGCCGGCGCCGCCGTAGAAGACCGTCGGCGGGTTGGCGACCGAGCACCGCTCGGTGACGAAGTGGGTGTTCCAGCGCCGCATGATGACGGGCCACCACGTGCGGTGGCCGTGCACGTCCGAGACGTCGCAACGCACCGCGTACTCGAACGCGACGGGGTGGGAGCCGGTCATCTCGCGGTCGTCGGGCAGCTCGCCGTTCGCCGGGCCGTCGAAGGGCCCGGACCCGTGGAACGTCATCGCGCGCACGTGCACCTGCTCGACGGGCTCGACGCGCGTCCAGGTGAGCACGCGGCCGGCGGGGAGCTCCCAGCCGTTCTTGTAGTCCACGCGCACGTGCGTCGCGTCGAGCACCTGCGTGACCTGGACGAGACGCTGGAGCTCGCGCTCGTCGCCCCCGCCCCCGGGGCGCTCGTCCGAACGCAGCGCCCACCACTGCCCGACCGCGAACGCGCCCGCGTCCGCGACCTCGAAGACGTCCGTGAGGTCGGGAAGCGTCGCGGCGAGGGTGCGCTGCTGCGTCTCGTCCGTCACGCGGCCCTGGAAGAACAGGACCGCCCCGAACGGGTTGTCGTGGGCGTTGCGCTCGATGCCCTCCGTCGTGACCGTGTGCCCGCCGAAGTCGAGCTCGAGGTTCGAGCGCGTGAACGTGTGGCGGCGGGTGAAGTTGAGGGCGGTGTGGGCCTCGATGCGCGTGACGCTGGGGTCGTCCACGAGGGCGTCGAGGGCGTCGTCGGCGGGGGTGTCGGGGTCGAAGAGGCCGAACCAGCGGAAGTCGGCGGTGCCGGTGTGCAGGGTGTGCCAGCGGCCCTTTGCTCTGGCGTCGCTCGGGGCGAGCACGGTGCCGCCGTTCGGGGCCGCGGTGGACTTCGCGTCGTAGCGCACGAGGCGGGTGGCGCCGTCGCCCGGCGTGGCGTGGCCGAGGAGCTGGGCGACCGTGCCGTCGTCGAGCTTCTTCGCCTTCCAGCCCGTGAGCTCGGCGACGGTGGCGGCGACGAGGGCCTCGGCGTCGGGCGTGTCGTTCTTGCCTGTGACGAGCGTTCCGGCGAGGGGTGCCGCGTGGGCGGTGCCGCTGCCGAGGGCGACGGCGCCGGCGGCGAGGGAGGCGATGCCGGCCACGCGCAGCAGGCTGCGCCGCGACGGGGGCGGGGCGTCGACGGCCGGCTCGGGCTGGCCGAGGGTCGGGGACGCGGGGCGGGTCTGGGATCGGGGAGTGGACAACTCGGGCACCCTTCGGGACGTCGGGAGGACGCCGTGCGGGCGGGCGACGCGAAGGCTCCTGCGGCCCGGGGCTGCGGGGTGTTCCGGGGGAGCGGTGCTGCGGGGTCGTGCGGTTCCGGTGCTGGGTCGGGGTCAGCGGGTTCGTGCGCGTCGTTGCGACGGTGAACCGGACCCTCCGGAGACTAGTCAAATGCTATGGCATCGTCAAGAGCGAAGAAATTGACATCAGCGCAGGTCACAAGGCATCGAGTTCTCGATCAGATGCCATAGCAAGCGCGATCGCACGAGGATCTGCGCGCCGGATGCACCGGGGGGAACGCCGGTAGCGCGAGGTAGAACCGTGGTGGCGCGAGGTAGAACCCTGGTCGCGCGAGGTAGAACCGTGGTCGGGTCTCAGGCCCGCGTAGCCGGGTCTGCGGCACCACCACCCACCCCGACCACCCAGGGCGACCAGGCGCCGTCGGGCATGACCTAGGTTCTACTTCGCGTGACCGAGGTTCTACTTCGCGTGACCGAGGTTCTACCTCGCGCGACCACGGTTCTACCTCGGCCAACGAAGGTCTTCCTTCGCGTGACCACGGTTCTAACTCTCGATCACCCGGTGTCTTGCGATCTACCGGTGTGGTCAGAGGTAGTCGCCGGGCCAGTGGAAGCCCGCGCCGACTGCCGAGGCGCTGCGGAGCTGGGCGACGGCGTCGGCCCCCGCGCGCACCGGCCGGAGCATCCCGGTCGTGTCGGTGTCGGTGACGGGTGCGTCGAGCGTCGCCGCGACGAAGCGGTCGGTGAGCGCGTGCCCGGGCAGACGGACCTCCACGACGGGGGAGGTGTGGAGGCGCGCCCGCTGGAGCGTCGTGCGCGCGAGCGCGCCGACGACCTCGGTGGCGTGCTCCGAGGTCGGGTCCACGCCGAGCTCGCGGACCTTCAGGGCGTCCGACCCGGGCTCGAGGACGAGGTAGCCCACGACGTCCCCGCCGGCAGCCCGCGCGGTGAACACCTCGGCGCCGGAGTACCAGAGCGGGATGCGGCGTTCCCAGTGTTCGGCGGTGCGCCAGGTGGCAAGGGGCCGCGGGCCACCGGAAGTGACGTCGAAGGCGCCGTGGAGCCCGGCGAGCTGCTCCCACCCCAGTGCGACGGACCATGCCGGCCATGGGACGCCCGGCAAGCGATCGGTGCGGACCTGCACGGGGGCGTCGCCCTCCGCGCCCGGCGCCGGAGCGCTCGCCGCCAGCGCGTCGTCCACGGGACCGGAGGCTGCAGTGTCCGGGGCGCCGACAGGACGCGGCGCGCCGCGCAGGAGTGGCACGTCGAACGTCTCGAAGCCGCTCGACCGGTAGACGTCGGGGGTGCCGGTGAACAGCAGCGCGACGTCCGCACCGTCTTGCTCCATCTGCTCGACGGCCCGGGAGAGCAGCGCGCGGACGAGGCCCCGGCCACGCGCCTCGGGGGCGGTCGCGACGTTGGCGACGCCGCCGGCCCGGAGCGTGCGGCCGTCAGGCCCGCCGAGCTCGCGCGGCGTCCAGTACACCGATCCCACGATGCGGCCGTCGTCCGGCTCGACGGCGACGTGCGTGCGGTCGAGCCGACCGTCGTCCGTCTCGTAGACCGGCACCATGAGCGGCGCGCCGAAGGCGCGGTCCCACAGCGCGTAGAGCGAGGGGAGGTCGTCGGGCGTGGCGGTGCGCAGGTGCATGGCCGTCCAGGGTCGCGAGCCGGTGTTGACGGGATGCTATAGCAAAAGTAGGGTCGCTGGACGACCGTCGGCGTGCGACGCGACGGACCGTGCGGGCCGGGCTGGGCGCGCACGACACCCCGGGCGGCGGCGTGCCGCCACCCGGGGTGCATCGTCAGGCTGCCTGCGCGGCGAGCCAGTCCTCCAGGCGTGTGTCGAAGATCTGCGCGCCGTCGACGGCCACGAGGGTGCGCTCCTCGATCAGTGCCCCGAAGTACGGCGCGTCGTCCGCCGTCACGACCTCGCGCCCGTCGCCCTGCGCCGCCAGCGTCCGGCGCACCAGGTCGCCGATCGCGAGGACCTCCGGCCCGGCGATCTCGACGTCGCCCACCGGGTCGCCGACGGCGATGCGCGCGACCGCGGTCGCGACGTCCTCCGCGGCGATCGGCTGGATCGACGCCGACGACACCCGCACGGTGTCCCCGTGCGCCGCCGTGCCGATGATCGCGGGCGTGAACTCGAAGAACTGGGTCGCGTGCACGAGCGAGTACGGCACGCCCGACTCGCGGACGACGCGCTCCTGCTCGGCCTTGCCGTGGAAGTACCCGATGCCCTGCGGGCGGTCGGTGCCCACGATGGTGAGCGCGACGTGGTGGCGGACGCCCGCCGCCTTCTCCGCCGCGACGAGGTTCGCGGTCGACGTGGCGAAGTAGTCCCGGACCTCGTCGGGGACGTACGACGGCGCCTGGGTGGTGTCGACGACGACGTCGGCGCCGGCCAGCGCCTCCGTCAGCCCTGCGCCGGTGTACGCGTCGACGCCCGTGCGGCGCGATGCGGCGACGGCGTCGTGCCCGTGCGCGGTGAGCTTCTCGACGACGCGCGAGCCGACGTGCCCGGTGCCGCCGACGACGATGATGCGAGCCATGTGGTGCCTCCCTGAGATCGGTGGATGCGGGTGCATCCTCCTCAGGTCGACCGGGCGTCCCGCCGGGCTGTGACGGCCGGGCGCGACGCGCCACCGGCGGGCGACCTGGGCTCAGGCGCCGACGGCGGGCTCCGCCTCGTCCTCGGTGTGGCTCGCGAGGCGGGCCGCGGCCTCGCCGATGTGCTCGGCCATGACACGCTGCGCCGCCTCCGGGTCGCCGCCCGCGATGGCGTCGACGATGAGCTCGTGGGTGCGGGCGTGCGCGACGCGCGCCTCGGGCTCGAGGGCCGCGTTCGCGGCGCGCAGGAAGCCGGTGATGCGGCTGCGGAGCTGCGCGTTGAGCGTCATGAGCATGCGGTGGTCGGCCATCTCCCAGAGCTGCTCGTGGAAGCGCCGGTCGAGCTCGAAGACGCGCGCGTTGCTGCCCTTCTCCGCGGCCTGGACCATCTGCTGCACGGTCTTGCGCAGCTTCGCCTCCTTCGCCGGGTCCCAGGCGTCCTGGACCCGCACGACGGCGAACTGCTCCAGGAGCGTGCGCAGGCTCGAGATCTCCTCGAGGTCCCGGCTCGTGAGCGCCGCGACGCGCGCGCCGCGGTGGGGGAGCCGCTCGACGAGGCCCTCCTGCGTCAGCCGCGTCAGGGCCTCGCGCACGGGGATGTGGCTCGTGCCGAGGCGTTCGGCGAGCTTGCGCTCGACGAGCCGCTCGCCCGGCGCGAGGTCGCCGCTGAAGATCGCCTCGCGCAGCTCGACCGTGACTCGGTCGGCGACGTTCTGGTCCGGCACGCTCTTGAGCGCCATGGCTTCTCCGTGGTGTCGTGGGTGCGGCGGGCTCGGATCGTCGTCGGTCGGACGCCCCGAAGGATAGCGGCCACGGCGCCGTCCCTGGTCGGGCGTACCGACCGAGCAACATGCTATAGCATCGGCACTCCCGAGCCCAGAGGAGGTGCGATGGTCGCCCTGCACACGCGGGCCCCCGTCCCCGCGTTCGTCGGCCTGGCGGGCGTCGCCGTCCGCGACGTGACGCCCGCCCCGGGTGTCCGGGCGCGCAACTGGGGCCCGGCGGACTGGGACGTGTCCGAGGGTGCGCACCGCGCCATGACGCTCACGGCGGTCGCGCTCGCCGAGGAGCGCCCGTCGGCCGACGGCCACTCCGACCCGCTCGTCCTCGTGACGGTCGACGGCACCTGGTGGCGCCGGGTCGACGACGAGGCGACGCTGCGCACGACCGTCCTCGCCGCGACCGGCCTGCCCGTCGAGCGCCTGCTCGTCTCGCTCTCCCACACCCACGCCGGACCAGTCCTGTGCTCGGGCGACGCCGACCTCCCGGGCGGCGACCGCGGCGTCGCGTACCTGCGGGACCTCGCGCGTGCTGCGGCCGACGCCGCCGTGGAGGCGATCGCGTCGCTCCGGCCCGCGACCCTCGAGTGGACGACCGGGCGCTGCGGCCTCGCGTCCAACCGCGAGGCGCTGCTCGACGGCTGCGCCCGTGGAGACGCAGGGACCGCCGCGGGAAGCACCCCGCGCCCGCTCGTCGGTTTCAACCCCGACGCGGGCACCCCGCGCTCGCCCGGTGCCGACCCCGCGGACGACACGGTCGTCGTCGGGCGCCTCACGGCGCGCCCCGCGCCCGGCGCGGCGGACACGCGGCCCGACGGCGTCCCGCCCGCAGAGGATCCCGTCACCCTCGCGACGATCGTCAACTACGCGTGCCACCCGACGACGCTCGCGTGGCAGAACCGCCTCGTCTCGCCCGACTACGTGGGCGCGATGCGCGACCTCGTCGAGCGCGAGACGGGTGCCCCCGTCGCGTTCCTCCAGGGCGCTTCGGGCGAGCTCGCCCCGCGCGAGCAGTACACGGGCGACACCGCGGTCGCGGACCGCCACGGCACCTCGCTCGGCCACGCCGTGCTCGCGGCGCTCGCCGAGCTCCCGCCGCCGGGCACGGAGCTGGAGCTGACCCACGTCGTCGAGTCCGGCGCGCCGCTCGCGGTCTGGGAGCCCGCGCCGTCGGCGGCGCTTCCCGGGACCGATGCCCGTCCCGACGCCCGCACGCTCGCCGCAGTGGAGGAGCCCGTCACGCTCGACCTGCGCGACCTCCCGACGTGGGACGAGCTCGAGGCCGAGTGGGCCGGCATCGACCCGCGCTCGCGCGAGGAGCGCCTGCGCCGCGCGCGGAACCTGCGCGACGGCTACGTCACCGGCCCGACCGTGCCGCACCCCACGTGGGTATGGCGCGTGGGCGAGGCGCTGCTCGTCGCGCACCCCGGCGAGGCGTACTCGCGCCTCCAGCGCACGGTGCGCGCCCATGCCGGAGCGCGGCCGGTCGTCGTCGCGAACCTCACCAACGGGCCCGGCTTCGTCTACCTGCCGACGCGCGAGGCGTACGACGTCGGCGCCTACCAGGCGTGGCAGTCGCCGCTCACGCCGGGCTCGCTCGAGCGCCTGGAGCGGCACGCGTGTGCCGTCGTCGACGACGTGCTCGTGGGCGCTGCGGCCTGGCCCCCCGGCGTCGCCGCGCCACGACCCGCCGCACCGCCACGCGCCGCGCCCACGTCCCCGACCCGCACCGTCCCCGAGGAGGACCAGTGACCACCCCCGCCCCCGACGCCCCGCGCGTCCCGCTCGCCGTCGTCACCGGGGGAGCAGCCGGCATCGGCCGCGCCGTCGCCGAGCGCCTCGCGACCGACGGGTTCCGCGTCGTGTGCGCGGACGTCGTGCAGCACGACCTCCCCGCGCTCGACCTGGGCGCCGTCCCGGACGCGCCCGGGCTCGTGTGGGCCCCGCTCGACGTCACCGACCACGCCGCCGTGCGCGCCGCGTTCGACGACCTCGCCGTGGCGTTCGGCGGGATCGACGCGCTTGTCAACAACGCCGGCATCCAGCGCCACCGCGCGCTGGAGGACCTCACGTGGGACGAGTGGTCGGCCGTCGTGGACGTCAACCTGCACGGCGTCTTCGCCTGCCTCCAGGCCGCGGGCCGCCACATGCTCGCGGCGGGCCGGGGCGCGGTCGTCAACATCTCGTCCGTCTCGGCTCGCGGCTCCGCCGGCCGGGCTCCGTACTCCACGACCAAGGCCGCCGTCATCGGGCTCACCGCGACCGCGGGCGCCGAGTGGGCCGCGCGCGGCGTGCGGGTCAACGCCGTCGCCCCCGGGTACATCGACACGGGCGTGTTCCGCCAGGGCGTCGCGCAGGGCACGCTCTCGGAGGAGACGATCCTCGCGCGCATCCCCGCGCGCCGCCTCGCGCAGCCGGAGGAGATCGGCAACGCGGTGAGCTGGCTCGTGTCGGACCAGGCCGCGTACATGGTGGGCCAGACCGTCTATGTCGACGGCGGGTTCCTCGTCGACTACGGCGTCCCGCTCGCGAAGAAGCCGGAGTGACCGTGGGGCTCGCCGCGCGCGTCGTCGCCGTCCGCACCGCGACGACGGTCGTCCCGCTGCCCCAGCCGCTGCGCCTCGGCGCGATGACCGTCGAGCGCCGCGAGTACGTGGGCGTCCGCGTCGTCGCCGAGACGGACGACGGCCGGACGGTCGCGGGGGAGTCGTACGCGCTCACGCGCGAGGCGCCCATGGCCGAGCTCGTGGACCGGCTCGTCGCCCCGCACGTGGTGAGCCGCGAGGTCGTCGCGCCCGACGGCGTCGCCGCGCGCGAGAGCGTCGGCGCCGCCTGGGACGCGGCCCTGAGCGGGTCTGCGATCGTCGGCCGCGTGGGCCTCGTGCGGCGCGCGATCGGCCTGGTCGACGTCGCGCTGTGGGACCTCGCCGGCCGGCTCGCCGGGCGTCCCGTGTGGTCCCTGCTCGACGACGGCGCGGACCCCGCCGGGTCGTCGGAGCCGGGTGTCGGCGGCGACAAGCGCGCTCCGTCACGTGCTGTCGCCGGGAGTCCCCGCGACGTCTCGTCCGGGGCGGCGGCCGCTGTGCCACGCCCCGCGATCCTCGTCGCGGCGTACCCGACGCCGGGACGCACCGCGCGCGACGTCGCGGACGAGGTGCTCGCCCACGCGCGCGCCGGGTGGCCGCTGCTGAAGATCTCGCGCTCGCCCGACCGCGCCCTCATGCGCGACCTGCTCGCGGTCCTGCGCGCCGAGCTGCCCGACGTCACCGGCCGCCCGACCGTCGCGGGCCGCAGCGGTGTCGTCGTCGACGTGGGCTTCGGCTGGCGCGACGCCGACGAGGCGCTCGCGGACCTCGACGCGTGGGGCGTCACGGGTGCGGCGGGGGAGAGCGCGCCCGCGCTCGCGTGGCTCGAGGACCCGCTGCTGCCCGAGGACGCGGCCGGCGCGGCGCAGGTCCGCGACGTGTCCGGGCTGCCGCTCTCCGTGGGCGACGAGGTGACCGACCCCGAGGTCTTCGCCCGGCTCGACGCGCGGGGTGCGCTCGACGTGCCGCGCGTCGACGTCGTCGCGATCGGCGGCATCACGCCCGCCGACCCGCTCGTGCGCGCGTGGGCCGCGCGGGGGAAGGTCGTGTCCAGCCACGTGTATCCGGAGGTCAGCGTGCACCTGGGCGGCGCGGCGGGCATCGGCGTCGAGACGTTCGACCGCTCGCCCACGGGCAACCCCTACGACCCCGCGCCGCTGCTCGTGCGCGGCGGTCCCGTTCTCGACGGCGGCCACGCGACCCCGTCCGACGAGCCCGGCCTGGGCTTCACGCTCGACCCCGACCGCTTCGACCTGGAGGCGACCCTGTGACCGGACCGTCGGCTGGACCCGCGAGCGAGCACCGCAGCGTCGTCGTCACCGGCAGCGGCAAGGGCATCGGCCGCGCCGTGGCCGCGCGCCTCACCGCCGACGGGTGGACCGTCGTCGGGCTGGAGCGCACCCTCGGTTCGGGGACGGTCGAGGAGGGGGTGTGCGCCGCCGTCGTGCTGGGCGACTCGCGCGACCGCGAGACCCACCGCCAGGCCGCGCGGGCCGCGCGCGACCTCGCGCCGCTCGCCGGATGGGTCAACAACGCGGGCATCACCGTCCGCACGCCGCTGCACGCGCTCGCGGACCCGGAGCGTGCGGCGCAGGTCGAGCAGGACGCGCGCGACGTCGTCGAGATCAACGGCCTCGGCTACCTCTGGGGCTGCGCCGCCGCCGTCGAGGCGTTCACGGACCAGGTGAGCGGCGGGTCGATCGTCAACATCGGCTCGATCCACGGCCGCGCGGCGTTCGCCGATCATGCCGCCTACGAGCTGACCAAGGGCGGCATCGACGCGCTCGCGCGGTCCGTCGCCGTGACCTACGGGCGGTACGGCATCCGCGCCAACACCGTCGCCCCGGGCGGGGTGCGCACCCCGCACCTCGACGCGCAGATCGCGCGCGCCGCCGACCCCGCCGCCGAGGAGCGCGCCCTCGCCGAGGGCCCGCCGCTCGGCCGCATCGCCGAGTCCGCGGAGATCGCCGCCCTCGTCGCGTTCCTGCTCTCCGACGAGGCGGGCTACGTCTCCGGCCAGTCGATCGCGGCCGACGGCGCCTGGACCGCGTCCTTCGGCGACCCGCCCCACGACCCCGACCTCGACGCGCGGTACGGCCTCACCTGAGTCTTGTCGCATCGGCCGCGCCACGGACCTGTCGCGCCCGGGGCGTGGCCGGTCAGCGGATCGACGGGTCGACGGCGGCTCGTGACCGCGGCAGATGCCGGTAGTCCGGGGGGAGTGCCTCCCAGGGGCTCCACCCGTCGTCGTCCTGTCGGCTCCGGAACCACCGAGCGTCTCCGGCCGTGAGCTCGCTCGGGACGCGAGGCGGTGGCTCGGCCGGCGTCCAGCGCGCCTGGATCTGGCGCTTGTGGAAACCCGCCTCGCCGACGCGTCGTCTCGCGTGGTCCGCGTCGACGGCGTGACACAGGTACAGGCCCGTCCATGAGTCGGCCCCCGCGTCGAGCACCGAGACGCCGTACACGCCGGCGCCCTCCGGGCGGTGACGCGCCCTGATCTCGGCGCGTGTCGGTCGCGACCTGGTCATGCCGAGGAGTCTGCCAGGGCGCGGCGTCAGCCCTTGACCATGCTCGCGCGGGTGATGAGGCCGTCGCGGACCTCGAAGGTCGCGATGGTCTCGCCGGTGCCGTTCGACGTCGTGACGAGCTCGCGCGCGACGAGCCAGCGGTCGCCGAACGTCACGGACGCGTCGATGACGCAGTGCAGGGCGGTGTCCTCGAACCGGCTCGCGTAGAACGCGCGCAGGGCGTCGCGGCCGACGATCGGCTCGGGGGTCACGCCGCTCACGACGGCGTCGGGCGCGTAGGTCGCGCAGAAGCCGTCGAGGTCGCGGACGTTGAAGGCGTCGACCTGGGCGGTGACGACGGCGGACGGGGACGTGCTCATGGGTGCCTCCTCGGGCAGGGGTGGGCGAGTGTCGCGGCGGACCGGCGGACCGGCGGACCGGCGGACCGGCGGTCAGTCGATCCGGACGCCGCCGTTGACGTCGTACGTCGCGCCGGTGACGAACCCGGCGCGCGGGGAGGCGAGGGACGCGACGACCCAGGCGACGTCGTCGGGCGTGCCGAAGTCCCCGAGGGGGATGGACGCGGTGAGCCCGGCGCGGGCGTCGGGGGCGAGCTGGTCGGTGATCGCGCTCGTCACGGGGCCGGGCGTCACGGCGTTCACGCGGATGCCCTCGCTCGCGAGGATGCGCGCGAACGAACGCGTGATCGCGAGGATCGCGGCCTTGCTCGCGGCGTAGTGCACGCCGGTCTTGAGCGCGCCCTGCTCGCCCGCGATGGACGAGAGGTTGACGATCGCGCGGTCGCGCGCGGTCCGCTCGTCGGGCGTGACCGTGGCCCCGGCGGGTGACGGACGGCCTGCGCGCAGCAGCGGGAGCGCGGCGCGCGACAGCACGAACGTGCCGCGCGCATTGGTCTCCATGACCAGGTCCCACTCGTCGAGCTCGATGTCGTCGAGCGCGCGGTAGGGGCACACGCCGCCGTTGTTGACGAGCACGTCGAGGTGTCCCCAGGCGTCGGTGACCTCGGTGACGAGCGCCTCGACGGACGCGGTGTCGCGCAGGTCGAGGCGCGAGACGCGCGTCGCGGCACCGTCCGCCTCGCACCGGGCCGCCGTGGCGCGCGCGCCGGCCTCGCCGCCGGTGTACGTGAGCCAGACGTCGTGCCCGTCGCGCGCGAGCTGGAGGGCGGTGGCGGCACCGATGCCGGAGCTGGCGCCGGTGACGAGGGCGAGGCGGCGCCGGGCGCCGTCCGGTGCAAGGGTCATGAGCCCACGCTATAGCATCCGACCGGCCCGAGGGTTGGTCGAGAGTGCTATTTGCTATAGCATCCAACGCATGACAGCCGACACCGTCGTCATCACCGACTGCGACCTGCCCGGGACCGCGTGCGAGGACACCCTGACCGCCGCCGGGCTGCGGGCGGTGCGCGCCGCGGCGCGCACCGAGGACGAGGTGATCGCCGCCGTCGAGGAGGCCGCCGCGAGCGGGTCCGCGCCCTCCGCGCTCGTCGTGCAGTGGGCCCCGATCACGGCCCGCGTGCTCGACGCCGTCGCCCGGCCGGGCGGGGTGCGCATGGTCTCGCGCATGGGCATCGGCTACGACATGGTCGACGTCGCGGCCGCCACCGAGCGCGGCGTCGCCGTCGCGAACACCCCGACCTACTGCATCGAGGAGGTCGCGAGCCACACGGTCGCGATGATCCTCACGCTCGACCGCGGCCTCGTCGCCTACGACCGCGCGCTGCGCGCCGGCACGTGGGCCCCGACGGCGCAGCACGCCGCGCGCCTGTCCAGCACCGTCGTCGCCGTCATCGGGTACGGGCGGATCGGCTCCGAGGTCGCGCGCTCCGCCCGCGCGCTCGGCTACCGCGTGCTCGTGCACGACCCGTTCGTCGACCCGCAGGCCGTGGCGTCCGACGGGCACGAGGCCGTGGGGCTCGACGAGGCCGTCGCGCGCGCCGACGTCCTCACGCTGCACGCGCCGCTCACCGACTCGACGCGCCACCTGCTCGACGCCCGCACCCTCGCCGCCGCGAAGCCCGGCGTGCGGGTCGTCAACACGTGCCGTGGGCCGCTCATCGACGAGGACGCGCTCGCCGACGCGCTCGCGTCCGGCCACGTGGGCTCGGCCGCGCTCGACGTCTACGCGACCGAGCCGCTGCCCGCCGACTCGCGCCTGCGCACGCTGGACAACGTGCTGCTCACCCCGCACGCCGCGTGGTTCTCGCCCGAGGCCATGCAGGACCTCCCTGTGCACACCGCGCGCAACGCCGTCGACTTCCTCGCGGGCCGGCCCGTGCCGTCGATCGTCAACCCGGACCACGCACGCGCCCTCGCCTGAGGACTCGCACCACCCGCCCCGACCTAGGAGACCCACCCGTGCAGCTCGTCCGACTCGGCCCCCTCGGCCAGGAGCGCCCCGCCGTCCGCGAGGACGGGGTCGTGTACTCCCTCGACCCGCTCACCCGTGACATCGACGGCGCGTTCCTGGCGGCCGACGGCGTCGGTAGGGTCCGCGCGGCGCTCGCCGCGGGCGCGCTGCCCGTGCTCGACGGCGCGGACGAGCTGCGCGTCGGCGCGCCCGTCGCCCGGCCCATGGCCGTCGTCTGCATCGGGATGAACTACGCGGAGCACGCCGCCGAGTCCGGCTCGACTCCGCCGGACGTCCCGATCGTCTTCTGGAAGCACTCGAACACGGTCGTCGGCCCGCACGACGACGTCCTCGTGCCGCCCGGCGCGACGACGGTCGACTGGGAGGTCGAGCTCGGCGTCGTGATCGGCCGCCGGGCGCGCTACCTGTCGTCGCCGGAGGCGGCGCTCGACCACGTCGCGGGCTACGTCCTGTCGCACGACGTCTCCGAGCGCGACTACCAGATGAAGGTCTCCGGCGGGCAGTGGTCCAAGGGCAAGAGCTGCGAGACGTTCAACCCGCTCGGCCCGTGGCTCGTCCCCGCCGACGAGGTGGACGTCCAGAACCTCGGGCTCCGGTCCTGGGTCAACGGCGAGCCCCGCCAGGACTCGACGACGGCCGACATGATCTTCGACGTCGCGTACCTCGTGCACCACCTGTCGCAGTACATGGTGCTCGAGCCCGGCGACCTCATCAACACCGGCACCCCGCAGGGCGTCGCCCTCTCCGGGCGCTTCCCGTACCTGCGCGACGGCGACGTCGTCACCCTGGAGATCGACGGCCTGGGCCGCGCCGAGCAGCGCGTGCGCGACGCCGTCCGCTGAGGACCCGCAGCCCAGGTCAGCCCGCGAACGGGAGCGCCGGCAGCCCTCGGACCCCAGGGTCCGCGACGAACAGCGACCCCGACGCGGCCTCGTCCGCGTCGGGGTCGTCCAGTCCCTGGCGCGACGTCGTGACGAACAGGCGGTCGAGGTCGTCGCCGCCGAACGTGCACGCGCTCGCCTGCGAGACCGGGAGCGGTACGACGGCGTCGAGCGTGCCGTCGGGGGAGTAGCGCCGGACCGCGCCGCCGCCCCACAGCGCTACCCAGACGCCGCCCTCGGCGTCGACCGTGAGGCCGTCGGGCATGCCGTCGTCGGGATCGATCTCCACGAACGGGCGGCGCCGCACGAGCCCGCGCTGGTCCTCCGCGGCCGGGACGACGTCGAGCACGTCGATGCGCCGCGTCGCCGAGTCGACGTAGTACGCCCGCGACCCGTCCGGCGAGAAGCCGAGCCCGTTCGACACCTCGATGCCCTCGAGCACGACGCGCGAGGACCCGTCGACCTCGACCCGGTACAGCGCGCTCGGCCGCTCGCCCTCCGCCTGCCCGCCCGCGTAGAACGCGCCGTCGGGCCCGGCGGCCCCCTCGTTGAGGCGGACCGTCGGGTCGGTGACGAGCGTCGCGAGCGTACGGACCGGCGCGCCGTCGTCGTCCGCGACCGCGACGGACCGCGCGAGCCCGACGACGAACCCGGCCCCGGTCCGCGGCCGCACCACGGCCGCGTGGTCGCCCACGTGGAGGCGGTCGACGCCGCCGTCGGGCCGCAGGGTCAGGAGGTCGCCCGCGAGCATGTCCACGTACCGGAGCCCGCCCCAGCCCGGCCACCACACCGGGCCCTCTGCGTGGTAGGCGACGGGACCGGTGACGTTCTCGACGGAGATCTCAGGCATCCGACCATCCTCCCCGACGCGCACGGACTCGCCTGCCGACGACAGCCTCAGGGCCGTCCGAGCTCCACCGGCTCCGCCACGACGTCGACCATCGCCGCCCCGCGCAGCACCGTGATCTCGAGCCGGCGCCCGATCGCCTCGCCGAGCATGAGGCGCTGCAGCGACTGCGCCTCGACGGTGTCCACGCCACCGGCACGGATCATGAGGTCGCCCACCCGGAGGCCGGCGGTGTCCGCGGGGCTGCCCGGCACGACGTGGACCACACGGAGCGCGCGGTCGTGCCCGGTGCGTGCCGCGAGGTCGGGCGCGACGGCGACGGGCTGGCTCGCGACGCCCAGGTACGCCCGCCGCACCCGGCCGTCCCGGACGAGCGCGTCGACGATGCGTCGGCTCGTCGCGTTCATGGGAACCGCGAGCCCGAGCCCGACGCCCGCGACCGCCGTGCTGATCCCGACGACGCGCGCGTCGGCGGTCGCGAGCGCGCCGCCCGAGCTCCCGGGGTTGAGCGCGGCGTCGGTCTGGATGACGTCCTCGACGATCCGCGCCGCCGTGCCGTCCCGCGTCGGCAGCGAGCGCCCGAGTGCGCTCACGACGCCGGCCGTCACGGTCCCCGAAAGTCCTAACGGGCTGCCGATCGCCACGACGAGCTGCCCCACGACCAGCTCGTCGGCGTCGCCCAGCGTCACCGGGTCCGGCGTCTCGCCCCGCGCGCGTACGACCGCCAGGTCGGACAGCACGTCCGTGCCCACGACGTCGAAGAGGCGAGTCGTCCCGTCCGAGAACGCGGCCGTGCCGTTCGTGGACGGGCCGACCACGTGGGCGTTCGTCAGCAGCAGCCCGTCGGTCGTCATCACCACGGCCGAGCCGCCCGCCTCGCGTGCGCCGTGCCGCAGGCGCAGCGCCGCCACCGCCGGCATCACCCGTGCCGCGACGTCGGAGACGGTGCGCGAGTAGTCGTCGAGAGGTCCCATGTGGGGTCAACGCCGGGGGCCGCGGTGACCGTCCGGCGTTCACCGTCGGCTGACGGGGCACCGTCCCGACAGGCGTAGGGTGAGGCGCGTGATCACGCAGAGCTGGTGGTGGCTGCCTCCGCAGCCGTGACCAGTCCTGCCCACGTCCCGAGCTGCGCGCCGCAGCCGGGACGTCGTCATGTCCGGGCCCTTCCGGTCCTCGACCGGGCGTGGTGCGTGGCTCCCCACCGAAGGAGAGCACCATGACCACGACCCTCGCACCGACCAAGACACCCCACGCCGCCCCGTCGCCGTCCGGCTCCTCGTCAGCACCGCCGTCCTCGACCGCGTCCGTCGCGGCCGCACGCGACCGGTCCGCGGAGATCGAGGCACGCCTCGCCGCCGACCCGTCCGGGTTCCGCGTCCTCACGGGCGACCGCCCGACCGGCGCGCTGCACCTGGGCCACTACCTCGGCACCCTCGCGAACCGCGTCCGGCTCCAGGACGACGGCGTGGAGGTCGTGCTCGTCGTCGCCGACTACCAGGTCATCACCGACCGCGACGACGCCGGCGACCTGCGCGCGACCGTCCGCGAGGTCGTGCTCGACTACCTGGCCGCCGGGATCGACCCGACACGCACGACGATCTTCGCCCACTCCGCGGTCCCCGCTCTCAACCAGCTCCTGCTGCCGTTCCTCAGCCTCGTCACGACGGCCGAGATCGAGCGCAACCCGACCGTCAAGGCCGAGGCCGCGGCCGCCGCGGCGCGGCAGGGCCGGCCCATGAGCGGGCTGCTGTTCACCTACCCCGTGCACCAGGCCGCCGACATCCTGTTCTGCCACGGCAACCTCGTGCCCGGCGGGCAGGACCAGCTCCCGCACGTGGAGATCACGCGCACGATCGCCCGGCGCTTCAACCAGCGCTACGCCCCCGCACAGCCGTACTTCCCCGAGCCGGACGTCCTGCTCGCGCCCGCTCCGACCGTCCTCGGCACGGACGGCCGCAAGATGGGCAAGTCCGCGGGCAACGCGCTCGAGCTGCGCGACGACGAGGACGCGACCGTGCGCTTCGTCCGGCGCCACCGCACCGACTCCGAGCGGCACGTCACCTACGAGCCCGAGCGCCGGCCGGAGGTCGCGAACCTCCTCACGCTCGGCGCGTTCGCCGCGGGCACGACGCCGGAGGCGCTCGCGGACGAGGTGGGCGCGGCGGGCGCGGGCCGGCTCAAGCACGTGGTGACCGAGGCGCTCGTCGAGCACCTGCGGCCCCTGCGCGCCCGGCGGCGGGCACTCGCCGCCGGCGACGGGCCCGACCCGCTCGACGTGCTGCGGCAGGGCAACGCCCGCGCGAACGCGATCGCCGACCGCACGCTCGCCGACGTCCGCGACCTCATGGGCACGACGTACTGACGGCGGCGCCGATCCCCCTGCCACGACGGCGGCGCCCCGGGGGCGCCGCCGTCGCCGGGGCGTCAGACGTCGAGACCGGCCCGGTCCACCTTGCGGTGGAAGCGCATGCCGGCGATGCCGCCGAGGACGGCGCCGACGAGGCTCACCACGGCGGCCACGACGAGGGCGATGACGCCGCCGGTCGTGAGGTCGTTCGCGCTCACCGGGATCTGGGGGAACGTGTTGAGCTGCGACAGCACGTTGTACTGGCTGCCCGCGACGAGGCCCAGGAGGGCGAGCACGATCGCGATCACCACGGCCCACAGCCACACCGCGAGGCCCTGCTTCGCGCCGTCGAAGCGCGCCATCCGGCCCGCGACGTACCCGCCGCAGTAGTAGGCGACGAACAGCACGACGACCAGCACGATGCCGCCGACGATGCCGATCGTCTCGGCGTTCTCGGTCGCCTGGTCGACGGCCTCCTGGGCGTCGCTGGTGCCGGAGAGGCCGAAGGCCGCCCCCGCGGCGGCGGCCAGGGCGGTGAGGATGACGGCGGACCCGGTGGCGGTGAGCCATCCGAAGAAGGCGGAGCCGAGCTTGATGCCGCCGTACTCCTCCTTCTCCCGTGCCACGACCGACTCGCGGTCGCGCGCCACAGGCCCGGATGCGGCGCGCTCGTCGCCGGCACGGTCCGCTCCGACGCGGTCGTCCCGCCGGTCGGGGTCGTGCGGGTCGTTCTGGGGCGGGGTGGCCCCGTAGCTGGTGCTCATGACCGGTGCTCCTCTCGGGATGCGTCTCCTGTGGAGGTGTCTTCGGCGGCGCTCGCGTCGCGAGGCTCCGGCGCCGGAGGGACCGCGTCGGCCGGGACGGCCTCGGCGATGTACTCGGTGACGACGTACCGACGCAGGCGGTACGTGTCGCCCGTGGCGACCCCCGGACCGGGCTGGGCGTCGCCGGGTGCGCCCGCCGCGTCGTCCGTGGCCGGACCCGCGGCGTGCCTGCCGACCACGCCCTCGTCGCCCGCTGCGCCGCCGCTCGCGACACCCTCGCCCGCGGCGTCCTCGCGCCGGGCGGTCTCGTCGGCGGAGGGGCCCTGGTCGCCGGGGGAGGCGGCGCTCCGACCGTAGTAGCGGTAGAGCTCTGCCTCCTCCTCGTGCGAGAGGTGTCCCTCGGAGTCGTCGACCCGAGGAGCGCCCTTGACCGTGTCCTTGGTGAACGGCACGCGGATCTCGTCACCCTGGACGTCCGCGTCCGCGAGGGGCACGAAGGACTCGGCGGTGCCGAACAGGCCGGTCTTGACCGTCACCCATTCCGGCTCGCCGCTGCGGTCGTCGAGGAAGACCTGGCCGACCTTGCCGACCTTCTCACCGGCCTGGGAGACGACGGTGCCGCCGGAGAGCAGCCTCTCGATCTGGTCCGTGCTGATCATGGTGGGTCCTTCGGACGGTGCTGCACCGAGGCCCGTCTGCTGGAGCCGACCTCTCCATCGTGCGAGCGTCCACGGGCGCACGCACGTGGGCAGCACACGCCCCGGCGCCGCGTCACCCGAGGGCGGGCGACGCGGCGCGGTGCGGCGGGTGGATCAGGCGCCGAGCCGGTCCCGCAGCCGGGCGAGCTGTGCCCAGAGCTCGTCGGGGACGCGGTTGCCGAACGTGTCGAAGAACTCGGCGGTCAGCTCGGCCTCGGCGAGCCACTGCTCGGGCGAGACGTCGAACAGGGCGTCGAGGTCGCCGTCGTCCATGTGGAGGCCGCCGAGCTCGAGCGCACCGGGGGCGGGGAGCAGGCCGACGGGGCTCTTCACCGCTCCGCAGTCCGTGCGCACGCCGCGCGAGCGGTCGACCTGCGCCGCGATCCACGCGAGCACGCGCGAGTTCTCGCCGAACCCGGGCCACAGGTAGCGGCCGTCGGCGTCCTTGCGGAACCAGTTGACCTGGAAGATCTTCGGTCGCTTGTCGGGGTCGAGCGACGCCCCGACGCGCAGCCAGTGCGCCCAGTGGTCGGCCATGTTGTAGCCGCAGAACGGAAGCATCGCGAACGGGTCGCGGCGCAGGGCACCGACGGTGCCCTCGGCGGCTGCGGTCTGCTCGGAGCTGATGGTCGCGCCCATGAACACGCCGTGCTCCCACCCGTACGCCTGCGCGACGAGCGGCACGTTGGTCGCGCGGCGCCCGCCGAAGACGATCGCGTCGACCGGCACGCCCTCGGGGTCCTCCCACGAGTCGGCGCTCGTCGGGCACTGCGCGGCGGACACGGTGAACCGGGAGTTCGGGTGGGCGGCGGGACGGCCGGAGTCGGGCGTCCAGTCCTCACCGGTCCAGTCGACGAGGTGCGCGGGCGGCTCGGGCGTCAGGCCCTCCCACCACACGTCGCCGTCGTCGGTGAGCGCGACGTTGGTGAAGATCGTGTCGCGCGCGAACGTCTCGACGGCGGCGGGGTTGGTGTCGACGCCGGTCCCCGGTGCTACGCCGAAGAAGCCCGCCTCGGGGTTGATCGCGCGCAGGCGGCCGTCGGGGCCGGGGCGCAGCCACGCGATGTCGTCGCCGATCGTCTCGACCCTCCAGCCGGGGATCGTGGGGCGCAGCATCGCGAGGTTCGTCTTGCCGCACGCCGACGGGAACGCGGCGGCGAGGTGGTACGCGCGGCCCTCGGGCGACGTCGCGCGGATGAGCAGCATGTGCTCGGCGAGCCAGCCCTCGTCACGCGCCATCGCGGACGCGATGCGCAGCGCGAAGCACTTCTTGCCGAGCAGCGCGTTGCCGCCGTACCCGGAGCCGTACGACCAGATCTCGCGCGTCTCGGGGAACTGGACGATGTACTTGGTGTCGTTGCACGGCCACGGCACGTCGTCGGCGACCGCGCACGTGTCGTCGACGAGCGGGGCGCCCACCGAGTGGACGGCCGGGACGAACGGGGCGCCGGCGTCGATGAGGTCCATGACCTCCTGGCCGACGCGCGTCATGATCCCCATGCTCACGACGACGTACGGCGAGTCGGTGACCTCGATGCCGACCTGCGAGATCGGCCCGCCCACCGGGCCCATCGAGAACGGGACGACGTACATGGTCCGGCCTCGCATGGAGCCCTCGAAGACGTCGCGCAGCTCGGCGCGCATGGCGTCCGGCTCGCGCCAGTTGTTCGTCGGGCCGGCGTCGACCTCGGCGCGCGAGCAGATGAACGTGCGCGACTCGACGCGCGCGACGTCGCTCGGGTCGGACCGCGCGAGGTAGCTGCCCGGGCGCAGCTCGGGGTCGAGGGGGAGCAGGGTCCCGGCGTCGACGAGGAGGTCGGTGAGCCGCTGCTTCTCCGCCGCGGAGCCGTCGCACCACACGATCGCGTCCGGCTCGGTGAGGTTCGCGATCTCGCGCACCCAGGCGCGGGCATCGCGAGGCCGCGGGTCGCCGCTCCCGAACGCGAGGGCCGAGCCGGACGTCGCGCGCAGCCCGACGAGGTCGGTCTCGACGTCGTCGAGCAGGGCGGCGGACCGCGTGCGGCGCGGGTGG
This sequence comes from Cellulosimicrobium cellulans, assembly GCF_042723955.1. Taxonomy (GTDB): domain Bacteria; phylum Actinomycetota; class Actinomycetes; order Actinomycetales; family Cellulomonadaceae; genus Cellulosimicrobium; species Cellulosimicrobium cellulans_H. The sequence goes on along the minus strand of NZ_JBHXIC010000034.1, from coordinate 1,712 downwards.
GCGGTGCGGGCGGTTGTGCTCATCGGGGGCGCTCCCAGGGGTCGGCGGTGGCCTCGTGCTTCCTCCACCCTCACGCCGTGAGCGTCGGGATTTCCAACGAAGACGCTGTGAAGAATCACGGATCTTGACATATCGTCAAGCCATGTCCCTCTCATCGCCCTCCGAGACCCCAAGCGGCCGGTCCGGCGGTCGCGCCGGCGAGGCGAGCTCGTCCCGGCCGCAGGCGGACCTCATCACGCTCGGCCGCCGCCTGCGCCACTTCCGCACGACACGTGGCCTCACGCTCGACGCGCTCGGCGAGGCGGTCGGCACCGCGCCGAGCCTGCTGTCGATGATCGAGAACGGCCGGCGCGAGCCCCGCCTGTCGCTCCTCCAGCACCTCGCCCAGGCGCTCGACGTGCCGCTCACGGACCTGCTCACCGACGAGCCGCCGTCGCGCCGCGCAGCCCTGGAGATCGCGCTGGACCGCGCCCAGCGCGGACCGCTGTTCGCCGGGCTGGGCCTGCCCGCCGTGAAGGCGAGCCAGAAGCTCGCGCTCCCCGTCCTGGAGAACCTCGTCGGCCTGCACGCCGAGCTCCAGCGCCGCGCGACGGAGGCCGTCGCGACGCCGGAGGAGGCACGCCGCGCGAACACGGAGCTGCGCCTCGAACGGCAGGCCCGGGACAACTACTACCCGGAGATCGAGGAGCTCGCGGAGGACATGGCGCGCAAGGCCGGGTACACGGTCGGCGCGCTCACGCACCGGACCGTCGCGCGCATGGCCGAGCAGCTCGGCTTCACCATCTGGCACGTCGACGACCTGCCGCACTCGACCCGCACCGTCACCGACCTGGAGAACGGGCGCATCTACCTGCCGCCCGCGTCCATCCCCGGCGGGCACGGGCTCCGTTCGCTCGCGCTCCAGGCCATCGCGCACCGGGTCCTCGGGCACGAACGGCCGCGCTCGTACGCGGAGTTCCTGCGCCAGCGAGTCGAGATCACCTACTTCGCGGCGTGCTGCCTCATCCCGCAGAGCGCGGCCGTCGACTTCCTGGAGCGGCGCAAGCGCGAGAAGGACCTCGCGGTCGAGGACCTCCGCGACGCGTTCGGCGTGACCCACGAGGCCGCAGCGCAGCGTTTCACCAACCTCGCGACCGTGCACCTCGGCATCCCGCTGCACTTCCTGCGCGTCGGCGACGACGGCGCCCTGTTCCGCGGCTACGAGAACGACGGCCTGCCCCTGCCTGCCGACGTGACGGGCGCGATCGAGGGTCAGATGGTGTGCCGCAAGTGGGCGGTCCGGGAGGCGTTCACGCGCCGCGACCGCGCGCAGGAGTCGTACCAGTACACCGACACCCCCGCCGGGACGTTCTGGTGCTCGACCCAGACCGGCACGACGACGACCGGCCAGTTCTCGATCGCCGTCGGCGTGCCGTTCGCGTCGGCCAAGTGGTTCCGCGGCCGCGACACGACCGTGCGACGCCAGTCGTCGTGCCCGGACGAGTCGTGCTGCCGCCGTCCCGCGGCCGACGCCGCGACGCGCTGGGAGGACGCGTCCTGGCCGAGCGCCCGCATGCACCAGCACGTGCTCTCCGCGCTCCCCTCCGGCGCGTTCCCGGGCGTCGACGCCACAGAGGTCTACGCATTCCTGGCGAAGCACGCCCCGGCCCCGCCGACCCGCTGAGTGCATGAAATAGTCGCGCCCGCGGGCCGCAGACGCGACTATTTCATGC
>NZ_JBHXIC010000033.1:0-43949 GCF_042723955.1 Cellulosimicrobium cellulans | reverse complement strand
GGCCGAGGCGGCGCTCGACGCCGCGCTCGCCTCGTTCCGCGAGCGCGCCGAGCAGGCCGCACGCGCCAACGCGCTCCTGCGCGACACGCTCGCGCGCGTCGACTCGCAGGTCCGCGCGACGAACGACTTCATCGAGACCCGGCGCGGCGCCGTCGGGCCCGAGGCGCGCACCCGGCTCTCCGAGGCGGTCCGGCTGCTGGGCGAGGCCCGCGCGCTCCAGCCGACCGACCCCGTCGCCGCGCTCGAGCGGGCGCAGCAGGCCGACGCGCAGGCGCAGTCCGCGGCGCAGCGCGCCCAGCAGGACGCGTCGAGCTGGCAGTCGTCGCAGGGCCCCGGCATGTTCGGCGGCGGAGGGGGCGGGGGGAGCAACGTCGGGGGCATGGTGCTCGGCGGCATCCTGCTCGACTCCATCCTGCGCGGCGGAGGCGGCGGAGGCCGGTCGGGCGGGTTCGGCGGCGGGGGCTTCGGGGGCGGGTTCGGCGGCGGCGGGTTCGGCGGCGGCAGGTCGGGCGGACGCTCCGGCGGCCGGTCCTCGGGCGGACGCTCGGGCCGCGGCGGGCGCTTCTGAGGAGACGGACGAACGAGACCAGCACGCAGACCGATCAGCACGAGACGGCTCACCAGAGAGGGACGACCATGGCGGAGAAGCAGAGCATCTTCGGACGGATCGCGCAGCTCACCCGCGCGAACATCAACGCGCTCCTGGACAACGCGGAGGACCCGCAGAAGATGCTGGACCAGCTCGTGCGCGACTACACGAACAACATCGCCGACGCCGAGCAGGCCGTCGCGCAGACCATCGGCAACCTCCGCCTCGCGGAGCAGGACTACAACGAGGACGTCGCCGCCGTCCAGGAGTGGGGCCAGAAGGCCCTCGCGGCCTCTGCGCAGGCCGACCGCTACCGGCAGCAGGGCGACACCGCCAACGCCGACAAGTTCGACAACCTCGCCAAGGTCGCGCTCGGCAAGCAGATCTCCGCCGAGGGCGAGGTCCGCCAGGCCGAGCCGCTCATCGCGTCGCAGCGCGAGTCGGTCGAGAAGCTCAAGTCCGGGCTCGCGATGATGAAGGACAAGCTCGGCGAGCTGAGGTCCAAGCGCGACTCCCTCGTCGCCCGCCAGAAGAGCGCGCAGGCCCAGCAGACCGTCCAGGGCGCCATCAGCTCGATCAACGTGCTCGACCCGACGAGCGAGATCTCGCGCTACGAGGAGATCGTGCGGCGCGAGGAGGCGCAGGCGATCGGCCAGGCCGAGGTCGCGGCGTCGAGCATCGACTCCCAGTTCGCCGAGCTCGAGACGTCCGGCGAGGCCGTCGAGATCGAGGCCCGCCTCGCCGCGCTCAAGCAGGGCTCCTCGCCCGCCCCGCAGGTGTCACCCACCCAGGTCACGCCCGCGATCGAGTCCGGCACCACCACCCAGGACGCCCCGACCTCCGACTGGTGACCGCGAGGGAGAACCTCGGTCCGCCGACGTAGAACGCTGGTTGCGACACGACCACGGTTCTCCCTCGACCCAGCACGCTCCTCCCTCACGGAGGGGCCGCGGCGTCGGGTCAGGCCGGGACGCTCTGCTCGACGGTCGCGCGGACGTCGGCGACGAAGGCCTCGGCGAGGCGACGGCCGCCGTCGAGGATCTCCGGCGCGTGCTCGTCGAACCCGGCCAGGGCTGCCGCGGAGTCGACGTCGTCGTACGCGTCGCACCACGCCTCGAAGCCCGCGCGCGTCGCCTCGGGGTGGAACTGCACACCGAGCGCCGAGCCGAGGCGGAACGCCTGGTACGGGTACATGTTCGACGACCCGAGCCAGACGGCACCCGGCGGCAGGTCGACGATCGCGTCGGCGTGCATGCTCGTCACGTGCCGCACCGGCTCGTCTCCGGCGGCGAGCGTCGAGAGCACGGGGTCGGTCTCGGCGTCGGCACGCCAGAAGACGCGGGTCGCGCCGGCCTCGCGCCCTGGGGGCGCGGCCACCTGGACCTGGCCACCGCCGGCGACGGCGAGGAGCTGGGCCCCGAGACAGATCCCGAGCGTCGGGACGCCGGTCGTCGCGGCGGCGAGCAGCGTCTCGCGCAGCGCGGGCAGCCAGGGGGCGCGCTCGTCGTCGTGCGCGGACATGTGCCCGCCGAGGACGACGAGGCCGTCCCCGACCTCGTCCGCCGGGGGGATCGCGTCGCCGTCGTGCGCGCGCACGATCTGCAGGTCGGCGGCGAGCTGGTGGGCGTAGGCGTCGAGCGTGACGTCCGGAGAGTTCTGGACGACCGTGAGCCGGACGGTTCCGGTTGCGGCCGTGGCGTCGGTGTCGTACGTGGTCACGAGGTCCGACGGTACCCACTCCCGGGTACCCCGACGCAAACACCCACGTCGTGGACATGGCAGGCGACCGTCGCGCGGATAGGCTGACCAGCATGTCCGACCCCCAGACCTCCGACGGCCGAGCACTGACGACGCCGCGCCGCACCTACCTCGTCGTCGACGGCGAGAACATCGACGCGACGCTCGGCATGAACGTCCTCGGGCACCGGCCCGCGCCGGAGGAGCGGCCACGGTGGGACCGCATCGTGGAGTTCGCGCGCCAGGCCTGGGGCCAGGACGTCACGCCGCTGTTCTTCCTCAACGCGTCGTCGGGCCAGATGCCGATGTCGTTCGTGCAGGCGCTGCTCGCGATGGGCTACCGGCCGATCCCGCTCGCGGGCTCGAGCAGCGAGAAGGTCGTGGACATCGGTATCCAGCGCATGCTGGACGCGATCGTCGACCAGCCGGGCGACGTGCTCCTCGCGAGCCACGACGGGGACTTCCTGCCGCAGGTCGAGACGCTGCTCGACGACCCCGACCGCCGCGTCGGCGTCCTCGCCTTCCGCGAGTTCGTCAACGTGCGGCTCACCGAGCTCACCGGTCGCGGTCTCGAGGTGTTCGACCTCGAGGACCACGCCGGGGCGTTCACGACCGTCCTGCCGCGCGTGCGCATCATCCCGCTCGACGAGTTCGACCCGCTGCGCTACCTCTGACCGACCTGCTGAGTGCGGGGCATTCGTCGTCGCGGCTCCCCGTGGACGACGAATAACCCCGCACTCAGCGGTGCCCTACCTCAGGCGTGGAGCTCGCGGTACAGCGGCGTCGGGAACGACGCCGTCACGCCGTCGCCGCCGAGGAGCGCCGCGATCCGCTCGGCCTCGGCGGCGACGACGCGCTCGGCGTCCGACCCCACGTCCTCGAGCAGGCGGAACGCCGGCTCGCCGCCCGGGCGCACGGCCCACGCCCCGACGATCCGGCCCTCCCACCAGACGGTCGCGCCGGCGTTGCCGATCGTGTCGAAGATCGCGGCCTTGTGCGGGCCGAGATACCAGTCGCGCGCGGCCCAGCCCATCGTCGTGGGGTCGAGCGACGGCAGGAGCGCGACGTGCCCTGCGAGCGGCACCTCGTCCGTCCCGGGCAGGTCGGTCCCGTGCAGCATCACGCCGGCCTGCGGGGCCGGGTCCTCCGGCGTGCCGGTCTCGACCTCGACCTCGACGACATCGAGCGGAGCGAGCGCGGCGCGCGTGTCCCGCTGGTTCCAGCCGGTCCACCACGTCAGGTCCTTGACCGTCGCGGGGCCGAACACCTCCAGCCAGGACCGGGCCAGCGCCGTTCGCGCGACCGCCTCGTCCATCGCGGGGATGCCGCCCGGGAACCAGTCCTCGACCGGTGACCAGACGTGCCGGTTGGACGACCACGACCCGCGCGGCTCGCCGCGCACGACCGCGCCCTCCGCGGAGAGCAGCGACATGAGCTGGGACGTCATGGTGCGGCGCACGTCCCACGTCTTGGCGGTCGTGGGCAGGAACGCGGTGCGCAGGAGCGGCGCGGCCTTCGACAGGCTCGCGCCGTCCATCGGCCCGTGCTCCGCGAGCGCGCCGTGGACCTGGGCCTCGACGGCGGCGAGGAAGGTCGCCGCGTCGTCGACTAGCGGGTCCGTGGGCAGCGTCGCGAGCTCCTTGAGCAGGCGGGCGCGCAGCCGCCGGGCCACCGCGAGCGCCGCGCCCGCGTGCACGACGGGCACCGTCTCGCGCCGCACGACGAACATCGTGCGCCGCATGGCGAGCACCTTGACCAGGGTGCGACGCCGGAACACGGCGTCCCGGACGTCGTCGAGCACGAGGCCGGGGACCCGCGCGAGGACGGAGAGGTAGACGCTCGGGGCGTCGGTCGCGTGCAGGGCGAGCAACCGGTCGACGACGTCCTCGGGGGTGCGGGCCGCCGGCCGTCCAGGCAGGTCCGTCGCGAGCGCGAGCTGTTGCGCGACGAGCCGCCGTCGTCTCTGGTCCACCGTGATCCGCACGCCCGCCATCCTGCCCGACGCCGCCCACGCGCACCGCGCGGGCGCCGCCTCACGAGCGGGCCGCGGGTGGAGGCCTTTCCCAGGCGACTCCCAGACCGCGGGAGGACACTGGACGGCATGAGCACCACCCCTGAGGCACGCCTCGTCGTCGTCGACGACGAGCCGAACATCCGCGAGCTGCTGGCCACGTCCCTGCGCTTCGCCGGGTTCGAGGTCCACGCCGCCGCGGACGGGCAGAGCGCCCTGCGGCTCGTGCGCGACGTCGAGCCCGACCTCGTCGTGCTCGACGTCATGCTGCCGGACATGGACGGGTTCACCGTCACGCGCCGCCTGCGCGAGAAGGGGCAGCACACGCCCGTCGTCTTCCTCACCGCGAAGGACGACACGCGCGACAAGATCACCGGCCTCACCGTCGGCGGCGACGACTACGTGACGAAGCCGTTCAGCCTGGAGGAGGTCGTGGCGCGCATCCGCGCGGTGCTGCGCCGCACGCACGCCGAGCCCGTCGAGGACGCGGTGCTGCGCTTCGCCGACCTCGAGATGGACGAGGACTCGCACGAGGTCCGTCGTGCGGGGATCGACGTCGACCTGTCCCCCACGGAGTTCAAGCTCCTGCGGTACCTCATGCTCAATGCGGGCCGCGTGCTGTCGAAGGCGCAGATCCTCGACCACGTGTGGCAGTACGACTGGGGCGGCGACGCGAACATCGTCGAGTCCTACATCTCCTACCTGCGACGCAAGATCGACAACCTCACGGTGCCCGGTCCCGACGGCGAGCCCGTCGCGCTCCCGCCGCTCATCCACACCAAGCGGGGCGTGGGCTACCTGCTGCGCCAGCCGCCGACGACCTCATGACGTCCGGCCCCGACCGCACGGCGACGGGGTCTCGACCGGTCCCACCGCCCCCTCCCCCGCCTCCCGGGTCGAGCACGCCCCCCGCCGACGCCGCGCCCTCGGGCACGGGCGACGCCCCCGGGGCAGGAGCCCCCGCCGCACCGGGCGACGGCGGCCCGGCGGCGGAGCGCCCCTTCGGCCGTCCCGTCCCCACCGAGGGCTGGGGCTGGCTCGCGCGCGTGCCGCTGCGCGCCCGGCTCGTCGCGATCACGGTGCTCCTGCTGGCAGCCGGCCTCGGGCTGGCGTCGGTGGTGACGACGACGGTCGTGTCGAGCTATCTGGTCGCCCAGGTCGACGAGGAGCTGCACGGCTCGGCGAGGAACGTCGTCGGTTCGTCCCTCCTCAACGACCGGGCGCCCACGAGCCAGCTCCCGAGCGACTACTACGTGCTGCTGCGTGAGCCGTCGGGCAACGAGAGCGCGTTGAGCTGGCAGGCCACGATCTCGAAGTACGGCGAACCCGACATCCCTGCGCTGTCGGACCAGGAGGTCGAGCGCCTCGGCGGTGAACCGTTCACCGTGCAGTCCACCGGGGGTTCGGACCCCGCGCAGTGGCGCGTGGTCGGCAGGTTCCTCGTCGCAGACGGCCAGACGGTCGGGACCGTCTTCGTCGCCCTCCCGCTCACGGGCATCCACGAGACCGTCAAGGTGCTGGGCCGCGCGCTCGCGCTCTCGGCGCTGGGGATCGCGCTCGTCGGCGGCGCCGTGGCCTACCTCGCCGTGCACCGCGCGCTGCGCCCGCTGCGCGAGATCGAGGAGACGGCGGCGGACATCGCGGCAGGCGACCTGTCCCGGCGTGTGCGCCCCGCCCCGCCGACGACCGAGGTCGGCTCGCTCGCGGCCTCGCTCAACGCGATGCTCTCCCAGATCGAGGAGGCGTTCGCGGTCCAGGAGGCGTCGGAGGAGCGGATGCGGCGGTTCGTGTCCGACGCGAGCCACGAGCTGCGCACCCCGCTCGCGACGATCCGCGGCTACGGCGAGCTGTACCGGATGGGGGCGCTCGACACGCCCGACAAGGTCGACGACACGATGGGGCGCATCGAGGACTCGGCGACCCGCATGGGGACGCTCGTCAACGACCTGCTCGCGCTCGCCCGCCTCGACGAGGGCCGGCCGCTGCGGCACGAGTCCGTGGACCTCGTCTCGCTCGCGCGCGACTCCGCGCAGGACCTGCACGCGCTCGACCCGACCCGGGACGTCCGGCTCGTGGGGCTGGGCGTCGGCGCCAAGGCCCCCGGGGCGCTGCGCGTCGTCGGCGACGAGGACCGGCTGCGGCAGGTGCTCGCGAACCTCGTCGGGAACGTCGCGCGCCACACGCCCGCCGGGACACCGGTCGAGATCGCGCTGGGCGCGGTCCATCCCGCGACGCCGCCCGACGACGCGCAGGACGGCTCCCCCGGCACGGTCGCCGTGCTCGAGGTGCGCGACCACGGACCGGGCGTCCCCAGCGAGCAGCGCGGCCGGGTGTTCGAGCGGTTCTACCGCGCGGACTCCTCGCGCAACCGCGCGTCGGGCGGCTCGGGCCTGGGCCTGGCCATCGTCGCCGCGATCGTGGGCGTGCACGGGGGTCGTGTGTCGGTGCGTGAGACGACGGGCGGCGGGCTGACCGTCCGCGTCGATCTCCCGCTGCCCTCCTGATCCGCGCGCACCCCGTCCCACCTGGGCGTCCGCGCGTGCCGCGCCCGGCGTTCCTTGGCGGCCCGGCGGCGTCCGTCCCACCCGCCGCCGAGTGCGGCTACGATGGCGGGTCGTCCCGCGCGACCTAGGCTGGTGGTGAGGCCGCGCGGCGACGCGGGGGCCTCCGCGCCAGGTACCGCACCTGGTGACGACGACCTCCGTCATCTCCTCGTGTCCGACGAAGAAGGCGAAAGTTCATGGGCGTCAACAGCGCCGACGCACCGCAGTGGTTCCTCTCCTCGTTCGTCCGCAGCGCCCGTGGCGCCGGGGCGACCGCCCCGGACGACGAGGTCCGCGCCGTCGGGCAGGGGCTCCTCGACCGCTGGGACCAGCCGGACCGCCACTTCCACAACCTGCGCCACCTCGCCGACGTGCTCGGCCGGGTCGACGAGCTCTCCCAGGAGACCCACGACCCGGACCTGGTGCGCCTCGCCGCCTGGTACCACGGCGCGATCTTCGACGCGAAGGGGCGGGCGACGTACGCGAACAAGGGCGGCGAGGACGAGTCGGCGAGCGCCGCGCTCGCCACCACCGAGCTGACGTCGCTCGGGGTCCCGGAGCCGGCCGTCCGCCGTGTCGCCCACCTCGTCAACGCGCTCGTGCGGCACGCGCCCGACGTGTCGGACTTCGACTGCGCGGTGCTGTGCGACGCCGACCTCGCGATGCTCGCCGCGGAGCCGCAGCGCTACAAGGAGTACCTCAAGGACGTGCGCGACGAGTACGCGCACATCCCCAAGCCCGACTACGTGCGGGCGCGCATCGCGATCCTCACCAAGCTGCTCGACCGCCGGTCGCTCTTCTCGAGCCCGCTCGGCGCCGCGTGGGAGGAGCCGGCGCGGCAGAACCTCGACGCGGAGCTCCAGCGGCTGCGCAAAGAGCAGCTCAAGCTGGCAGAGGCGTCGGCGCCGTCCACAGGCCCCGTTTCCTGATCCGTCGTCCACAGGGACGTCGCCGCGCCCACGGGGCCTGCGGTCCCGTGGCTAGCGTCGTCGTCGCACCGGCGCCCGCCGCGTGCGGGACGGCCCGCGGGCCGACGAGACGACGGAGGACGACATGAGCCGGTACGAGGTCGACAGCGCACGGGTCGCCCAGGCGAGCGCGGCGGTGAACGGGTCGGTCACGGCGATCCGGGCGGAGGTCGGGGCCATGATGCGCCACCTCACCGACCTTCAGGCGTCGTGGCGCGGCGGCGCGGCGACGTCCTTCACGGGCGTGATGACGCAGTGGCAGACCACGCAGAACCAGGTCGAGCTCGCGCTCGACGACATCACGGCGGCGCTCGGCGCGGCCGCCCAGACCTACGCCGACGCCGAGTCCCAGGCCGCGCGGCTGTTCACCACGCGGTAGGCACCCCGGGGCGACGGCGCGCGGCCCGTCACGCGTCGAGGTGCACGACGGCGAGCCGGTCGCCGGCGCGCACGTGGTCGCCCGGGCGCACGCGGACGTCGACGACGATGCCGTCGGAGGGTGCCAGGACCGGCAGCTCGAGCTTCATCGCCTCCAGCACGACCACGGGCGTGCCCTCGGCGACGCGGCGCCCCGGCGGCGCCTCCACGCGCCACACCACCCCGCCGAGCGGCGCGCGCAGCACGACGCGCGCCGGGTCGTCGAGGTCGGCGGAGGCGAGCTCGGTGTCGCGTGCGCCGACGGACGCCGGGTCGGGACCGCCGCGCGCGGTCGCGCGCGCGGCGGACCCGACGAGCTCGCCTGCCTCCGCCCAGGCCGCGGCCTCGCGTCCGAACGCCGCGCGGCGCGCCGCCCCGACCGCGGCGATGTCCTCTGCCTCGCGCGCGAGGAGCGCGGCGTGCTCCCGGCCGGAGAAGACGCCGTCCTCGACCGGCACCTCCAGGACTCCTGCGCGGGTCGCCGCGCGACGCTCGGCGAGCTCGTCCGGATCGACCGGCTCCCACACGATCCGGTCGAAGTGCCGGAACAGCCACGGGACGCCCGGGCGGAACGGCGGGCGCTGCGCGTGAGCCGACCAGACGGGGACGGTCCTGCCCACGAGCTGGTAGCCCCCCGGGCTCGCCATGCCGTACACGCACAGGAACGCCCCTCCGAGGCCGACGGCGTCGGACGGGGTCCAGGTGCGCGCCGGGGTGTACTTCGTGGTGAGCAGGCGGTGCCTCGGGTCGACCGGCACGGCGAGCGGCGCGCCCAGGTACACGTCCCCGAGCCCGAGCACGAGGTACTCGGCGCCGAGGACGGTGCGTCGCACGTCCTCGACGCTCGCGAGCCCGTTGGCCCGACGGACGAAGTCGACGTTGGACGGCAGCCACGGCGCGTCGGACCGGACCGCGGCCGCGTACCGCTCGACGGCGTCCCGGATAGCGGGGTCGTCCCAGCTCAGCGGCAGCCGGAGCACGCGGCTCGGCACCTCGATCTCGTCGCTCGGCGGCAGGTCCTCCTCCAGCTCCCGCAGCAGCCCGACGAGCCGTGGCACGGGCAGGGTCTCGGGATCGACGTGCAGGTGGAGCGTGCGAACGCCCGGTGTCAGGTCGAGCACGCCCCGCGGGGCCGCGGCCTCGAGAGCGGTCGCCAGGGCGTGGACGCGCAGACGGTCGTGCAGGTCGAGCCCCGCCCCGCCGTCGTACTCGACGAGGAGCGCGTCGTCGGCGCCGCGCAGGTAGCGGACCGCGGGTCGCCGGTCGCAACGCGGCGTCGGCCCGCCCGGGGGTCGGACGTCGTCGCCGACGAAGGCCCCGACGTCCCGGCCCCGGACGGCGCGCACCGCCGTCGGGACGCGCGCCGCCGCCCGGGCGGTGTCGTCGCGACGCAGCCGGTCGGCGCCGTCGTCGTGGACGGTCACGAACCGCACGACGTCGCCTGGCCGCATCTGCCCGAGCTTCCACCGGGAGCCGGCGACGACGGTGAGCGCGCACACGAAGCCGCCGAGGCTCGGGCCGTCCGGGCCGAGCAGGATCGGCGTGTCCCCGCTGATGTTCAGCGCGCCCACCGAGTACGGGTTGTCGAGCACGTTGGACGGGTGGAGCCCCGCGTCCCCGCCGTCGGGCCGCACCCACGTGAGCGGCGGCCCGGCGAGCCGCACGCCCGTCCGGTCCGCGTGCGGCAGGACCCGCCACCAGGACGTGCGCAGCCGACCGAGCGCGGCGGCGGTGAGCGCCGCGGACTGCGGTCCCGTCGTCACCGCGAGCTCCCACGAGTGCCCCATCCGGGGGCGGGCGTCGGTCGGCACCGCGCCCGCCGCACCGAGCCCGGGAGACACCGGCTCGCCCGGCCGACCCGCCGTCCCGGGACCGGTGGTGCGAGGGTGCAGCGCGTCGCCCGCGACGAGCGCGCGTCCGGCCGGCCCGCCGACGGCGCCGAGGACGAAGGTCGCCGCCGACCCGAGATACTCCGGGACGTCCAGACCGCCCGCGACGAGCACGTACGTCCGCAGCCCGACGGCGTGCGGCGCGCCGACGGCGAGCACGCCGCCCGCGGGGACGACGACGGGCTCCCACTGCCGCACGGGCTCGCCGTCGACCGTCACGGGCGCCGGCGCCCCCGTGACGCACACCGTCGCCTCGTGCGAGAACCGCAGGGTCGGGCCGGTGAGGGTGCACTCGAGCCCCGCCGCGCCCTCGGGGTTGCCGAGCGCGCGGTTGCCGGTGCGGAACGACAGGTCGTCCATCGGGCCCGAGGGCGGGATGCCCACACCCCAGTACCCGGTGCGTCCCGGCCAGTCCTGCACCGTCGTCAGCACGCCGGGGTCGAGCACGTCGGCCCAGGGCTCCGGGTCGTGCACGGTCGCGAGCGTGGTGGTGGTCGCCGACCCCTCGACGACGGCGGGGTCGGCGAGCGCCGCGCGCAGCAGCGAGACGTTCGTGGGGACGCCGTCCACCCGCACGTCCCCGAGCGCGGCGCGCAGCGCCGCGACCGCGCGCGTGTGCGACGCCGCGTGCACGACGACCTTCGCGACCAGCGGGTCCGCGTCGGGACCGAGCTCGTCGCCCGCGCTCGCGCCGGTCTCGACGCGGACGTCGGGCCAGGACGCCCCGCGCTCGTCGGACGGCCCCAGGTCGAGCCGTGCGAGCGTGCCCGCGACGGGACGGCCGTGCCGCACGTCCTCGGCGTAGACGCGCGCCTGCGCCGCCACCCCTCGGACGGCGGGACCCGACGGCGGCACGTCGTCGAGCACGGTCGTGTCGCCCAGTGCGAGGCGCAGCATCCACGCCACCAGGTCGACGCCGGTGACCTCCTCGGTCACGGTGTGCTCGACCTGGATCCGCGGGTTCACCTCGAGGAACGTGACCTCGCCCGAGCCGACGTCGAGCAGCGCCTCCAGCGTCGCGGCCGAGCGCAGCCCGACCCGCGCCGCGAGCCGACGGGCGCCGTCGTGCAGGGTCGCGCGCACGCGGGGATCGAGGCCGGGCGCGGGCGCGACCTCGACGACCTTCTGGTGGCGGCGCTGGAGCGAGCAGTCGCGGTCGCCGAGCGAGACGACCCGGCCCGCCCCGTCACCGAAGAGCTGCACCTCGAGGTGGCGTGCCCGGTCGACGTGGCGCTCGACGAACAACCGCCCGGACGATCCGGGGCGCGACGACTCCCGCCGCCACGCCCCGGCGAGCCCCGCCGCGTCGCGGCACACGTGCACGCCGGTCCCGCCCCCGCCACCGGCGTCCTTGAGCACGAGCGGGAAGCCGATCTCGTCCGCCCACCCGAGCGCGTCCTCGAGGCCGCCGAGCACCGGCGACCCCGGCAGCACCCGCAGGCCGCACTCCTGCGCGAGCGCGCGGGCGCGTGCCTTGTCGCCGAGGAGACGGAGCTGCTCCGGGGTCGGGCCCGCGAACGCGAGGCCGGCCGCCTCGACCGCCGCGGCGAAGCCGGCGTCCTCCGCGCGGAAGCCGTAGCCGGGGTGCAGGACGTCCGCGCCCGAGGTGATCGCCGCGTCCAGGAGCCGGCGACCGTCGTCGTAGGACTCGGCGACGGGTGCCGGGCCGATCCGCACCGCCTCGTCCGCGAGCCGGACGTGCCGCGCCCCACGGTCCGCGTCGGAGTGCACGGCGACCGTGCGCAGCCCGAGCTGCCGCGCGCTGCGCAGCACGCGGCAGGCGATCTCGCCGCGGTTCGCGACGAGCAGCGTGGCGGCCATCGCCCTCCCCGGGCCGGTACGGGCGCGAGGCCACGCCTCGCCGTCGGGACAGATCGGGCTCCAGCCTAGGCCCGCGCCGCGGAACGAGAACCCCGGTCTCGCGAGACAGAACCCCGGCCCGCCGAGGTAGAACCATGGTTCGCCGAAGTAGAACCCTGGTCCCACGAGGTAGAACCGTGGTCCGCGAGGTAGAACCCTGGTCACCGTGTTCAACGGCGGTCGGCTGCCCGCGTTGCCGAGTCATCCAAGCGTTGTCACCTGTTCGCAGGGACCCGAGAGCGGCGGATGGTAGACGCGGCACCACCACCCACCCCGACCACCCAAGGCGACCACACCGCCGCCTACCACAAGAACCACGGTTCTACCTCGACCGACCAGAGTTCTACTTCGACCAACCAGGGTTCTATCTCGCGACCGGGGTTCTCCTTCGGCGGACCGGGGGTCAGACGGCGAGGGCCATGCGGGAGAGCGCGCGTGCCGCGCGTTCCATGACGACCGCGAGCGACTCGCCGACGTGCAGGTGGAGCGCGGTGCGGGCCTCGGGGAGGCGGTCCGCGAGCGCGAGCTCGAGGATCTCGATGTGCTCGTCGATGGTGATGCGGATGCGCTCGGACTCGACGAAGTCGTACATGCGCACGGCGCGCACCTTCTCGTTGACCTCGACGAGCGCCTCGGTCAGGCGCTCGTTGCCCGCGGCGCGGGACAGCACGGTGTGGAAGCGCTCGTCGAGGAGCACGAAGCTCGGGTCGGGCTCGGGCGGCGCGGCGCGCAGCTCGACCCACCGGCCGAGCTCGTCGCGCAGCGCGTCGGTGTCGTAGTGCAGCTCGGTGTTCTCGATGATGCGCTCGACACCGCGCAGCTCGAGGGTCACGCGCAGCTCGTAGAGGTCGCGCAGCTCGGCGAGGCTCGGGACCACGACCGCGTACCCGAAGTCGGTGCGCTGGATGAGCCCGTCGGAGAGGAGCCGGGACAGCGCCTCGCGCACCGGCGTGCGCGACACCTCGAACCGCCGGCTCAGCTTGGGCTCGGTGAGCCGCTCGCGCGGGTCGACCCGACCGTTGAGGATCTCGGCGCGCAACCGCGTGTAGACGGCGTCGCGCAACGAGGTCGCGGCGGGTTCCGGCGCGGTCACGATGTCCATGCGGGGTCTCCTGGTCGTCCGGCCCGTGCGTCGTGGTCCTGCCCTGCCATCATCCCGCACCGCGATCCGGCGGCGGTGCCGCCGGGCACGACCCGAGGGTCGACGCCACGGCGACTACACGGCCATCGCCGCACGGACGCTCTCCTCGGCCGCCTCCCCGCCCGAGCCCCGGCTCGTCACGCGCCCGGACTGAAGGACGACGTAGTCGCGCGCCGCGCCGAGCGCGAACCCGACGTGCTGCTCGACGAGCAGGACGGACAGCCCGCCGGCGTCGGTGAGCGCGAGGATCGCGTCCTCGATCTCGGTGACGACGGACGGCTGGATGCCCTCGGTCGGCTCGTCGAGCACGAGCACGCGCGGGCCGGTGATGAGGGCGCGCGCGATGGCGAGCTGCTGGCGCTGGCCGCCGGACAGGAGCCCGGCGCGCCGCCCGAGCAGCCCGCGCAGCGCCGGGAACAGATCGAGCGCCTCGTCGAGGCGCCGTGGGCCCTCGCGCGACGTGTCGGCGACGAGCTGGAGGTTCTCGCGCGCCGTGAGGTCGCCGAACGACTGCTGCCCCTGCGGCACGTACGCGAGCCCGCGCCGCACGCGCTGGTGCGTCGGCAGCCGGGTGACGTCCTCGCCGTCGAGCACGACGCTCCCCGACCGGGCCTTGAGCAGCCCGAGCGCGGTCCGCAGGAGCGTCGTCTTGCCGGCACCGTTGTGCCCCAGCACGGCGGCGACGCCGCCCGCCGGCACCGTGAGGTCGACGCCGTGGAGCACCATGGTCCGGCCGTAGCCCGCGTGCAGTCCCGTGAGCTCGAGCATCACGCCTCCTCGTCGTCGTTCGTGGTGGTCGCCGGGCTCGTCGCGCGCCCCGTCGTGCCGGACGCCGCGGGCTCGCTCCCCGCATCACGTCCCGGGGCGCGGCGGCGAGCGCCGCGGGTCGCGCCCGCGCTGCCGAGGTAGACCTCCTGCACGCGCGGGTCGGCCTGGACCTCGGCGTACGTGCCCTCGGCGAGCACCTGGCCCAGGTGCAGCACGGTGACCGAGCTCGCGAAGGCCCGGAGGAACTCCATGTCGTGCTCGACGACGACGACCGTCCGCTGGGCGCCGATGCGCTGGAGCAGCTCGCCGGTCTGCTCGCGCTCGGACTGGCTCATGCCCGCGACGGGCTCGTCGAGCAGCAGCAGCCGGGCGTCCTGGACGAGCAGCATGCCGATCTCGAGCCACTGCTTCTGGCCGTGCGCGAGGATCCCGGCCTGGACGTCGCGCAGGTGCGCGAGCCCGACGGTCTCCAGCGCCTGCTCGACGGCCTCGGGCGTCGAGGACCGGCGGCGCAGCAGCGTCAGTGGCCCGCGCCGGGCGCCCGCGGCGATGTCGAGGTTCTGCAGCACGCTGAGCTCCTCGAACACGCTCGCCGTCTGGAACGTGCGCCCGACACCGGCCCGCGCGACGCGGTGCGTCTTCTTGCCGAGCAGGTCGACCCCGCCGAACTGCACCGACCCCGACGCCTTGGCGAGACCCGTGATCGCGTCCACGATCGTCGTCTTGCCCGCGCCGTTGGGCCCGATGAGGAACCGCAGGTCCCCCGCCGTGACGGTGAGGTCGACGCCCTGGACGGCGACGAACCCGTCGAACTCGACGCGGAGCCCGCGCACCTCGAGGTAGTCGTGCCGGAAGCGCGAGTCGTCGACGCCGAGGACGGACTGCGCGGCCTCGAGGTCGAGCCCGTCGCCCGCGACGCCGGTCTCGAGGACGGCGGCGCCGGCCGTGTCGGGACCCGGCGCCGTGCCCGACGCCGGTCCGCTGGGCTGGGTGGTCATGCGGTCCTCCCTGTGGTCGCGGGGTCGTGGTCGACGACGGTCGGTGGCTCCGTCGCCGGGTCGCCGGTGTCCGGCTCGCCCGTGCGCGCCGCGCCCGGGTGGCTCCCGTCCGAGGTACCGCCGTCCGCCGGGGCGGGCGCACCGCCGTCGGGCACGGAGCCGCGGCGCGAGCGGCGCCACCGCGTGAACAGCTCGGCGAGCCCGCCGGGCAGGAACGCGACGACGATGATGAACAGAGCGCCCTGCGCGTAGATCCAGCCGGACGGGAACGCCTCGGACAGGCTCGTCTGCGCCCAGCTCACTGCGATCGACCCGAGCACCGGACCGAGGAGCGTCGCCCGACCGCCGATCGCGACGCCGATGAGGAAGCCGATCGACGGGACGACGCCCACGTCGGCGGGCGAGATGATCCCGACGATCGGGACGAACAGCGCGCCGCCCACGGCGGCCATGAACGCCGCGACCGCGTACGCCACGACCTTGACCTTCGCCGGGTCGTAGCCGAGGAACCGCACGCGGTTCTCCTGGTCGCGCACGGCGACGAGCAGCTCGCCGAACCGCGACACCATGAGCTGGCGCGCGATCGCGACCATGACGAGCAGGGCGCCCGCGGCGATGAAGAAGATCATGCGCTTGTTCACCGGGTCGGCGAGGTCGTACCCGAAGAACGACCGGAACCCGTTGAGGCCGTTGGTGCCGCCCGTCGTCGCCTGCTGACCGATGAGCAGGATCGCGAACGCGGCCGCGAGCGCCTGCGACAGGATCGCGAAGTACGCCCCCCGGACGCGCCGCGTGAAGACGGCGAACCCGAGCAGCGCCGCGAGTCCGGCGGGCACGACGGCGATCGCGAGGATCGT
This sequence comes from Cellulosimicrobium cellulans, assembly GCF_042723955.1. Lineage (GTDB taxonomy): Bacteria > Actinomycetota > Actinomycetes > Actinomycetales > Cellulomonadaceae > Cellulosimicrobium > Cellulosimicrobium cellulans_H. The sequence continues at coordinate 28,171 of NZ_JBHXIC010000033.1, read as the reverse complement.
CACGACGGGCGACCGGAACGGCTCCCACCAGCCCGGCACCTCGCCCGAGCCGTAGAGCATCATGAAGTCCGGCACCCCGCCCGGCCCGGCGTCGGCAAGCTTGAGGTGCATCGCCATGATGTACGCGCCGAGGCCGAAGAACACGCCCTGCCCGAGCGTGAGCATCCCGCCGCGCCCCCAGGCGAGGCCGATGCCGACCGCGACCATGGCGAGGCACAGGAACTTGCCGAGCAGGCCGAGGCGGAACGTGGAGAGCGTCGCGGGCGCGACGGCGAACAGCAGGACCGCCGCGACGGCGAACCCGACGATCACGCGGGCGCGCGAGGAGCGGTACAGGGCGGTGAGCCGGGTCGTGCCCCCGGTCGTGACGGCGCTCATGCGAGGCTCCTCGTCCGGACCGAGACGAGGCCCTGGGGTCGCACCTGGAGGAAGACGACGATGACGACGAACACGAGCACCTTGGCGATGCTCGCCGTCGTGGAGTACTCGAAGGTCGCCTGGAGCAGCCCGAGCGCGAACGCGGCGATGACCGTGCCCTTGATCTGCCCGATGCCGCCCGCGACGACGACGAGGAACGCGTCGACGATGTAGCTCGTGCCGAGCGTCGGGCCGATCGACCCGAGGAGCGTGAGCGCGACGCCCGCGATCCCGGCGAGGCCGGAGCCGATGAAGAACGTCAGGCGGTCCGTCGCGCGCGTGGAGACGCCGCTGGCCTCGGCGAGGTCGCGGTTCTGCACGACGGCGCGGATCCGCCGCCCGAGCGGCGTCACCTTGAGCACGACGGCCAGCGCGACGACCGCGACGACCGCCAGCGCGAGGATGAACACGCGCGTCTTGGGCACGGCCAGGCCGAACAGGTCGACGGCGCCGCTCAGCCAGGCGGGGGCGCGCACGTCGACGTTGGGGGCGCCGAACACGTCGCGCGCGACCTGCTGGAGCACGAGCGCGACGCCCCACGTCACGAGGAGCGTGTCGAGCGGCCGCTTGTACATGCGGTGGATGAGCGTCGCCTCGAGCAGCAGGCCGAGCAGCCCGCCGACGAGGAACCCCAGCGGCAGCGACACGAGCAGCGAGACGCCGGCGTTGCCGACGACCCCCTGCACGACGAACGCCGTGTAGGCGCCCGCCATCATGAACTCGCCGTGCGCCATGTTGATGACGCCCATCTGGCCGAACGTGAGCGCCAGCCCGAGGGCGGCGAGGAGCAGGACCGAGCCGAGGCTCAGCCCCGCGAAGAGCTGCGAGAACAGCACATCCATGGGCGTCGTGCCTTCCGGTGAGTGCGGACGGGACCGGTGAGTGCTGGGTATCTGTCGTCCCGAGGGCGTGGCGACGACAGATACCCAGCACTCACGGGGTCAGGAGAGGTCTTCGGCCCAGTCGTAGCCCTCGAGGTACGGGTCGGGCTCGATCGGCTCGCCCGAGCTCCACTCGGTGTAGATGAGGCCGTCGGGGCCGATCTTGCCGATCAGGGCGGTCTTGGCGATGTGGTGGTTGTCGCCGTTCACGGTGACGGAGCCCTCCGGAGCGTCGAAGGTGACGCCGTCGGCGGCCTCCTGGACGTCGGCGACGTCGAACGACTCCGCCTTCTCGACCATGCCCTTCCAGAGGTAGAGCGAGGTGTACGCCGCCTCCATCGGGTCGGAGGTGACGCGGTCGGCGCCGTACTTCGCCTGGAACGCCTCGACGAACGTGGTGTTCTCCGGGCTGTCGATGGTCTGGTAGTAGTTCCAGGCCGTGAGCTGGCCCTCGACGTTCTCGACGCCGACGCCACCCACCTCCTCCTCGGCGATCGACACCGACACGACGGGCATCGTGTCCGGCCCGAGGCCCGCGTTCTTGTACTCCTTGAAGAACGCGACGTTGGAGTCGCCGTTGAGCGTGTTGAACACGGCGTCCGCCCCGGCGGACTTCACCTTGTTGACGATCGTGGAGAAGTCGGTGTGGCCGAGGGGCGCGTACTCCTCGCCGAGGACCTCGATGCCGTTCGCCTCCGCGTACGCGTTGATGATCTTGTTCGCCGTGCGCGGGAAGACGTAGTCGGAGCCGACGAGGAAGATCGACTCGACGCCCTGCTCCTTGAGGTAGTCGAGCGCGGGGACGATCTGCTGGTTGGTCGTGGCGCCGGTGTAGAAGATGTTCGGCGACGACTCGAGGCCCTCGTACTGGACCGGGTAGAAGAGCAGCGAGTCCTGGGCCTCGAAGACGGGGAGCATGGCCTTGCGCGAGGCGGACGTCCAGCCGCCGAACACCGCGGCCACGCAGTCGCTCGTGATGAGCTTCTCCGCTTTCTCGGCGAAGACCGTGGGCTCGGACTGGCCGTCCTCCTGGACGATCTCGAGCTGCTTGCCGAGCACGCCGCCGTCGGCGTTGATCTCCTCCGCCGCGAGGGCGAGGGAGTCGGCGACGGTCTGCTCGGAGATCGCCATGGTGCCGGAGAGCGAGTTGAGGAAGCCGATCTTGACGGTGTCGCCGGAGGTGTCGACGCAGCTCTCGGCGGCGCTGGTCGCGGCGCCCGCGCCGTCGCCGGTCTCCGTCTTCGCGCCGCACGCGGTGAGCGTGAGCGCGAGGACGACGAGAGCGGCAGCCGGGGCGAGTCGGGTCGTGGCGCGTGAAGGTGTCACGAGAGTCCTTTCAGCGAGGTTCGCACAGCGGAGTTCTCCGCAGGTTTCTCAGCAGGAGGCCGGCGGCCGCCGGGCAGGCGGTCGCGCGCCGCGAGCACCGGGTACAGGCCTGTATACGAGCATGTGCCCGGGGTGGTGCCCACTGATGTCGACGCTAGTGACGCCGTGTTTCGGCCGATCTGCCCGTCCTGTTAACGGCACATGTCACACGGTCACGATCCGGTCACGCGCCCGAGAACTTCTGCCGAGGTAGAACCCCGGTAGCGCGAGGTAGAACCCTGGTAGTCGAGAGAGAACCCTGGTAGTCGAGAGAGAACCGCGGTCCGCGGAAGGAGAACGCTGGTTGTCGAGCGTTCTCGAACCGGGTCTCCACCGCGCGGTACCACGGCTCGACCTCGCGACGGACGCTCTCGTCCCGTGCTGCTCCGACCTGCCGAGCCAGACGACGCCGCGCGCCTCGCGCTCGTGCACCACACCGTGTGGTGCACGACCTACGCCGGCCTCGTGCCCGACACCTTCTGGGAGACGGCCACGCTCGAGGAGCGCACCTCGTCGTGGGAGCGCCGGCTCGGCCCGGAGGCTCCGCTCGGCCGCGGCCACGTCGTCGTCGCGGAGGTGGACGACGCGGTGGTCGGGTTCGGTATCGGCGGCCCGTCGCGGGACGTGGGCGGCCACGCGCCCGTGCGGGACGCCGAGCTGTACGCCCTGTACGTGCTGCCTGAGCAACACGGCACGGGTGCGGGACAGGCCTTGCTCGACGCCGCCGTCGCGCCCGGGCCTGCGCAGGTCTGGGTGGCCGAGGAGCCCCCCGCACGACGTTTCTACGCGCGCATCGGGCTCGAACCCGACGGCGCTCGGCACGCCGACGCCCACTTCGGCGGGATCGTCGAGATCCGGTTGGTCCGGTAGGGCAGGGCAGGGGCCCCGCCGCGCACCGAGGCACCTGGGCAGCGACGTAGAACCCTGCTCGTGGGTGTTTCTCCGACCAGGCTTCTACCTCGGCCAACCACGGCTCTAGCTCGGCAGAGGTGGCCGTCAGGCTGCCGGTGCGGTCGCCGTGCGGCCGCGGGCGGTTGCGCGCAGGCCGGCGGTGAGGAGCCCAGCCGTGAGCGCGACGACGAGGGCGACGCCCACGAGGCCGGCGACGCCGACGAAGATCCCGCCGGCCTCGCCGTAGTCGGCGAGCGGCATGCCCGCGAACGCGTGGTCGCGCGCCGCGTCGGCGAAGCCGACCGACTCGGCCGTCGCCTCGAGGCCGTCCGGCGTGGCCGCCGCGAACGACGACACGACGACCGCGGCGAGCAGCGCGCCCGACCCGAGCGCGAGCACCGCGCGGCGCACCGCACCCGGCGAGACCGCCGCACCGGACGAGGGCGCGGCGTCGGGCACGAGGGCGCCGTTCGCCGCGGAGCGTGCCGGGCCCTCGACCGCCGCGACGCCCGGCGCGACCGCGAGCACGAGACCGACGACGCCCGCGGTGATCAGCGCCTCGCCGAGCCCGATGAGCGTGTGCACGGAGAGCATCTGACCGACGAGCTCGCCCACCGGGGCCGGCACCGTCCCGCCGACGGCGAAGAGCCCGGCGAACACCGCGGCCGAGGCGGGCACGCTCACGAGCGCCCCCACGCCCGCGGCGCCGGTCACGCCCCGGCCGCGCGTCAGGCGCAGGACGCCGCGCGTCGCCGCCCAGCCGACGAGCGTCCCGACCACGGCCATGAGCAGCACGTTCGAGCCCAGCGCGGTGAGCCCGCCGTCGGCGAAGACGAGGGCCTGGACGAGCAGCACGAGCGTCACGGACAGCACACCGAGCCACGGCCCGACGAGCGCGGCCGCGAGCGCCCCTCCCATGAGGTGGCCGCTCGTCCCGGACGCGACGGGGTAGTTGAGCATCTGGACGGCGAAGACGAAACCGGTCGTCGCGGCCGTGAGCGCGACGCGGCGCGGGGTGAGGTCCTCGCGTGCCCGGTACGCCGCGTAGCCGACGGCGGCGAGGGACACGACGGCGGTCGTCGCCGACGTGGGGTCGTTCAGGAAGTGGTCGGGGACGTGCATGTCAGGCTCCTGTCGTCAGCAGTGTCGTGCGAGGTTGGAGAAGGTCGGTGTCCGATGGCGCGGCGTGAGCAGGCAGCGGGTCGTCGGGCAGGTCGCCGGCGATGCCACGGGCGGCGCGCACCGCCGTCGTCCAGGCCGCCACGACGACGTCGATCCCGGCGTCGTGGGTGCTCGGACCGAGGTGGCGGCCGATCGCGCCGGGGCCGTCGAGGTCGAGCCGCAGCGGTGCGGGTGTCGTGCTCGCGGGCCGGTCCGCCGCGAGGGCGCCGAGCGCGACCGGCGGTCGCGTCCCGAGGCACAGCACCGAGTCGACGACGCGCGCGTCGCCGAGGATCCCGGGCAGGGCGCGGTCGTCGTCGAGGTCGAGGTCCTCGACGAAGAGCTCGCGAACGTGCTCCGGTCGTGCCGGGTCGCTCCGCCATGGAGGTCCCGACCCGTCCGGCGTCGCGGACTCACCGGTCCCGCCGACACCGCGGGACGTCGGGGCGTCACCAGGTTCCGACAGGTCGACGCGCGTGCGCGACCGCAGCCGGCCGCCCACCTCGCCCGAGCGGCCCAGGACCAGCGTCTCGCGCAGGAGCGCGACGCCCGGCTCACGCCGCCCTCCGCCGGCGGCGAGCGACACGCGCGTGGTGCGCTCGACCTCGGCCCCGTCCGCCACGACGAACGGCAGCGCGTCCCACACGAGGAGCCCGCCGGCGTCGACCCGCACGTCCACGTCCCACGAGGCCGACCGGCCGCGCCCGGCGTACGCGACGGTGCCCGACACCTCGACGAGCTCGAGCGCGACGCCCTCGCCCACGTGCACCTCGACCCGCACGCGGTCGCCCCCGAGGAGCAGCGCGCGCGTCGCGACGAGGGCGACCCGGACCACGCCCGGCCCCGTGGACAGGACGCGCGGGCTGAGCGCGCCGGGGCGCAGGTCGCAGCGCACCCGGCCCGCGTCCCGGTACGCCCCGACCCGCGTCACCTCGTCCACGAGCGTCTCGTCGCCCCGGGCCTCAGTCGCGCCCGACGGCGGCCACCGGCTCCGCGGCCGCGTCGCCGTGCTCGTCGGCGGGGGTGTGGTCGTGCCCGTGGGAGTGCGCCGCGCCGCCCTCCTCGTGCGTGTGGAGGAACCCGTTGCCCTCCTCGTCCGCGTGGAAGTGCGGCGCCATCGGACCCGGGTCCTGCGGCACGTGCGCGCCGGCGCGATGCGCAGCGAGCAGCGTCTGCACCCACGTGGTGAGCGCGTCGATCGACTCGCGGTCGAGGCGCGAGAGGGCGAGCACCGGGGCGCCGTCGCGCGCGGCCGTCGCGTCGAGGACCATCCGCGGCACGTCCACCCCGACGTACGGCGCGAGGTCGGTCTTGTTGACGACGAGCAGGTCCGCCCGGGCGATCCCCGGCCCGCCCTTGCGCGCGACGTCCCCGCCGCCCGCGACGTCGAGCACGAAGATCTGCGCGTCGACGAGCGCGGGCGAGAACGTGGCGGTGAGGTTGTCGCCGCCCGACTCCACGAGCACGACGTCGAGCGGCGCGAAGTCCTCCTCGAGGTCCTCGACCGCGAGGAGGTTCGCGGTCACGTCGTCGCGGATCGCGGTGTGCGGGCACGCGCCGGTCTCGACCGCGCGGATGCGCTCGGGGTCGAGCACGCCCGCGGAGCGCAGGAACCGCGCGTCCTCGTCGGTGTAGATGTCGTTGGTGATGACGCCGAGCTGCAGCACGCCGGACAGCTCGCGGCACAGGAGCGCGATGAGCGAGCTCTTGCCCGTGCCGACGGGGCCGGCGACGCCGAGTCGCAAGGAACGAGTGCTGGCGGGGGTCGTCTGGTCAGGCACTGAACAGCCTCTCGGTGGTGCGGGCATGGATCTCGGCCCACTGCTCGACGAGCGGTGCGCCGTGCGCGGGGATCGCGCGAGGGTCGGTCAGGTGGGCGACGTCGCGGGCGAGCGCGTCGATCGCGGGCTGGGCCGCGACGACCCAGCCCGTCGCGACGACGGGGTCGACGGGCTCGAGCTTGAGCGTCGCCGCGGCGACGGTCTGCACGTCCTCGTACCCGACGAGGCGCGCGACCTGGAGCGCGGACAGCCCCGCGCACGCGGCGGTCACGCCGAGCACCACCGGTCGCGGGGGCTGCGGCGCCCTGCGGCTCGTCGCCGCCCGCCTCCCCGCACCGGCTCCGGTGCCCGACGGCGCCCGTGCGGCCGACGTGGCACCCTCGTCCGGGTCGGGCACGCCGTCGGCGCGGCGCGCGTCGGCGACGAGCACCGCGGCCTCGTCCAGCGCGGCGACCGCGGGATGCCCGGCCCACAGCCGACGCAGGAGCCGCAGATAGCCGCGGCCGAGCCGCTGCGACGTCTCGCGGAGCGCGGGCGACGGCGTCCGGGCGGCCCAGGCGAGCCACGTGCCGGCGAGGTCGCACGCCGCGGCCTCGAGCGCGCCGTGCCGCGCGACGACCGCCGTCGCCGCCTCGACGCGCGTCACCGTGGCAAGCCGCGCGCGCACGTAGTCGGGCACGCGCGCGGCCGGCATCCCCGCCCGCAGCGCCGGCTCGAGCCCCGCAGACTGCGTGTGCCCGCCGGTCGGGAGCCGCGCGTCGGCGAGCAGCGCGAGCATGAGCTCGGCCCGTCCGCCCGCGTCGGCCGGTCGGGCCGCCGGTTCTCGTGTCCCGGTCATGGCTCAGAACAGGGAGTAGAGCTGCGCGAGGGGCAGCCGGTCGGCGGGGGCCGGGACGACGAGCTCGCCGTCGACCTCGATCGCGAAGGACTCGGGGTCGATGTCGATCTGCGGCAGGTAGTCGTTGTTCCTCATCTGCGCCTTGCCGACGTCGCGCGTGGGGGCCACGGGCAGGAGCTGCCGGGCGAGCCCGAGCCGCTCCTCCAGGCCGTCGTCGAGCGCGGCGGGCGAGACGAACGACATCGAGACGTCGGCGCCGATCGCGTCGGCGAGCGCGGGTCGCATGAGCACGGGCTGCGGCGACGGGATGGACGCGTTCGGGTCGCCGAGCGCACCCCAGACGAGCGCGCCGCCCTTCATGACGACGCTCGGCCGCACGCCGAACAGCTTGGGCTCCCACAGCACGAGGTCCGCGACCTTGCCCGGCTCGACCGATCCGATGTACGCGTCGATCCCGTGCGCGACGGCCGGGTTGATCGTGTACTTGGCGACGTACCGGCGAGCGCGCAGGTTGTCCGCCGGCAGCTCCGGTCCGCGCGCCCCACCCGGGTGCGCACCACGCCGCGCCTTCATGACGTGCGCGACCTGCCACGTGCGCGTGACGACCTCGCCGATGCGGCCCATCGCCTGCGCGTCGGACGACGTGATGGACATGGCGCCGAGGTCGTGGAGCACGTCCTCGGCGGCGATCGTCGTGCCGCGGATGCGCGACTCGGCGAACGCGAGGTCCTCCGCGACCTGCGGGTTGAGGTGGTGGCACACCATGAGCATGTCGAGGTGCTCCGCGACGGTGTTCACCGTGTGCGGGAGGGTCGGGTTGGTCGAGCCGGGGATGACGTTCGGGTGGCTCGCGACGGTGAGGATGTCCGGTGCGTGGCCGCCGCCCGCGCCCTCGGCGTGGAAGGCGTGGATCGACCTGCCGCCGATCGCGCGCAGCGTCGACTCGACGAACCCGGCCTCGTTGAGCGAGTCGGAGTGCAGCGCGACCTGGAGCCCCCAGTCCTCGGCGGCGCGCAGCGCGGCGTCGATCGCGGCCGGCGTCGACCCCCAGTCCTCGTGGACCTTGTAACCGCCCGCGCCGGCCATGGCCTGCTCGCGCAGCCCTTCGGCGCTCACGGTGTTGCCCTTGCCGAGCAGCAGGACGTTCACGGGGAGCCGGTCGAGCGAGCGGTGGATCGCCTCGAGGTGCCACGCCCCGGGCGTGACGGTCGTGGCCTTGGTGCCCTCGCTCGGCCCGGTGCCACCGCCCGCGACGGTCGTGATGCCGGTGGCGAGCGCCTCGATGACCTGCGACGGCGAGATGAGGTGCACGTGCGAGTCGATGCCGCCCGCGGTGAGGATCTTGCCCTCCCCGCTCACGACGTCCGTGCTCGGCCCGATGTGCAGGTCCGGGTGCACGCCGTCCGCGACGTCGGTGTTGCCCGCGCGCCCCAGCGCGACGATCCGCCCGTCCCGGATCCCGACGTCCGCCTTGACGATCCCCCACCAGTCCAGCACGACCGCGTTCGTGATCACCGTGTCGAGCGCGCCCTCGGCGCGGGTCGTGGACCCCTGCGCCATCGACTCGCGGATCGACTTGCCGCCGCCGAAGACGACCTCCTCGCCCCCGAACGTGCGGTCCTCCTCGACCTCGATCCACAGGTCGGTGTCGCCGAGGCGCACCTGGTCGCCCGTCGTCGGGCCGTAGAGCGCGACGTAGCGTTCGCGCGAGATCGCGACCATGCGTCAGTCCTCCTCGGGGGTGGTCGTGCCCGACGACGACAGGTCGCCCGGGGCCGTCGTCCCGCCGAGGCCCGCGGGCACCTCGGGCGACGTGGACGCGCGGTCCAGCGCGCCGCCGTCGGACTTGCCGCGCTGGAGCCCGGGGACGCGGCGTCGGCCCCGCAGGGCGACGGCCTCGACCTCCGCCGACGCGCCCGGTTCGAAGCGACGCGACGTGCCGGACGGGACGTCGAGCCGGAACCCGTGCGCGGCGGCGCGGTCGAACGCGAGCGCGGCGTTGGCGTCGGGAAGGTGCAGGTGGGAGCCGATCTGCACCGGGCGGTCCCCGGTGTTCGTCACGACCAGCGTGACGCGCTCGTCGTCGGTGCGGTCGGCGTTGAGGACGACGGGCACGTCCTCGGTGCCGCGCCTGAGCCGGATCGCGCCGGGTCCGCTCGTGCTGATGCCTGCCATGTCTCGCCTCGCTCTCGCCGGGATGCCGTCCGCGTCGCAGGTCCGCGCCGGGTCAGGCGATCGGCTGGTGGATGGTGACGAGCTTGCGCCCGTCGGGGAACGTCGCCTCGACCTGGACGTCGGGCAGCATCTCCGCGACCCCGTCCATCACCTCGTCGCGCCCGAGCACCTCGCGCCCGGAGACCATGAGCTCCTCGACGCCCGCCCCCTCGCGGGCGCGCTCGATCACCCATGTGGTGAGCAGCGCGACGGTCTCGGGGTAGTTGAGCAGCACGCCACGCTCGCGCCGGTCGCGCGCGACCATGCCCGCGACGGCGAGCAGGAGCTTCTCGGTGTCCGCGGGCGTCAGGTGCATGGCCGCGATCCTGCCGTGCGTTCGTTTCCGGCGTGTATACACCGCGTTATACGTCCGTGTACCGGACCGTCCCGGGCACGACGAAGGCCGCCGACCGGGCGAACCCGGCCGACGGCCTTCGATGTCCTGCGACCTCCCGGACCAGGCCGGGAGAGAGGGTCAGGCGTGGATCAGAAGTCCATGCCGCCCATGCCACCGTCGCCACCCGGCATGGCCGGAGCCTTCTCCGGCTTGTCGGCGACGACGGCCTCGGTCGTGAGGAAGAGCGCCGCGATGGAGGCGGCGTTCTGGAGCGCGGAGCGCGTGACCTTGACCGGGTCGTTCACGCCGGCGGCGAGGAGGTCCTCGTACACACCGGTCGCGGCGTTGAGGCCCTGGCCGGACGGGAGGTTGCGCACCTTCTCCGCGACGACGCCACCCTCGAGGCCCGCGTTGACGGCGATCTGCTTGAGCGGGGCGTCGATCGCGGCGCGCACGATCTGCGCACCGGTCGCCTCGTCACCCTCGAGCTCGAGCTTCTCGAACGCCACGGCACCGGCCTGGATGAGCGCGACGCCACCACCGGCGACGATGCCCTCCTCGACGGCCGCCTTCGCGTTGCGCACGGCGTCCTCGATGCGGTGCTTGCGCTCCTTGAGCTCGACCTCCGTCGCGGCACCCGCCTTGATGACGGCGACGCCGCCGGCGAGCTTCGCGAGGCGCTCCTGGAGCTTCTCGCGGTCGTAGTCGGAGTCCGACTTCTCGATCTCGCCACGGATCTGGTTGACGCGACCCTGGATCAGGTCGGCGTCGCCCGCGCCCTCGACGATCGTGGTCTCGTCCTTGGTGACGACGACCTTGCGCGCCTGGCCGAGCAGGTCCAGCGTCGCGTTCTCGAGCTTGAGGCCCACCGTCTCGGTGATGACCTGGCCGCCGGTGAGGATCGCGATGTCCTGGAGCATGGCCTTGCGGCGGTCGCCGAAGCCCGGGGCCTTGACGGCGACGGACTTGAACGTGCCACGGATCTTGTTGAGCACCAGGGTCGCGAGCGCCTCGCCCTCGACGTCCTCGGCGATGATGAGGAGCGAGCGGCCGGCCTTCATGACCTGGTCGAGGACCGGGAGCAGGTCCTTCACGTTCGAGATCTTGGACTCGACGATGAGGACGTACGGGTCCTCGAGCACGGCCTCCTGGCGCTCGGGGTCCGTCTCGAAGTAGCGCGCGAGGAAGCCCTTGTCGAAGCGCATGCCCTCGGTGAGCTCGAGCTCGAGGCCGAACGTGTTCGACTCCTCGACCGTGATGACGCCCTCCTTGCCCACCTTGTCGAGGGCCTCGGCGATGAGCTCGCCGATCGCGGGGTCGCCGGCGGAGATGGCGGCCGTGGCGGCGATCTCCTCCTTGGTCTCGATCTCCTTGGCGGCGTTGAGCAGCTGCTCGGTCACCGCGTCGACGGCCTTCTCGATGCCGCGCTTGACGGCGATCGGGTTGGCGCCGGCCGCGACGACGCGCAGGCCCTCGCGCACGAGCGCCTGGGCGAGCACGGTCGCGGTGGTGGTGCCGTCACCCGCGACGTCGTCGGTCTTCTTGGCGACCTCCTTGACGAGCTCCGCACCGATCTTCTCGTACGGGTCCTCGAGCTCGATCTCCTTGGCGATGGAGACGCCGTCGTTCGTGATGGTCGGCGCGCCCCACTTCTTGTCGAGCACGACGTTGCGGCCCTTGGGGCCGAGGGTGACCTTGACGGTGTCGGCGAGGGCGTTGAGCCCGCGCTCCATGCTCCGACGAGCCTCCTCGTCGAAGGCGATGATCTTGGCCATGGGGAATGATCCTCCGCTGGTGGCGTATGGCGGTCGGCCGGCGCCCGCGACGGACGGCCCGCGACGGGCGGCGTTCATGTCACGCCGCCGAGGCGGGCCTCACCTGTCGACCTGGTGTTGTGCGCCGCACCCGCGGTGAGCGGCTGCCTGCGCTGGTCACTTCTGTCACTCTCATGACGAGAGTGCTAACGCCATTATTGGCACTCGCAGGGTGCGAGTGCAAGACAGCCCGTCACTGCCCGTCCCCGTATCGCGACGGGCGAAACCCGCCGCACCTCGCGATCCCCCTAGGATGCGCGGTGTGATCCGCGCAACACCGTCGTGGCGCCTCGCAGCAGCCCTGGCCGGCTTCGTGCTGGTCCCTGCCCTCGGCCTCACCGCCGCGACCGCCGTCGCCGCCCCCACGGGCGAGCACATCGACCTGTACCAGGACGGCGTGGCCGTCACGACCGCCCCCGGCGGTGGCACAGCGCTCCTGCGCCTCGCCCCCGGGGCCGGGGCGACCTACCTCCCCGGCAGCCGCGTGCTCGACCCGACGACTCTCGACCCGGTCGCGCTCGCCGGGGGCGTCGACCCCGCGGACGGCGAGGCGAACCGGCTCGCGCAGGTCGCCGGCGCCCGGCTCGACGCGTCGGCGCTCCTGGACACCGCACGGGCGCAGGACGCTGCCGCCGCGTCGCGCGCGTGGCTCGCGTCCGGCGTCGTCCCCGGAGTAGACGGCCCGTTCGCGGCGCTCGGCGAGGCCGCGCTGCTCGACCTGCGAGCCCTCACGCTCGACGACGGCGCCGCGCTCGCCGCCGCCTCCCCCAAGTGGCGCTACGTGTGGCCGCGCGACGCGTCGTTCACCGCGGCGGCGTTCGCGCGCACGGGGCACGTCGACGACGCGCGCGACGTCCTCGGCTTCCTCACCCGCGTCCAGGAGGACGACGGGTCGTTCCACGCGCGCTACCTGCCCGACGGCTCAGGAGTGCCTGACGACCGCGGCCTCCAGTCCGACGGCGTCGGCTGGGTCCTGTGGGCGGCCGACGTCGTGCTGGAGGAGACGCCCGCCGCCGAGCGGCGCGAGGTCGCCGCGGAGCTGGGGCCCCTCGTCGACGCCGCGACGGAGCACGCGCTCTCGCTGGTCGACGGCGAGGACCCGCTGCCCCCGCCGTCGAGCGACTACTGGGAGGTCGAGCCGACGGCGCTGACCCTCGGCACCGCCGGTCCCCTGCTCGCCGGGCTCGAGGCCGCGGCCGACGTCTACGCCACGACGGGCGAGACCGGCCGGGCAGCCGACGCGACGCTGGCTGCCGCGCGCCTGCGCATGGCCGTCGAGCGGTCGTTCGGGTCGCAGGGCTACCCGCGCCACGTCACCGGCGGCGCGCACGACGCGTCGACCGCGTTCGTCCTGCCCCCGTTCCAGCCCGAGCCGCTCGCGGGGGCGGACGTCGCGTGGCGCGCGTCCGTCACCGAGATGCTGCGCCCCGCCGGAGGGCTCGCTCCCGGGGCGGGCTGGCGCGAGGACGGCATCTCCTGGACACCGCAGACGACGCTCTACGCGCTCACCGCCGCGTCGTCGTCGGAGGCCGAGGACGTCGCGGACGCCGAGGAGTGGCTGCGGTGGGTCGACGACCACCGCACCGCGTCCGGCGCGATCCCGGAGAAGGTCCTCGCGGACGGGTCGCCCGCCGCCGTCGCACCGCTGTCGTGGAGCTCCGCGCTCGTCGTGCTCGCCCTCGTCGAGCTCGACGCGCGGGAGCCCGTCACCCCCACGCGGTAGGGCGCGGTCACGACCTCGCGCCGGCCCCCGCCGTCGGCGAGGGCGCCAGGCTCGGCTCCTCCCGCACGTCGAACTCCCGGCGCAGCACGCGCCGCGCGGCGTACCAGCCGCCGAGCCCGTGCACGCCCGGCCCGGGCGGCGTGGACGCCGAGCACAGGTACACACCCTCGAGCCCGACGGCGTACGGGTCGAGCCGGGGCGTCGGGCGCGCGACCATCTGCCACATGCTCACCGCGCCGCCCGCGATGTCGCCACCCACGTAGCTCTCGTCGTGCGCGGCCATCTCCGCCGCGGGCACGCAGCGGGACGCGACGACGAGGTCCCGGACCCCCGGGGCGAACCGTTCGAGCTGGCCGAGGACGTCCTCGGTGACGTCGCGCGTCGAGCCGGCGGGCACGTGCGCGTACGTCCACAGCGGCCGCAGGCCGTTCGCCTCGCGCGCCGGGTCGACGACGGTCGGGTCGCTCGCGAGCATCATCGGCCGCACCGCGTGCCGGCCGGCCGCGACGTCCGCCTCCGCGCGCGCCATCTCCGCACGCGTCCCTCCGACGTGCACGGTCCCGGCACGCCCCACCTCCGGGTCCGCCCACGGGACCGGACCGGAGAGCACGAGGTCGACCTTCGCGGCCGCGTCGCCGTGCCGGAACCGGCGCAGGGCCCACTCCGTGCGCGGCGACAGGCGGTCGGTGAACACGTCCGCGACGACGCGCGGCGCCGTGTCGAACACGTAGGCCCGAGCCCGCGGCAGGTCGGCGCGCGTTCCGACGCGGTGACCCGTGACGACCTCCCCGCCGTGAGCGCGCAGGTCGGCCACGAGGGCCGCGACGATCGCGGCCGAACCGCCCCGTGGCAGCGGCCACCCACCCGGTGCATGACCGAGCGACGCGAGCAGCAGCGCCGTCCCGGCCGCGGCCAGCGACGGCAGGCGGGCGATCGCGTGCGCCGCGACGCCCGTGAGCAGCGCCCCGGCCTCGTCGGTGCGGAACCGCCGCGTCCAGGCCGCGCTCCCCTGCTCGAGGACCGCCGCACCGAACCGGGCCGCCGCCCCTGCGCCGCTCGGCGTCAGCACGCGCCCCGGCACCGACCGCTTGTCACCCAGGGCGACCGCGACGACGTCGCGCCAGCCCTCGGCAAGCGGACCGAGCAGCGCGCGCCAGGCGTCACCGTCGACGCCGAGACGCTCCACCGTGCGGTCGAGGTCGTGGTACGCGATCCCCGCGCGGCCGCCGTCGAGCGGCTGCGCGTACGACACCTCGGGCACGAGCAGCTCCACGCCGCGCGCGCCCAGGTCGAACGCCTCGAAGAACGGCGACGCCCACGCCATCGGGTGCACGGCCGAGCACACATCGTGCACGACCCCGTCCGCGAGGCCGAGGTCGAGCGTGCGCGCGCCGCCGCCGATCGTCGGCTGCGCCTCGAGGACGCGCACGGCGAGACCGGCACGTGCGAGGGTCACGGCGGCGGCCAGCCCGTTGGGGCCCGAACCGACGACGACGGCGTCGAGGTTCTCCGTCACGCGACCCTCGGGAGCCGCGTCAGAGCGGCCGCACCTGCTCGGCCTGCGGGCCCTTGGTGCCCTGGCCGAGCTCGAACTCGACCTCCTGGCCCTCGTCGAGCGTGCGGTAGCCGTCGGTCTGGATCGCGCTGAAGTGCACGAAGAGGTCCTGTCCGCCGGCCGCGGGCGTGATGAACCCGTAGCCCTTCTCGGAGTTGAACCACTTCACGGTGCCCTGGGCCATCTACGTCTCCTCGTGCATCGTCGCCCGCGAGGCGACCCCCGCCCCGTGGTAGCCCGAGCCTAGCCCGCGAGCGGCGTGCACGGAAGGTCGAACGCGCGGCCGACGCTGTTGCTCTGCGGAGCGAACGAGCAGGTCACACGCTCACGGCGACCGCGGACGACGGATCCACCGTGAAGGAGGTCAGCCGACCGGCGTGATCGCGGACTTGATGATGACGGCGACGTCGCCCTCGCGCAAGCTCTCGACCTGCTGGACGTTCTCGGCCGGGATGCCCAGCGTCGCGGCGACGGCAGCGGCGGTGTCGCTGCGATCGGGCACGTACCAGACGGTCGTGACGTCGACAGGTGCCGGCCCGTCCGGGTAGTCGGTGGCCACGGTGTTGCTGAAGCCCTGCGCGTCGAGGGCGTCCTTGCCCTTGCCCGCCTCGCCCCCGATCCCGCTGTCGTTCAGCACGCGGACGTACGCGCTCGGGTCGGCCGCGGCCATGAGCGTCGCGAGGTCAGGAGCCGCGGGCGTCTCCTCGACGGGCGGTTCCTCCGTCGCCGGCGGCTCCTCCTCCGCGGGAGGCTCCTCGGTCTCCTCGGCGGGCGGCGCCTCGGTCTCCTCGGCCGCCGGCTCGGTGGACTGCGCCTGCGGCGGGTTCTCGGTCGCACCGTTGTCCGACAGCAGCGCGACGCCCCCGTACGCGAGGCCGGCGAAGACGACGGCGACCAGCAGGAACGGCCACGTCTTGCTCCACCCGCTGCGCGGCGTGCGGTGCACCCCCACGGGCGCGCCCTGCTGCGCGGGCGCGTCGAACTCGTCGGGCGCGTAGGGGTAGCGGCTCTTCGTCACGGCGACAGGGTAGCCCGGTCGGGCCCGTTGGCTAAACGCCCGGTTCGCGCAGACTTCACGGGCGAGGGGTGCACCTCAGGTCACAGACCCTCGAGCCGGCGGGCCGTGCGGGCCCGCTGCCTGGTCGAACGCATCCGACGCAGCCGCTTGACGAGCATCGGGTCGTGCGCGAGCGCCGCCGGGGAGTCGATGAGCGCGTTGAGCACCTGGTAGTAGCGCGTCGCGGTCATGTCGAACAGCTCGCGCACCGCCTGCTCCTTGGCGCCCGAGTACTTCCACCACTGCCGCTCGAACGCCAGGATCTCCTGGTCCCGCTCGCTCAGGCCCGACGCCGGGCCCTCTTGGACGGTCGGGTCGCCGACCGCGTCGGGTCCGTCGAGCACGTACGCCGCCTCGCTCATCGTTCCCTCCCTGCACTCTCTCGTCACCAGACCTGCGCACCCCGGAGCGCGCGGCCGCCTCTCAGCGTACGCACGAACCACACGGGTGTCATTCGTCCTCGCCGTAGTCCGCCGAGAGCCTGCCGAGGCGCTCCGCGCGCCGGTTAGGCTCGGGGCCGTGGAGAGCGCACCCGTCCAGCCCGCCGACGTCGACCCGGGCAGCACCCCGGCCAGCACGGATCCGACGCCGAGCCCCCGCCCCCCGCTCGCGAGCATCATGGCGCCCGACTGGGCCGACGCCCTCGCGCCCGTCGAGCCACAGCTCCACGCGACCGGGGACTTCCTGCGTGCGGAGGTCGCGGCGGGACGCGAGTACCTGCCCGCGCCGTCGGCGATCCTCAACGCCTTCTCGCGGCCGCTCGCCGACGTGCGCGTGCTCGTCGTCGGTCAGGACCCGTACCCGACGCCGGGGCACCCGATGGGGCTGTCGTTCTCCGTGCAGCCGCACGTGCGCCCGGTGCCGCGCTCGCTCCAGAACATCTTCGCGGAGCTCGCGGAGGACGTCGGCGCCCCCACACCGGCGAACGGCGACCTCACCGCGTGGAGCGACCAGGGCGTCATGCTCCTCAACAGGGTGCTCACCGTCCGCCCCGGCGAGCCCGGCTCGCACCGCGGCCAGGGGTGGGAGGCCGTCACGGAGGCGGCCATCCGGGCGCTCGTCGCCCGCGACGCCCCGCTCGTCGCGATCCTGTGGGGCCGCGACGCCGCGACGCTGCGCCCGATGCTCGGCGACACCCCCGTCGTCGCGAGCGCCCACCCGAGCCCGCTCTCCGCGCGCCGCGGGTTCTTCGGCTCCCGCCCGTTCTCCCGCGTCAACGAGCTCCTCGTCGCCCAGGGCGCAGCCCCCGTCGACTGGACCCTCCCGACCGCGTAGCCCGTCCCCGCCGAGGTAGAACCGCAGTCCGCCGAAGTAGAACCCTGGTTACGCGAAGTAGAACCCTGGTTGCCCGAGGCAGAACCCTGGTTCTTGCGCCCGACGGCGGGTCTGGTCGCCCTGGGTCGTCGGGGTGGGCGATGGTGCCGCGTCTATCGTCCGCGCCGCTCGCCGTCGCGCCGCACCGTCACGGCGAGCAGGCGGTCTTGGTGCGTCCCGGGCGCGTGGCGCACCGCGTCGCCTGCCCGACGCGCCCCGACCCGCCGGTCGAACGGCCGGGTCACCCAGGCGACGGTCGACCGAGAGTGCCGCACCGATCCGGCCGGCCCAGGCTGCCCGACCGCCATCGGCGGGGCCCGACCACCTCGGGCGGTGAGCCGACCGCGACGGGCGACCGCCCGCCGTCGGGCACGACCACGGTTCTACCTCGACCGGCCACGGTTCTACCTCGCGCAACCACAGGTCTACCTCGACCGACCAGGGTTCTACCTCGAGTAACCAGGGTTCTACCTCGCGCAACCAGGGTTCTACTTCGGCGGACTGCGGTTCTACCTCGGACTGCGGTTCTACCTCGGCGGAGTACGGGACCGACGGGAGCAGAATGGGCGGGTGACGACGCAGAAGCCGACGACCACTCCCCTGGCCGGTGACACCTCCGACGTACGCCGACCCGACGACGCCCCGCCCCGCTGGACGAGCTACGCCGCGATCGGCGACTCGTTCACCGAGGGCCTGTGGGACCCCTACCCCGGCGAGGACGACCACCAGCGCGGCTGGGCGGACCTGCTCGCGCAGCACCTCGCTGCCCGGCGCGTCGCGGCGGGCGAGGAGCCGCTGCGCTACGCGAACCTCGCGATCCGCGGGCGCAAGCTGCGCTCGATCCTCACCGAGCAGGTCCCGGCGGCGCTGGAGCTGAAGCCGGACCTCGTGAGCGTCATCGGCGGCGGCAACGACATCCTGCGGCCGAACGCCGACGTCGACCGGCTCGCACGCAACCTCGAGCACGCGGTGGCGCGCCTGCGCGGGGCGGGGATCGACGTCCTCATGGCGACCGGCTTCGACGCCTCCAGCTCGCCGCTCGTGGGCCTCACGCGCCCGCGCGTGGGCGTGTACAACGCGCACATCTGGTCGATCGCGCGCCGGCAGGGCGCGTACGTGCTCGACCTGTGGGGCATGCGCGCCCTCCAGGACTGGCGCGTGTGGTCCGAGGACCGCATCCACCTGACGCCCGAGGGGCACCGGAGGGTCGCGCAGGCGGCGCTCGTCGGGCTGGGCCAGGCGCCCGACGACGCGGCATGGGACGACCCGCTCGCTCCCCTGCCGCCGCTCCCGGCCCTCGACCGCGCGCGCCAGAACGCGCAGTGGGTGCGCACCCACGTCGTGCCGTGGGCGCAGCGCCGGATCCGGGGGACGTCGTCGGGCGACGGCCGCCTCCCCAAGGCGCCCGAGCTGTTGCCGGTCCCGCTCGCGCAGGACTGACGCACCCGTCGACCGGGGTACGACGACGCCCCCGGCTCTGCGGAACCGGGGGCGTCGCGGTGGAGCCGCCTGTCGGGTTCGAACCGACGACCTTTCGCTTACAAGGCGAGTGCTCTACCAGCTGAGCTAAGGCGGCGTGCCCGGGCTGCCGGGCGAGCGAACAGACTACCTGCTCGCCCGACGGCCCGGGACCGCGGCCGACGCCGCTCGCGGCGCCGGCCTGCGGGTCAGCCCTGCGCGGCCGTGACGGCGTCCGACAGCGCGTTCGGCTGGCTCCAGTTGCCGTCCCAGCGCTCGCCGTCGATCGTGATCGTCGGCGTGCCGAAGCCGCCGGACTGCGGGTTCACGAGGGCCTCGTCCTGCGTGACCAGGCTCGTCGCGGTCGCGGCCCAGTCGCCGTAGGTCTCGACGGCGGTCCCGTCGGCGATGCCCGCGGCGACGTCGGCCGGGACGCCGGCCTGCTCGGCCAGGTCCGCGATCTGCTCGTCGGTGAGGGTCGAGACGTTCTCCTCGGGCTGGTTCTGGAACATGATCGCGTTGAACGCGTTCATCTGCTCCGGAGCCTGGTCCGCGATCCACGCGGCGGCCGCCGCGGAGCGGGTCGAGAACTGCTGCGCGTTCGCCATGCGGTCGAGGATCGAGACGGGGTGCAGCACGACGGTGATGTCGCCCGACTCGCGGAGCTGGTCGAGCGTCGCGCCGTTCGTCTCCTCGAACTGGCCGCAGATGGGGCACATGTAGTCGAGGTAGACGCCGACCTCGACCGCGCCCTCGTTCTCCGTCCCGGCCGCACCGTCGGCGCCCATCGGGATGCCGCCGTCGTCGCGGGACGTCGACGGGCTCGTCACGTCGGCGAGGTTGCCGGCCGCGACCGCGTCGATCGTCTTGTTCTGGTCCTTCATGGCCGGGATCCACACGGCGAGGAACACACCGACGAGCACGAGGACGCCCGCGACGAGCGCTCCGATCGTGATGAGGCGGTTCCGCTTGTCGCGCTTGGCCTGCGCCTCGCGCATCGCGAGCGCCTCCGCGCGCGCGGCCTCGCGGCGCTGGGCCTTGGTCTGGGCTTCGTTGCTGGGCATGGTCGTCCTCCGAGGGAGTTCCGAGAGCTGGGATGTGTCGGGGTGCGCGCCGGCAGGGGTCGCGCGGGCCGTGCGTCCGACGGCGTCGTCAGACCAGGGCGAGCCGCGGCGGCCCGCGCCGCGTGCGCACCACCGCGTCGGCGAGGTGGTGCAGTGCGGCGGGGACGGCGTCGGGCACCGGGCGGACGACCCGCCGGGCGCCCGCCACGAGCGCGCCCACCGGGCGGCCCGCCCCCCGCACGACCCTCCGCAGCGCCCGCGCCGCGCCGGTCACGACCGCCCGGGAGCGGTCGTGGGCGCGCCGCGCCCAGGCCGACACGCCCCACGCCACCGCCGCGGCCACGACGTGCCCGACGACGACGGGCAGCGCGAGCACGCCGACCACGGTGACCATGGCGGCGGGGTCGCCGCCGAGCGCGGTGCCGGACGGGCAGTCCGGGGTCTCGTGGACGAGCGCGAGGTGCATCCCGGCGACGCCCCACGCGCCCGGCACCGTGACGCACTGGTGCACGACGGCGTACCCGCGGTCGGCGAGCTGCGTCACCAGGGCGGCGAGGAGCGTGAGGAGCAGGAGGGCGGGGCCGAGGAGCCGGCCGGTCACGGGCACGACGGACGTGCGCGTCACGCCGCGCGACCACGCGCGCGGCACCGTCGTCCGGAGCACGGCGCCCATCCTACGCATGCGTGCTGGTAGCGGGCTGGGAACGCCCGGGACCGTCCGCGAGCGGGCGTCGGCGCCGGGACTCCGGCTCAGCGCAGCGCCGGTGGCCCGGGGAAGGGCCACCACGTCACCTCGGGGTCGCCGGCGAGGAGCACGACGCACAGGACCGTGAGGGCGAGCCCGATGCCCACGAGCACGAGGGTCCCGGTGCGCCCCGGGGCGATCCGCGCGAGCGCGGTCCGCGTCCCGTAGCGCGTGAGGTGGGTCAGCGGCCCAGCCCACGCGAGGACGACGGCCGCGAGCGACGCGAGCCCCAGGATCACGGTCGTGACGACCGGCGAGTTCCCGCCGTCCGCGCCCTCGACGACGACCCAGCGGTCGGACTCCAGGAGCCACCACCCGGCCACGACGACGAGCACCCCCGCGCAGGCCGCGACGAGCAGGGACGGGAGCGCCCCGACCGCGGCGCGCGCGACGTACCAGGGCGACGCCGCGACCGCCCGCACGGTGTCGCGGGGCGACACGCCGCGCCGCTCGCGCCGCGCGTGCAGCGACTCCGTCGTCACCCCGACGACGCGCGCCAGGACGACGAGCACGGAGAGCACCACGAACGCGACGCCCGGGTGGAGCATGCCGAGCAGGACGAGCGGGACCGCGAGGAGGAGCAGCGCGGTGCGGCGCGCGGCGGGCACGGGCCGGACGTAGAGCGGCTCGCCGTCCTCCCCCACGGGCGGCGCCCCGAGGTCGTCCATGAGGTCGTGGCCCGCCGGGACCGCCATGGTGCGGCCGTCGTTGACCTGGGACTGCGAGGTCGGCAAGGGCGGCGGCACGACCTGCGCCGCTCCGGTCCAGGCCTGCGCGCCCGTGCCGCCCGGAACGACGGCGACGGGGGGCACGACCCGCGTGGGGCCGGTGGGCGGGCCGACGACCTGGGTCGCGGGGGCGAGGTCCCCCGTGTCGGCGGCCTGGCGCAGCGCGGCGACGACCTCCGTCGGGCCGAGCCGCTGCGCGGGGTCCGCGTGCAGGGCCCCGGCGAGCACGCGCGCCGTGACCGGCCCGAGGCCGGCGAGGTCGGGTCGCCCGCTGCGGGCACGGGCCAGGACGACGTCGGTCGGCCGCACCCCGAACGGGGCACGGCCCGTCGCGGCGTAGGCGAGGAGCGCCGCCCAGCCCCACCAGTCGCTCCCGACGCTCGGGGCGGCGCCCTCGAGCAGCTCGGGCGCGAGGTAGCCGGGCGTCCCCATGACGAGGCCGGTGGACGTGACGCGCGCGTCCTCGAGGCCTTGCGCGATCCCGAAGTCGATGAGCACCGGCCCGCGCGAGGAGACCATGACGTTGCTCGGCTTGAGGTCGCGGTGCACGACGCCCGCCGCATGCACGGACTCGAGCGCGGCGGCGAGCTGGTCGGCGAGCTCGTAGAGGTCCCACGCGTCGAGCGGGCCGCCCTCGGCGACCTCGTCCTCGAGGGTCGGGCCGTCGACGAGCTCGGTGACGATGAACGCGTCGGGGCCGTCGAGCTCGACGTCGAGGATCTGCGCGACGGCGGGGTGCCGCAGGCGCTGGAGGGCGAGCGCCTCGCGCCGCAGCCGCTCGCGCCCCTGGGCCGCGGCGTCGAGGTCGACGTGCGCGTGCAGGAGCTTGATCGCGACGAGGTTGCCGCCGCCGTCGTGCGCGCTGTGGACGGTGCCCATGGCCCCCGAGCCGAGCCGCGCGCCGATGAGGTAGCCCCCGACCTCGCTGCCGGGCGCGGGGCCGCGCGCCGGCCCGCCGGGGGCGGTCCGCGCGTCGACGCGCTGCGTGGGCTCCTCCATGGTGACAAGGTAGCGGCAGCAGGCCCGTTCGGCGGCCTGACGGGCCCGGTGGGCGACTCGGCCCGGGACGGACGGCCCGTCCCCGCGCGGGACGAGCCGACTAACCTGGGTCTCCCAGGCGCGATCTATCGAAGCTCAAGGAGCAGTCCATTGACAGGTAAAGAGGGATTCGATCTCGTCGTGGTGGCCAACCGGCTGCCCGTGGACTTCACGGTCGGACCCGGCGGGGACGTCGAGTGGAACCGCTCGCCGGGTGGTCTCGTCACGGCGCTCGAGCCCGTCATGCAGGCGTCCGACGGCGCGTGGGTCGGCTGGTCCGGCGCGCCCGACCTGGCGAGCGAGCCGTTCGACGCCGACGACATGCGCCTCGTGCCCGTCACCCTCTCCGCCGACGAGATCGAGCGCTACTACGAGGGCTTCTCCAACGACACGCTCTGGCCGCTCTACCACGACGTCATCTCGCCGCCCACGTACCACCGCACGTGGTGGGAGGCGTACCGGCGCGTCAACCAGCGCTTCGCGGACGCCGCTGTCGCGCAGGTCTCGCCGGGCGGCGTCGTGTGGGTGCACGACTACCAGCTCCAGCTCGTGCCGCAGATGATCCGCGCCCAGCGCCCGGACGTGCGGATCGGGTTCTTCAACCACATCCCGTTCCCGCCCCTCGAGCTGTTCCAGCAGCTCCCCTGGCGCCGGCAGGTGCTCGACGGGCTCCTGGGCGCGGACCTCGTGGGCTTCCAGCGCGCGGGCGACGCCGCGAACTTCATCCGCGCCGTGCGTCGCCTGCGCGCGCACACGACGCGCGGCCCCATGATCACGGTCCCCGGCGAGGACGGTCGCGACCGGCACGTGCGCGCCGCGGCGTTCCCCATCTCGATCGACTCGCGCCGCTTCGACGAGCTCGCGCGCTCGCCCGAGGTGCAGCAGCGCTCGCGCGAGATCCGCGCCGACCTGGGCGACCCGGACATCATGATGCTCGGCGTGGACCGCCTGGACTACACCAAGGGCATCCGGCACCGCATCAAGGCCTACGGCGAGCTCCTCCAGGACGGGCGCCTCGACGTCGAGCACGCGACGCTCGTCCAGGTCGCGAGCCCGAGCCGCGAGAACGTCGACGCCTACCAGGAGCTGCGCGAGCACGTGGAGGGCGCCGTCGGGCGCATCAACGGGGAGTACGCCGAGATCGGGCACGCCGCGATCCACTACCTGCACCACTCCTACCCCCCGGAGGAGATGGCCGCGCTGTACCTCGCGGCGGACGTCATGCTCGTCACCGCGCTGCGCGACGGCATGAACCTCGTCGCCAAGGAGTACGTCGCCGCGCGCTCCGACGACCGGGGCGTCCTCGTGCTCTCGGAGTTCACGGGAGCCGCCGACGAGCTCTCCTCCGGTGCGCTCCTGGTCAACCCGCACGACATCGACGGGATGAAGGACATCATCGTGGCCGCCGCGCACATGGACCATCGCGAGCAGCGCAAGCGCATGCGCCGCCTGCGCCGCAAGGTCCTCAGCGACGACGTCGCGAAGTGGTCGGAGTCGTTCCTCGGCGTCCTCACGGCCATGCCGTCGCGCGTCCCGCACCGCCGGCCGGACGACGCCGGCCAGGACGGGGCACGGGCCGACCTCGCCGCGGAGGCCGGCGCGTGACCCCGCCCGACGGCGGCCCCGCGCTGCCACCGCCGCTGCCCCGGCCCGTCGCCGACGCCGTCCGTACGTTCGCGGCGGACGGCAGCGACTCCCCGCACGCCCGGCTCGTCGCGCTCGACTTCGACGGGACGCTCGCGCCGCTCGTCGACGACCCGCACGCGGCGCGCATGGCGCCCGCGGCGCGGGCCGCAGTCGACCGCCTCGGGAGGGTGCTCGCGGGGACGACGACGCGCCTCGCCCTGGTCTCGGGGCGTCACCTCGCGGACCTCGCCGAGCGCAGTCTGCCGCCCGTCGGGACCTTCCTCGTGGGCAGCCACGGCGCCGAGACGGGCGTCGTCACGCCGTCGGGTCTCGAGGCCGTCCCGCTCGAGCTGACCGCGGACCAGGCCGACGCCCTCGCGGCGCTGCGCGCCGGCCTCGCGGACGCCGTGGCGGGCCGCGAGGGCGCGTGGGTCCAGGACAAGCCGAGCGCCGCCGTCCTGCACACGCGGCTCGCGTCCCCGGCGGACACGCGGGCGGCCGAGGACGTCGCGGACGCCGTGGCCGAGCGGCTCGGGCTGCACGCGATGCACGGCAAGGACGTGGTGGAGGTCGCCGTCGTCGAGACGTCCAAGGGCGAGGCGGTCGACCGGCTGCGGGACGTGGTCGGGCAGGACGCGGGGCTCCCGGACGCGCGGACGCACGTGCTGTACGCCGGGGACGACACCACGGACGAGACCGCGTTCGCCGTCCTCGGCGCGGGCGACCTGGGGGTCAAGGTCGGGGACGGCGAGACCCGGGCGACGGCACGGGTGCCCGACGCCGACGGGCTGGCCGCGGCGCTCGACCTGCTCGCCGACCTGCTGGGACGCCCGGAGGCCTGACGGGCGCGTCACGCGCCGCCACGAAACCGCTACCCGATCGTGACCGGCTCTGTGACGAAGCACTCAGAAGCCGGAGTAGTATCGGGTCCACGATGACGTCGGGTCCCCTGCTCGCACCAGAGGGGGTCCGACTCCTTCTGTGTCGTCGAAGACACGCTCGTCCGCCATCGCGAACAGCTACGTCGACGTGGCACGTCACTGCACAACGGATCGTCCGGCACGTACCTGCCGGTGGAGGGATGTACCAGTCATGGCTACGGTCACCTACGACCACGCAACCCGGCTCTACCCCGGGACCGAGCGTCCCGCTGTGGACCAGCTCAACCTGCACATCGAGGACGGCGAGTTCCTCGTCCTCGTCGGCCCTTCGGGCTGTGGCAAGTCGACCTCGCTCCGCATGCTCGCGGGCCTCGAGGACGTCAACGGCGGTCACATCTACATCGGCGACCGCGACGTCACGGACGTCCAGCCGAAGGACCGCGACATCGCGATGGTGTTCCAGAACTACGCGCTGTACCCGCACATGTCCGTCGCGGACAACATGGGCTTCGCTCTGAAGATCGCCGGCACGCCGAAGGCGGAGATCCGCCAGCGCGTCGAGGAGGCTGCGAAGATCCTCGACCTCACCGAGTACCTCGACCGCAAGCCGAAGGCGCTCTCCGGTGGCCAGCGTCAGCGCGTCGCCATGGGCCGCGCGATCGTCCGCCAGCCGCAGGTGTTCCTCATGGACGAGCCGCTGTCGAACCTCGACGCCAAGCTCCGCGTCCAGACCCGTACGCAGATCGCGTCGCTCCAGCGCCGCCTCGGCGTCACGACGGTCTACGTCACGCACGACCAGACCGAGGCCCTCACCATGGGCGACCGCATCGCGGTCCTCAAGGACGGTCTGCTCCAGCAGGTCGGCACGCCGCGCGACATGTACGACACCCCGCAGAACGTCTTCGTCGCCGGCTTCATCGGCTCGCCGGCCATGAACATCGGCACGTTCGCCGTGAACAACGGCGTCGCCGAGGTCGGCCCGGCCCGTATCACGCTCGAGCGCGAGACGGCCGCGAAGATCACCGACGCCGACAACGGCAAGGTGACGATCGGCTTCCGCCCGGAGGCCCTCGACGTCGTGTCGCAGGCCAACGAGGCCGCCTTCCCGGTCGAGGTGAACATCGTCGAGGAGCTCGGTTCCGACGCGTTCGTCTACGGCACGCTCAAGGGCGACCTCGCGTCCCAGGCCGACGTCCACTCGGGCGCCGGTGACAACCAGGTCATCGTCCGCGTCGACCCGCGCAACGTCCCGGCCAAGGGCGAGCGCATCTACGTGACGATCCGCCCGGGTCACTCGCACGTCTTCGGCGCGGCGTCGGGCCAGCGCATCAGCTGACACCCGTCACGCAGCACCGCCGCAGGGCGGGTCCTCCCGGTCGGGGGACCCGCCCTTCGTCGTCTCCGGGCACGGCGCCTCCGCGGGATCCCGTGCCGGTCGGGGGCGGCGCGGCTCGCCCTTGACAGGGTCATGGTCGACCACAAGACTACTTTTGCACACGTGACATCAGAAGTCGCATGTTCGTCAGCCAAATCGACAACGCTGTCAATTGGAGCCTCATGCAGATCTCGCACCATTCGTCTCGCGCTCGTCGCCTCGGCGCGGCACTGACAGGCGGCGCGCTCGTCGCGGTCACGCTCGCCGCGGCCCCGGCCGTCGCGACCCCGTCCGCCGAGACCAGCCCCCCGACCACCCTCGCCGCGGCCGAGACGTGCGGCCCGGAAGACGGGCTGCCCGACTCCAAGATCTCCATCCAGCTCTACACGCACGTCGGTGAGCTCGGGGGCTCGGGGACCCCGTCCGCCGAGACGATCGACCGCGTGCTCGGGGAGGTCGCCAACGCGGGGTTCACCAACGTGGAGCCGTACAACCAGCCCTACTCGATGCCCGTCGAGGAGTACCAGGCGATCCTCGACAAGCACGGCCTCGCGGTGTCGTCCAGCCACGGCAGCACGGACTGGGGCTCGTGGCCCCAGACCGTCGCCTACGCCGTCGCGCTGGGTCAGGACTACATCGGGACCGGCGGGATGGCCGGCGGCTACGGCACCTACGCCGAGGCGGTCGCGACCGCGGCCTACGTCAACCAGCTCGGCCAGTACGCGCACGAGAACGGCGCGAACAAGATCGTGCTGCACAACCACCAGAGCGAGTTCACGACGCGGTACCCCGACCCGGTGACGGGCGAGATGGTCAGCGCCTGGGAGGTCATCGAGGAGAACACCGACCCGCGCTACGTCACGTTCGAGCTCGACGTCGGCTGGGCCGCCGACGCCGGGCTCGACGTGCCCGCGTGGATCGAGGAGCACGGGGACCGCATCGAGCTGCTGCACATCAAGGACGCCGTGAACGTGAACGCGCCGGGCGACATGCGGCAGGTCGCCCTCGGCCGGGGCGAGCTGGACCTCCCGGCGATCATCGCCGCGGCCGAGCCGTACGTGCAGTACTACACCTACGAGTGGGACTGGGCGCCGTCGTTCGAGACCTCCGCGGAGTCCTACCGCTACCTCCGGTGCTTCGAGTCCGACGGCGGGGGCGGGAACGAGGGCGAGGAGTCGCTCGCCCTGGGCCGCCCGGTGACGGCCTCCAGCATCGACGAGGCCGGTCACGAGCCCGAGCTGGCGGTCGACGGCAACGCCGGCACCCGCTGGAGCAGCGCGTGGAACGACCCGGAGTGGATCGCGGTGGACCTCGGCGCGAGCTACGACCTCAGCCAGGTCGTGATCGACTGGGAGACCGCCTTCGGGTCGGGGTACGAGATCCAGACCTCGCCGGACGGCGAGACCTGGACCACGGTGCACACCGTGGCCGACGGTGACGGCGGGTACGACGAGCTGGACGTCGCGGGCACGGGCCGGTACGTGCGCCTCTACCTCACGGAGCGCGCGACGCAGTGGGGCTTCTCGCTCTACGAGCTCGAGGTCTACGGCACGCCGAGCGGACAGCTCGACCTCGACGTCGAGGCGCAGGCGCGGTGCCTCGCCGGCCAGGCGTACCTCGCGGTCCGCGCGGCGAACGGCGAGGACTCGCCGGTCGACGTGACCCTCGCGACCGCCTACGGCACGCGCGAGTTCACCGACGTCGCCCCGGGCACGAACGCGTACCAGTCGTTCGCGGTGCGCTCGGCCTCGGTCGGGAGCGGCTCGGTGACCGTCACCGGTGCCGCGACGGTCGACGGCGAGGAGGTCACCTCGACCGTCGACGTCGAGCACGACCCGCACGACTGCGCCTGACGGATCTCCGGGTGCGTGGCTCGTCGGGCCCGCACCCGGGGCCACCCCCCAGCAC
>NZ_JBHXIC010000032.1:0-44768 GCF_042723955.1 Cellulosimicrobium cellulans | reverse complement strand
GGCGGCGCCGGGGCGCGTCTGAGCCTGGGGCCCGGGGGGTCGGCCCCCCCCGCCCCGCACGCCGGGCCGTCGCCCCCGGGGGGGCGGCGCCCGGCGTCGTCGCGGCACGTCCCGCACGGGGGGCGTGCTCCCCCGCCGCCGGATGGAAAGATGGTCGCCATGAGTACCGAGAACGCCGCCGTGCCCGACCCCGCCGCCGACGCCGTGCGCGACATCGCCGACGTCGCCGCCGTGGAGGTCATCACGTCCGCGGCTGTCCACCTCATGAGCGCCGCGGCCGTCAAGTGCGGCCTCGCCGAGGACGCGCAGGAGCAGGGGCACCTCGACCTCGACGAGGCGCGCAAGCTCATCAACGCGCTCGCCGCGCTCGTCACGGCGAGCGCTCCCGACATCGGCAACCAGCACGCCCGGTCGCTCCGCGACGGGCTGCGCTCGCTCCAGCTCGCGTTCCGCGAGGCGTCGGTCTACCCCGACGCCCCCGGCGAGGGCCCGGGCGAGAAGTACACGGGTGCCGTGAGTTGAGCACCCCTCCGGCGCCTCCGCCGCACGGCGGACCCTCCGAGCCGCCGCCGGGTCCGCCGCCGTCGCCGACCCGGCCCGAGAGCGTCCCGCGGGGGACGACGCCGCCCGCGGTCCCGGGCTCGCCCTCGTCGGCGGGTGGACCGCCGTCGTTCGCCCCGGCCTCCGCGGCGCCCCGGGTCACGGCCTCGGACGCCCCGCTCGGCACCGTCGGTGCGGGCGCGGTCCCCGGGGCCGCCGTCCCCCGGAGCGTGGGCGCACCGGGCAGCGGTGCACCCGGACCGGACGGTGCGCCGTCCGCCGCCGGGAACCCGGCGGCGCCTCGGCGCCGCCGCCGCGGCGCCGTCGTGGCGATCGTGGTGCTGTCCGTCCTCCTCGCGGCCGCCCTGGGGGTCGGGGCCTACCTGTGGGTCACGACGACGCGCTGGCAGGAGTCGAGCGCGGACTGGGAGGGCGAGGCCCGCGGCCTGGGCGAGGACGTCGCCCGGCTCCAGACCGAGCTCGACGGCGCGAACGCGGAGCTCGAGTCCGCGCGCACCCAGCTCACCGCCGCGCAGGACCGTATCAGCGACCTCGCCAACGAGAAGGCGCAGCTCGGCGACGAGAACGAGGCGTCCCAGCAGTACCTCGACTACCAGAGCCGGGTCTCCGAGGCGGCGGGCAAGGTCGCGGCCGCGCTCGGCCAGTGCACGACGGCGCAGACACAGCTCATCGGCTACCTCAACAACCGTGACGCGTACGACCCCGCCGACCTGGAGCGGTTCGCCGACCAGGTCGACCTGCTGTGCCAGGAGGCCACGGACGCCAACGCGCAGCTCCAGCAGGAGCTCGCCGGATGACCCGGCGCCGAGCCTGGCCGGCCGCCAGGGACGACGGCTCCGGACGCTTCGTCGCCCGGCGCGTCGTCGGGTCGCTGGTCTCCGTGGCCCTGCTCGCCGGCCCGCTCACGGCGTGCGGCGTCCTCCCGGAGCTCCCCGAGCCCGTGCCCGACTCGGTCGTGCCGTCCCTCGTCGCGCCCGACGACCCGGCGGGGTCCGAGAACCTCTCGCCCGACGGCTTCGACGCCGTCCGGCGCATGGCCGTGCGCATCCGCAACGTGCGGTGCGACGGGCTGTCGACCGGCTCGGGGTTCGCCGTGGACTCGCGCACGCTCATCACCAACAAGCACGTGGTCGACTCGTCGCGCTCGTTGCAGCTCCTCACCTACGACGGCCGCGACATCGCGGCCCAGACCGCGAGCGTGGCCGGCCTCGCGGACCTCGCGATCGTCCGGACGTCGGAGGACCTCCCGTCGGCCCCGACCCTCGCGGCGGCCGACCCGGCGCCGGGCGACCCGGTGACGGTCGTGGGCTACCCCGAGGGCGGTCGGCTCACGGTGACGCAGGGCTCGGTCATCGGCACGACCACGGACCCGCTGCACGAGAACCTCGGCGAGGTGCTGGTCACCGACGCGCCGGTCGAGCCGGGAAGCTCCGGCTCCGCCGCGCTCAACGACGCCGGCGAGGTGATCGGCGTCGTCTACGCCAAGACCTCGACCGACAAGTCGCTGCTCGTCCCGGTGAGCACGCTCCAGACGCTGCTCGGCGACGAGTCCGCGTTCACGGCTCTCCCCGAGTGCGACGCCTGACCGGTCCGGTCGCGGCAGGCCGCGGGTCCCCGGCGCGACCCGCCGAGGCGCCCCCGCGCGCACCCGTGACCCCGGGTCTACCCTTCCTGCCATGAGCACACACGCGAGCTCGGACACGTCCCCGGTCGACCCGGCGCACATCACCCACGCAGCACGCGACACGCTCACCGTGCGTCGCGTCTTCGGAGAGTCCTACGAGCGCGACGGCACGCTCGTCATCCCCGTCGCGACCGTCTGGGGCGGCACCGGCTCGGGCTGGGGTTCCGGCGCGGGAGAGCTCTCCGGCAAGGGGGCCGCCGACTGGCGCCGCCGCGTCGGGGCGGCCGCGGCCCCCGCTCCGGAGGCCGAGCCGGCGTCGACGACGCCGGACGCGGGCGGCTCGTCCGACCCCGGGTCGGGCAACGCCGGCGGCGAGGCGGGCGGCGAGGGCTCGGGTGGCGGTGGCGGCTTCGGGGTCCGCGTCGTCGCCAAGGGCGTCTACGTCGTCGACGACCAGGGCGTGCGCTGGCAGCCCGCGCTGGACCTCAACCGCGTGATCCTCGGCGGCCAGGCCCTCGGCGCGGTCGTCGCGTTCTCGGCCGCGCTCGCGTGGGGGATCAGCCGCCTGCGCCGTCGCTGAGCCACCCGACGCGCGGCGGGACCACGCGGACACCCGCGTGGCGGGTCAGTCCGCGCGACCGACCCGCAGCTCGAGCCCGTCGACGCGCTCCGACACGACGGCGTCCGTCGCGAGCGCGGCGTTGACCTGACCGAGCACGGCGTCGAGCCCCGCCCGGTCCAGCCCCGCGTCGATGCGCAGCACGACGGCGACCTCGGCGCGCCGTCCCGGCTCCGCCCAGACCCGCGCGACGTGCGGGATCCCGGCGAGCGCGCCCTGGACCGCGTCGACCACCTCGGGGACGACGGTCCCGTCGACGACCGCGGGCGACCAGTCCTTGCCCTGGGCGAGCGCCCACACGGCCGGGCGTGGCACGAGCGCCGTCACCGGACCGCCCGGGTCGAGGACGAGCAGCGACCAGTCCTCGCTCACGGCGGACAGCGCCGCCCGCCGAGCGTCCACGGGCACGGGCCGCGCGCTCGCGCGCCACGCCGCCATCGCCGCGACGGAGGTGAACACCGGGAGCGCGCGACGCCCGTCCGGCGCCTCGATCGCGACGACCCCGGCGGAGGCCTCCTTGTCGACCGTGTGCCCGTGCTCACCCTCGCCCGCGCTCTCGAGCTCGGCGAGGATCGGGACGAGGACGCGCGTGTCGCCGAGCCGCGCGACGACGTCGGCCAGCGACGCCGACCCCGCGGCGTAGGCGGCGAGCAGCGCGGCCAGCGCCGGGTCGGCCGACCCGTCGTCGCCGGCGAACCCGGACGACGGCGGGAGCGCCTTCCCCGGGGAGTCCGGGCCCACCGTCACGGCCGACCCGCGACGTCGAGCGCCTGGGGCAGCGTGAACGCGCCGGCGTAGAGGGCCTTGCCCACGATCGCGCCCTCGACGCCCGCCGGGACGAGCGAGCGCAGCGCCTCGAGGTCGGCGAGGCTCGAGATGCCGCCCGACGCGACGACCGGCGCGTCCGTGCGCGCGGCGACGTCGCGCAGCAGGTCGAGGTTCGGCCCGCGCAGCGTGCCGTCCTTGGTCACGTCCGTGACGACGTAGCGCGCGCAGCCGGCGGCCTCGAGGCGGTCGAGGACCTCCCACAGGTCGCCGCCCTCCTGCGTCCAGCCGCGCGCGGCGAGCGTGGTGCCGCGCACGTCGAGGCCGACCGCGATCGCGTCGCCGTGCTCCGCGATGACCTTCGCGGTCCACTCGGGGTTCTCGAGCGCCGCGGTGCCGAGGTTGACGCGGCGCGCGCCCGTGGCGAGCGCGCGCTCGAGCGACGCGTCGTCGCGGATCCCGCCGGAGAGCTCGACCTGGACGTCGAGGCGCGCGACGACGTCGGCGAGCAGCTCCGCGTTGGAGCCGCGTCCGAACGCGGCGTCGAGGTCCACGAGGTGGATCCACTCCGCACCGCCCGACTGCCAGTCGAGCGCGGCGGCGAGCGGGTCGCCGTACGAGGTCTCGGAGCCGGCCTCGCCCTGGACGAGGCGGACGGCCTGGCCGTCGGCGACGTCGACGGCGGGGAGCAGCACGAGGCGGTCGGTCACGGGGTTCTCCATCGGTGTCGGTGGCGCGTCGTGGGCGCCGCAGCGGGTGTACGTCGGGGATGCGGGGAACCGGCGTCCGGGTCGATCAGAGCGAGCGGACCCAGTTCTCGAGCAGGGTCGCGCCGGCGTCGCCCGACTTCTCGGGGTGGAACTGCGTGGCGGACAGCGGCCCGTTCTCCACGGCCGCGACGAACCGGCCGCCGTGGTCGGACCACGTGACGAGCGGTCGCCGGATCGGCGAGTCCGCGGGCAGGTCGTGACCCGTCGTGAAGGACCGGGCCGCGTAGGAGTGGACGAAGTAGAAGCGCTCGTCCTCGACGCCGCGGAACAGGACGCTGCCCTCGGGGACGTCGACCGTGTCCCAGCCCATGTGCGGCACGACGTCGGCCTCGAGCCGGTCGACGAGGCCGGCCCACTCCCCCAGCCCGTCGGTCAGGGTGCCATGCTCGTCGCCCTGCTCGAACATGACCTGCATGCCCACGCAGATACCGAGCACGGGCCGACCGCCGGCGAGGCGGCGGCCGACGAGCTCGTCGCCGCGGACGCCGCGCAGACCTGCCATGACCGCGGCGAACGCGCCGACGCCCGGGACGACGAGGCCGTCCGCGTCCTGGGCCCGCGCGCGGTCCGCGGTGAGCTCGACGTCCGCACCGACGCGCTCGAGCGCGCGCACGGCCGAGCGGACGTTGCCGAACCCGTAGTCGAGCACGACGACGGACGGGCGCCGCACGCCCGACGTCTCGCGGGTCGTCGCCTCGGTCATGCGCCGTCCTTCCGTGCGCGTCGCGCCGCCGACGTGAGCAGGCGCATCGCCTTCCAGCGGGAGATCGACGAGCTCGCGACGACGCCGTCCTGGTCGGCGAGCGTCGTCGTGCCGGTGAGCAGGTCCTCGAGCGCCTCCGGCGCACCGCCGAGCACCAGGCCCGGGGCGAGCTGGTCGCCCACGGCGCCGTCGGCCCAGCGCGTCATGGTGAGCTGCTCGCCGCTGCGCACGACGAGCACGAGCGGGACGCCCTTGACCAGGGTGGTCAGCGCGGCGGCGGCGTGCGCGGGGGCGTCGCCGGCCGTGTCGCGCAGGACCGCGACGGCGCCCACGTCGGTCGGCACCACGTCGGCCTCGACCTGCGCGAGCGAGCACGCGGCGGCGAGGGGCTCGGCCCCGGCGATCTGCGTGATGAGCGCGACGAGGTCGGGCCGCGCCGGGCCCGTCAGGGACGAGAGGTCGTCCGGGATCTCGACGCCGTCCAGCGCGTCGTCGCCGTGCGTGCTCACAGGGCCCCCTTCGTGGACGGGACGCCCTCGACGCGCGGGTCGGGGGCCACCGCGGCGCGCAGCGCGCGGGCGAGCGCCTTGAACTGCGCCTCGACGATGTGGTGCGGGTCGCGGCCCGCGAGGACGCGCACGTGGATGCAGATGCCCGCGTGGTGCGCGATCGACTCGAGCACGTGGCGCGTCAGGGACCCCGTGAAGTGCCCGCCGATGAGGTGGTACTCCTGCCCCTCCGGCTCGCCCGAGTGCACGAGGTAGGGACGCCCGGACACGTCGACGACCGCGAGCGCGAGCGCCTCGTCGAGCGGGACCGTCGCGTCGCCGAAGCGCCCGATGCCCACCTTGTCGCCGAGCGCGACGCGCAGCGCCTCGCCGATCGTGATCGCCACGTCCTCGACCGTGTGGTGCGCGTCGATGTGCGTGTCGCCCGTCGCGACGACCTTGAGGTCGATGAGCGAGTGCTTGCCCAGCGCCGTGAGCATGTGGTCGTAGAACGGGACGGTCGTCGAGATCTCCGTCCGCCCCGTGCCGTCGAGGTCGAGCTCGACGAGCACGCTCGACTCGGACGTCGCGCGCTCGATGCGCGCGGTGCGCTTCACAGTCCTGCCACCTCCACGAGGGCCTGTCGGAAGGCCCTCATCTCGTCGCCGGTGCCGATCGACACCCGCAGCCAGCCGTCGGGACCAGTCTCCCGGATGAGCACGCCCCGCTCCAACAACGCCGCCCAGACCGCGTGCCGGTCGGCGAACGTGCCGAACAGGACGAAGTTGGCGTCGGACTCCGCGACGTCGAGCGGACGACCGTCCGGGTGGCGCAGCGAGCGCAGCCACGCGACGGTCTCGTCGCGGCGCTCGCGCAGCGCGGAGACCTGCGCGAGCAGCTCGCCCGAGTGCGCGAGGGCCGCGCGCGCGACCGCCTGCGTCACGGCCGACAGGTGGTACGGCAGGCGCACGACGCGCAGCGCGTCGACGAGCTCGCGCGACGCCGCGAGGTACCCGACGCGGGCGCCCGCGAGCGCGAACGCCTTGGACATCGTGCGCGTCACCGCGAGGTTCGGGTAGCGATCGAGCAGCTCGAGGGCCGAGGGCGTCCCGGCCCGGCGGAACTCGCCGTACGCCTCGTCGACGACGACGACGGCGGGGGCCTCCTGCCCGTCGGGGAGCGGGACGCGCACCGCGAGCGCCGCCTCGCAGACCGCCTCGACGGTCGCGGCGGGCAATGCGGTGCCGGTCGGGTTGTTGGGGCTCGCGAGCAGGACGACGGACGGCTGCTCCCGCGCGACGACCTCGCGGGCGTGCTCCGGGTCGAGCGTGAAGTCCTCCGCGCGGCGCCCCACGACCCAGGCCGTGTGGGTGTCGCGCGCGTACTCCGGGTACATCGAGTACGTCGGGGCGAAGGAGACGGCCGTGCGTCCCGGCCCGCCGAACGCCTGGAGCACGTGGAGCATGATCTCGTTCGACCCGTTGGCGGCCCAGAGCTGCTCGGCCTCCCGCGCGACGCCGGACTCCGTGCCGAGGTACGCCGCGAGGTCGGCGCGCAGCCCGAGGAAGTCGCGGTCGGGGTAGCGGTTGAGGCCCGCGGCGGCGTCGCGCACAGCCTGCGTGATCGTCGCGACGACGGCCTCGCTCGGCGCGTGCGGGTTCTCGTTGACGTTGAGCAGGACCGGGACGTCGAGCTGCGGCGCGCCGTACGGCTCGACGCCGGCGAGCTCGGGGCGCAGCGGGAGCAGGGGCCGTCCCGCGACGGAGGGTGGGGTCACCCGGACAGTCTACGAACCGCGCGCGCACCCCCGTCCGTGACGTCCGGCACGCGGGCAGGCGGCTCCTGTCGCCGCACCCGGACGGGGCGGGCCCGGGCCGCCGCGTCAGGCCGAGGTGACCTCGCCGCCGTCGACCGTCACGGGCACCTCGGGCAGGGGCGACGGCGCGGGCCCGCCGAGCACGGCGCCGGTCGCGAGGTCGTAGCGAGAGGCGTGGCACGGGCAGAGGAGCTCGCCGTCCCCGGGCGCGACCGTGCACCCCTGGTGGGTGCAGATCGCGCTGAAGGCCGCGAAGGTCCCCTCCTCGGGCTGCGTGACGAGCAGCGGCGCGCCGTCCACGGTGACCGCGAGCGCCCCGCCGACCGGGACGTCGTCGACGCTCGCGAGCGCCTGCCCGGGCCCGACGTCGGGCCCGCCACCCCCGGAGCCCTCGCCGCCGCCCGTCCCGCCGTCCTGGGTCCCCGAGGGGCCGCCACCACCGCACGCCGCGAGGAACGCGAGCGCGGCGCCCGCCCCCGACCCGGCGAGGACGACCCGTCGCGTCGGCGTCGCCCCGCACGGGACGCGCAGGGTCGGGCCGGGCCGCCGGGTACGCGCGGCACCGGGCGCGGCGACAAGGGTGTCGTCGCGGCCGTCGACCACGGCGCCCGGGGGGACGGCGGGGTGCGGTGCGTCCATGTCCGGCCTCCTTGCGCGGTGCGTGGACGGGCGGGCCCTCGGCCCGCCCCGGCCGCCCGGCGAGCGAGACGTCGACGTCGGCGGTTCCATTGAAGCACCGGGGTGCGGGAGCGCGCCCCCCGACCGCACCCGAGCGGAGGAGACGACCATGTCCGCGACCACGGGGCCCCCGACACCACCCGTGCGCGAGGGTCGAGCGCTCGGTGCGTGGGTCCTGCGCGGGCTGACCGCCGCCGGCCTCCTGCTCTCCGCCGACGTGCACCTCGTGCTGTTCGTCGAGGGCTACCGCGACATCGGCGTCGTCGGCCCGCTCTTCGCGCTCAACGCCGTCGCAGGGCTCGTCCTCGGCCTCCTCGTCCTCGTGTGGCGGCACTGGCTGCCGCTGCTCGGCGCGGTCGGCTTCGGGGCGCTGACCCTCGCCGCGTTCTACCTGTCGACGACGGTCGGCTTCTTCGGCGTGAACGAGACCGTCGGGGGGACGCAGCAGGTCCTCGCCGCGGTGAGCGAGTGGGTCGTCGTGGTCGCCGGGACGCTCGCCCTCGTCGTGGAGAGGCGAAGGTCACGAGCAGCACGGTCGTGAGTCGCGCGTCGCGCCGTCCGCCGCGACGGCCGGCACCCGCGCGCGTAGCGTCGAGGACGAGGCAGGACCGCCGGCACGGTCCGGCCCGCCACTCTCCCCGAGAACCGAGGTGATCGTCATGCCCACCATGCGTGCCGCCGTCGTCCGTTCGTTCACCGACCCGCTGAGCGTCGACGAGATCGAGGTCCCCACCCCCGGACCCCACGAGGCGCTCGTCAAGGTCGACTACACCGGTGTGTGCCACACAGACCTGCACGCCGCGCACGGCGACTGGCCGGTCAAGCCCGCTCCCCCGTTCGTGCCCGGGCACGAGGGCGTCGGCACGGTCGTCGCGGTGGGCGACCAGGTCACGCGCGTCCAGGTCGGGGACACGGTCGGGAACGCGTGGCTGTGGAGCGCGTGCGGCGAGTGCGAGTACTGCGAGACGGGGTGGGAGACCCTGTGCCCGAACCAGAAGAACGGCGGCTACTCCGTCGACGGCTCGTTCGGCCAGTACATGCTCGTCGACTCGCGCTACTGCCCGGTGGTCCCGGACGGGGTCGACCTCTCCGCCGTCGGCCCGATCCTGTGCGCCGGCGTCACCGTCTACAAGGGGCTCAAGGTCACGGACACGCAGCCCGGCGAGTGGGTGCTGATCTCCGGGATCGGCGGCCTCGGTCACATCGCGGTGCAGTACGCGGTCGCGATGGGTCGTCGCGTCGCCGCGGTGGACGTGGACGACGAGAAGCTCGCGCTCGCGCGCAAGCACGGCGCGGAGGTCACGGTCAACGCGGCCACGTCGCCCGACGCGGCGGCCGAGATCCAGGAGCAGACGGGCGGCGGTGTCCACGGCGCGCTCGTCACCGCCGTCAACGCGCACGCGTTCCCCCAGGCCGTGGGTGCGCTGCGCCGCGGCGGCACGGTCTCGCTCGTCGGGCTCCCGCCGGAGAAGTTCCCGCTCGACATCTTCACGACCGTGCTCTTCGGGCTGACCGTGCGGGGGTCGATCGTCGGGACGCGCAAGGACATGGCGGAGGCGCTCGACTTCTTCGCCCGCGGGAAGATCAGCCCGACGTACACGGTGCGCCCGCTCGACGACGTCAACGCGATCTTCGCCGAGATGGAGGAGGGCAGGATCGACGGGCGCGTGGTCATGGACATGCGCTCCTGACGCCCTGCGTCCACGCTTCTCGCGGCCCGCGACCCCGTCCCCGGGGTTCGCGGGCCGCACCCTGTGCACGACGACCCGAGGGTCGGCAGGTGCGCCTACGATCGTGCGGGTGAGCCCCACCGACCCGTACGCCGACCTGCCCTTCGACCCGGCCGACGAGCCGCCGCTCGACGAGCCCGCCGACGCGTTCGGCGACCCGTGGGCGGGGGCCGCGCCGTCGGGGCCCGCGCCGGAGACGACGCAGCCCGCGGTCGCCGGGCCGCGCGCAGCCGCCCCGGTCGACGGAGGTGCCCCCGCCACGGCGCCCGACGGCGGGGAGGCCGCCAAGCGGGCCAAGCTCGCCATGCTGCGCGGCCTGCTCGACGGGCAGTCGCTGCGCGAGGACGCCGAGACCGCGCTGCGCGCGCTCGTCGGGCGCGACGACGCGGTGCTGCGCGAGGACCAGTGGCGCGCGATCGAGGCGCTCGTGGCGTTCCGGCGCCGCGCGCTCGTCGTGCAGCGCACCGGGTGGGGCAAGTCCGCGGTGTACTTCGTGGCCACGCGCCTGCTGCGCGACCGCGGCGCCGGGCCGACCGTGATCGTCTCCCCGCTCCTCGCGCTCATGCGCGACCAGATCTCGGCCGCGGCGCGGGCGGGGATCAAGGCCGTGACCATCAACTCGGCCAACGTCACGGAGTGGGACGACGTCCACCGGGCGATCGCGGCCGGCGAGGTCGACGTGCTGCTCTGCTCGCCCGAGCGGCTCAACAACCCCGGCTTCCGCGACGAGGTGCTCCCCCGGCTCGCGGCCGACGCCGGGCTCGTCGTCATCGACGAGGCGCACTGCATCTCCGACTGGGGCCACGACTTCCGCCCCGACTACCGGCGCATCCGCACGCTCCTCGCCGACCTGCCGCCCGGCATCCCCGTGCTCGCGACGACCGCGACGGCGAACGCGCGCGTGACCGCGGACGTCGCCGAGCAGCTCGGCGTGACCGCGGCGCACGCCGCCGACGGCACCGACGGCGAGGCCGGGCACGAGGACGTGCTCGTGCTGCGCGGCGGGCTCGACCGCGAGTCGCTCCACCTCGCCGTCCTGCGCCTGCCCGACCAGCCGACGCGCGTCGCGTGGCTCGTCGAGGCGCTCCAGGACGTCGACGGCTCGGGCATCGTCTACTGCCTCACCGTCTCCGCGGCCGAGCAGGTCGCGAGCCAGCTCCGCGCCGCCGGCCTCGCCGTCGCGTCGTACACGGGCCAGACCGACCCGGCCGAGCGCGAGCGCCTGGAGGAGGACCTCAAGGAGAACCGGGTCAAGGCCCTGGTGGCGACCTCGGCGCTCGGGATGGGCTTCGACAAGCCCGACCTCGCGTTCGTCGTGCACCTCGGCGCGCCGAGCTCCCCCATCGCCTACTACCAGCAGGTCGGGCGCGCGGGACGTGGCGTGGACTCCGCCGTCGTGGTGCTGCTGCCCGGCGAGGAGGACCGGCGCATCTGGGAGTGGTTCGCGTCGACCGCGTTCCCGCCGCAGGCCCAGGTCCGCACGACGCTCGACGCGCTGGGCGCGGGCGGCACGCAGTCCGTCGCGCAGCTCGAGACGCAGGTCGACCTCAAGCGCTCGCGCCTCGAGGGCATGCTCAAGGTGCTGGACGTCGACGGCGCCGTCCGGCGCGTCAAGGGCGGCTGGGAGGCCACGGGCGAGCCGTGGACGTACGACGCCGAGCGCTACGAGCGCGTCGACGCGACGCGCACGGCCGAGCAGCAGGCGATGCTCGACTACGAGGCGACGGACGGGTGCCGCATGGCGTTCCTGCGCGCCGCGCTCGACGACCCGGAGCTCGAGGACGGGTGGCGGTGCGGGCGCTGCGACACGTGCGGCGGCGTGACGCTGCCCGCGCTCCCGGACGCCGAGGCCGTCGCCGCTGCGCGCGCCGACATGGACCGGCCCGGGGTCGAGGTCGTCGCGCGTCGGCAGTGGCCGAGCGGCATGGACCGCCTGGGACTCGATCTGCGTGGGCGCCTCGGCGCCGACGAGCTCGCGGAGACCGGGCGAGGCGTCGCGCGGCTCGACGGGCTCGGGTGGTCCGCCCCGTTGCGCGAGCTCTTCGCGCCAGCGACGCCCGACGGCGACACGCCCGTCGCGCTCCGGCGCGCGGCCGCACGGGTGCTCGACGAGTGGCCGGAGCTGTACGAGGCCGCCGCGCAGACCGAGCCCGCGACGGACGTCGGCGAGGACGCCGCGGCGAGCGCGCCGGAGCGTCGGCTCCTCGTCGACGGCGTCGTCGCGGTGCGTTCCGCGACCCGCCCGCGCCTCACCTTCCACCTCGCGAACGGGCTCGCGAGCTACCTCGGCAAGCCGCTCATCGGCGCCGTCGGTCCCGTCCCCGGGCGCGAGGAGCCGGGCCGGCACGACGTGAACTCGGCGACGCGCCTCGCGGGCGTCACCGGCCGCCTGCAGCTCGAGCTGTCGGACGCCGCCCGGGCCGGTCTGGCCGGGCGGCGCGTGCTCCTCGTCGACGACTACACCGAGTCGGGCTGGACGCTCACGGTCGCGGCGCGTCTGCTGCGCCAGGCGGGCGCGGCGGCCGTGCACCCGTTCGTCCTCGGCGTGCGCTGAGGCGGCGGGAGCCGGGTCACCACCGCAGGCGCAGCTCTGTGTACGTCGTGTCGACGAAGCCCAGCGCCCGGTAGAGCGACTCGCCGTCGGCCGTGGCGTGCAGCGAGACCGAGTCGGCCCCGCTCTCTCGCGCCCAGTCGAGCGCCGCCACGACGCACGCACGCGCGTAGCCCTGCCCGCGCTCTCCGGGCACCGTGCAGACGTTCGACAGGTGCGCCGTCGTGCCGTGCGGGTTCCGCGCCGACGGCGCCGACCGGTGCAGCTCGACGAGCGCGCACGCCGCGACCCGTTCCGGCCCGTCGACGACGAAGGCCACGACGTCGTCCGATCCGAGCGCCCGAACGAACCACTCGCGGGCTCGCTCCTGCCATTCGGGCTGGTCCGCGTCCGTCTCCCCCATCGCACGCATGAGGTGGACGCGCAGGCCGACGAGGTCGCCGGCGTCGCGCGGGACCGCGCGCCGCACCGGCGCACGGTCCTCGCGCGCGGCCGTCACAGGAACCGCGCCCGCACCGCCTCGCCGTGGGCCGGGAGGTCCTCGTCGTTCGCGACGGCGACGATCCGGTCCGCGAGCTCTCCGAGCGCGTCGCGGTCGTACTCGATCACCTGCACGGCCTTGACGTAGCTGTGCACCCCGAGCCCGCTCGAGAAGTGCGCGCAGCCGCCGGTCGGGAGCACGTGGTTCGAGCCCGCCATGTAGTCGCCGAGCGAGACGGGCGACCACGGCCCGACGAAGATCGCGCCGGCGCTCGTGACACGCTCGGCAAGCTCGGCCGCGCCGTCGGCCTGGATCTCGAGGTGCTCGGCGCCGTAGGCGTCGACCACCTGAAGACCGTTCTCGAGGTCGTCGACGAGCACGATCGCGGACTGCGGCCCGGCGAGGGACTGCGCGACGCGCGCCGCGTGCTTCGTCGCCGTGACGAGGTCCGCGAGGCGCGCCTCGACCGCGGCGGCGAGCTCGACGGACGGCGTGACGAGGACGGCCGCGGCCAGGGGGTCGTGCTCGGCCTGGCTGATGAGGTCGGAGGCCACGTGCCCCGGGTCGGCGGTGCCGTCCGCGAGGATCGCGATCTCCGTGGGACCGGCCTCAGCGTCGATCCCGACGACGCCGCGGACGAGCCGCTTCGCCGCGGCCACGTAGACGTTCCCCGGTCCGGTCACGACGTCGACCGGCTCGCAGAGCACGTCCCCGTCCTGCGGCTCGCTGCCCGCCGCGCCGTACGCGAACATCGCCACGGCCTGCGCGCCGCCCACCGCGTAGACCTCGTCGACCCCGAGCAGCGCGCATGCCGCGAGGATCGTCGGGTGCGGCAGGCCGCCGTTCTCCTTCTGGGGAGGCGACGCGACCGCGAGGCTGCGGACGCC
The DNA here is from genome assembly GCF_042723955.1 of Cellulosimicrobium cellulans. Taxonomy (GTDB): domain Bacteria; phylum Actinomycetota; class Actinomycetes; order Actinomycetales; family Cellulomonadaceae; genus Cellulosimicrobium; species Cellulosimicrobium cellulans_H. The sequence continues at coordinate 31,095 of NZ_JBHXIC010000032.1, read as the reverse complement.
GGCCTCCTGCGCCGCGACGACGTTCATCACCACGGACGACGGGTAGACCGCGAGGCCGCCCGGTGCGTAGAGCCCGACGCGACGCACCGGCACCCAGCGCTGGCGGACCTGCGCGCCGGGCGCGATCTCGACCGTGAAGTCCTGCGGACGCTGCGCGGCGTGCACGAGGCGCACCCGACGGATCGCCTCCTCCAGTCCCGCCCGCACGTCCGGGTCGAGACGCGTGAGGGCGTCGGCGAGCGCGTCGCCAGGGACGCGTAGGTGCTCGGGCCGGACGCCGTCGAACCGCTCGGCGTACTCGCGCAGCGCGTCCGCGCCGCGCCCGCGGACCGCCTCGACGATCGGGGCGACCCGATGCGCCGCGTCCTCGACGCCGAGCTCTGCGCGCGGCAGGGTCTCGACGAGCTCGCGGGCGGACAGGGAACGTCCTCGAAGATCGATGCGGGTGATCATGGGTCGAGTCTAGGAGCCCGCGCGACCCCGCGACGAGGCGTTTCGCCCACCGGTCGCACCGCGCGGGTCGCGGGACGCCGCGTCGCGCCCAACCCGCGCGGACGGGGAGAATGGGTCGCATGAACGCCCCTCACGACGCCCGCCCGGTCGAGATCTCCGACAACGTGATCCGCCTCGGGCAGTTCCTCAAGCTCGCCGGCCTCGCCGAGTCCGGCGCCGAGGCCCGCGAGCTCGTCACGGAGGGCGAGGTCCGCGTCAACGGCGAGGTCGACACGCGGCGCGGCCGCCAGCTGCACCGCGGCGACGTCGTCTCGGTCGACCACCCCCAGGGGACCGAGAGCGCGACGGTCTCCTGAGCGGACCGTCAGGCCATGTAGGTCGAGGCCATGACCTTGTCGGGCGTGAGCCGGAGCACGACGCGCTCGGGGTTCGGGGAGAGTGTCCGGTAGCGACGGCCGTACCGCACGACGGCGTCCGCGACCTCGTCCGCGTCCTCGACGACCTCGATCGTGCCCTCGAGAGTGATCCATCGGCCGCCCTCGACCTGGCACACCGCGGCTCTCGGTGCGCCGCCGTCCGCTCCCGGGAGGCGCGCGTTGCGGGCCTTGACCGAGGCACGGTTGGTGGTGATGCGCAGCACGCCCGCGTCGGCGTCCCACGTGAAGGCGACGGGGACGACGTGCGGCGTGCCGTCGGCGCGCAGCGTGGTGAGCGTCGCCAGGTGGCGCTCGGTGACGAAGACGAGCTGTTCGGGGTTGAGGCGGATCACGGCGTCGAGCCTACGGGTTCCGTCGCCGGGTGCGGCGGGCGCCCGGTCGCCGGACGCCCGGTGCGTGGGCGGCCGGTGCGTGGACGCCGGTCGCTCGGTGTCAGGCGTCGAACCCGAAGGTCATGATCGGCGGCACCGCGCCCGCACGCAGCGCCCGCAGGACGTGGAGCTCGTGCGGGACGACAGGGTCCGGCAGGTCGTCGAGCGTGAACCACCGCAGGTCGGCCGCCTTGTCCCGCTCCTGGAGCACCGCGTCGCCGTCCCAGGCCTCGGCCGTGAAGAAGAAGTCGGCGCGCTGCTCGAGCGCCGGTCCTCCGGGCACACCGCGGTGCAGCACCGTGAGTGGCCGCAGGTCCGCGAGCGCGATCTCGACGCCGAGCTCCTCGCGCGCCTCGCGCGCCGCGGCCGCCACGACCGACTCCCCCGGCTCGACGTGCCCGGCCGCCGCGGCGGCCCAGTACCCGTCCCGGTAGCCGGTGCCCTGCCGGAGCTGGAGCAGCACCTCGTCGCCCCGGCGGAGCAGGACGTACGCCGCGGGGACGACCCGGAACCGGTGCGACGCCGAGCCGTCGTCCCACGACGTCCGGGCGGCGCCGTCGACGGCATGCTCCGTCATCCGGGTCAGCCGACCAGGCACGACGGCCCGAGGAGGGCCTTGAGGTCGCCGAAGAGCGCCGGGGACTTCTCGACGCGCAGCCCGTCGCCGGCGCGCACGACGGTCGTCTTGCCGGGCTCCAGCACCTGCACGTGCACCTCCGCCGACCCGGGGTGGGTCGCGAGCACCTCCCGCAGGCGCAGGATGATCGGCTCGACGCACCGCGTGTGCGACACCTTCACGGCGAGCGGCGACTCCGCGCCGACGGTGATGTCGGGCAGCGACACCTCCATGGCCTGGAGCTGCATCGTGTCGTCGCGACGGCGCACGCGCCCGCGCAGCACGACCACCTGGTCCTCCGCGAGGATCGTGGAGTAGGCGAGGTACGTCTCGCCGAAGAACATGACCTCCACGGCGCCCTCGAGGTCCTCGATGGTCACCGCCGCCCACGGGTTGCCGTTCTTGCTCATCTTGCGCTGCAGCGACGTCACCAGACCCGCGATCACGACCGTCGACCCGTCCGGGCGGCCCTCGTCGGCGAGCAGGTTCGCGATGCCTGTGTCGGCCGCCCGCGTGAGCACGTGCTCGAGCCCCGAGAGCGGGTGGTCCGAGACGTACAGGCCGAGCATCTCGCGCTCGAACGCGAGCCGCTGCTTCTTGTCCCAGTCCGGGAGGTCGGGCACGTCGACGGAGAACGACATGCCGTCCTCGGCGTCGCCGCCGAAGTCGGCGAACAGGTCGAACTGCCCCTCGGCCTCCTTGCGCTTGACGCTGATGACCGAGTCGACGGCCTGCTCGTGCACGACGAGCAGCGCGCGCCGCGGGTGACCGAGCGAGTCGAACGCGCCCGCCTTGATGAGCGACTCGATGGTGCGCTTGTTGCAGACGACCGCCGGGACCTTGTCGAGGAAGTCGGTGAACGACGTGAACGCGCCCTTCTCCTCGCGCGTCCGGATGATCGCGTCGACGACGTTCGCGCCGACGTTGCGCACGCCCGTGAGGCCGAAGCGGATGTCGTTGCCGACGGCCGTGAACTTCGCGGCCGAGTCGTTCACGTCAGGCGGGAGCACCGTGATGTGCATGCGCCGGCACTCGTTGAGGTACAGGGCGAGCTTGTCCTTGTCGTCCCGCACGCTCTGGAGGAGCGCCGCCATGTACTCGGTCGGGTAGTTCGCCTTGAGGAACGCCGTCCAGTACGCGACGAGGCCGTACCCCGCCGAGTGCGCCTTGTTGAACGCGTAGCCCGCGAACGGGACCAGCGTGTCCCACACCGCCTGGATCGCCCCGTCGGAGTACCCGCGCTCGCGGCAGCCCTCCTGGAACGGGATGAACTCCTTGTCGAGGATCTCCTTCTTCTTCTTGCCCATCGCGCGGCGCAGCAGGTCGGCCTGGCCAAGCGAGTACCCGGCGAGGATCTGCGCGGCGCGCTGCACCTGCTCCTGGTAGACGATGAGCCCGTAGGTCTCGTCGAGGATCTCCGCGAGCGGCTGCTCGAGCTCGGGGTGGATCGGCTCGATCTTCTGGAGGCCGTTCTTTCGCAGCGCGTAGTTCGTGTGCGAGTTCATGCCCATGGGGCCCGGGCGGTACAGCGCGATGACGGCCGAGAGGTCGTCGAACTTGTCCGGCTTCATCTGGCGCAGCAGCGCGCGCATCGGCCCGCCGTCGAGCTGGAACACACCCAGCGTGTCGCCGCGTGCCAGGAGGTCGTAGGACGCCTTGTCGTCGAGCGTCAACGACTCGATCTCGATCGGGTCCTTGCCGTTCATCTCGATGTTCTCGAGCGCGTCGTCGAGGATCGTCAGGTTGCGCAGCCCGAGGAAGTCCATCTTGATGAGCCCGAGGCCCTCGGACGTCGGGTAGTCGAACTGCGTGATGACCGCGCCGTCCTGCGGGCGGCGCATGATCGGGATGATGTCGATGAGCGGGTCGCTCGACATGATGACGCCGGCGGCGTGCACGCCCCACTGCCGCTTCAGGCCCTCGATGCCGCGTGCGAGCTCGACGACGCGCTGCGCCTCGGGGTCCGTGTCGTGGAGCTGGCGGAACTCCGCGGCCTCGGGGTAGCGCTCGTGCTTGGGGTCGAAGATCCCGGACAGCGGGATGTCCTTGCCCATCACCGCAGGCGGCATCGCCTTGGTGAGCTTCTCCCCCATGGCGAAGGGGAAGCCCAGCAGGCGCGCCGAGTCCTTGAGGGCCTGCTTGGCCTTGATCGTGCCGTAGGTGACGATCTGCGCGACGCGGTCGTCGCCGTACTTCTCCGTGACGTACCGGATGACCTCCCCGCGCCGACGCTCGTCGAAGTCGACGTCGACGTCGGGCATCGACACGCGCTCGGGGTTGAGGAACCGCTCGAAGATCAGGCCGTGCTCGAGCGGGTCGAGCTCCGTGATGCCCATGAGGTAGGACGCCATCGAACCGGCCGCCGAGCCACGGCCCGGCCCGACGCGGATGCCCTGCTCCTTGGCCCAGTTGATGAAGTCGGCGACCACGAGGAAGTACCCCGGGAAGCCCATCTGGATGATGACCTCGGTCTCGTACTGCGCCTGCTTGCGCGACGCGTCCGGGATCCCGTTCGGGTACCTGCGGTGCAGCCCCCGCTCGATCTCCTTGACGAACCAGCTCGTCTCGTCCTCGCCGTCGGGGACGGGGAACCGCGGCATGTAGTTCGCCTTCGTGTCGAACGACACCTCGCACTGCTCGGCGATGAGCAGCGTGTTGTCGCACGCCTCGGGCAGCTCCGCGAACACGCGACGCATCTCCGCCGCCGACTTCACGTAGTAGCCGGTCCCGTCGAACTTGAACCGGTCCGGGTCGTCGAGCGTCGAGCCGGAGTTGATCGCGAGCAGCGCCTCCTGGCTCGACGCGTCGTCCTCGCGCACGTAGTGCAGGTCGTTCGTCGCGACGAGCCGCGCCCCGATCGTCTCCGCGAGCCGCAGCAGGTCCTGCGTGACCCGGGTCTCGATGTCGAGGCCGTGGTCCATGAGCTCGACGTAGAAGTTCTCGCGCCCGAAGACGTCCTGAAGCTCCCCCGCCGTCCGGACCGCCTCGTCCCACTGGCCCAGCCGCAGGCGCGTCTGGATCTCCCCCGACGGGCAGCCGCTCGTCGCGATCAGTCCCTTGCCGTAGGTCTGGAGCAGGTCGCGGTCCATGCGGGGCCACTTGCCCATCTGCCCGTCCAGCGACGCGAGCGACGACGCCCGGAACAGGTTGTGCAGACCCTCGTTGTCCTTGGCGAGGAGCGTCATGTGCGTGTAGGCGCCGCGCGCGGAGACGTCGTCGGACTCCTGCCCCTGCTGCCCGAACCGCACGCGCGTCTGGTCGAACCGGCTCGTCCCGGGCGTGATGTACGCCTCGACACCGATGATCGGCTTGATGCCCTTCGCCTGCGCGCGGGACCAGAACTCGAACGCGCCGAACACGTACCCGTGGTCCGTCGTCGCGATCGCCTTCTGCCCGAGCCGCTCGACCTCGTCGAACAGGTCGCCGATCCGCGCCGCGCCGTCCAGCATCGAGTACTCGGTGTGGACGTGGAGGTGGACGAAGTCCTCAGTCGCGGTGGGCATGCACCGATCTTAGGCGTGCACCACCAACACTCCGCCGAGGTCGCGGCGGGTCGTGCGGTACGTCACGCGGACGGCCCGGGACACCCGCCGGACGACGGGTCAGGCGTCGGTCGTGAGGGTCTTCGCGGCGTCGCGGTGGTCGATGCCCGCGTCGAGGTAGACGGGGCCGGACACCACGTATCCGAGGCGCTCGTAGAACCCGATCGCCTGGACCTGAGCGGACAGCAGGACGCGCACGGCGCGGCGCCCGTCCGTGCCCGACGCCGCGTGCTCGGCGAGCGCGATCTCCTCCAGGGCGCGCATCACCGCGGCACCCGCACCCGTGCCGCGCGCGGACGCCGACACCGCCACCCGGCCGATGTGGACCTCGCCCGGGTGCGCCGGGTCCGTGAGGAGCCGACCGGTGCCGACGACCACGCCGTCCTGGTCGCGGTCGCGCACGAGGACGTGCGTCGTCGTCGCCGCGGTGTCGAGGTCGTCGATCTCCTCCTCGGCGGGCACGCCCTGCTCGTCGACGAACACGGCGAGCCGCAGCGCGTGCGCGGCGGCCAGCCCGCCGTCGTCGACCACGCGCTCGACGACGAGCCGGCGCGTGCCCGCACCGGGCACGTCGTCGCTCACGCGTACGCCCCGCGCAGGACCTCGAGGGCGTGCGCGAGATCCTCCGGGTATTCGCTCGTCAGCTCGAGCCACTGCCCGGTCGACGGGTGCTCGAACCCGAGGCGTACGGCGTGGAGCCACTGCCGCGTCAGGGCCACGCGGGAGGCGAGCACGGGGTCGGCGCCGTAGGTGAGGTCGCCGACGCACGGGTGGCGCAGCGCCGAGAAGTGGACGCGGATCTGGTGCGTGCGCCCCGTCTCGAGGTGCACCTCGACGAGCGACGCGGCGGGCAGCATCTCCTGGACCTCGTAGTGCGTGACCGAGGGCTTGCCCTCCGCGGTGACCGCGAACTTCCAGTCGGCGCTCGGGTGGCGCCCGATGGGCGCGTCGATGGTCCCCGTCGTCGGCTCCGGGTGCCCCTGGACGAGCGCGTGATAGACCTTCTCGACCGTGCGCTCCTTGAAGGCACGCTTGAGAGCCGTGTACGCGACCTCGCTCTTCGCGACGACCATGAGGCCCGACGTGCCGACGTCGAGGCGGTGCACGATGCCCTGGCGCTCGGCGGCGCCGGACGTGGAGATCCGGTAGCCCGCCGCGGCGAGCGCGCCGACGACGGTGGGGCCGGTCCAGCCGGGCGACGGGTGCGCCGCTACTCCGACGGGCTTGTCGACGACCACGACGTCGTCGTCGTCGTAGACGATGCCCATGCCGGGCACGGGCTCGGCGACGACCTCGACCGCCGCCGGCGCGGCGTCGGGCACGTCGACCTCGAGCCACGCCCCCGGGACGAGGCGGTCGGACTTGCCGACCTCCCGGCCGTCGAGCCGGACGGCGCCGTCCGCCGCGAGCTCCGCCGCGCGCGTCCTCGAGAGGCCGAGGAGGCGCGACAGTCCGGCGTCGACCCGCTCGCCCGCGAGGCCGTCCGGGACCGGGAGGGAGCGCAGGCTCACCGCTCCTCCTCGCCCTCGGAGCGCACCGTCGTCGGGCCGGGCTCGGCCGTCGACCGTGTGTCCGCCGCGGGCGCCTCGTCGCCCCCGTGGCGCGTCCCGTCGAGCCCGATGCCGAGCACGGAGAGCACGGCGATCATCACCGCGGCGGCGACGATCGCGATGTCCGCGACGTTGCCGACGAACCAGTTCGCGTAGGCGATGAAGTCGACCACGTGGCCGCGCGCGAAGCCGGGCTCGCGGAAGAACCGGTCCACGAGGTTCCCCAGGGCCCCGCCGAGCAGCAGCCCGAGCGCGACTGCCCAGGCGCGCGAGCCGATCCGGCTCACCATGCGCACGATGACGACCACCACGGCGACGACGACGATCGTCAGGAGCCAGGTCATCCCCGTCGCGATGGAGAGCGCCGCACCGGGGTTGTAGATCAGCCGGAGTCCCAGGAGGGAGCCCAGGAGCGGGATCGTGTCGTCGCCGAGCGTCAGGCTGGACTCGGCCCACCACTTGGTGAGCTGGTCCAGCACCAGGACGAGGGCGGCGAGGACGACGGTCCAGACCACCAGCACGCGCCGCGGACCGCGGCGTGCAGTGCTGGTGTCGGTGCCGGACGCGGTGCCGGCGACGGCGTCAGCGGGTTCGGTGGGCTCGGGGCGCGCGGAGGTGGACATCGGCGGCAAGTCTGCCACGTCGGCCCCGGCCTCGGCGCGCCCCCTGTCCGACCGACGGGAGGACGGACCTCAGCGGCGCTCGGCGCGCTGCTTCGCCTCGACGGAGAGGTTGGCCCGCGGGAAAGCCTGGAGACGCGCCTTGCCGATCGGAAGCCCCGTCTCCTCGCAGGTCGCGTACGTGCCCGCCGCGATGCGGTCCAGGGCGTGCGACGTCTGCGCGAGGAGGTCCCGCACGTTGTTGACCAAGGTCAGCTCCTGCTCCCGCTCCAGGGCGCTCGAGCCGGAGTCGGCCTGGTCGTCACCCGCACCGTCGCCGGAGTGCCGCAGGAGGTTGGAGAGCTCCTCGTCGGCGGACGCGAGCTCACCCTCCAGCCGCTCCTTCTCGGACAGCAGCTCGGCGGCGAGCTCCTCGACCTCCCGCAGGGTCCAGGGCTCCTCCCCGTCGCGGACGGGGAAGGACTTGACGTCCTTCGACAGGTTGGGAAATCGGTCGCGCACGGCCGTTCGGGCCGCGGTGGTGAGCTTGGTCATGTCGCCCCTCCAAGTTCGAGTCACGCGAGAGTAGACGCAGCGGCCGGTACGCACAACACACCACGCCGGTCCGCCGAGGCGGGAAGACGCAGGTGCGAGGCGTACCGGCCGCTGCCGGACGGTCGACGCAGGTGCTAGATGCCGGGTGCGAGGTCGCTCGTGCGGCTCGCCCCGCCGACGTTGCTCCGCGGCGGGAGGGCGCTGCCCCGGTTGTCCAGGTCACCCAGCAGGTTCTGCAGGTAGCTCTTGAGGCGCGTGCGGTAGTCGCGCTCGAAGATTCGCAGCTCGTCGATCTTGCGCTCGAGGAGCGAGCGCTCCTGCTCGAGCTGCGACAGCGTGCGGTGCGAGGTCTCCTCGGCCTCGCGCACGATGCGCGTGCCCTCCTCCTTCGCCTCCGCGATGAGCCGGTCGCCCTCCTCCTGGCCCGAGCGCACGTAGTCGTCGTGCAGCTTCTGGGCGAGCTGGAGCATGCCGGTGGCCGACTCGGGCTCGGCGCCGTTCTTCGCGACGACGGCCTGGGAGATCGGCGCGACCGGGGCCGGCTCGGGCTCGGGCGCCTTGGGCGTCTCGACGACGGCGGGCTGCACCGCAGCGCTGGACGCGTCGGCCCGGCTGAGCTCGGCGATACGACGCTCCGCGGCAGCGAGCTTCGACTTGAGGTCCTCGTTCTCCTCCTGCACGGAGTTGAGGGTCCTCACCACCTCGTCCAAGAAGTCGTCGACCTCTTCGACGTCGTAGCCCTCGCGGAACTTCGTCGCCGAGAACTTCTTGTTCAGGATGTCCTCTGCAGTGAGCAGTGCCATCGGTTCACCTCATAGCGTTTGCGTGTCGGTCCGGGCGACCTCGCGATCACCAGAGTCCAAAGTAGCGGAGTTTGCCCGTGGGGGCCGGGAGCGGCCGTGCGTTCGCGCGCCGCGCGCCCGTGTGGATGACGTGACGGTCCGGCGTCGGGCCGGTCGCGGTCGGGGCGAACCGGACGTAGCGCACCCCGTCCGGCGGGGCACGCGCCCAGGGCGCGTGACGTGCGTCTCAGAGCGACGACACGATCTGCGCGGCGATCGTCACCGCGAAGAAGAGGATGATGAACGCCAGGTCGAGGCGCACCTGCCCCAGCGAGAGCGGCGGGATGAGACGGCGCAGCGCACGCAGGGGTGGGTCGGTCGCCGAGTAGATCACCTCGGCGATCACGAGGACGGCACCCCGTGGCCGCCAGTCGCGCGCGAAGAACTGCACCCAGTCGAACACGAGCCGACCGATGAGCAGCAGCAGGTAGAGCCAGAGCAGGAATCCGACGATCCCTGTGATGAGGTCCCAGATCACGGGTCAACTGTGCCAGACGTACGTCCCGCGACCGGGCACGGGACACGCTCCTCCCGTGCGCGGACAGCGCAGGAGGGACGGACGTGTCGCCACGTCCGTCCCTCCTCAGCCGTGCGGGGCGCGTGCTCGGCGGGCGCGGTGCGCCCCGCACGTCGTCAGCTCTGGTTGTAGAACCCGGCGCGCCCGGGAGCCGGCGCGGCGGCCTGCTCCTCGCCGGTGATCTCCACGTGCTCGGGCGAGAGCAGGAACACCTTGTTGGTGACGCGCTCGATCGCGCCGTGGAGCCCGAAGATCAGACCCGCGGAGAAGTCGACCAGGCGCTTCGCGTCCGCGTCGTCCATGTCCGACAGGTTCATGATCACGGGCGTCCCACCACGGAACGCCTCGCCGATCACGCGCGCGTCGTTGTAGGAGCGCGGGTGCACCGTCGTGATCCTGCGCAGCTCGGCGGCCGACATGCTCGTCTGCGGCACCTCGCGCGGTCCGAGCGCGCGGTGCAGCGGCGTCACCTGGGCCTGGTAGTCGTGCGACACGTCCGCCCCCGTCTCGTCGAGCTCGTCGACGTACTCGTCCTGCTCGTCCTCGCCGCGATCATCAGCGAGGCCCAGATACAGCATGGTCTTGCGCAGCGCTCCCGCCATGGGCCTTGCTCCGTCCTCGATCGATCCGTCGGTCCACCGGCCGTCGGACCGGTGCGTTCACGCTAACCGAGGGCGTCGGACGATCCGGGGACGACACGCCCGGGGTCCTCAACCTCACCCGGAGGTCGAGACCGTGACGGTCACGCGGCGGAGAACGCCACCAGCCCGGCGAAGCGACCGGTCGTCGTCCCACCGCGTGCGGCGCGGCGGTGCGAGAAGAACCGGTCGTCCTCGATCGTGCACGCGTCGACGTGCACGACGTCCTCGACCCCCGCGGCGACGAGGTCGGCGACCACGCCCGCCGGCAGGTCGAGCGCGGGGGTGCCCCACGACGTCGTGGACCGTGTGGCCGGCCGCGCGAGCGCGACGTCGTCGCGCATGGTCGCGGGGACCTCGTAGCACCGGCCGCACGCGCTCGGTCCCACGGCGGCCCGGACGTTCCCGGTCCGGGCACCCGCCGCGCGCATCGCCTCGAGGACCGCCGGGACGACACCGTGCGCGAGCCCGCGCCGCCCGGCGTGGGCGACCCCGACGACGCCCGCGTCGGCGTCCGCGAGGAGCACCGGCACGCAGTCGGCCACGAGCACGCCGAGTCCCACGCCCGGGGCGGTCGCGACGATCGCGTCGGCCTCGCCCACCGAGTCGACGGGCGCACCGTCCGGGTCCCGGGCCGGGGAACCGAGCCGCACGACGTCCGTGCCGTGCACCTGGGAGGAGAAGGCGACCGGAGCCCCGAGCCACGCGGTGGCACGCGCACGGTTGCTCCGGACGCGCGTCGTGTCGTCGGTCACGTTGAGGCCGAGGTTGAGCGAGTCCCACGGTGCCGGTGAGACACCACCCGTGCGGGTCGTGAACCCGGCACGCACGCCGGGACCGAGGTCCACCTCGAGCACGACGGGAGGGGCGGCGTCGAGGACGCCACTCCTTCCGTCGGGCGCGGGTCGGGTGCTCATCGGGTCCGGCCCCGGGTCAGCACCGGGTCACTTGAGGAAGTCGGGGACGTCGAGCTCCTCGACCTTGCGGCGCGCGGGCTCCTCGTCGAAGATCCGCGGCGGCACCTCGACACCCGCGTTCTGGCCGCCCGGCACCGCGTCGGCGTTCTGGTTCGCCGCGTCGCCCGAGCCGACCACCGTGAACGTCGGGGCGGGCGTCGGCTGGACCGGGACCGGGCCCGAGCCGCCGTCGAGCGTGACGGGCACGTCGTCGGCCTCCGGCTGGATCGGCACCACCGGGCGAGGCAGCGTGTGCGCGCCCGTCGTCGGTGCCGGTGCCGGCGGCACCGGGCGCGCGGCCGGGACGACCGGGATCGCGCTCGTCGCCGGGCGCTGCGCCCCGGCCACCTGGCCGAGCGCGCGGGCGTCGCCGCGGACCTGCGGCGCTCCGCCGTCGAAGCCCGCAGCGATGACGGTGACGCGCACCTCGTCGCCCAGCGCGTCGTCGATCACGGCACCGAAGATGATGTTCGCCTCGGTGTGGGCGGCCTCGTGGACCAGCCGCGCCGCCTCGTTGATCTCGAAGAGCCCGAGGTCGGAGCCACCCTGGATCGACAGGAGCACGCCGTGGGCGCCGTCGATGCTGGCCTCCAGCAGCGGCGACGAGATCGCCATCTCGGCGGCCTGGACCGCGCGGTCGTCGCCGCGCGCGTTGCCGATGCCCATGAGGGCGCTGCCGGCCCCCTGCATCACCGACTTCACGTCGGCGAAGTCGAGGTTGATGAGGCCGGGCGTCGTGATGAGGTCGGTGATGCCCTGGACACCGGAGAGCAGCACCTGGTCGGCCTGGTGGAACGCCTGGAGCGCGCTGACGTTGCGGTCGGACATCGACAGGAGTCGGTCGTTGGGGATGACGATGAGGGTGTCGACCTCGTTGCGGAGGTTCTCGATGCCCTGGTCCGCCTGGACGGAGCGGCGACGACCCTCGAAAGTGAACGGCCGGGTCACGACACCGACGGTGAGCGCGCCGAGCGAGCGCGCGATCCGCGCGACGACCGGCGCGCCGCCCGTGCCGGTGCCACCGCCCTCGCCCGCGGTGACGAAGACCATGTCCGCGCCGCGCAGCACGTCCTCGATCTCCTCGGCGTGGTCCTCGGCGGCCTTCTTGCCGACCTCGGGATCCGCGCCGGCGCCCAGCCCGCGCGTCAGCTCGCGGCCGACGTCGAGCTTGACGTCGGCGTCCGACATGAGGAGCGCCTGCGCGTCCGTGTTGATGGCGATGAACTCGACGCCCTTGAGGCCGACCTCGATCATCCGGTTGACGGCGTTCACGCCCCCACCGCCGATGCCGACCACCTTGATCACTGCTAGGTAGTTCTGCGGAGTTGCCACGTCAATGCCTCTCGATCGGTCAGCCCTGAACCTTCACCCTCAACTAGAGGGTTATAGTTATGTCAGGTCGTTCATGGGTCGACCGTAGGTGTCGACGTGCCCATCATCAACGACCGCCTCGCGCGTGTCGGGTATCGCCGTCCACGGCGCTTCCGTGCTGCTCATCGCGTCACCGGCATCGTGGGTGCCGAGACGTCGTACAGCGTCACGCCGGCGTTCTCCGGGACCGCCCGCAGCGTCTGGAGCACGCGCACCTTGAGCGCCGCTTCCTCCGAGCTCCCCCACTCCACCACGACGCCGTCCCGGAGCGTCATCCGGACCGCGTCGCGCGTCGGGGCCGAGACCTCGGCGACCTGCGCGTGGAGATCCGCCGGCAGGGCGTTGAGGAGCACGAGCGCCGCGTCGAGCGCCTTCGCCCCGCGCTCGTCGAGCGGGGCGTCGATCTCCGGCAGACCCTCGGGGACCGCGGGGTCGGTCCGGACCTGGACGCCGTCGGCGTCGAGGAGCGCGAACCCGCCGTCCACCGGGACGGCGACCACGGGCTCGCGCGACTCGAGCAGCACGCTCAGCCCCGTGGGCCAGGTACGGCGGATCTCGACGTCGCGGACGCCGTTGAGGGCCAGGACCCGCTCGCGCAGCGCGACCGTGTCCAGCCGCGGCAGCGGTACCCCGGCCGCCTCCGCGACGACGGACTCGACCTGGGCCGGGTCGATCACCGTCCCCTCTCCCGAGATCGTCACGTCCTCCGGGTCGAGCCCGAGCACCGAGGAGAAGAACGCGACCCACACGAGCGCGGCCACGACGAGGACGCCCGTCGTCCACCCCAGGATGCGGGTGCGCACCCGGTGCCGACGCATCGCGTCGCGCTCGGCCAGGCGCTCGGTCATCCCGTGCGACACGACGCCGACGGGAGCCGTCGGAGTCCCGCGCGGCGCGGTCGGCGTCCTGGCGCCGCCGTTCCCCCGCCCCCCGCCGTTCCCCTGTCCCCCACCGCTCCGCGGGCGCGTCGCCCGGCCCGCCCCGGGACGCTCGGCGGTCGACGGCACGAGCTCGCGCCCGGACGCGGCCACGCGCCGGACCGGTCGCGTGGGCGTCTCCTCGGCCGGTGCCCGAGGAGCCGGCGTCGACGCCCCGGACCGCGACGCCCCCGGGGCCGCCGGCCGCGCGGCGCGCTCCCCCGCGACCGACCGGTCCGGTCGGGGTGCGGCGGGTCGGGGCCGGGGCGGCGGGCGCATCAGGCCTCGCCCCCTCCGGAAGCCCCGGCGCCCACGGCCCGCTCGGCGATCCGTGCGAGGACGACCGTGCCCAGCTCCGTCACGTCGCCGGCGCCGACCGTGAGCACGAGGTCGCCCGGCCGCGCGGCGTCCGCGACGCGGTGCGCGGCCTCGACCCGGTCCTCCACGGCCGCCACGACGACGGCGGGGGCGTCCATCAGATCCGTGATCGTGTGCGCGCCCACTGCCGGGTCGGGGTCCTCCCGCGCCGCGTAGACCCCCGTGACCACGACCTCGTCCGCGGCGCCCAGCGCCTCGGCGAACTCGCGCGCGAACGTCGCGGTGCGCGAGTACAGGTGCGGCTGGAAGAGCACGAGCACCCGGCCGCCCGCGGCGACGGGTCGCGCGGCGGCCAGCAGCGCCGCGACCTCCGTCGGATGGTGCGCGTAGTCGTCGACGACGCGCACCCCGCCGGCCTCCCCGCGCGCCTCGAACCGGCGCCCCGTGCCGAGGAAGCCGTGCGCCGCAGCGACCGCCGCCGACGCCTCCACGCCGAGCACGACCGCCGTCGCGACCGCGGCCGTGGCGTTGAGCGCGTTGTGGTGGCCGGGCACGCGCAGCCGGAGCTCCAGCCCGTCGAGCGCCGCGGTGCCGACGGCCCCCGTCAGCGACGCCCGCACGCCCGCACGCCCGTCGTCGGTCGTCGGGCGCACGTCCGACACGCGCACGTCCGCGTCGGCGGACGCGCCGTACGTGACGACCGCGCCCCCGCCCTCGGCGTGGGCGGCCGCGAGCGCCCGGGCCCCCGGGTCGTCGGCGCAGGCGACGAGCGTCCCGCCCGGGACGATCCGCGCCGCGAAGTCGACGAACGCCTGCTCGAACGCCGCGCGCGAGCCGTAGTGGTCGAGGTGGTCCGGCTCGACGTTCGTCACGACGGCGACGTCGGGCGCGTAGTTGAGGAACGAGCCGTCAGACTCGTCCGCCTCGGCCACGAGGACGTCCGACCCGAGGTGCCCCCCGGCGACGGGGCCGTCCGCGGTGAGCACCGTGCCGCCGATCGCGAACGACGGGTCGAGGCCCGCACCGCGCAGGACCGTCGCGATCATCGCGGACGTCGTCGTCTTGCCGTGCGCGCCCGCGACCGCGACCGAGCGGCCGCGCACCATGAGCGACGCGAGCGCCTGCGAGCGGTGCAGCACACGCAGACCCGCGGCACGCGCGGCGGAGAGCTCCGGGTTCGACTCGCGGACCGCGCTCGAGACCACCACCGTGTCGGCGCTCGTGACATGGGCGGCGTCGTGCCCCGCCCAGACCTGCACGCCGTCGGCCCGGAGCGCGGCGAGCGTCTCGCTCTCGCGCGCGTCCGAGCCCTGCACCCGGACGCCGTGGGCGGCGAGGAGCCGCGCGACCACCGACATGCCGGCGCCACCGACCCCGACGAGGTGGACGGTGCCGAGGTCCTCGAGCGGGACCGGGGCGGCGGCGGCGCCGTGGGTCGTCACGAGCGCGCCCCGGTCTGGCCGACGGCGGCTACCGCCTCGGCGACGAGGTCGGCGACGCGTGCCGCGCCGTCGCGCACCCCCGCGCCTGCCGCCGCACGCGCCATCGCGTCGAGGCGACCCGGGTCGCCGAGCAGCGCCGGGACCTCGCGCGCGACCCAGGACGCGTCGAGCTGCGCGTCGTCGACGAGCAGGCCGCCGCCCGCGCCGACCACCGGGCCCGCGTTGAGCCGCTGCTCGCCGTTGCCGATCGGCAGGGGGACGTACACGGCGGGGATCCCCAGCGCGGCGAGCTCGCCCACGGTCCCGGCGCCTGCACGGCACACGACCAGGTCCGCGACGGCGAGCGCGAGCTGCATCTCGGCGAGGTACTCGCGCACGTCGTACCGCGCACCGGGTCGGACCTCGACAGCTGCCGCGGCCGCGTCGCGGACGGCGGCGTCCTTCCCCTTGCCCGTCAGGTGGAGCACCTGCGCGCCCGCGCCGAGGAGCGCGTCGGCCGCCCCGGAGACCGCCTCGTTGAGGCTCTGCGCCCCGAGCGACCCGCCCGTGACGACGAGCGTGCGCCGACCCGGGTCGAGCCCGAGCCGCGCCGCGGCGTCGGCGCGGACCGCTACCGCGTCGGCGGCCCGGGCGGCCACGAGGTCCTGGATCTCGCGGCGCAGCGGCAGGCCGGTCACCACGCCACCCTTGAGCGGCGTGCCCTCGAAGGTCACGCCGACGCGCGCGGCCCACCGGGCGCCGAGCCGGTTGGCGAGCCCGGGCCGCGCGTTCTGCTCGTGGATCACCACCGGGACGTCACGACGGCGCGCGGCGAGGTAGGCAGGGGTCGAGACGTAGCCGCCGAAGCCGACGACGACGCGTGCGCCCGTCTCGTCGATCACGGCGCCCGCCGCGTCGACCGCCGACTTGAGCCGCCCCGGGAGGTTGACCCACTCGGCGCTCGGCCGCCGCGGGAGCGGGACGCGCGGCACGTGCCGCAGCGGGTAGCCGCGCGCGGGCACGAGGTCGTCCTCCAGCCCGCCCGCGACCCCGAGCGCGGTCACCACCACGCCGGGCTCACGCGCCCGCAGCTCGTCCGCCACCGCCAGGAGCGGGTTCACGTGCCCCGCCGTCCCGCCGCCTGCGAGCACCACCGAACCGATCGTCGTCACGTACCTCGTCGTCCTTCCCTGCGGCGGGTGCCGCGTCCTGACTGTGGTCTGTATCTGTGGGCCGCGGGGACCGGGCGTCGCCCGGTCCTCGAGCGGGGGTCATCGCGCCCGGCGCCGGGGTCGGGCCGCCCGGCCGACGACCGCGAGCGAGCGTCGCACGACGCTCCCCCGCGCCGCCAGCGCCTCGGCCGCCCCGGGCTCGGTGCGCGCGAACGAGATCACGACGCCGAGGGCGGCCATGGTCGTCACGAGCGCCGTGCCTCCTGCGGAGACGAGCGGCAGCGGGACGCCGATCACGGGCAGAAGCCCGATCACGACGCCGATGTTGATGAAGGCCTGCCCGACGATCCAGCAGCCGATGGCCGCCGTGACGATCTTGACGAACGGGTCCGGGTGGCGCCGCACGATCCTGCTCATCGCCAGTCCGAGGACCACGAACAGGCCGAGGACGAGCAGCGTCCCGAAGAGCCCGAGCTCCTCGCCGATCACGGCGAAGATGAAGTCGTTGTGCGCCTCGGGCAGGTACAGCCACTTCTCCCGGCTCGCGCCGAGCCCCACGCCCGTCAGCCCCCCGGTGCCGAGCGCCCACTGCCCGTGCAGAGACTGGTAGCACTCGCCGAGCGGGTCCGTGCACTCCCCGTACGCCGACGCGATCCGGCCGAGACGGTCGCCGCCCTCCTGGAGGTAGATCAGCCCGTAGCCCACGGCGAAGGCCGCGATCGCCGCGCCCAGCCCGAGCAGTCGCGCGCTCGCCCCGGACACGACGAACGCACCGGCCGCGAGCATCATGATGACGAGCGCCGTGCCGAGGTCGTGGCCGGCGAGGACGAGGCCGACGACCGCGAGCGTCCCCGGCACGGCGGGCACGAGGACGTGCCGCCACTCGCCGAGCAGCCGCTGCTTGCGGCCGAGGACCACCCCGAGCCACAGCGCGAGCGCGAGCTTCGCGAGCTCGGAGGGCTGGAACCGGAACCCTCCGATCGGCAGCCAGTTCTGGTTGCCTCCGGTCGCGTCCCCGAACACCACGACGGCGGCGAGCAGGCCGATGGCGACGACCAGGCCTGGCCAGGCCAGTCGCTTGTACCACCGGACGGGAACACGCGTGGCGATCAGCAGCACGGGGAGGCCCATGAGCGCGAACCGCGCCTGCTCGACGAACGCGCCGAACGGCGACTTGCCCGCCGCGATCTGGGTGACGGCCGAGCTCGAGAACACCATGACGAGCCCGATGATCGTCAGCAGCGCGGTCGCGCCGACGAGGAGGTAGTAGCTCGTCACGGTGCTGTTCCACTGGCCGAGCCAGGGCCGCTCGGTCGGAGCCGTGGTCGTGCGCGGGCGCGCCTCGCGGCCCGTCGCGGCCTTCGTCCGGCCTCGCGTCGCGGTGCGGCCCGCGCCCGTGCGAGGGGTCGTGCGCGCCGACGGCGCCCCTCGTCCGTTCGCGGTCTGTGTCATGGCCGGACCGGCCTACCCGTGGTCGGGGCGCAGCGCACGCGCCGCGTCGGCGAACGCGTCGCCGCGCGCGGCGTACGAGCGGAACTGGTCCATCGACGCACCGGCCGGGGCGAGCAGCACCGTGTCGCCGGCCTGCGCGAGGCGGCGGGCGGAGTCGACGGCGCGGGGCATCACGGTCCCAGTGTCGCCAGGATCGACCCGGACCACCGGGATATCGGGCGCGTGTCGGGCGAGCGCGCCCACGAACGGCTCCGCGTCGACGCCGATGAGCACCACGGCCCGCAGCCGGTCCGCGCGCGCGGCGACGAGCTCGTCGAACGAGGCGCCCTTGGCGAGACCGCCCGCGACCCACACGACCGTCCCGGGCGCGAACGACGCGAGCGACGCGGAGGCCGCGTGCGCGTTCGTCGCCTTGGAGTCGTCGACGTAGGCCACGCCGTCGACCGACGCGACCTGCTCGATGCGGTGCGAGCCCGTCCGGAAGGCCCGCAGCCCGTCGCGCACCGCCACGGCGGGCACGCCGTGCGCACGGGCCAGGGCGGCCGCGGCGAGGGCGTTGGCCACCACGTGCGCGGGCACGACGCCGTCGGCCCCGGCCAGGTGGGCGAGGTCGCCCAGCGTCGCGAGCTCGGCGGCGTGGGTGTGCCGGTCGGGCGCGTCCGCGGGCGCGTGGAACGCGCGGTCCACGAGCACGTCCTCGATGACGCCGAGCTGGCCGCGGGCCGGGGCGCCGAGCGTGAAGCCGACGGCGCGCGCGCCCTCGACCACGTCGGCCTCCCGCACGAGCGCCTCCGTGCGCGGGTCCGCGGCGTTGTAGACGCACGCGACCTGCGCATCCTCGAACACGCGGCCCTTGTCCGCGGCGTACGCGTCGAGGCCGCCGTGCCAGTCGAGGTGGTCGGGGGCGACGTTGAGCACCGCGCCGGCCTCGGGCGACGTCGTGTGCGTGAAGTGGAGCTGGAAGCTCGAGAGCTCCACGGCGAGCACGTCGAGCGTCGGGTCGAGCACGGCCTCCACGACCGGCGTGCCGACGTTGCCCACCGCCGCGACACGCAGCCCCGCGGTCCGCAGGATCGTCTCGAGCATCTCGACGGTCGTGGTCTTGCCGTTCGTCCCGGTCACGGCGAGCCAGGGCGCCGGACGCCCGGACGGGCCGTCGACGCGCAGCCGCCACGCGAGCTCGACCTCGCTCCACACCGGCACCCCCCGCTCCCCGGCCGCGACGAGCAGCGGGTGGGACGGCGGCCAGCCGGGCGAGACGACGACGAGGTCGGTCGCCGCGAGGTCGACGTCGTCCGCGTCGCGCAGGTCCGCGTCCTCGGCGCGGTCGTCCAGCGTGACGACGGCGGCGGCCCGGGGCGCGAGAGCGGCCGCGGCGGCCCGGCCCGAGACACCCAGGCCGGCGACGACCACGCGCGCCGCGTCGAGCGGGACCGCGAGGTCGTGACGGTCGCGTGCCACTAGCCGACCACCCACTCGGCGTAGAAGATGCCGATGCCGAGCGCGGCGAACAGCCCGGCGATGAGCCAGAAGCGGATCACGATCGTGACCTCGCCCCAGCCCGACAGCTCGAAGTGGTGGTGCAGCGGCGCCATCTTGAACACGCGTCGACCGGTCATCTTGAAGAAGCCGATCTGGATGACGTCGGAGAGCACGATGATGACGAACAGGCCGCCGATGATGAGCGCGAGGAACTCGGTGCGCGTGAGGATCGACAGGCCGGCGAGCGCGCCGCCGAGGGCGAGCGAGCCGGTGTCGCCCATGAAGATCTTCGCCGGGCTCGCGTTCCACCACAGGAAGCCGAAGCACGCGCCCACGATCGCGGCGGCGACGATCGCGAGGTCCTGCGGGTCCCGCGTCTCGTAGCAGCTCGGGCCGGCCGAGGCGAGACGCTGGCACGACTGGTTGAGCTGCCAGATGCCCACGAGGACGTACGAGCCGAACACGATGAGCGAGACGCCCGTCGCGAGGCCGTCCAGCCCGTCGGTGAGGTTCACCGCGTTCGACCACGCCGTGATGAGGAAGTTGGCCCAGATCACGAACAGGATCAGCCCGACGGTCGCGCCCGCGAACGCGAGGTCGAGGTTGGTGTCGCGCAGGAAGGAGATGCGCGTGGACGCGGGGGTCCGGCCGTGCTCGTTGGGGAACTGCAGCGCGAGCACCGCGAAGGCGATGCCGACGGCCCCCTGGCCGATGATCTTGGCCCGCGCCGTGAGCCCGAGGCTGCGCTGCTTGCGGATCTTGGTGAAGTCGTCGAGGAACCCGACGATCCCGAGCCCGGTCATGAGGAACAGCACGAGCAGCGCGGACACGCTCGGGAACCGCCCCGACACGACGTACGACATCGCCCAGCCGAGCAGCGTCGCCCCGATGATCACGACGCCGCCCATGGTGGGCGTCCCGCGCTTGGTGAAGTGCGCCGTCGGGCCGTCCTGGCGGACGAACTGCCCGTAGTTGCGGTGGACGAGGAACCGGATGAACAGCGGCGTCCCGAAGAGGGCGACGAGCAGGGAGACGCCCGCCGCGACGATGATCGCGATCATGCGCGGTCACCTCCGGACGCGTCGCCACCGGCCGCGGCCAGCTCGTCGCCGAGCCGCCACAGCCCGGACCCGTTCGAGGCCTTCACGAGCACGACGTCCCCTTCCCGCAGCTCGTCGCGCAGCAGCTCCGAAGCCGCCTCGACGTCGGGCACGAAGCGCGTCTCGTCGCCCCACGACCCCTCCTGGGTCGCGCCGTCGTGGATCCCGCCGGCGCCCTCGCCGACCACGACGAGCAGCTTGACGTTCAATCGCACCACGAGACGGCCGATGTCGTCGTGCGCGACGCGCGAGTCCTCGCCCAGCTCGAGCATCTCGCCGAGCACGGCGACGGAGCGGCGGTCGCGGCCCGCCATGACGGCGAGCGCCTTGAGCGCGGCGCGCATCGAGTCCGGGTTCGCGTTGTACGAGTCGTCGATCACGGTGATGCCGTCGGGCCGCTCGGTGACCTGCATCCGGTGCGGGCTCAGCGCGTGGGCGTCCGAGAGCCGGGCCGCGACGTCGGACAGCGCGACGCCGAGGCGCAGCGCGGCCGTCGCCGCCGCGAGGGCGTTGGTCACGTGGTGCTCGCCCACGAGACCGAGGGTCACGCGCGCGTGCGTCTCCTCGGCCGGCTGCGCGTCCCCGGCAGCTCCGGGACGCACGCGCAGCGTGAAGGACGCGCGGCCGGTGCGGTCGATCCCGAGGCCCTCGGCACGCACGTCGGCGGCGGGGATCGTCCCGAACGTCACGACCTCGCCCGGCGCGAGGTCGACCATCGCGGCGACCCGGAGGTCGTCGGCGTTGAGCACCGCGACCCCGCCCGGCGCGAGACCCGTGACGAGCTCGGACTTGGCGCGCGCCACGGCCTCGATCCCGCCGAACTCGCCCAGGTGGGCGCTGCCCACGACGAGCACGATCGAGACGTCGGGGGGCGCGATGCGCGTGAGGTAGGTCAGGTGACCGACGCCGCTCGCGCCCATCTCGAGCACCAGGAACCGCGTGCACTCGTCCGCCTCGAGCACCGTGAGCGGGAGCCCGATCTCGTTGTTGAACGAACCGCGCGGCACGACCGTCTCGCCCTCGGGCCGCAGCAGCTGACCCAGCAGGTCCTTGGTCGTCGTCTTGCCGACCGAGCCGGTCACGGCGACCACGCGCAGGTCGCCGCGCTCGCGCAGCGTCGCGAGCACGTGCCGGGCGAGCTCGCCGAGCGCGGTCTGGACGTCGTCGACGACGACGCACGGCACGTCGAGCTCGCGGGCGGCGAGGACCAGGGTCGCGCCGGCGGCGACGGCACCGGCCGCGAAGTCGTGCCCGTCGACGTGCTCGCCGGGCAGCGCGACGAAGAGCGATCCCGGCGCGACCCGGCGCGAGTCGACGACGACGGGCCCCCCGACCCGCACCTCCGGGTCGGCGGACAGCCGTCCACCGGTCGCTGCGGCCACCTGCGCCGCAGTGAGCTCGATCATGCGTGGTGCTCCTTCAGGTCGTCGGGGGTGCCGTGGGGTGCGCGGGCCGTGTCCCGCTCCTCGAGCGCGGCGCGCGCCTCGACACGGTCGTCCAGGGGGTGGTCGACGCCGGCGATCTCCTGCCACACCTCGTGGCCGCGGCCCGCGACGAGCACCGTGTCGTCGGGGCCGGCGGCGGCGATCGCCTCACGGATCGCCCGGGCGCGTGGCGCCACCTCGAGCACGACGACGTCGCGCGGCTCGGGCGCGGCCGCCGCCGCCTCGCGCGCGGCGTGCGCGCCCGGCAGCACCTCCGCGCGGATCGCGGTCGGGTCCTCGCCGTGCGGGTCGTCGTCCGTCACGACCACGACGTCGGCGCCCTCGACCGCGACGCCGCCCATCGTGGGCCGCTTGCCGCGGTCGCGGTCGCCCGTGGCACCGAACACGACGACCAGGCGGCCTGCCGTCGTGGGGCGCAGCGCGTCGAGGGCGAGCGCCAGCGCGTCCGGGTTGTGGGCGAAGTCCACGACGACGCGCGGACGGTGCGGCGGGCGAGAGACGAGCTCCATCCGCCCCGGCACCGCCGGGACGAGCCCGCCCGCCGCCTCGAGCGCCGCCTCCACGTCGCGCGGGTCGTTCCCCGCCTCGAGCACGAGCGCGAGGGCCAGGGCAGCGTTGGCGACGTTGAACGCGCCCGGCAGGGCCGTCGTCGTGCGCACGCTCCGGCCGTCGCGGTGCCGCAGCGTGAACGTGGAGCCGCCCGCTGCCGAGGGCTCGACGTCGTGCACGGTCCAGTCCGCGACGGGCTGCTGGGCCTCCGGGCTCGGCGCGCCGACGCGCAGCGTCGCGACGGGGATGCGCGCGGCCGCGACCATGCGCTCGCCCCACGCGTCGTCGACGACGACGACACCGCGGCGGGCGTGCTCGGGCGTGAAGAGGAGCGCCTTCGCCTCGAAGTACTCCTGGATGTCGCCGTGGAAGTCGAGGTGGTCCTGGCTGAGGTTGGTGAAGCCCACGACGTCGAACACGAGCCCGTCGACCCGGTGCAGCGCGAGCGCGTGCGACGAGACCTCCATCGCGAGGGTGCGCACGGCGTCCTCCCGCATCGCCGCGAGCAGCGCCTGGAGGTCGGCGGCCTCGGGCGTCGTGAGCCGGCTCGGCAGGACGCGGTCGCCCGACCGCATCTCGACCGTGCCGATGAGCCCGCCCTTCCAGCCGAGCGCGCGCAGCGCGTGGTCGACCAGGTAGGTGGTGGTGGTCTTGCCGTTCGTGCCCGTCACGCCGAACGTCGTGAGGTCCTGCGCGGGGCTGCCGTAGACCCAGGCAGCGACCGGGCCGAGCAGCGCGCGCGGGTCCGTGGCGACGAGCACGGGGACCCCGAGGCCCGCCTCGGCCACGAGCGCGGCGCCCTGCTCGTCCGTGAGGACGGCGTGCGCCCCGCGCGCGACGGCGGCGGGCGCGAAGCGCGCCCCGTGCGCGCGGGCGCCGGGGAGGGCGACGAAGAGGTCGCCCGCGTCCGCCGTCCGGTCGTCGGACGCGACCGACCACACCTCGACGCCGTCCGGTGCGGACGAGCCGCCGGGCCCGCCACCTGCGCGGACGTCGAGACCGAACCGTGCTGCCAGGTCCTCGACCGACCGACGGGTGGTCGCGGCAGGACGAAGACGGTCGATCGGGGATGTCACGTGTAGAACCTACCGTGCCGGGGCCGCCACCCTCGCAAGCCGTCGTGCCCCGGCCACCGCAGCGGTGCACGCTTCACCGGACCTTCACCGACGTCGTCACGGACGACGCGACGGCCTCGTGGCGCGAGGTCGGCCGACGGGGTGAGGTTCACCACGTCGTCGGGAGCGGCACGTACGGCTCCGTGCTCGGCTGCACGCCCTGATGCTCGAGCGTGAAACCCATGATCTCGCTGAACACGGGCGCCGCGACGACACCGCCGTAGATCGACGAGTGGGGGTTCTTGAGGAACACCGACACCGTGTACCGAGGGTCGTCCGCGGGGGCCACGCCGATGAACGACGCCATGATCCCCGACAACCGGCCGTCGTCACCCGCGGCCTCCGCGGTCCCGGTCTTGCCCGCCACGCGGTAGCCGGGTACCGCAGCGCTCGACCCCGTGCCCTCCTCGACCACCGACTCCATCATGTGCAGGACCGTGTCCGCGGTCTCCTGCGAGACGACACGGACCGGATCGGGACGATCCGCGGGCACGAGCTCCCCGCGCTCGTCCGTCGTGCCCGCGACGATGCTCGGCGTCGCCCGGACGCCTCCGTTGGCGATCGTCGAGAAGACGCTCGTCGCCTGGATGGCGTTCACCGACACGCTCTGGCCGAACAGCACGGCGTACTCGGTGCGCCCGTCCCACGCGTCGGCGGGGTGCAGGATCCCGGCGGACTCGCCGGGCAGGCCGAGCCCGGACTTCTGCCCGAAGCCGAACTTGTGCAGGTAGTCGTAGCGCACCTGCTTGGGGATCTTCTCCCCGACCTGGACCGTCCCGGTGTTCGAGGACTCGGCAAGGACCCCGGCGAGGGTGAGGCGCTGCACCGGGTGGTCGTGCGAGTCCTTGAACGTCTGTCCGTTGGGCGTCGTGTAGCGGTCGGGCACCTCGAACTGCGTGCCGGCGTCCGCGTAGCCGCTCTCGATCGCGGCCGCCATCGTGACGACCTTGCCCGTCGACCCCGGGTCGAAGACGTTCGACACGGCCCGGCTCGGCCGGGCGACCGCGTCGGTCGTGCGGTCGTTCGGGTTCACCGTCCCCGAGTCCGCGAGCGCGAGGACCTCGCCCGTGCGGACGTCCTGCACGACCGCGATCGCGTACTCCGCCCCCGTCTCGCTCACCGCGCGGTCCACCGAGTCCTGCGCCTTCCACTGCACGTCGCGCGCGACCGTGAGCTGCACGTTCCGCCCGGGCACCGCGTCCACGACGTCGCACCGGCCGGTCGGGATGACCTGCCCGCCCAGCCCGGCCTCGCACTCGCGCGACCCGGAGACGCCGGCCAGGACGTCGTCGTAGGACGCCTCGACACCGCCGCCCCCCGCCTGCTCCTCGTTGACGAACCCCACGAGGTTGCCCGCGACCGTGCCCGCCGGGTACGTCCGCTCGCTCGTCATGGTGGTGCGCACGTAGGCGGAGAGCTGGAGGTCCGCGATCTGGCGCTGCACCTCGGGCGTGACGTCCTTGGCCAGGACGACGTAGCGCGACGTCCCGTTGAGCTGCGCGGCGAGCTCCGGGGAGGACTTCCCGAGGATCGGGGCGAGCAGCTTGGCCACCCCGACGGCGCCGCCCTCCTCGAGCGGCTCCCCGTCGACCAGGTCGGCGCTGCGGGGCTCGAACTCGGCGATCGTCTTCGGGTCCGCCGCGACCGTGTACCGGTCCACGGACGTCGCGAGCACCACACCGTCGGCGTCGGTGATGTCGCCACGGTGGGCCAGGAGGGTCGAGCTGCGCGTGCGGTCGGCGCGCGCGTCGGCCGCGAGCGCCGGCCCGCGCAGCACCTGGACGTTGACGAGCTGGCCCACGAAGACCGCCGCGATCACGCCGGCGACCACGATGAGCCAGCGCTGGCGCCGCTCGGGGCGGCCCGGCTCGCGGGTCGCCCGCGCGGGGCGGGCCGGCGGGCGGGCGCCACCCCGCGGCGACCGGGAGGCGGTGCTCCTCGACGGGCGGGCGGTCGCCGCGACGCGCGTGCTCGTGCCCGCCGTCCTGCGCCCGTCGCCGGAAGCACCACGGCCTCCCGGCGAGGGCCGGGAGGCCGTGGGGGCGGGGCGGGACCGCTGCGTGCTCGCCGCGGGTCGCGACCGGCGGTCGCGTCCGGCTCCGGTCTCACCCGTCACTGCCCGGCCTCCTCCTGCGCCCCGCCGAGGACCGTGCCGTCGGACAGCCGGAGCATCGCCGGGTCCTCCGCGGGCACCATGCCGAGGGAGGCCGCGGTGTCCGGCAGCGAGGTCTTCTGGGCGGCGACCTGCGCCTCCAGGGTCTGCGTGTCCTGGGCCACGCGGCTCACCTCCCGGCGCAGCTCCGACATCTCGTAGGAGTTGCGCGCCATCGTCGTGTTCACCAGGAGAGCACACAGGAGCGCCGCACCGAGGATCGACATGCAGACGACGAGGAACGGGATCTTGGACCGCGCCTGGAGCGGCGCCCGGACGAGCTCGAGCCGCGAGCGGAGGGCGCGCTCGGACGCGCCGCCCGGCAGCGCCGTGAGCGACGGGCGGGGTGCCGGGCGCGCGGTGCGCGGGAGCGGGCGGGCGGCGGTCGACCTCTGTGCGCTCATCGTGTCCTCTCCCCCGGGTCGTGCGGTCGGTCGGTCGGTCGGTGCGGGCGGCGGTGCGGCGGCGTGGGCCGGGTGCGCTCGGCGGCGCGGAGCCGGACGGACGCCGAGCGCGGGTTGGTCTCCCGCTCGACGGCCGACGCCTCCTCCGCGCCCCGGGTGAGGAGCCGCAGGTACGGCTGGTCCTCCTCCGGCACGACGGGCAGCCCGGGCGGTGCGCTGATCGTCGCCCCCGCGGCCAGCACGCGCTTGACGATCCGGTCCTCGAGCGAGTGGTACGACTCGACGACGAGGCGCCCGCCCACGGTCAGGACGTCCACGGCGGCGGGGACCGCGCGCTCGAGCACCTCGAGCTCGCCATTCACCTCGATCCGCAGGGCCTGGAAGGTCCGCTTGGCCGGGTTCCCGCCCGTCGTGCGCGTCGCGGCCGGGATCGCGCCGCGCACGACCTCCACGAGCTCCGCGCTGCGCTCCCACGGGCGCTGGTCGCGGCGCCGGACGATCGCGCGGGCGACGCGCTGCGCGAACCGCTCCTCGCCGTAGTCGCGCAGGATCCGGGTGAGCGCGCGCTCGTCGTAGGTGTTGAGGACGTCGGCGGCCGTCCGGCCGGTCGTCGGGTCCATGCGCATGTCGAGCGGCGCGTCGTGCGCGTAGGAGAACCCGCGGTCGGCCTCGTCGATCTGGAGCGAAGACACCCCGAGGTCCATGAGCACGCCCTGGACCGGCCCGCCGACGACGTCGGCCACGACCTCGCCGATGTCGTCGTACACGGCGTGCACCGCGCGGAACCGGTCGCCGAACCGCTCGAGACGGCGCGACGCGCGGGCGATGGCCTCGGGGTCGCGGTCGATGCCGACGACGCGCGCCGTCGGGACCTGCTCCAGGACGGCCTCCGTGTGCCCGCCCATGCCGAGCGTGCAGTCGACGAGGACGGCGCCGGGCTCCGCGAGCGCCGGGGCGAGGAGGTCGACGCAGCGCTGGAGGAGGACCGGGACGTGCCGCTCGGCGGCGTCGTCGGGGGCGCTCGTCATGTCCGTCTCCTCTCCGTGCTGGTCGTGGCCGTGCCGTCCGGTCGTGCGCCTCGCCGGTACCCGTACGGTCAGGTCTCCCTCCGCGTCCTTTCTGGCGCCGGGGAAGTGCGTCAGACCGGGCGGGAGGAGGCCTCACCGTGCGGGAACCGTGGGTCGTGCTCTAGAAGCGCAGGTCAGGGAACACCTCCTCCGCGGTGTCGGAGTACGCCGACTCCTGCTCCGCGAGGTACGTCTCCCAGGCCTGCGCGTCCCAGATCTCGACCCTCGTGCCGGCGCCGATCACGGCGACGTCGCGATCGAGCCCCGCGTACGCCCGCAAGGGCGCGGGGATCGAGATGCGTCCCTGCTTGTCCGGGATCTCGTCGCTCGCCCCCGAGAGGAAGACGCGCAGGTAGTCCCGGGCCTGCTTGCTCGTCACCGGCGCCTGCCGGATCTGGTCGTACATGCGCCGGAACTCGTCCATCGGCAGCAGGAACAGACAGCGCTCCTGCCCCCGCGTCATGACGAGACCCGGTGCGAGCCGCGACCGGAACTTCGCGGGGAGGATGAGCCTCCCCTTGTCGTCCAGACGTGGCGTGAAGGTGCCCAGGAGCAGGCCGGAGGAACCGCCGAGCACGTCGTCCACGAAGCCGGACATGCACCTGGCACCTCCCTTCCTGCTCCCTTCTCCTCCACGGTACTCCACTTCCCTCCACCGCTCTCGGTGAATCCACGGGCTTTCACCCGCCTTCGCAGGATCTCCGCAGGTCACGCCGGGTGGAGCGGGGTGGAGGGGAGCTCTCCCCATGGCGCGTCGCGACGTCGGTCCGGGGGTGGGGCGCACGCTGCGGTCGCGCGGCCTGCGCGGCGTCCCGCCCTCGCACCGGCGCTCGGCGCAGGGCCGGCGGTCCACTAGGCTCTTCCCACCCGCGGTCTCCCTGGTCCGCGGCACTGCGCCACCGACGACGGAGGTCTCCGTGCTCCCCGACATCGCCCCTGTCGCGCCCTCCGACGAGCCCGGGGGTGACGCCCTCGCCGGCCTCGACGAGCTGGTCGAGACCACGGGCCGGATCCGCTCCGGCATCGAGTCCGTCGTCACGGGTCGTCCCGACCTCGTGACCGTCACCGTCGCCGTCCTCCTCGCCCAGGGCCACCTCCTCATCGAGGACGTCCCCGGCGTCGGCAAGACGACGCTCGCGAAGGCGCTGGCCCGCACGATCGACTGCAAGGTCGGCCGCATCCAGTTCACGCCGGACCTGCTGCCGAGCGACCTCACCGGCGTCAACATCTACCGCGCGGCGAACCACGAGTTCGAGTTCCGACCGGGACCGGTCTTCTCCAACATCGTCATCGGCGACGAGATCAACCGCGCCTCGCCCAAGACGCAGTCGGCGCTCCTCGAGTGCATGGAGGAGGGCCAGACCACGGTCGACGGGACGACCCACCCGCTGCCGAGCCCCTTCCTCGTCGTCGCGACGCAGAACCCCGTCGAGATGGAAGGCACCTACCCCTTGCCGGAGGCGCAGCGGGACCGCTTCATGGCGCGACTGACGGTCGGCTACCCCGACGTCGACGCCGAGCTCCGGATGCTCGACCGGCAGGAGTCGGACAACCCGCTGGCCCACCTCCGCCCCGTGACCACCGGCGCGGCCGTGCTGCGGTTCGCCGAGGTCGCACGCGCCGTCTACGCGTCGACCGCCGTCAAGCGGTACGTGCTCGCCCTCGTCACCGCGACGCGCGAGCACCCCGGCCTGCGGCTCGGGGCGTCGCCCCGGACGACCCTCCAGCTCCTGCGCGCGGCGAAGTCCCTCGCGGCGATGGCGGGGCGCGACCACGTGCTCCCCGACGACGTGCAGTACCTCGCCGTCCCCGTGCTCGCGCACCGGCTCGTCATCACGACCGAGGCCCGGCTCGCGGGCCAGGACGCCGAGGCCGTCGTCGCGTCGATCGTGGCGCAGACGCCGATCCCCGCCCTGGACGCGACCGAGCGACGCTGACGTGCGTGCCCCGTCGTTCCTCGCGCGGCTCCGAGGCAGAGGCAGGAGCGTCGCCAGCGCGCGACTGACCCGTCGCGGCACGGTGGTGCTCGCCGCCGGCGTCGCGCTCGCCGTCCTGGGCGTCACGCTCGGGCTGCCCGACCTCGTCGGGCTCGGCGTCGCCGGGGCGCTCGCCGTCGGCGCCGCCTGGTGCTGGATGGCAGTCCGCCGGATCGACCGCGGTCGCGGCGCCCTGCACGTGACGCGCCGCGTCCAGCCGAACCCCGCCGTGCGCGGGCAGTACACGACGGCACGACTCACGGTCGCGGCCACGCGGGCCACGTCGTCCACGGCCACGACGCTCGCCCGCCTGCGGATCAGCGAGCAGGCGGCGCACGAGTTGTGCGACCAGGGCTCCCTGCGGGCACAGGTCGCGACGGTGGGCGACCACATCGCGGTCCGCTACCGCCTGCGCCCGCTCCGCCGCGGCCGATGGCCGCTCGGCCCGCTCCTCACGACGCGGGTCGACCTCTTCGGCCTGGTCAGCGCGACCCAGGAGCTCGGCGACCCCACCGCCGTCGCGGTGTGGCCGCGCACGGTCGAGCTGCCCGTCCGCGGGTCGCGGGCGTTCGGCGAGCACGAGCGCTCCGCGTCGGGTGCTCGGCTCGCGTCGAGCGACGACTCGGTGCTGCGCGACTACGTCGCCGGCGACGACCCGCGCCGCGTGCACTGGGCCAGCGCGGCCCGGCGCGGCCAGCTCATGGTCCGCGCGGACGAGAGCGCGGGCCTCCCGCCCGTCAGCGTCCTCCTGGACCGCGGGCTCCTGCCCCACCCGGAGCTGGCCGCGTCGAGCCCCCGCGCCCTCGCCGACGGCGAGTGGGCGGTCGAGTGCGCGGCGTCGATCGGCGTGTCCCTCCTCCAGGCCGGGCACCCCGTCCGGCTCGTCCCGACGTCGCTCGCGCCGGTCGTGTCGGGCACGGGCTTCCGCGTCAACCGCTCGGGCGAGGGGCCGGCCGACCTCCTGGACGCCACCGTCGACCTCCACGGGCACCACGTGGTCGCGGACGCCGACCGCTCCGTCGTCGCGACCTCCGAGGCGCTGCGGCGGGACCGGCGCCCGGGCGAGATCACCGTCGCGGTGCTCGGCCCGCTCGGCTCCGTCGCACGGCACACGGTCGCGGCCATGGCCGGGGACGGCCTGCACCGCGCACTCGTGGTGAGCGCACGACCTTGGGCGCCCGAGCACGCCGACGCGCTCGAGACCGTGGCCGCCCTGCGGTCCACCGGGTGGCACGCGGTGCTCGTCGACCCGTCGGCGTCCCTGGAGCACGCCTGGACCCTGCTCGTGGAGGGCTCGCGATGACCACGTCCCGACCGGACACCTCGACCCCCGTCGGCTTCCGCGTGCTCGCGACGAGCGGGCTCGTCGCCGTCGCGGTCGTCGCGTCGACGTACGCGCTCGGGAGCGTCATCGGGCCGGGTGGCTGGACCGGCACCGCGGTGCGCACCGTCGCGGTCCTGGCGCTCGTGACCGGGATCTCGCGCTACGCCCTCGAGCGGGGCCACGCGGCACGGGGCGAGGTCCTCGCCCCGCCGGCAGCCCTGCTCCCCTCGCTCGCGGGTCTCGTCGTCGGCCTCTGGGCCCTGCTCGGGCTCTACGGGGGCCCGACCGACCGCTTCTCGCTCCTCATCGGCCTCTCCAACGTCGACCGGGTCCTGTCCCGGCTCTCCACGGCGCGGGACCTCACGCTCGCAGAGGTCGCCCCGATCGACCCGAGCCTGCCGATCGCGCTCATGGCGGTCGGCGGCGCGGTCGTCGTCTTCCTCGTCGCCGACCTCATGGCGGGCGGGCTCCGCCTGAGCGCCGGGGTAGCGCTGCCGCTCCTCGCCCTGTGGATCCCGGGGCTCGTCATCATGGGCGAGATCCCACCCCTCGCGTTCGTCGTGACCGTGGTCGCGCTCGTCCTGCTCCTCGCGGTCGACAACCCGCACCGCACCGTGCGCCGCGGCGCGTCCGCGCGCCGCGCGGAGGACCGTGCGGCCGGCGGGCGGGGGGGGGCCCGCGCGCACGGGGGGGCGGGGGCCCGCGCCGGGGTCGGCCAGGGGGGGGGGTGGGCGCGCGCCGCGCGGCCCCAGGG